>NZ_JBXAHS010000001.1:574697-1067885 GCF_058795355.1 Bacillus sp. GW823-FHT06A11 | reverse complement strand
GTCAATTTAATTAGGGATGGAAGCTATTCAAAGACACTGGGGAATGTCTTATAAATTAGGGAGGAACAGCTTCGATATATATACTATAAAAGGTGGGTGTGACCTCTGTGTGAACATAGAGTGAAAGAGATAGGAAGTTTTAAATAAAAGATAGAAAGACAAAAAAATAAGACCATCACATATAAGATGGTCAAGGGAAGGGGACAATTTATGTCAATTTAATTAGGGATGGAAGCTATTCAAAGACACTGGGGAATGTCTTATAAATTAGGGAGGAACAGCTTCGATACATATACTATAAAAGGTGAATGTGACCTCTATGTGAACATAGAGTGAAAGATATGGGGATTTGAAAAATAGTACATATGAAATTGTTATTGCTAGCAATATTGAGTTAGGATATATAGTTTTCCAGCATAAAAGAAAAAGAAGTCTGAATATAAATAAAAGTTGTAATCTATGAAAAAAAGGATTATGCTCAACTATATTATAAGGATATAAGGTTTGTCCCAATTCTTTAAGGGCTTTTAAAAAGCTTTTTATTTATGAGGGGAAAGCTTCACTTTAATAAGGGAGTTAGTGATATGGAAGTAACAAAAAAACAAGGGCTGTATAATCGTCTTATACGATTAAACCCACCACAAATATTAGCGTTAGGTTTTTTCTGCTTAATTGTGGTTGGCGGTTTGTTATTAAAGTTACCATTCGCAACGAAAGCACATATTAGTTGGGTAGATGCTTTCTTTACAGCAACGTCAGCAGCGACCGTAACTGGTTTGGGAGTAGTGGATACAGCAAGTACATTTACGATGTTTGGCGAAATTGTTATTATGTTTTTAATTCAAACAGGTGGTCTAGGTCTTATGACAATTGCCATTTTAATTGTTTGGGTATTAGGCAAAAAAATCGGATTACGCCATCGTTTATTAATTGGAGAAGCGTTTAATCAAACAAATATAGGTGGTCTTGTAAAATTAGTAAAGCGTGTCTTTATATTTTCGATTTGTATTGAGCTTATTGGGGTCATCTTTTTATCGTTTCGCTTTATTCCAGAGTTTGGTTTTGGAAAAGGTTTATACTATAGTATTTTTCATGTAATTGCATCTTATAATAATGCAGGCTTTGCTTTATGGCCAGATAATTTAACAAGATATGTAGGAGATCCCATTATTAATATTGGGATTTGCTCTTTAATTGTAATAGGTGGACTCGGTTTTACCGTATTAATTGATATATGGTATAGTCGCAGTTTTCGAAAATTATCACTTCACTCAAAAATAATGATTATTGGAACAGTAGTGCTAAATGTTATAGCAATGATTGTAATTTTTGTATTGGAATATAATAATGTGAAGACGTTAGGGAATTTATCTTTAAATGAAAAACTATGGGCTTCCTTCTTTCAAGGTATTACCCCGCGGACAGCTGGATTTAATACGGTTGACTATGGAGGTATGGAAGAATCATCTATATTATTTACGATGATTTTAATGTTTATTGGTGCAGGAAGTGTATCAACAGGTGGAGGAATTAAATTAACAACGTTTGTTATCTTAATTACATCTGTCCTTTCTTTCTTTAGAAAAAAGGAGGAAATTGTTTTATTTCAGCGTACAATTAAAATGTCGACAGTAACGAGGGCCTTAGCGATTGCTGTTGCCAGTCAAATACTTATTTTTGCAGCGGTATTTATATTAATGCTTACAGAAAACTTCAGCTTTATTCAATTATTATTTGAGACAATATCAGCGTTTGGTACAGTCGGATTAACGATGGGAATTACTGCAAAGCTATCGGCATTCGGAAAATGTATTATTATGTTTGTTATGTTCTGCGGATTAATTGGACCATTAACACTTGTGTTCTCTTTAGCGCGACCAGCAAAACAAAAAATAAAATATCCATCGGAAGATGTGTTTACAGGATAAGGTATCCCGCGTTAAGCGAGATACCTTTTTCTTTTTTAGAAAAGGGAGAACAATAAACCAATAAGTGCTACTCGGAATAAAATTGCGATAAGTGCAGCAATCCCACCGACAACTGCAGCGATACCGCCAGTTACAGTAGCTCCGCGATTATAAGCGTAAATACCGAGTAAAACAGAAACAAGACCAAATAGTGTTGGGAATGTAAATAGCGATAAGATAGATAGCGCAAGAGCGATAAAACCAGCAGTTGATCCAGCAGCGGACGATTTTACAACATCTTTATCGTCTTTATCATTGTAATCATAATCAATGCGTTGTGGTGCAACCTCAGCGGCATACTCTTCTTTATAGTCACTATAATCACTATCTATTCTATCTCTTCTTTTATAATCATCAAATTTCTCAGTCAAAGTCATGGCTCCTTTCATAACAAGGTTCAATAGTAGTATGTATCTCTTTTTCTTTTTTATCCCGCATTAATGGGCAGTAATATCTATTAAAAGGAGGAAAATGTTTTCTTGAAATAGGAAAAGTTAGTATGACTTCCTCTATTTTGGAAAGTATAAAAAGGAATAATGAGGAAAGGGTGCAATACATAATGGAACATCCAATTGAAAATTTAATGAAAACGGCAATGACAAATTTAAAAGAGATGGTAGATGTAAATACAATTGTTGGGAGCCCGGTTTCAACAGCTGACGGAAATGTTGTATTAACAGTATCTCAAGTGGCTTTTGGTTTTGGAGCTGGTGGAAGTGATTTTAAAGGGGGTTTCATTACTGAAAAACATAACGGTGGGCAAAATCAGCATAAAGAGAACAAGCAAGGGCATCCATTTGGAGGAGGAAGCGGGGCTGGGGTTTCTATTAGTCCAGTAGCTTTTTTAGTAGTTGGTTCTAATGGGGTGCAAGTATTACATCTCAACAGCAGTACACATTTAATTGAAAAGGCTTTAAATACTGTACCAAGCACTGTAGATAAATTTGTGAATGGTCGTCAAAAGTGAACTTGCATTTTTTAGGAATTATGATATATTAGAAAAAGTGCGCTTTAGGATGATCGGAATAATTGAAATGTAAATATATATGATGTGTGGAATAAGGGAGAGGAATTTATGATTAATATCAAAAACTTAGTAGTTGGCTTATTTATGTTAGTAAGCGGCTTTGTTGTATATGTAATAAAAGAAAAAGCTCCATTCTAAAACAGACAAACCGTTAATGTCTGTTTTTAATTTGCGGAAAAATATTGACAAGCTATTGTATTGGTGTTATAATTTTAATTCGTGTCTCGGTTACGGCTAGTGTAAAGTAAATATCTCTTATGAATGCAATACGAAAAGTTTGCGAAAGATCGGGTAATTTTATCAACAACTTTTGTGAACAAACCCTATAAATTGTATTTGTAAGCTATATATGTATACTAGTGAATCAAGGAGCGGTCAGTGGAACCGTAATGATGAGAGAGAGGTAGGGCTTTCATCCAGTATATGTTACTTTCCCGTTAGGTGAATATAAAAAAGAGGACTCCTTTTAAAAGGAGTCCTCTTTCATTTTTTAAGTGCGACTTTCAACTTGTTGACAAATTTCATCCGTTGTTAAACCGTGAGCTGTAATGACTGATCCTTTAATTGATGCATCTGCAATGCCCATCACATTAGAATCTTGCCCAGTTACAACGCAACAATCACACCCTTGTGCATCCTGTTCTGAGTTAAGTGTAACAACTTCATGCCCTTGTTGCTGAAGAGCTTGTTGAACGTCTGTTAATGAGTTTTCAACGCCAATTCTAGCCATAATTCTCACCTCCTACCATCTAATTGCTAGTATGCTCAAGTTCACTGCATTTATGAAAAGACGGTAGGAAGTAAATCTTTGTTTAGTCGTTATATACGCCAGTAAGCATTTGACTAACGAATTGATCGTTTAATGTATCTTGGGCAGAAGAAGTATTTGAATGGATGTCGATTGAAGCAATAAAATGATTATGTTCTTGCGTATTTGGTTCTACCTCTACGTAATTATCGAATTTACAAAAACCTTTCGTATCCATTAGATCAAATAATTGCAGCATTTCTACTACCTCTTGTCTCGTTCCTTTAATTTGTACACACGCCATATTTATTTCCTCCTTCATTTTGACAAATTGTTTTTTAAAAATAGGATTATGATTACGAAATGAAAAATATGAATGTTATTTTTAGACAGCGCTATTTTTGTTATTTTCCCCCTTTTTCAGCAAAAGTCGTTATATATTCCCGGATTTATAAAATCGGACGTCCGTTTATTGAATACAATAGATTCGTATCAATTGATGAAAATCCTTCTTTTAAACAAATATTTTTTTAGTGGAAATTGGCGAAAAAAATTTTTTGACTTTTTGTAAACGTTAACAATGTTGTTAAATCAATATAAGTAAAGAAGTACGTACGATTAAAAATTATAAATTTTCTAAAAATTCACTTGATTTATTTAGAAAGGAGAGTAAACTAGGAAACAATAAAAAATTCATAGAACATAGGAGGCGCTTCTAGTGAATGAGCAATGGATTTTCTTAAATGGAGAATTTGTTCCAAAAGATGAGGCAAAAGTTTCAGTATATGATCATGGCTATTTATATGGCGATGGAGTGTTTGAAGGAATTAGAGTTTATAGCGGTAATGTTTTCCGTTTGAGAGAGCATCTTGTCCGGTTGTATGAATCAGCAAAATCAATCCTTTTAGAAATTCCATATTCATTAGATGAAGTAACAAATATTGTTGTTGAGACGATTCGACAAAATAAATTATCTAATGGATACATTCGCCTTGTTGTATCAAGAGGAGCAGGAAATCTTGGATTGGATCCCGATTCATGTAAGAAGCCGAATGTAGTAGTAATTGCAGAACAATTATCTTTATTCCCACAAGAATATTATGAGAAAGGGATTCCAGTTGTAACAGTTGCAACGCGCCGAAATCGTCCCGATGTTTTATCCCCTCAAGTAAAATCTTTAAATTACTTAAACAATATTTTAGTTCGTATTGAAGCGAAATTAGCTGGAGTACAAGAAGCACTTATGTTAAATGATCAAGGATATGTAGCTGAAGGCTCAGGAGATAACGTGTTTATTGTTAAAGGAAATAAATTAATTACACCACCAAGTTCTGCTGGAGCGTTAGAAGGTATTACACGAAACGCCATTTTAGAAATCGGCGAAAAACTTGGATATGACGTAAGAGAAGAGTTATTTACAAGACATGATGTATATGTAGCTGATGAAGTGTTTTTAACAGGAACAGCTGCTGAAGTTATTGCTGTTACGACAGTAGATGGTAGAACGATTGGCTTAGGGCAAACAGGTCCACATACGAACCGTTTATTAGAAGAGTTTCGTAAGTTAGTTGTAGAAGATGGAGAGAAAATTTACGAAGAAAATAAAGTTGGATAACAACTTTTTTAACATAAGAAAGCGTTGATAGGGAGGAGTAGTTGATTGTGAAGCCTCACAGAGAGTCGGTGGTTGCTGAAAACCGATGGTTCACGTCGACGAACATCGCCCTTGAGTGCTAAGCTAAAGCATTTGTCTAGGCTTAGACGGTAGCTCCGTTATTAGCTAGATCCATTTATGGATCACTGAGGCAAGAGTATTCTTGCAAAGAAGGGTGGTACCGCGAAATCTTTCGTCCCTTCAGCACATAGCTGGAGTGTGGACGTAGGATTTTTTTATTGTATAAAAGTTTGAAAAAGGGGGCTTATAAGAACAATGTCTTCAAAAACGGAAGAGAAACTGGCAACTGGTGCACAGCTATTGTTAGAAGCGCTAGAAAAGGAAGGCGTAAAAGTGATTTTCGGTTATCCGGGTGGTGCCGTTTTACCTCTCTATGATGCACTGTATGATTGTGAAATTCCGCATATTTTAACAAGGCATGAGCAAGGGGCAATTCACGCTGCTGAAGGGTATGCCAGAATTACAGGGAACCCAGGGGTTGTAATTGCAACGAGTGGACCAGGTGCTACAAATGTAATTACGGGTCTAGCGGATGCGATGATTGATTCATTGCCACTTGTTGTATTTACAGGCCAAGTAGCAACAACGTTAATTGGGAGCGATGCTTTTCAAGAGGCGGATATTATGGGACTTACGATGCCAGTGACAAAACATAACTATCAAGTGCGAAAGGCCTCAGATTTACCTCGAATTATTAAAGAAGCATTTCATATTGCTAAAACAGGAAGACCAGGACCAGTCGTTATTGACCTTCCGAAAGATATGGTAGTCGAGAAAGGTGAGCGATGTAGCAATGTACAAATGGATTTACCAGGATATAACCCTAATTATGAACCGAATCTACTTCAAATAAACAAATTACTACAAGCAATTGAAACCGCAAAAAAACCGTTAATTTTAGCTGGAGCAGGTATACTGCATGCGAAAGCTTCGAAAGAATTGACAAGTTTTGCCCGTAAATATGAAATCCCTGTTGTGCATACGTTACTTGGACTTGGTGGTTTTCCGCCAGATGATGGGCTATTTCTAGGGATGGGGGGAATGCACGGTTCTTACACAGCCAATATGGCGTTATATGAATGCGACTTACTCATTAATATAGGTGCGAGATTTGACGATCGTCTTACTGGGAATTTAGCTTTTTTTGCTAAAGGGGCGACTGTTGCACATATCGATATTGATCCAGCAGAAATTGGGAAAAATGTGCCAACAGAGATTCCTATTGTTGCAAGTGCTAAGCGGGCGTTAGAAGTATTGCTTCAATCAGAAGGAAAGAAAGAAAATCATCATGAATGGCTCTCTTTATTAAAGAGTAGAAAAGAAAAGTATCCATTCTCTTATAAACGAAATTCTGAAAGTATTAAACCTCAATACGCGATTGATATGCTATATGAAATCACGAAAGGAGAAGCGATTGTAACAACAGACGTTGGGCAACATCAAATGTGGGCAGCACAATACTATCCGTTGAAAAATCCAGATAAATGGGTAACTTCTGGCGGATTAGGAACGATGGGGTTCGGATTTCCAGCAGCAATCGGTGCGCAAATTGCAAAGCGAGATGAACTAGTTATTGCAATTGTTGGTGATGCTGGGTTTCAAATGACTCTGCAAGAATTAAGTGTATTAAAAGAACACGCTTTACCCGTTAAAGTATTTATTTTAAATAATGAAGCTTTAGGAATGGTAAGACAATGGCAAGATGAATTTTACAATCAAAGATATTCACATTCTTTATTGCCATGCCAACCAGATTTCGTCGCTCTTGCGAATGCGTATGGTATAAAAGGTGTTCGTATTGACGATCCACTTCTTGCAAAGAAGCAAATCCAGCATGCGATCGAATTACAAGAGCCAGTCGTAATCGATTGTCGTGTACTTCAATCAGAGAAGGTTATGCCGATGGTTGCACCAGGAAAAGGTGTTCACCAAATGGAGGGAGTGGAAAAAGGGTGAAGAGAATTGTTACAGCGACAGTTCGAAATCAAAGTGGTGTGTTAAACCGAATTACAGGAGTTATGACACGAAGACATTTTAATATTGAAAGTATTTCAGTAGGTCATACAGAATCATCAGATATATCGCGAATGACGATTGTTGTACACGTTGAAAGTGAACAGCAAGTTGAGCAGTTAATTAAACAACTTCATAAGCAAATCGATGTTCTGAAAGTATCAGATATTACAGAAGAAGCAATGATTGCTAGAGAGCTTGCTCTTATTAAAGTAGCAACTTCTGTAGCGAGGGCAGAATTATATAGTTTAATTGAACCATTTCGAGCCGCTGTAATAGATGTTGGGAAGGATTCCATAGTTGTGCAAGTAACAGGTACGCAAGATAAAGTAGAAGCGTTAATTGAATTACTTCGTCCATACGGTTTAAAAGAAATTGCTAGAACAGGTGTAACAGCATTTACACGTAGTATGAAAAAACAAGATAAGCAAGTTATGTTAATTCAATAATCATTTAAATATAGGGGGAAATGAAAATGGCAAAAGTTTATTATGAGAAAGATGTAACAGTAAATGTATTAAAGGAAAAGAAAGTAGCAATCATCGGATATGGCTCGCAAGGTCATGCGCATGCGCAAAATTTACGTGATAACGGATTTGATGTAGTAGTAGGTTTAAGAAAAGGTAAGTCTTGGGATAAAGCGAATGAAGATGGGTTTTCTGTATATACAGTAGCAGAAGCAGCGGAAAAAGCTGATGTAGTAATGATTCTATTACCTGATGAATTACAACCAGAAGTATATGAAGCTGAAATTGCACCAAATTTACAGGCTGGAAACTCTCTCGTGTTCGCACATGGATTTAATGTTCACTTTGATCAAGTAAAACCACCAGCTAATGTAGATGTATTTCTAGTAGCGCCAAAAGGACCGGGGCATCTCGTACGCCGTACGTTCGCCGAGGGAGGGGCTGTTCCTGCATTATTTGCAGTATATCAAGATGCAACAGGAGTTGCGACTGAAAAAGCACTTTCTTATGCTGACGGAATTGGAGCAACGAGAGCTGGTGTATTAGAAACGACGTTTAAAGAAGAAACAGAAACAGATTTATTTGGAGAGCAAGCTGTACTCTGCGGCGGAGTGACTGCACTTGTAAAAGCAGGATTTGAAACGTTAGTTGATGCGGGATACCAGCCTGAACTTGCATATTTTGAATGTTTACATGAACTGAAGCTAATCGTTGACCTTATGTATGAAGGTGGACTTGAAAATATGAGATATTCAGTTTCAGATACAGCGCAGTGGGGAGACTTCGTATCAGGACCACGTGTTGTTACTGAAGATACGAAGAAAGCGATGGGGGCAGTATTAGCAGAAATTCAAGATGGTACATTTGCAAGAGGCTGGATTGCAGAGCATCAAGCAGGAAGACCAAATTTCCACGCGACAAATGAGAAAGAGAATGAACATGAAATCGAAGTAGTAGGACGTAAATTACGTGAAATGATGCCTTTCGTACAGCCGCGAGTAAAGGTAGGGATTAAATAATATGAAGCAGATTTTGTTCATGGATACAACGCTTCGTGATGGCGAACAATCACCAGGAGTAAATTTAAATGAACAAGAGAAGTTACAAATTGCTAGGCAATTAGAGAGGCTTGGTATTCATGTAATGGAAGCTGGATTCGCGGCAGCTTCCGAAGGTGACTTCCAATCGGTAAAACGCATCGCGAATACAATTCAAAATGCTACGGTTATGAGTTTAGCTAGAGCGAAAGAAAGTGACATTCGAAGAGCATATGAAGCTGTGAAAGGTGCTGTATCTCCTCGTCTACACGTATTTCTAGCTACGAGTGATATTCATATGAAATATAAACTTTGTATGTCAAAAGAAGATGTGTTAAATAGTATTCATCGTTCGGTTACGCTTGGAAAATCATTATTTCCGACAGTACAATTTTCTGCAGAAGATGCGACAAGAACATCGAGAGCATTTTTAGCTGAAGCAGTAGAAACTGCGATTCGCGCAGGAGCGAATGTAATTAATATTCCGGATACAGTTGGATATACGAATCCGGAAGAATATTATTCTCTTTTTAAATACTTACAAGAATCCGTTCCATCATATGAAAAAGCGATTTTTTCTTGTCATTGTCACGACGATCTTGGTATGGCAGTAGCAAATTCGTTAGCTGCGGTTGAAGGCGGAGCATTGCAAGTAGAAGGAACGATTAATGGCATTGGAGAAAGAGCAGGGAATGCAGCGTTAGAAGAAGTTGCGGTTGCTCTTCATATTAGAAAAGATTTTTATAAAGCAGAACCTTCGATGACTTTAAAAGAGATTAAGGCAACGAGTACATTAGTAAGCAGGTTAACGGGTATGGTTGTACCGAAAAATAAAGCAATCGTTGGAGCGAATGCATTTGCTCATGAATCAGGCATCCACCAAGATGGGGTTCTAAAAGAAGTAACAACTTATGAAATTATCGAACCAGCGCTTATAGGAGAATCTCAAAATCTCTTTGTACTTGGGAAACATTCTGGCCGTCATGCGTTTACGGAAAAAATGAAAGAGCTTGGTTATGAATTTACAAATGAAGAGCGAGATGCGGCATTCGAAGCATTTAAAAAATTGGCGGATCGTAAAAAGGAAATTACTGAGGAAGATTTACGCGCAATTATGCTTGGTGAAGCAGCATTTGCAGCCCAGCAATATAACATTACGCAATTACAAGTGCATTTCGTATCAAATAGTACACAATGCGCAACAGTTGTGCTGAAGGATGAGGAAGGAAATGTATATGAAGATGCAGCCACTGGTTCTGGTAGTATTGAAGCGATATACAATGCGATTCAAAGAATTTTAGGATTAGAATGTGAATTGGCAGATTATCGCATACAATCTATTACACAAGGTCAAGATGCACTTGCTCACGTTCATGTTGAATTAAAAGAAGGTAGTCACCAAATATCAGGTTTTGGAGTTGCGCAAGACGTATTGGAAGCGTCGGCGAGAGCTTATGTCCATGCAGCAGGGAAATTAAAATCTCTTATAGCGCTTGTGAAATAAATATTTGATAGGTGAGAGAAGCTTTCCTCACCTATCAAATCAAAGTTCTGAAAATTCAGTTAAAAGGAGTGTTAAAAATGGAAAAACGTATCGTTTGTTTAGCTGGTGATGGTGTTGGTCCAGAAGTTATGGAAAGTGCGAAGGAAGTATTGCATATGGTAGAAAGGCTATATGGACATCATTTTCATTTGCAAGATGAGTACTTTGGTGGTGTTGCTATCGATTTAACTGGGCAACCATTACCACAGCGAACACTTGCCGCCTGTTTAGCGAGTGATGCGGTTTTACTTGGAGCAGTAGGTGGACCAAGGTGGGATAGTGCGAAAGAAAGGCCTGAGAAAGGATTATTAGCATTAAGAAAAGGACTCGGTGTATTTGCGAATGTTCGCCCTGTAACGGTAGAAAGTGCAACTGCACATTTATCACCATTAAAAAATGCTGATGAAATTGATTTCGTTGTCGTTCGTGAATTAACAGGCGGAATTTATTTTTCTTATCCGAAAGAGCGAACGGAAGAAGTGGCGACAGATACACTTACGTATCATCGACATGAAATTGAACGTATCGTTTCGTATGCCTTTCAATTAGCAAATAAGCGGAAGAAAAAAGTAACATCTATTGATAAAGCGAATGTTTTAGAGTCTAGTAAACTATGGAGAAATGTGACAGAAGAAGTAGCACTTCGCTACCAAAATGTGGAAGTAGAACACATTTTAGTAGATGCAGCGGCTATGGAATTAATTCGGAATCCAGGAAGATTTGACGTTATTGTAACGGAAAATTTATTTGGTGATATTTTAAGTGATGAGGCTTCAGTATTAGCTGGATCATTAGGAATGCTTCCATCAGCAAGTCACGCTGAAAAGGGGCCTTCATTATACGAGCCTATTCACGGATCAGCACCGGATATTGCGGGGAAAAATAAGGCGAATCCAATTGCGATGATGCGTTCTGTTGCAATGATGCTTGGGCAATCGTTCGGATTAACGAGAGAAGGATATGCAATTGAAGAAGCAGTTTCTGCAGTCCTTAAATCTGGAAAATGTACAGCAGATATCGGGGGGACTGAAACGACAACTTCGTTTACAAAGGCAGTTATTCAAGAAATGGAAGAGCAAGCGTTAGTAGGGAGAGGAAGATAATGGGGAAAAGGTTACTAGATAAGCTTTGGGAAAGACATGTAGTTGCGACAAATGAAAATGGATTGGATTTATTATATATCGATCTACATCTTGTTCATGAAGTAACGTCACCGCAAGCCTTTGAAGGCTTGCGGCTTACAAATCGAACAGTCCGCAGACCAGATTTAACATTTGCAACGATGGATCATAATATTCCAACGAAAGATGTTTGGAATATTACCGATCGCATTGCGAAGCAGCAACTAGATACACTTCGGGAAAACTGTAAACAATTTCAGGTGCCATTAGCGGATATCGGAGATGAAGAGCAAGGGATCGTTCATGTTATAGGACCAGAACTTGGACTCACACAGCCAGGGAAAACGATTGTTTGTGGTGATAGTCATACAGCAACACACGGTGCTTTTGGCGCACTAGCGTTTGGTATTGGTACGAGTGAAGTGGAACATGTATTGGCAACGCAAACGTTATGGCAACGAAAGCCGAAAGCGATGGGCATTGAGTTAAAAGGAAAGTTACCGCAAGGTGTTTATGCGAAAGATATTATTTTACATCTCCTTTCAAAGTACGGAGTAGCAGTTGGAACAGGTTACGTAATGGAATTTTACGGAGAGGCCATTCATGTTATGGATATGGAAGAGAGGATGACGCTTTGCAATATGGCAATTGAAGGGGGAGCGAAGGCTGGCATTATTGCACCAGATGAAAAAACGGTTGCTTACGTAAAAGGGCGTAAATATGCGCCGAAAGACTATGAATCTATTAAGGAAAAATGGTCAGAACTTTATACAGATTTAGATGCAGCTTATGATTTACATATTCTAGTAGATGTTACGGATTTAGCGCCGTACGTTACATGGGGAACAAATCCTAGTATGGGTGTTCGGATTGATGAGAAATTGCCAGAAAAGCATGATGCAAATGACGAAAGAGCGTTTTCTTATATGGGGTTGAGTCCCGGACAAAGTACGTATGACATTCCAGTTCAACATGTTTTCATTGGATCTTGTACAAATTCTAGGCTTTCTGATTTAGAAATTGCTGCATCTGTCGTGAAAGGTAAAAAAGTAAAAGAAGGTGTGCGAGCACTTGTTGTACCTGGATCCCAAAGGGTAAGAGAAGCAGCGATGCATAAAGGATTACATCGCATATTTGAAGAAGCTGGATTTGAATGGAGAGAGCCCGGATGCTCAATGTGTCTAGGTATGAATCCAGATCAAGTGCCTGAAGGAGAACATTGTGCCTCTACGTCAAATCGCAATTTTGAAGGAAGACAAGGAAAGGGAGCACGAACGCATTTAGTTAGCCCGGCAATGGCGGCAGCGGCTGCGTTACATGGTCATTTTGTTGATATTAGAAAGGAGAGTTATGATGGAGCCATTTCGTATTCATAAAGGTACTGCCGCAGTACTGATGAATGATAACATTGATACAGATCAAATTATTCCGAAGCAATATTTAAAGAGAATTGAAAGAACTGGGTTTGGGAAGTTTTTATTTGATGAGTGGCGATATGATAATAATCGCCAAGAAAACCCTAATTTCCCGCTTAATGCGCAAGAAAGAAAAGGAGCCAGCATATTAATCACAGGTGATAATTTTGGATGTGGCTCGTCTAGAGAACATGCTCCATGGGCGCTTGCTGATTATGGTTTCCGCGTTATTATCGCTGGAGGATTTGCCGATATCTTTTATATGAATTGTATGAAGAATGGCATGTTACCGATTGTAATGAACAAAGATATGCGTGAACAACTTGCAAAAACAGATGCGAGGGAACAAATCACAGTTGATTTAGAAAATGAAATAATTATAACGAATATGCACAGATTCCATTTTACAATCGAGAAAATGTGGAAAGAGAAGTTATTGAATGGTTTAGATGAAATTAGTATTACAATGCAATATGAACAAGAAATAAAAGAGTATGAAAGAAAAGTGACTTTACATTAAAAAAGTGACGGAATATTAAAAATGTATTTACATTCAAAATTAACTGTTATATACTATGTGAAAATCAGAGGAGAAAGGGAGTAAGTATTATGAATACAATAAAATCTATTACAATGCTTACACAACTACATCATCATACATGAAACCCTTGAACCTAGCGTGAAAACGTGTAGGTACAAGGGTTATTCCCGTTGTACCTACACTCTACTGAAGAGCCTTGTAGGTATTTTGTCTACAAGGCTCTTTTTATTTTCGGCTTAGGTGAATGAAATAGGCATACATTAGAAGGGGAAAGGTGTGAAAATTTAGATGACAAAATGGAAACGGGCGAACCCGAATGGAACGAGAGATTATTTATTCGAAGAATGTACGTTAATTGAAGAAGTGGAGCAAAAATTAAGGCTTACTTTTTTAGAGAGAGGTTATGAGGAAATAAGAACACCTACAATTGAATTTTATGATGTTTTTGCATTTCAAAATAGACCGATAGATGAAGAGAAGATGTATAAATTTTTTGATGAAAAGGGAAGGATTATCGTTTTACGTCCAGATATGACAATTCCTTTAGCAAGAGTGATTGGAACACAGAGATGGGATACGCCACTTAAAGTGACGTATAGCGGGAATGTATTTCGAGCGAATGAATCCCATTCTGGAAAATATAATGAAATCGTACAAAGTGGTATTGAAGTTATCGGGATTGATAATGTAAGAGCTGAAATTGAATGTGTAATAAGTGTCATTCAAGCACTTCAAAAGTTGAAGGTGCAATCTTTTACAATTGAGATTGGGCAAGTACAGTTATATAAATGTATTGTAAAAAAACTCTCCATCCATGATGAAGAAGAAAGAGTACTTAGAACGTATATAGAAAGTAAAAATTATGCTGCCCTCTCAAATTTTATCGGAGAAAAGAAATTAGATCGATGCGATGAGACAGTAAGATTACTTGAGAAATTACCAAGGCTATTTGGAAATTTAGAAGTTATTGAGGAGGCAGAAAAGCTTGCTTCAAGTAATGAAATGAAAATGGCAATTGCAAGAGTAAAAGAAATGTATGAAACAATTGAAACGTTAGGATATGGTTCTTACATATCAATTGATTTGGGCATGATTCAACACTTAGATTACTATACGGGTGTTATTTTCAAAGGATATATATATGAAATTGGAGAAGAAATCGTTAGTGGCGGAAGATACGATGAGCTAATTGGGAATTTTGGAGAAATGCTGCCAGCTGTTGGACTCGCGGTACAAGTAAATCAAATTGTGAAGGCGCTGCAAGAGCAGCAAGAACCATATGAACGAAATCAAATTGATATTGTGATTCATTATGAGTTAAATAGATTAGCGGAAGCAGAAAGGTTACGAAATTTACTTCGAAAGGATGGGAAAAATGCTTGGTTATCTCTATTCTCTAATTTAAGCGATACCTTTCAATTTGCAAGAAAAAATAAAATAGGAACGGTCGTTGAGGCAAAGAATGAATATTTAGTGGAATATGTATGGAATGAGAAATGGGTAGTCCAGAAAGAAGGAGAGGCTTCATGCGTAACATTCAAATTGCGTTAACGAAAGGAAGGTTAGAAAAACATGTCATTCCACTTTTTGAGCAGATTGGAATTGATTGTTCCGATCTCAAAAATAAAGGTCGGAAGCTTGTATTTCAAAGTAAAAATACAAATGTTTCATTTATTTTAGTAAAAGCGGTTGATGTTGCTACTTATGTAGAACATGGGGTAGCTGATATTGGGATCGTTGGAAAAGATATTTTAATGGAAAACGAGAAAGATATTTATGAAATGCTGGATTTAGGAGTGGGGATTTGTAAGTTTTGTGTTGCTTCTATTCCTACGTATAATCCGAAGAGTTACCGGAAGAAAAGAATTGCTACGAAATACCCACATATTACTTCTACTTATTTTCATGATAAGGGAGAGGATGTAGAAATTATTAAAATAGAAGGTTCTGTAGAAATCGCTCCTCTTCTTGGATTGGCAGATGCGATTGTAGATATTGTTGAAACAGGAAAAACATTACAAGAGAATGGACTTATTGTATTTGAGGAAATGCACTCTATATCGGCTCGGATGATTGTAAATAAGGCAGCCTTAAAAACTAAAAAAGACGAAATATTCAGTATTGTAAATATGATGGAGCAAGAAATCTTATCAGGGAAATAGGAGGACTTAAAATGAAAATCATTTATGAAGACTTTAAGGAGGCATTATCTAAAGTAAAAGTGCTAAGAGAAAACGCTAATATAATAGAAGAAACTGTTCAAAGAAGTGTAAGAGAAATCATTAGAAATGTAAGGGAAGGGAAAGATGAAGCTTTATCTTTCTATACAAAAAAGTTTGATGGTGTAGAGATGAAAGATTTTCGTGTAAGTGAAGAAGAAATACAGCAAGCGAGTATGTTTGTAACGAATTCATTTTTAGAAGCTTTAAAAGAGGCGAAGAAAAACATTGTTTCGTATCACGAAAAGCAAAAGAAGCACTCAATATTCGATTGTGAAAGTAAAGGCATAATTAGAGGGCAACTCATTCGGCCGTTAGAAAATGTAGGTGTATATGTACCGGGTGGGACAGCCTCATATCCTTCTTCAGTATTAATGAATGTATTGCCGGCGAAACTCGCAGGTGTGAAAAAGATTGTAATGGTAACACCGCCGAGGAAAGGAGGAATTGATCCGCATATATTAGCTGCTGCAAATCTTGCGGGAGTAGATGAAATTTATACGATAGGTGGCGCGCAAGCAATTGCTGCTTTAGCATACGGGACGGAATCGATTCCGAAAGTGGATAAAATAGTTGGACCGGGAAATTTGTATGTCGCTCTAGCGAAGCGAGAAGTATACGGAATAGTAAATATCGATATGATTGCTGGTCCATCAGAAATTGTAGTTGTCGCGGATGAAACAGGTAATGCAAAATATATCGCAGCGGATTTATTATCGCAAGCAGAGCATGATGAGAGAGCAACGGCGATTTGTATTACAACGAATATGGAACTAGCTAAAGAAGTAGAAAAAGAGATAGAAAGACAGTTAGAAATGTTACCAAGAAGTGAAATTGCACGTGAATCAATAAATAGAAATGGAGCCATCTTTATCGTTCCTTCTTTAGAGGAGGCACTAAAGTTATCAAATGAAATTGCTCCAGAACATTTAGAGTTACATATAAAAGAACCGATGAATGCTCTAGATTATGTGAAACATGCAGGTTCTATTTTCCTTGGGTCATATGCACCTGAACCGCTCGGGGATTATTTAGCGGGACCGAATCATGTATTACCAACGAGCGGAACGGCAAGATTTTTTTCTCCGTTATCAGTCGATGATTTCGTGAAAAAATCAAGTTTTATTTCTTATACGGAGGAAGCATTAAAAAATGTACAGCATCACATTGTAGAGCTTGCAAATAAAGAAGGGTTACATGCACATGCGAGAGCAATCCAAATAAGGTTTGAGGAGGAAAAATAATGCGTCAGTCCAGTCAAGTACGTGAGACGACAGAAACAAAAATTAAATTAAATTTGCAGCTTGATGAAAGTACAAATGTATCTATTCAAACAGGGGTTGGTTTTTTCGATCATATGCTTACTTTATTTGCTAGACATGGAAGATTTGGATTGCAAGTTGAAGCAGAAGGGGATGCATTTGTCGATGCACATCACACCGTTGAAGATGTTGGAATTGTACTCGGAAATTGCTTGAAAGAAGCATTGCAAAACAAAGAGGGAATTAATCGTTACGGTTCTGCGTATGTACCGATGGATGAATCTTTAGGATTTGTCGCAATTGATATAAGTGGACGCTCATATTGTGTATTTCAAGGGGAATTAACAAATCCGAAGCTTGGGGATTTTGATACAGAATTGACGGAAGAATTTTTTAGAGCAGTTGCACATGCTGCCAATATTACATTACATGCGCGCGTTCTATACGGAAGTAATACGCATCACAAAATTGAAGCATTATTTAAAGCTTTTGGTAGAGCGCTTAGAGAAGCGGTCGAAAAAAATGCCAACATTACTGGTGTAAATTCAACGAAAGGGATGTTGTAATTGATTGCCATTATAGATTATGGAATGGGGAATATTCGCAGTGTAGAGCAAGCATTAAAATATATTGGGGCAGAGTACATTGTAACGAGTGATAAAGAAGAGATATTGAGAAGCGATGGCGTGATTTTACCGGGAGTAGGTGCATTTCCGAAAGCGATGGACGTATTAGAAGAAAGAGATTTAGTGTGTGTACTAAAAGAGGTTGGTAATATAGGAAAACCACTCCTCGGTATATGTTTGGGCATGCAGCTTTTATTTGAACGAAGTGAGGAACTAAAAGATTGTAGCGGGTTGGGTTTACTACCAGGGGAAATTCGTAAGTTAAAAGTTTCGTATAAAATTCCTCATATGGGATGGAATGAATTAAGGAAGGAAAGAGAATTTCCGCTTTGGAATGGATTAGTGGATGGTTCTTTCGTGTATTATGTTCACTCATATTACGCGGATTGTCCAGATGAAATTGTATGCGGAGTAAGTGATTATGGAATGCAAGTACCAGGGTTTGTAGCGAAAGGAAATGTATTTGGTGCACAGTTTCATCCAGAAAAAAGTGGTGAAATTGGCATGCAAATATTAAAAAATTTTCAAGAGGTGGTAGAAGCATGGAAATCTTCCCAGCTATCGATTTAAAAGAAGGACGATGCGTTAGACTTTATCAAGGAGAGTTTAGTAAAGAAACGGTGATGAATGAAGATCCGGTAGCGCAGGCAATCATATTTGAAAAGCTTGGAGCGGAAATACTACACATTGTTGATTTAGACGGTGCAATTGCTGGCGAGTCGTTAAATTTGCCCGTCATTGAAAAAATCTGCAAGGCGGTACGTATTCCTGTGCAAGTGGGAGGAGGAATTCGTTCACTTGTAGCGGTGGAGAAGTTATTGTCAGTAGGTGTAGAAAAAGTGATTTTAGGAACAGCAGCTCTTTATGATAAGTCATTTTTAGAGGAAGCAGTTCGTCTATATAAAGAGAAAATCATTGTTGGAATTGATGCGAAAAATGGTTTCGTAGCAACGAGAGGTTGGCTTGATCTGTCTGAAATTTCTTATATTAGTTTAGCGAAACAAATGGAAAGTTTAGATGTTCAAACGATTGTGTTTACAGACATTTCGAAAGACGGGACGCTTGCAGGGCCAAATTTTGAACAATTGGCGTTACTTCAAAAAAGTGTGGGCATTCGTCTCATTGCCTCTGGAGGAGTGGCATCTATTCAAGATGTGAAAAAGTTAAATGATATGAATATATATGGTGTCATAATTGGAAAGGCGCTTTACGAGAAAACGATTGATTTAGAAGAAGTGTTACAGGTAACGAAGTTATGTTAGCGAAACGAATTATTCCATGTCTAGATGTGAAAGAAGGGCGAGTCGTAAAGGGGGTAAATTTTATAGGATTACAAGATGTCGGTGATCCGGTTGAAATAGCTGAAGCATATAACGTGGCAGGGGCAGATGAAATCGTATTTTTAGATATTACAGCGACTCATGAAGGAAGAAAAACGATTATAGATGTTGTAGAAAAAACAGCAGCTAAAGTATTTATTCCTCTTACGGTTGGCGGGGGGATTTCAAGTGTGAAAGATATGTACAATTTACTAAGAGCTGGAGCAGACAAAGTTTCAATAAACTCAGCGGCAGTGCGAAATCCGAAGCTAATCGAAGAGGGCGCAGAACACTTTGGATCACAATGTATTGTCGTGGCAATTGACGCTAGAAAAGTAGCAGAAGATAAATGGAACGTATACGTCAACGGCGGAAGAGTTGACACAGGAATGGATGCCATAGAATGGGCGAATCGTGTTGTTAAGCTCGGGGCGGGTGAAATTTTGTTAACGAGTATGGATGCAGATGGAACGAAAAGTGGATATGATCTTCGTTTAACAGAAGAAATTTCAAAAAGTGTTTCCATTCCAGTCATCGCATCAGGAGGCTGTGGTCATACGGATCACATTATAGAAGTTTTTCAAAAGACAACAGTTGATGCAGCATTAGCGGCATCCATCTTTCATTATGGTGAGGCGACAGTGCAGAGTGTAAAGCGAAAATTAAGAGATGCAAATGTTGAGGTGCGGTTATGAAACCTAATTTTTCAAAAGGATTAATACCGGCAATTGTCATCGAAGAAGGTACGAAAGAAGTTTTAATGCTAGCTTATATGAATGAAGAAGCATATGAAAAAACGTTAGAGACGAAAAGAACATGGTTTTACTCTCGTTCGAGGCAGTCGTTATGGAATAAGGGAGAAACATCAGGGAATGTTCAATATGTGCAATCTCTATACTTAGATTGTGATCAAGATTCAATTGTTGTGAATGTGAAACAAGTAGGACCTGCTTGTCATACGGGGGAGAAGACATGTTTTCACTATCAAATTATATAGGGGGATACATATGGAAAATGCCTTTAAGTTGCTGTATAAAACAATTGAAGAACGAAAGGAAAACCCACTTCCTGAATCGTATACAAATTATTTATTTTCAAAAGGAGAAGATAAAATTTTAAAGAAAATTGGTGAAGAGTGTGCTGAAGTAATTATCGCATGTAAAAACAATGATAAAGAAGAAGTAGTGAAAGAAATGGTTGATGTATTTTATCACTGTTTCGTTTTATTAGCTGAAAAAAATATCGCATTGGAAGATGTCATGCGAGAGGTGAAAGAACGAAATGGAAAGCTTTCGAGAATTGGGGATAGAAGGGAAATAGATACATTATAAGGGGGAATGTATATGAGAGTAGATTATCATCTTCACTTAGAAGAAGGACCGTATTCAATAGGGTGGCTTGCTAAAATAAATGAAGCGTTGGAATGTTATGAACCGCTTCAAGAAAGGCATTCTATTGATTGGCTTATGAAAACACAAGAGCGTTTGCAAAAGCGTGTGAAGGAAGGGCCATTTACAACAGAATGGATAGATCTATATTTAGAAGAAGCTGTGCGAAAAGGAATAAAAGAAGTGGGAATTGTTGATCATCTATATCGTTTTCATGAAGCGAAAGGATATTATGAAAAATATGTAGATATTAGTAATTCTAAGCTCGGTCGTATACAAAAAGAATGGTTAGATCAAGTAAGGGTAGTTTCACTGTATGATTTTACAAAGGCAATTGAAGAGGCGAAAGAACGATGGAGTAAAAGAGGTGTCACACTTAAACTTGGAATTGAAGCGGATTATTTTATTGGTTGTGAAGGAGAGTTAAAAGAATTATTAGCGCTAGGAGACTTTGATTATGTAATTGGTTCCGTTCATTTTCTAAATGGCTGGGGATTTGATAATCCAGATACGAAAGAATATTTTGAGGTGCATGACCTACGCGCATTATACGATACGTTTTTTAAAACAGTTAAGAGTGCGATTCGTACCGAGTTATTTGATATTATCGCTCATCTAGATAATATAAAGGTATTTAATTATCGATTGGATGAGAATGAACAGCTTTCTTATTATGAGGAAATTGCCTGTGCGTTAGTAGAAACGAATACGGCAACAGAAATAAATGCAGGATTGTACTATCGTTATCCTGTTCGTGAAATGTGCCCAAGTCCACTATATTTACAAGTATTAGCTAAGTATGGTGTTGCAATTACGATTTCTTCGGATGCCCATTACCCAAATGATTTAGGGAACTATGTACAAGAGAATGTACAAACATTACGAGCACACGGTGTTACTCAGATTGCAACATTTACGAAGCGAGCAAGAGTAATGAGGTTGCTTGAAGAAGAAGTAACAAATTCAAAATGAAACGCAATTTTTTGATGAAAACCACCCTTTTTGTTCAAAATAAGAAAGAATGAAAAGGAGGGTAAGAAATGGCGAAACAACAAAATAAACAAAATGTACAAGTTGCACAGCAACAAGCTTATACTTCTGAAACGAATGCTGCATCTCAATCGGTTATTGAGGAGCAAATTAGCGATACGGTTGCAGAAGGAACTATTGATGTGAAGCTCGGAAAAGAATCGCAGGAAAAAGCGTAAGAAGAGGGGAGAGTTGCATCTCCTCTTTTTTCATGGAAAAGTGTCGGTTTTCAAAACTATAATCAAATTCCTTGGTTTTTATATGTGGATTTCTTACAATGAAATATAAGAGATATCTTATTTTCTATAGAAGAGGTGTTAGTAGTGGCAAAAATATTAGTAGCGGGAAAAATTCCGGAAATTGGATTAGAACTATTAAAAGATCATGATGTAGAAATGTACGATAAAGAGGAGTTAATTTCTATAGATGAATTAACAGAGCTTGTAAAAGATAAAGATGCATTGTTAAGTTTACTTTCGACAAAGGTGCCAAAAGAAGTTATTGATGCAGCGCCTCATTTAAAGATTGTTGCAAACTATGGTGCTGGTTACGACAATATTGATTACACGTATGCGGGTGAAAAAGGAATTGCAGTAACGAATACACCGAAAGTATCAACGGAAGCGACTGCAGAATTAACATTTGCACTTCTTTTAGCAGCGGCGCGTAGAATTCCTGAAGGGGATACGTTATGTCGTACGACTGGATTTAACGGATGGGCACCGTTATTTTTCTTAGGACGAGAAGTCCACGGTAAGACAATCGGAATTATTGGTCTTGGAGAAATCGGGAAGGCTGTTGCAAAACGTGCGAAAGCATTTGGAATGGATGTTTTATATACAGGGCCAAATCGTAAGTTTGAAGCTGAAAGTGAACTGGGAGCAACGTATGTGACGTTGGAAAAATTATTACAAACAGCAGATTTTATTACAATTAACTGTGCTTATAATCCGAAATTACATCATATGATTGATGAAGAGCAGTTTAAAATGATGAAGAAAACAGCGTATATTGTAAATGCTTCACGTGGACCAATTATGAATGAAGCAGCACTTGCTCATGCATTAAAAACGAATGAAATTGAAGGGGCAGCTCTTGATGTGTTTGAATTTGAACCGAAAATTACAGAAGAGCTAAAAGAGTTAAAGAATGTAGTACTTGCTCCACACGTAGGGAATGCAACGTTTGAAACTCGTGATGCGATGGCTGAAATGGCTGTCAGAAATATTTTAGCTGTATTAAACGGCGAAGAGCCAGTAACACCTGTAAATCAAAAGGTATTAGTCACAAAATAAAAAGAAACCTTCCGGACTCGGAAGGTTTTCTTATTTTTCTTTATTCGCTTTTTTAGACGGTCTTTGTCTAATGAATTGAGATAACATGTACAAAATATATAGTGGAATGGCAATGAATAAGAAAACAGAAAAATTGCCAAATCCTGTTTGATACATTGTAATAATGATTCCAACTAAAAATAGTGTAATAATGATGCTATATCGTGGAATTGGTACATCTTTTAAACTTGGGATACGAATGCGGCTCACCATTAAAAATGCGAACGTTACAAATACGGTAATAAGAACGATTTTTGGAATGGTATGTGAAAATAATGTTAAGAAAGCAACAAGCCCTCCCGCTGCTGTAATCGGTACTCCAGTGAAATATTTCATTGAAGTAGAAGATGGTGTTACATTAAATCGTGCTAAACGATATGCTCCGAAAAGAGGGAATAATCCCGCTATGTATAATCCGATGATTCCGTAGTTTGAGAAAGATGTGTAATACATTAAAACAGCAGGTGCTGCACCAAATGTTACGACATCTGCAAGCGAGTCGAGCTCTTTTCCCATTTGTGAATCAACACGTAATAAACGAGCAACACGACCATCAAGACTATCTAACATCATCCCGATAAGTACTAAAATAGCAGCTGATTTATAATATCCTAAAGATGCATAGCCGATTGATAAAAATCCGCTATATAAATTTCCGAGCGTAAATAAGTTTGGAATAGCTGCTCTATACAAAATCTGATCCCTTGCTTTCTGTAATAAATTCTTAATTAGTGTATGAAAGTTTACTTATTTTATCATAACATAAATTTATTCCTCATACGAAAGAAATTACCAATTTGTGAAAGATTTCATAGAAGGATGATTTAAAAATTAAGTGAAAATAAAAAGAGGAAGCAACTTGTATAAAGTTGCTTCCTTTACTATTCAAATTTTGTTGTCATCGTTCCAGTTTTATATTGATTATTAGGATCGAAACGTAATAAATCTCCATAAATTAATTTATCGGAGAGTTTTAATTCTGTTTTTGCTTTTTCAATATACGGCTGACATAGCGTCATATCAGCTTCTTCACCCGTACTTCTTTTGTAGCACATATTTTTTGTATAAACATACTCTTCAGAAACAAAGCTACCATCACGCATTACCATAAGCGGGTCTTTTTCTTTAATAAATAAGTCAGTTCCAAATTCAACGGATTTATTTGTTTTAATACCAAGTAAATGAAGGAGCGTTGGTTTAATATCAATTTGACCAGATACTTTAGAAACAACTTTTCCTTCTTGACCAGGCACATGAATAATAAGAGGAACTCGTTGTAATTGCATAGAATCGAATGGTGTAATAGTATCTTTTCCTAGGAACTGTGCCATAGCTGCGTTATGGTTTTCGGAAATACCATAATGATCACCATAAATGACAATAACGGAATTATCATACAGTCCTTCTTCTTTTAATTGTTTAATAAATAATTTAAGAGCTTCATCTGTGTAACGAACAGTTGGGAAGTAGCGGTTTACAACACCACTTTCTGAGTTGAATTCATCAACATATTGGTCTTCCGGATTTAGAAGAAACGGAAAATGATTTGTTAATGTAATAAATTTTGTATAGAACGGTTGCGGTAAAGATTTTAACTTTGGAATAGATTGTTCAAAGAACTGTTTATCTTTTAATCCCCAACCGACAGACATTTGTTCCGTTCCTGCGTAATCATTTAAATTAAAGTAACGATCATATCCAAGCGCAGGATACATTACATCCCGATTCCAAAACGTTTTATCATTTGAATGGAAGACGGCAGAAGAATATCCGTATTTCTTTAATTGTTCTGGTGTCGCTGTGTATTCGTTTGTTGCATGAGTAAAGAATACAGAACCACGATCTAGCGGATAAAGTGAGTTTTCAACGATAAATTCAGCATCAGAAGTTTTGCCTTGTCCAGTTTGATGATAGAAGTTATCGAAATAGAAACTATCCTTAATAAATTCATTTAAAAATGGGGTAATTTCTTTTCCATTTATTTTTTTATTAATAACAAAGCTTTGTGTAGATTCCATTGAAATTAAAATTACATTTTTACCTTTTGCAGCTCCAAATAAGTTTTTATCAACTTGTTTGTCTTTTGAGTCTGTATAGTTTTTGATTTCAGAAAATCCATCCCCACTTGCAAATACACGCTCAGCTGAAGACTTGGATTGAAGTGTAATATCAAATAGATGATATGTGTATAAACCTAAATTCTTTACGACAGTTTGACGGTCAAATGAGCGCGAGAACATTTGTGGTTTATAAATAACTGATACAACAATTTGTAGTGCTAATAAAGCTGTTACACCGCTAAAGAAAGTTCGCTTCTCTGAGCGGGAAAGTGGTGTTTTGTCGCCAAATGATGGGAATTTACGCGAAATAAACATTAAAATAATTGCATCTGCAAATAAAAGTAATGTTTTGTACGTAAAGAGTTCTTTTATACTTGTCCCTAAATCAGCCATATTGTTTGTTTGGAATAAAACCGGGAAAGTAACGAAATCGTTATAGAACCCATAAAACATTGCGTTTCCAAATAAAATAAATGACAGTATAAAACTGATTCCAATTATAATTCGGTTTCGGTACTTAGATGCAAGTAAAGCTAAGCCGAAAAATAAAAGTAACGCAGCTAGTGGATTAATAAAAAGCATGAATTCTTCAAAGAAATTATCAATTTTAATATCAAATGCTAGCTTGTACACAATATATGTTTTAATCCATAGTAAAACGACTGCAACGAGTGCAAATCGCAGTTTTGGAAACAGATGTTGTAGCATAATATACTCCTCTCCTAAAAAGCATGACAGTTCTTGTGAGTCAGTTTGCTTAACGACTCATTTTATATATACGAACAGTCCTTTGTTATTATGATTATTATACTATGAGTATCATTATACGAAAATAAAAGAGAGTTGTGGGCTTTTTTATAATAATCGAGTAGAAAAAGAGTGGTGGGAGACAATAAAACAGAATTTCTATGTATGATAATTATCGTACGCAGAAAGAATCGCGTGATAATACGGAGGTTATAATGCGAAAATTATTATATTTTATAGCATGCAGTAGTGTTATACTTTTTACCTCACCGAGTGTGTCAATAGCTCAATATGATGCACCTCTTATGGAAGATGCACTTTATTCTGTTTTATTTCCAAAAATAAATAAAGCAATTGAAAAACAATATGGAAGTTTGAAACCGTATCAATGCCCTAAAATTATTAGTTTAAAAAAAGTGTATAGCGGTACATATTTATTTCAAGCAAGTATTGAAGTGACAAAGTATGAACGTGTTGCTGGGAAAATTGCTCCCCCATTTGAGAAGGTAACGATTACATTTAATAACGAAGAAGGCGAATGGGAAGTGACAAAGATTTCAGTAAAGCGCTTACCAAATGATACAAAATTAAACTGCAAAAAAACAATATAAAAAATTGTTTGACAAATAAAATGGTCCTTTGGTATTGTTAATAGCAACAATTAGATGTTTGAAAATTAAATAGACTTACCTCATCTACTCTCAAAGGTAGAGGCCGCGATAGGAAAGAGTAAGCTATGGGAGATTTCATGGAATCTGTGATCATAGGCTGAAAGGGACTATTGCCGAAATATAAGAATAACCATCTTATTCATATATTGGGACTACATTGAATAAATGTAGTACTGTCATAAGATTTATTTTATGGAGAGCTATTTGGAGATGTTGATGCGGTTTCTTATTTTGAGGAGATAACAACTCGTTTATTTTTTCAATATATATTTTTCCTAATAAGAAACGCGTGTGAACATTGTTCCGCGCGTTTTTTGTCTATCTAAAAGCGTGCTGCAATGAATAGAAGATTGGGGTTATGAGTTTTAGAGGAAATAAGGGAGGAATTTAAATGTATTTACACGGCACAAGCCGAATTAATGGGCAAGGACACTTAGAAATTGGAGGGTGCGATACGACGCAGCTAGCAAAGCAATACGGAACACCACTTTATGTATACGATGAAGAGTCTATTCGAGGAAAATGCCGAGCATTTCATCGTGCTTTTAAAGAAAGTGGTTTCTCTTATCAAGTAGCATATGCAAGCAAGGCGTTCTTGTGCATGGAGATGTGCCGAGTAGCTCGTGAAGAGAATATGTCATTAGACGTTGTTTCTGGAGGAGAATTATATACTGCGCTCCAAGCAGGATTTCCAGCATCACGTATTCATTTTCATGGAAATAATAAAACAGAAGAAGAGATAGTGATGGCTCTTCAGGCGAATATCGGTTGTTTTGTCGTAGATAATTTCTTTGAATTAGAAGTTTTACACGATTTAGCGATGCAACATGGAAAGTTTGTGAACATATTAATTCGTGTAACGCCTGGAGTAGAGGCGCACACACATGAATATATTACAACAGGCCAAGATGATTCGAAATTTGGATTTGGCGTTTCAAACGGTCAAGCGATGCAGGCAATTGGATTTGCTTTACAAAAATCCAATTATAATGTGCTAGGGATTCATTCACATATCGGATCGCAAATATTTGAAACAGCTGGCTTTGTTCGAGCGATTGAAGTTCTTCGCCAATTTTTAGAAGAAGTGAGAGAGCAAACAAACTATGTAGTAAAAGTGTTAAATGTAGGTGGGGGATTTGGAATACGCTACACAGAGTCGGATACACCGTTAACTCTTGAGACATATGTGCGAGCTGTAACAAGTGCAGTGAGAGAACAATTTACTGTATGTGAATATCCATTGCCAGAAATATGGATTGAACCAGGCCGTAGCATTGTAGGTGATGCTGGGACAACAATTTATACAGTTGGGTCTGTGAAAGATATTCCTGGTATTCGGAAATATGTATCAGTCGATGGTGGAATGACAGATAATTTAAGACCTGCTTTATATAGTGCGCGTTATGAAGCAATGTTAGCGAATCGAGGGAATGATGAGAATGAAGAACTCGTTTCGATTGCGGGGAAATGTTGTGAGAGCGGAGATATGTTGATTTGGGATATTCATTTACCGAAAGTCGCTTCTGCTGATTTACTAGCAGTTTCCTGTACAGGAGCCTACGGGTACTCGATGGCGAATAATTACAATCGGATTCGAAGACCAGCCGTTGTCTTTGCAAAAGGCGGAACATCGCAAGTAGTTGTGGAACGCGAAACATATGAAAATATTATTGGGAACGATCGCATACGTATTAAAGAGCTTGTTTAAATAGAAAAAGGAGTTGTTCGGATGGGCAATTCCTTTTTTGTAAAATAAAATAATTAAAATATATCGGAAAACTAGGATTGAAAAAAAACAGAATTGTGATAAAATACAAATACAAAGCTTATCAAGAGAAGCGGAGGGAACTGGCCCGAAGAAGCTCGGCAACCTGCTTATAGAAAGCAAGGTGCTAAATCCAGCAAAATGGAATCCATTTTGAAAGATAAGGTAAAATATATTACCGAACAGTCTTTTCGAAATGGGAAAGATTTTTTTTATGAATAAAAAGGGGGGCTGTTCGCGTGGGTGTACGGGAACATTTTGATGAAGTATCCGAGAAGATTGAAGCGATGCTTGCTGATATGAAATATGGCTCAATTACAATTGTTGTGCAAGATGGAAAAGTAATTCAGTTAGAGAAAAGTGAAAAAGTACGTTTAAAGTGAAAAGCGCTGACTAGAAAAACTAGAGGCGGTTTTAACCTATTTTCATTAGGTTAAAACCGTCTTTTTGCTTTTACAGGGGGAAAAAACATGTTGACGTATGAAACGTGGGAAGAAAATGTTGTTTCGTTTTCGGAAGAAGATGAAACAAAAGGCGCGTTATCAGTATTAAATTGGGCTTATGAAGAGTATAAAGATGAAATCGTCTACGCATGTAGCTTTGGGGTGGAAGGTATGGTATTGCTGCACCTTATAAACCAAGTAAATCCATCTGCTAAAGTTGTATTTTTGGATACAAATGTTCATTTTCAAGAAACATATGAATTAATTCAAAGAGTGAGGGAACGATTTCCTTCATTGAATATTATAGAAAAGCAGCCAGAACTTACACTTGATGAACAGGCGAAGTTGCATGGTGAAAAACTGTGGGAGAGCAATCCGAATCTTTGTTGTAAGATTAGAAAAATTTTACCTTTAGAAAAATCATTAGTCGTGGAAAAAGCATGGATATCGGGCTTAAGAAGGGAACAATCAGAAACACGTAAGCATACAAAGTTTATAAATCAAGATCATCGTTTTCAATCTATTAAAGTTTGTCCACTCATTCATTGGACGTGGAAAGAAGTTTGGCGATATGTATACAAACATAGCTTGCCGTATAACCCGTTGCATGATGTTGGCTATCCAAGTATTGGGTGTGAGAAATGTACTTTACCTGTAGGGGATGGTGGCGATTCAAGAGATGGTAGATGGGCTGGGAAAGTGAAAACCGAATGTGGTCTTCATTATCAATAAGATGAATCTTGAAATAAAGCTAAGAGGGGATATAGAAAATGAGCACAGTAAACGAATTAGTAAACCGTATAGATGAGACATATGATGTATCACAAATTGAAAAAGAAATTAAATTAGACAACATTGCTTTAAGTGATTTAGAACTATTGGCGACGGGTGGATATAGCCCGCTTACTGGTTTTTTGGGGAAGGAAGATTATGATTCAGTCGTAGAGACGCTTCGTTTAGCAAATGGTAGTGTGTGGAGTATACCAATTACATTACCGGTAACAGAAGAAGTCGCAGAAAGCCTGAAGACCGGAGAGGAAGTAAAGCTTGTCAACAATGGAAATATATATGGTGCTATTCAAATAGAAGATATTTTCGTACCAGATAAAGAAAAAGAAGCGTTACTTGTATATAAAACAACGGATGAGGTTCATCCAGGAGTGAAAAAGTTATATGAACGACCAAACGTTTACGTTGGAGGAACTATTATTCTAACAAAACGCTTTGAAAATAATCAATTTCCTTCTTATCATTTAGACCCAATTGAAACGAGAGAAGAATTTAAAAAACGTGGGTGGAAAACAGTAGTCGGATTTCAAACGAGAAACCCGGTACATCGTGCCCATGAGTATATTCAAAAATCTGCTCTTGAAATTGTAGATGGTCTCTTTTTAAATCCACTCGTTGGAGAAACGAAATCGGACGATATTCCTGCTGATGTAAGAATGGAAAGCTATGAAGTACTCCTTCAAAACTATTATCCGAAAAATCGTGTCTTTTTAAGTGTATTTCCTGCTGCAATGCGTTACGCAGGACCAAGAGAAGCGATATTTCATGCGTTAGTAAGAAAGAATTTTGGATGTACCCACTTTATTGTAGGACGTGATCATGCCGGAGTAGGAGATTATTACGGAACATACGAAGCGCAAGAAATCTTCACGAATTTTACGATAGAAGAGTTAGGCATTACACCACTATTCTTTGAACATAGTTTTTACTGCACGAAATGTGAAGCGATGGCTTCAACGAAAACATGTCCGCACGGAAAAGAAGATCATGTTATTTTATCAGGTACGAAAGTAAGAGAATTATTAAGAAACGGTGAGATTCCGCCAAGTACATTTAGTCGTAAAGAAGTAGTAGAAGTGCTAATTAAAGGTTTAAAAAAAGAAGTAGTAACAGAATAGGGAGAGAACGAGATGGATACGAATATTACTTGGCATACAGCTTCGGTTTCAAAAGATGAGAGAAGATTGAAGAATGGACATCACAGTTTTGTAATTTGGTTTACTGGTTTATCAGCTTCGGGTAAATCTACAGTAGCGAATGCGGTCGCTCGTAAACTGTTTGAAAAGAATATTGGAAATTATGTGCTGGATGGGGATAACATTCGCCACGGTTTAAATAAAGACTTAGGATTTTCTGAAAGTGATCGCATGGAAAATATAAGACGTATTGGCGAAGTGGCAAAGTTATTTGTAGATCAAGGAACAGTTGTCCTTACAGCATTTATTTCACCATTTCGAGTAGACCGCAAACAAGTAAGAGATTTATTAGCGACAGATGAATTTATTGAAATTTTTGTGAAGTGTCCGATTGAAGAGTGTGAGAAACGTGATCCGAAAGGGCTTTATAAAAAGGCAAGAAAAGGTGATATTAAGGATTTCACAGGTATTGATTCGCCTTATGAAGAGCCAGAGCAAGCAGAATTAATTGTAGAAACGCACAAATATTCTATTGAAGAATGTGCAGAACAAATCGTGAAGTACTTACAAGAGCGTAGTTTTATCCCGCTATTTGCCGGGAAGTAAAATTCCTACCTCAAAGTTCGATTGGGGCAAGGAAGTTAGGTGGGGGTCGGGCTGCCCGTAAATACCCGATTGGTTAAGGCTAATAATCAGCGTGGGATGAACAAAACTCTACTGATTAAAGTTTCACTTTATATAGGGGGATTTAAAAATGAGTTATGAAAAAGTATGGGCTAACAATGAAAAACTAAATCAAACGGAGAAAAATAAATTAGAAAAAGATGGCTTAGAAATTTTTAATGATATTCCTTACTATGCGGAAAATGGATTTGAATCTATTCCGAAAGAAGAGTGGGATGCTTTTAAATGGGCGGGATTGTATTTACAACGTCCAAAAGAAGCTGGTTATTTTATGATGCGGGTAAATATTCCGTCAGGGATTATTACAAATGCGCAGGCAGAAGTACTTGCTTCTATCGCTGAGGATTATGGACGTGATGTAATAGATATTACTACGAGACAGGCGATTCAGTTTCACTGGTTAGAAATTCAGCAAATACCAGATATTTTTAAAAGATTAGCAAGAGTTGGATTATCTTCAGCGGGGGCTTGTGGTGATATAACGCGGAATATTACAGGTAATCCGCTTGCTGGAATTGATGCAAATGAACTATTTGATACGACACATATTGTGAAAGAGGTATATGACTATTTCCAACATAATGAAGAGTTTTCTAATTTGCCACGTAAATTTAAAATGTCTATTAGTTCTAATATTTATAACTCAGCAAACGCAGAGATTAACTGTGTTGCATTTACACCTGCTACGAAAGAAATAGATGGTGATAAAAAAGTTGGTTTTCATATAAAAGTAGGCGGAGGATTATCAGCCCGTCCATATTTAGCTGATGAATTAGATGTGTTCGTTTTACCAGAAGAAGTGAAGGCAGTGGCAATTGCGATTGCTACTATATTCCGTGATTTTGGATATCGTGAGAAACGTCATTTAGCCCGTTTGAAATTTCTTGTTGCGGACTGGGGAGCAGAGAAATTTAAAGAGAAACTAATAGAGTATACAGGACCTTTACAAAGTAAAGGGGAAAGTGCACTCAAAGGATGGAATGCAGGCTATTTTTATGGTGTTCAAGACCAAAAACAAGAGGGATTAAAATATGTAGGTTTTAATGTACCGGTAGGTCGTTTACATGCAGAAGAAATGTTTGAGATTGCAAGAATCGCAAAGCAATATGGAAATGGACAAATTCGTACATGTAATTCACAAAATTTCATTATTCCGAACGTTCCTCCGGAAAATGTAAAAGGATTACTTAGTGAACCGTTGTTTGAAGCGATATCTGCAAGCCCAAAATCATTTATTGGTCATGCGGTTTCATGTACCGGTATTGAATATTGTAATCTTGCACTAGTAGAAACGAAAGAAAGATTACGAAAAATTGCAGAATACTTAGATACACAAATTGCACTCGATGTTCCAGTTCGAATTCATATGGTAGGCTGCCCGAATTCATGTGGTCAACGTCAAATTGCTGACATTGGGTTACAAGGGGTGAAAATGAAAACGAAGGAAAAGGGAATTGTTGAAGCATTTGAGATATATGTAGGTGGAACGTTGTTAGATGGCGGTGCCTACAATCAAAAGTTAAAAGGAAAAATAGATGGCGAGGATTTACCTGATGTACTCGCATCATTTATAAGTTATTTCAAAGAGAATAAATTACCAGCCGAAACATTTTATGATTTTGTAGGTCGTGTTGGTGTAGACACATTACAAATAGCGTTAAATAACGTGTTAGAAGAAGTCATAGCGTCTTAGGGGGGACAATATGGATTTATATCGATTTGAAGCTGTATTAGTGAGTGATATTGTTCCGATTGTTGTTGTTGCTCAAAGTGAAAAACAGGCATTTAAGCTTGCGGAGATTGAGCTTGAAAAACATTTTTTACCGTTGCCAGAGGTAAAAGAGATTTCTTTGTTTGAAAAAAAGAAGATTCGAAAAGGTGCAGCATTTGTTATTCATGAGTAGAGATTAGTAATACGAAAAAATAAAAACTTCCATTCTTATATACGAATGGAAGTTTCATTTTAATAGTAGAAATGAGGAGAGATGATGGGGAAGGTTTATATTGTTGGAGCGGGTCCTGGCGATCCAGATTTAATTACTGTTAAAGGGTTGAAATGTATTGAGAAGGCAGATGTTATTTTATACGATCGCCTTGTGAATAAAGAGCTGCTTTCACACGCAAAGCCTGACGCGGATTTAATTTATTGCGGGAAACTCCCAAATTATCACACGATGAAGCAAGAAACAATTAATACATTTCTTATTAAGTATGCGAAAAAAGGGAAAGTTGTAACGAGGCTTAAGGGCGGCGATCCATTTGTATTTGGTAGAGGGGGAGAAGAAGCGGAAGCATTAGCAAAGCAAGGTGTACCATTTGAAATCGTCCCAGGTATTTCGTCTGGAATAGCTGCACCTGCTTATGCTGGTATTCCAGTGACGCACCGTGATGCAAGTGCAAGTTTTGCTATTGTGACTGGGCATAGGAAAGAAGGTGCTGAAGAAGAAGTGAAATGGGAAAGTTTAGCGAAAGGTGTAGAGACTTTAGCGATATATATGGGGGTTAGTAATTTGCCCTACATATGTGAGCAACTTATGAAGCATGGAAAAGATAAAAGTACGCCAGCTGCTATTATTGAGCAGGGGACGACGTCTATGCAACGTACAGTTGTTGGGACATTAGGAACAATTGTAGATGTTGCGAAAAAAGAGCAAATTCAAAATCCGAGCATGATTGTAATTGGAGAAGTTGTCCGTTTTAGAGAAAAAATCCATTGGTTTGAGAAGCAAACGGAAAATGCTTATCAAGTAAGTGGAGTGTTGTAAAATGAAAGCCGTCTTATATATATGTCATGGAAGTCGTTTGAAGACAGCGAAAGAAGAGGCGATTCAATTTATTACATCGTGTATGAGTCGTATAGAAGCGAATATTCAAGAAGTTTGTTTTTTAGAGTTAGCGAATCCTTCTATTGAAGATGGTTTTCGTACATGTGTGAAGCGTGGGGCCACGGAGATTATTGCCATCCCTGTTTTTTTATTAGCGGCAGGTCATGTGAAGGAAGATATTCCATTTGAATTGGTAAAGCTCAAGAATCAATATCCGAATGTTAAAGTGACTTATGGTAATCCGTTTGGTGTATCAGAAACACTGATCAAATCAGTATATAACGGAAGTGGTATTGAAAAGGAAGGGAAGGCTGAAGTGACCCTTCTGCTCGTTGCAAGAGGAAGTAGTGATCCTGAAGTATTACAAGATATAAAATGGATCGCCTCTTTATTTCAAGCTGAGGAGAAAATTAAAAAAGTTGAGGTTTGTTATTTAGCGGCTGCGGAGCCGAAATTTGAGAGGAAATTGAAGGAAGTTGTAGAACGGGAAGTGGAGAACATCGTTGTGCTACCTTATTTGTTATTTACAGGTTTACTTATGAAACATATTGAGAAAGAAGTGCGCCAATATGCATTGGAAGAGATAAAAATCAGTCCATATTTAGGGAAGAATGAAGCGTTACAAGATATGTTAATTCAGAAAACGACGGAGTTATTGAAAGGAGATCAGTATGTATCCACTTACAGTGCGAGTTAATGAGAAACGCGTTGTTGTTATTGGTGGGGGAAAAGTTGCAGGATTTAAAATTATTCCTTTACTCAAACAAGGTGCGGATATAGTTGTGATCAGTCCAGAATTAGATGCGAATTTAGTAAAACTTGTGGAAGAAAAGAAAATTCGTTGGTATCAAAGAGAATATGAAAAAAGTGATATTAAAAATGCTTTTTTAGTTGTTGCAGCGAGTAGTGATTCAATATTAAATGAACAAGTTGCTGAAGATGCCGCAGAGAATCAATTAGTAAATGTTATTACAAATCCGGAAAGTGGTAATGTTCACTTTCCAGCAGCGATTCATCGTGGTTTGCTTAATATAGCAGTTTCTACTGGGGGAGCGAGCCCAAAGCTCGCAAAAAAAATTCGAGATGAGATTGCAAATAAATATGATGAGACATATGAATCGTATTTAGATTTTTTATATGAAGTAAGGGTGAAGTTAAAAGATTTACAGTTAGAAAAGAGAGAACGAAATATATTACTCCAAGAAGTGTTGAAATCAGTATATGTGCAAAACGAGAGAGAAAGAGAAAGTTTTTTGCGAGAATTAGAGGGAAAGGTTTTAAAATAATAAAAGATAAAGTGCGCTTTACAAATATAAAAATATAATTTATAATCACAAGTAACTTCAATAGATGAAATCGATGAGCAAGAAGAGTACGTATATTTGATGCGTTCAGAGAGCTGGGGTTAGGTGGGAGCCCGGTACGATAAATTATACAGAATGGGCTTGCGAGAGGTATGTTGAACATTGTAGTAGGCAACCCGGGTTCCGCCGTTAAAAGGATAGAGTATCGGAATTATTCCTGTACTTGAACAAGTGGGATTTATCAATCCAATTGAGGTGGTACCACGGTATTTACATTACATATATCGTCCTCTACATGCATATTTGCGTGTAGGGGACTTTTTTATTTTCTAAAGGAGGTGTGCGAGTATGAAATGAAAGTGTATAATTAACAAAAGTTTAAATATTCAGAAAAGGAGAATTTATGATGAAAGAAACACAGCAATGGACGTCGAAAATAGGCTTTGTACTCGCAGCAGCCGGAGCCGCAGTAGGTCTTGGTGCGATATGGAAATTTCCATATGTTGCAGGTAATGGCGGGGGAGGCGCATTCTTCCTTGTATTTTTACTGCTAACTTTATTTATAGGTATGCCTCTTCTAATAGCGGAGTTTGTTATTGGACGTAGCACGCAAAAAGAGGCGGTTACAGCTTATAAAGTACTAGTGCCAAATAGCAAATTATATCCTTGGATTGGTCGTATGGGAGTTGTTACTTGTTTTAGTGTACTATCTTTTTATAGTGTTGTAGGTGGATGGATTTTACTTTATTTATATTATAGTGTGACAGGAAGTTTCTGGAATGGAGTAGCTGATTATGGACAATTGTTCGGTGAAACGATTTCAAATCCGTTAAGTGCGATTGGAGCGCAATTTATCTTTATGCTTTGTACGATTTTTGTTGTAAGTAAAGGTGTAGAGAAAGGTATAGAAAAGGCAAGTAAGTACATGATGCCGCTATTATTTATTTTATTTATTGCGATTATTGTTCGTGCGTTAACACTCGATGGTGCTTTTGCTGGAGTAGAGTTCTTCTTAAAACCAGATTTTTCAAAGCTTACAGCAGATACAATTTTATATGCGATGGGACAATCTTTCTTCTCGCTAACTGTAGGTGCCTCGGTAATGGTAACGTATAGTTCGTATTTAAAGAAAGAGGAACATTTAGCGAAATCGGCAACATCTATTGTAAGTTTAACTGTTTTTGTTACAGTACTTGCAGGATTAGCAATTTTCCCAGCGATTTTCGCATTAGGAGTTAAACCGACTGAAGGACCGGGATTACTGTTTATCGTCCTTCCAGCAGTATTTGCAAAAATACCATTTGGTCAATTTTTCTTTATTATGTTTTTAATTTTATTCTTCTTTGCGACTTTAACATCAGCAATTTCAATGCTTGAAATTGTAGTAGCATCTGTTGCGAAAGGTAATGAGAAGAAGCGTCCGTCAGCATCATTATTAATTGGTATTCTTATTTTTGCAGTCGGTATTCCATCAGCGTTATCATTTGGGATTATGAGTGACGTGAAAATATTTGGGAAAACATTCTTTGATTTAGTCGACTTTTCGGTAAGTAACGTATTGCTGCCGTTAGGAGTACTAGCTATTTCATTATTTGTACCAAATAAAATGAGTAAAGAGTTGTTGATGAAAGAATTAGAAGTGACGGAAACGAAGGGGAAAACGTTATTTAACATTTGGTTCTTCTTACTTCGTTATGTCATTCCGATAACTGTAATAATTGTATTTTTAAATGTGATAGGTGTATTTAAAATGTTTGCATAAAAAAAGGCGGGGATCTCCCGTCTTTTTTTATGTTGTTGAATGTAATAGACGATTATACGCTTTATAGGCTGTGGTGACTGCGAGGAATGAACCGATTAAAAATAAAACTGATCCGCCAAATGTAAATATCCGGCCGATAAATGTCGCTCTAGCTTCTTCTATTTTTTGTTGTAATTGCGTATTCATATTGATCACCTCGTAAACTATAGGCATTTAGTTATAGTCTATGTAGAATGCCTATATTGTGTGAAGTGTAAATAAAAAACCTCGGTAGGTACCGAGGTTTTTTATAATCCGATATAAGGAGATGGGTCGACTGCGTTTGTCTTGCCGACATTCCATTCTCCAAGATGAAGTTCGAAGTGTAAATGTTGTCCGTATGATTGGCCCGTGTTCCCCATAAATCCAAGCTGATCGCCTTGTTTTACAGTTTGTCCATTCGATACAGAACGGCTATTCATATGAGCATATACTGTCGTATATGTTTTTCCGTTTATACGGTGAGATAAATACACTACGTTTCCGTAACTAGATGATAATTCTGAGCGAATAACAACGCCATCTGCAGCAGCGATAATTGGAACCGTTCCCGAAGCGGCGATGTCAATTCCTTTATGGTTATCTAAAGAACGTACACCAAATCCGGAAGTTTTTGATCCAGCTGCTGGTTTGATAAAGCCACCGATGTTTGTATCATGTGGTGTTGGAGCTGCTTGAGTTGCTTGAGCAGATTTAGTAGCTTGTTGTTTGCGAGCCTCTTCTGCCTGGCGAGCTTCTTCCGCTTTACGAGCTTCTTCGGCCCGTTTTTCTTCTTCAATTGCTTTTTGCACAGCTTGACGTTGATTTTCTAAAATGCCTTTGGATTCTTCTAATCCTTCAATCTCTGAATCTACTTTTGCTACTTTCGTATGTAGATCGTTAATAAGAGTCTGTTGCTGCAGTTGGTTATTTTGTAATTCTTGTTGTTTTTGTTCTAGTTTTTGCTCAGATTCTTTCAGTTGTTGTTCTTTTTTCTCAACAGCTTCTTTTTCTGTAGTTACAGCATTTTGATCAGATGTTTGTTTTTTTACAATATCTGTATCGTTGTTTAATATTAAACTTACGGAGTACATATTATCAACAAGATCAGCAATGTTTGTAGAGTTTGTTAATACTTCTGTAATGATATTTGTACGCGGTTTTTCTTGCATAGATTGTAATCGTTGTTTAATAACTTCCTGACGTGTATCTATGTTTGTTTGTAATTGTTCTATATGTTTCTTTTTGTCAGTAATTACTTGTTGTGTTTTGCTAATTTCTTTTTTTGTATCGTTTAATTCAGCCTCGTTTTTATTAATAGAAGTAGTTAATTCATCGATTTTTTTCTGTAATTCTTGAATTTCTTTTTCTATTTGTTCTTTCTCGACTGATTTATTTTGTAAGTCACTTTGTTTGCCTTCTAATTCAGATTGAATGTTAGATAATTTATCTTGATTTGTTTCAGCGTATACGGGTGAAAGTAACGGGGAAGCAAAAATCGTTCCTGCTGCTAAAACACTAAACGCTGCAAATTTCTTTTTCATAGTTGTCTGACTCCTTTCCCTATGAATGTTATATATCATAAGAAGAAGAGTGTCTATCGTTGTAATCATAATGTAAAGAAAACTTTATAAAATTGCTAAGTTTTGTCGGAATTTATCATTTTTCAACTTTAATTGTCATAGTACTTACATTTTATTTATGGCTGTAATAAAGGTATATTTTGGGATTTATCTGTAAAATACAGGAGGAAAGTAATAGTTTTTATGGGGTGAAATAGTACTTAGAAAGCTAATAAAACACTAGTAAGGAATCGTTCTCATGTGAGGTTTTCTAACATGGGTTTATTTTTTGTCAAGAAAATTATTTGCATTCGGGGAAAGTTATTTTGTTGTCAGATTTTAAATTTTGATTTATGATTTTTAACAGGGACAAAATGTAGTGAATTGTCGAATAATATGTAATACTCTTAATTTCTTAGTTTTATAGAGATAGAATGAGAGATAGAGTGACACATCGAAGAGGGGGTTACAACAAATATGAAAAGAATAGGACTTGCATGGCAAATATTAATAGGGCTTGCGCTTGGTATTGCGGTTGGGGCGATTTTCTTTGATAATCCAGCTGTTGTTAAGTACTTACAACCAATTGGTGATATTTTCATCCGATTAATTAAAATGATCGTTGTACCGATTGTTGTAGCAAGTATTGTTGTTGGGGTTGCTGGTGTTGGCGATGTTAAAAAACTAGGTCGACTAGGCGGAAAAACAATTCTTTACTTTGAAATTATTACAACAATTGCAATTATTGTTGGTCTATTAATAGCGAATATTTTCCAACCAGGAAAAGGCGTAAATATGGAGCAGTTAACAAAGACAGATATTTCGAAATATACACATACGACAGAGCAAGTACAAAGTCATTCATTTGCAGATACGTTTGTAAATATTGTTCCAACGAACATTATGAAGTCATTGGCTGACGGAGATATGCTTGCTATTATCTTCTTCTCTGTACTATTTGGTTTAGGTGTAGCAGCAATTGGTGAGAGAGGAAGACCAGTTCTTCAATTTTTCCAAGGTGTAGCTGATGCAATGTTTTATGTAACAAACCAAGTTATGAAATTTGCACCATTTGGTGTGTTTGCACTAATTGGTGTTACAGTTTCTACATTTGGTCTTGCTTCATTAATTCCATTAGGGAAATTACTAATTGTCGTATATGGAGCAATGATCTTCTTCGTCGTAGTTGTCTTAGGACTTACAGCGAAAATATTTGGAATTAACATTTTCCAATTCTTTAAGATTTTAAAAGACGAGCTGATCTTAGCGTATTCTACAGCAAGCTCAGAAACAGTTTTACCAAAAATCATGGAGAAAATGGAGAAATTCGGTTGTCCGAAAGCAATTACATCTTTCGTTATTCCGACAGGTTATTCATTTAACTTAGATGGATCAACTTTATATCAAGCAATTGCAGCTATTTTCTTGGCGCAAATGTACGGTATTGATTTATCTATTACACAACAAATTACATTATTACTTGTATTAATGGTTACATCAAAAGGTATCGCAGGTGTACCGGGCGTATCATTCGTTGTATTATTAGCGACACTTGGTACAGTAGGTATTCCACCTGAAGGTTTAGCGTTCATTGCTGGTATTGACCGTATTTTAGATATGGCTCGTACAGCAGTTAACGTTGTAGGAAACTCTTTAGCAGCTGTAGTTATGTCTAAGTGGGAAGGTCAATATGACGCTGAAAAAGGACAAGCTTATTTAAAAGAGATTTCTGAAAAGGGTCAAGCTGCTTAATTATAATATGAACAAGCTCTCACATAATATGTGGGAGCTTTTCTGTATATAGAAGAGGAGTATACATAATGAAACGTAAATATGGTGACGGTTCTTCGTGGAAAAGACTAATAGAAAAGAGTTATAGGCTTAAGCAAGTGGAAGAGGGAATGCTCGGAATACTGGATATAAAAAAGGTGAGAGAGCCTAGTTGTAAAGAATATGATGGTAAAGAAATTTGTATTGCAAGTGATGGGTATATGTGGGTTCAATATTTCATTAATGGAAAGAACTTTGCGATTACAGCTATGTTAGATGATAGGCACAATTTAGTGCAATATTATATTGATGTGACGAAAGAATATGAAATAGACGATCGTGGTTTACCGTATTTTGATGATTTATATTTAGATGTAGTATTATTACCTAGCGGTAAGGTGTATGTATTAGATGAAGAGGAGCTAGAGGATGCTTATAAAAGTGGCGATGTCACGAAGGAAGAGTATGAGTTAGCTTGGTACACTACGAAATGGATATTAGAAGCAATAAAAAATAGTGAATTTTATTGGATTTCAATATTGGAAGAAGAAATCGAAAAGTTAAAATGATTATTGTATTCAAATTTTTGTATAATTACCAAAAAAATCTATACAAAAAATAATTGACTTTTGTTTTGTAAGCGAGTAAAGTTAGGGAAGAAATTATTATTAAAAAATAAATATGAAACCTTCTTATAAAGAGAGGCGGAGGGACTGGCCCTACGATGCCTCGGCAGCGGACTCGATTTCAGAGTGCTGTGCCAAATCCAGCAAGCATGTGCTTGAAAGATGAGAAGAGCGTTTCTTATAGATGTATAAGACCTCTTCTCATCGGAAGAGGTCTTTTGTTATTCATTAGAAAAAGGTTGAAACTAGGGAGAGATGGTACTTTGAAAGAAACGAGAGGAAATGGTTTAGCTTTATTACCACTTGGGATATTTTTGGCGCTATTCATTGGTTCTGGAATTATTACAGGTGATTTCTATAAATTGCCGATACTTGTAGCAATTTCAATTGCTGTAGGAATCGCTTTAGTGATGAATCGTAAAGAAAGTTTTAATGTGAAAGTCGAGCGGTTCGCTAAAGGTGCAGGAAATCCGGATATTATGATTATGGTATTAATTTTTGTGCTTGCAGGTGCATTTTCTGAAACGGCTAAAGGAATGGGCGGAGTAGACTCAACTGTTAATTTAGCGTTAACTATTTTACCGCCAGGATTTATCGTAGCTGGAATCTTTGTTATTGGTGCATTTATTTCATTAGCAATGGGAACTTCAATGGGAACAATTGCAGCATTAGCGCCGATTGCTGTAGGTATTAGTGGTCAAACTGATATCTCAATTGCGCTTGCAATGGCTACTGTTGTTGGGGGAGCGATGTTTGGTGATAATTTATCATTTATTTCAGATACAACAATCGCAGCTGTTCGTTCACAAGGAACAGAAATGAAAGATAAGTTTAAAACGAATTTTTTAATTGTGTTACCAGCGGCTATTATTACAATTGTACTATTAGTAATAGTTACTTCAGGAAGTGACACGCAAATTAAAGCACATAGCTTTGATTGGATAAAGATTTTACCGTACGCAGGAGTACTTATTACAGCGCTACTTGGCTGGAATGTACTTATTGTATTAACTGGTGGAACTGTATTATCTGGTGTTATCGGTCTTATAGATGGAAGTTACACGTTAGAAAGTTTCTTTAAAAGTGTAACGACTGGAATGGGCGGTATGATGGAGTTAGTATTACTTGCTATATTAATTGGCGGTATGGTTGAATTAATCCAATATAATGGTGGTATTCAATATTTAATGAATGTATTAACACGTAATATTCGTTCGAAAAAAGGTGCGGAATTTGGTATTGCTGGTTTAGTAAGTATGACGAATATGTGTACAGCGAATAATACGATTTCGATTATTTTTACAGGCCCGCTTGCAAAAAATATTGCAGATCAATATGAAATAGACCCTCGTAAATCAGCGAGTGTATTAGATCTTTTCTCATGTTGTGTACAAGGATTAATTCCGTACGGTGCCCAAATGTTAACGGCAGCAGGATTTGCAGCGTTATCTCCGGTTGAATTGTTGCCATATGCATTTTATCCAATCTTAGTTGGAGTATGTGGGATTGTTTCTATTTTAATTGGATTTCCAAGATTTTCTAAAGTAGCTGAGAAAAAAGAGTATCATAAAACAGCTTAATTTAATATGAATGTTAGTAATTAAAAAAACGTGCAGAGAATAAACTCTGCACGTTTTTTTGCGTAAAGGGCTGAATATGACTCGGTCTTAAGTCTGAGTTAAAAACGGTTCTTAAGCTCGTTATGGAAAGATGAAAAAATAGTTAAGATAAGAGTATCAAATCGAAGGGAGGCAAGCACAAGATGAAACAATTTCTAGCGTTTATCGCAGCCGGTATTTTGGCTTTAATTGCTCTTGGTAGTCTTGCTGGTATTGTAGGATTCGCAATCGGAGCAGGAGTTGTATATTGGAGCTATAAATCATTTGTGCGAGCTAAGTCATTTTTTGGAAAGTTAGCTTGGGGTATTGTTGGTTTAATCGGTTTATCCATTGCGCTTTCTCATTCACCAGCATTAATCGGTATCGCTGCTTTAGTGGTTTTATACTACGGATACCGTGAGTGGAAAAAAGAAAAAGATGTAGTTGTTGAATCTGCTCCAGAAAGTTCTAAACCATATAGCAACTTTGAAGATGAGTGGAACAAATTAATGAAAAACTAAAACAATAAATCAAATTATAAATAAAGTAGAAGAGAGGAAGATTTATAATGAAACAATCTTTATTCGGACGTGTACGCGATGCAATTTTAGCTGATTTTCATAACGTGTTAGATGAGAAGGAAAGAAAAAATCCAATTGCGATGTTAAACCAATATTTACGTGATAGTGAGCGTGAAATAACAAAAATTGAGAAGTTAATTGAACGTCATAAAACATTAAAATCTAACTTTGCTCGTGAGCTTGAGCAAGCACGTTATTTCGTTAACAAAAGATCAAAGCAAGCTATCATTGCTCAAGAAGCAGGCGAATTACAATTGCACGAACGTGCGTTAGAAGAGGTAGCTTATTATGAAGGGCAAGTAACTCGATTAGAAGAAATGTATGCAGGTGTTGTAGAGCAAATTGATGAGTTAGAGCGTCGTCTTTCTGAAATGAAAAATAAATTAAAAGAAATGCACGCAAAGCGTATGGAACTAATGGCACGTGAAAATATGGCACATGCAAATCGTCGTATGAATACTGCAATGCATAAAATGGATGAAAATAATCCGTTCTTACGATTTGAAGAAATTGAAGATCACATTCGTGACTTAGAAACTCGTATGAATGAAGAGCATGAGCGTGACACATTTGATATGAAAATTGCAAAACTTGAGCGTGAAATGAAAGAAAAGAATGATGTATCGTTAACGAAAGAGTTAACAAAATAATAGTAGTATATTATAAAACAGGCTTATGATATAGTGATAGGAGAAAAGGTGTTGGAAAGCAATGCCTTTTCTTCTATGTATATGTGACAAGAAGGGGGGAGCTGAAATGAAGAAACATTTTTCAAAGACACAATTAATGGGGATGCTCCTCATCATATTTGGATTCGGTCTTTTTCTTGATATGATACTTGGACATTTTGAACCAGGTGGTCTCATTTTTGCATTTATTATGCTTATGTTTGGAAGGCATTATCGTAAAAAGAATCGTTATGTACGGGGAAATGTATTTTTATTTGTTGGTGGTATCGTATTTTTATTCTTCTTATTTTCATCAGCAGCATTTGTTCTTGTCGTATTTGCTTGTTTAGCTTTAATTGGTTATCAATTGATTCAACAAGGGCATCAGCAAAAAGCAATGAAGGTTGAAATTAAAGAAAAAGGGATTATAGACGAAGAGAAGCAAATATATCGTACAGAACCATATTTGAAAAATATGTTTGTAGGCAATGTACGAATGATGGATCATATTTATGAACTTGAGGATATTAATGTTCAATACGGTGCTTGTGATGTGGAAATAGATTTAACTACTGCTATGATTCCAGAAGGGGAAACGGTAATTGTTATTCGGGGTGTCGTTGGTAATATTCGTTTATATGTGCCATATGATATTGAACTTTCTTTAAATCATTCTGTTATTGTCGGACGTGTGCTCTTGCCAGGTCATGAAGAGACAGGGTTTAACCGCAATGTTACATTTAGAACAGAGCAGTATAAAGAGGCTCCTCGTCGTATTAAAATTATTTCTTCGCTTGTCGTAGGCGACACGGAAGTGAGGAAAGTATAATGAAGAAACAAAAAAATATTTCGTGGATGTATATTCGTTATTCTATGTTGTCCTCAGTTAGTATCGCACTCATTTGTACAATTGTATATGTATGGAAAAGCGAGCAACAAGTGTATGATTTATTATGGAAGGAATCCATCGCTTCTGTTCCAATTGGCTTGTTTATTATGACTACAAGTTTACTTATCGGGGGAATTGTAGGATATGCAATCGGTTACTATATAGAGCAGCGTATACAAGGATTAAATACGTTTCTATTTGAAGTAGAGCGAGGGAATTTTCCGAGCGATGTTTCGTTTACTGCAGATGATGAATTTCATGAAGTGGAACGAAAAGTAATCGTTTTGGCTCGTCGATTAGAGGAGCAAGCTGGACTCTTTCAAAAAGTAACGAATGAACGAGCTCATTGGAATGAAGAGATGAGACAAGAAGCGATTTCTCAAGAAAGGCATCGTTTAGCAAGGGAGTTGCATGATTCAGTAAGTCAGCAGCTTTTCGCAATGTCGATGATGATGTCAGCGATTAATGAACAAATAACTGAATTTCCAGATGTGACAAAAAAACAATTACAACTTGTTGAAAATATGGTTGTAAATGCTCAATCAGAAATGAGAGCATTGCTCCTTCATTTACGTCCTGTACAATTGGAAGGTAAGAAACTGACAGAAGGTATAGAGGAATTATTAACGGAATTATCGCGAAAACAACATATGAAAATTGAATGGCTTATTGAGCCAATAGAATTAAAAAAAGGTGTAGAAGATCATTTATTCCGTATTGTGCAAGAAGCGCTATCAAATACGTTGCGACACGCAAAGGCAAAGAAAACAGAAGTGCGCCTTCGAAAAATTGATCAATATGCGATTTTAAAAATTATTGATGACGGCGTTGGGTTTGAAGTAGGCGTTAATAAGGCAGGTTCATATGGCCTAAGATCGATGCAAGAGCGTGTTCATGAAATTGGTGGGACACTCAAGGTGCTTAGTTTCCCGGCCAAAGGTACACAAATAGAAGTAAAAGTACCGATTATGATTGAGAGAGGGGGAGAAGTATGATAAAAGTATTGCTTGTCGATGATCATGAAATGGTTCGTATGGGTGTATCGGCATATTTATCTACACAGCCAGATATTGAAGTAGTAGGGGAAGCTGAGAATGGACGAAAAGGATCAGAATTAGCATTGCAATTAAGACCGGATATTATTTTAATGGACCTTGTTATGGATGAGATGGATGGTGTCGAAGCAACACGTGCTATTATTCAAGAATGGCCAGAAGCAAAAATTGTAGTTGTAACAAGCTTTTTAGATGACGAAAAATTGTACCCTGTTATTGAGGCTGGTGCGACCAGTTACTTATTAAAAACATCAAGAGCAAGTGATATTGCTGATGCTGTACGAGCTACTTATGATGGAGAAACAGTATTAGAGCCGAAAGTTACCGGGAAAATGATGTCCCGTATGCGTCAAAAGAAAGAGCAACCTTTGCATGATGACTTAACGGAAAGAGAGTTTGAGATTTTGTTATTAATTGCAGAGGGAAAAAGTAATCAAGAGATTGCGGACGAGTTATTTATTGCACTGAAAACGGTAAAGACACATGTGAGTAACATATTAAATAAATTGAATGTAAGTGATCGTACTCAGGCAGTTATTTATGCATTTAGGCATCAATTAACGAAGTGATAAAGTGAAGCTTTAATTGGCGGGGAATTCCTCGCTGATTATTGGCTCGCTACAATATAGATTTGGCGTTAAAACCATCGAATGTTTTTATTGACGATAAATAATGTAAGCGTTATCATTAAGGTGTTAACAGTACATATAAAGGGGAGAATGTATATGTTAGTTCAAACTATATTCGGAATGGATAAGTCTAAAAAATTAGGGGAGTATGTGAACGCATTACAAGCACTTTGTGAACAATATAATGTTGAAACAGATAAAATTGCGATTATTGAGGCAACAGAGGAATACTATTTATTTTTAGTAAAGCAAGAAGAGCGCTATGATGTTGTCAAGGTAGAAACAGTTGATACAAATATTGAATATTATACGAAAGCTTATAAAATAAGCAGTTTTAATCATACTGCTTATCAAATGTAAAAAAACTCCCTTTTGGGAGTTTTTTTAGGAGGCTTTTACTTCGTTAGATTCGATTAGTAATGGAACTTTTTTCGTACCGCTTAACTTAGCGATTGTAAGGCCAAGAAGAGCTCCTGCTAATGCTGGTATTAGCCAACCGATTCCTTCATTATATAAAGGGATAAATTCAAAATATGGTGTGATGAATGAAACTGAAATACCACCTTGTTTTAATCCATCAAATACGCTCACTACAGCTGCTCCGATTAAAGCACCTACATAAACAGAACGATATCCACCGAAGTATTTATGAAGTAATGATAGTAGTACGAGTACAATCGCAATTGGATACACAACAAGTAGAATTGGAACAGAGATTGCGATAATTTTTGTTAAACCTAAGTTGGCAACTAATAATCCTAATGCGCAAATGATACTCGCGAATGTTTTGTATGAAAATGTAGTCAATAATGTTGAAAAATATTGGCTGCACGCAGATACGAGTCCAACGCATGTCGTTAAACAAGCGAGTGTAACGATAAGAGATAATAGGAGCAAACCGTACGGACCGAATAATTGTTGTACGATAACAGTAAGTAGCTGTCCGCCATTTTTTGCATATCCGAGAGAGACACTAGTTGCCCCAAGCCAGCCTAGTGCACCATATACAAGTACGAGTCCTGTAGCGGCAATAAGCCCTGCTTTTGCTGTGGCGATGGCAATGGACTTACGATCATTCACACCTTTAGAGCGAATTGCATTTACAACGATAATTCCAAATGCAAGTGCTGAAATGGTGTCCATTGTTAAGTACCCTTCCATAAAGCCTTTGAAGATTGGAGAAGTTTGATACTCTTGCATAGCTGGTCCTGATTGCCCAAGTGGTGTAAAGACACTTTTAACAAACAATAAGAAAATTGAGAGTAATAAAATAGGTGTTAATATATTTCCAATACGATCGACAAGTTTAGATGGATTTAAACTCAGCCAAAATACGATAGTAAAGAATATGATTGTATATACAAATAGCACTAGGCTGCTAGAGCGGATTGTTTCTGGTAAGAAAGAACTAACACCCATTTCATAAGCGACATTTGCAACACGTGGGATGCCCATGGATGGACCGATGGCAATGTATACAACTACTGTAAAGAAAATTCCGAATAATGGATGGACATGACTTGCAAGTTGCTGCATCCCATTTCCTGATAGAGAAATTGCGATAACAGTTAGTAGTGGTAAGCCAACTCCTGTTAGTAAAAATCCAATCATTGCTGGCCAAAAATTTTCACCTGCGTTTTGGCCAAGCATGGGAGGGAAAATTAAATTACCTGCCCCAAAAAATAAAGAAAATAGCATAAGACCCGTGAAAAAAATATGTTTTTTTGATACAGTGTTCATTGTTTTTCCTCCTTTTTTAAATTCATTTGTAAGAACACAAAAAACTCGTCCCTAAAGAAAGGGACGAGTTATATTTACCCGCGATACCACCCTAATTTACACATGTAGAAATAAATCTATATGTATACGGCTTTGCAACGTACAACATGATACGTGTTCCTTGTAACGGGGGACGGCCGGTAAGAACTTACTGTAACATTCGGTTCTACTTCTCGGAGATGATTTTCGGTTACGCACTGAACGTTGGCTTTCAGCAAATCGCCAACTCTCTGGGGAACAGTTCTATAACGTACTCGTTCTCGTCAATGAATTTTTATTCAAGTATTCTGACAGTATTGTTGCATGTTTTTTTTAGAAAGTCAATATGTTTTTTTGAAAGATATATTTATATACGGAAATATCGAAAGTAATATTCGTTGTTGCAAAAGGAATAATGAATTGTAAAATGGGAGTAAAAATTTGTGGAGAATTGTAAAATTTATAGAGAAAGTTGATATTTATAGGAGTAAAGAAGGGATTATTTGAATTTACAGAGAATATTACAACAATCCACTTGCTGGAAAGAACAAACCAAAAGAGGTGACTGAAATGCTTGCGATGGGAGTATTATTTGGCATTATTGCTATAATTGGTTTTATGTGGTTATATTATTCGCGTTCGTTTAAACAAGCAGAAGTTTTACTCTTTCAAAAAGGTAGTTTGTTGACAAATCAGTCTAGATATTTAGTATGTCCGAAGTGTGGAAGTGCACAGGCCAGAAGTGGAGGATATCAAGAGTGTTGCAAAATTAGATTATGAAAGAAAGGAAGCCTCACATTATTTTGTGAGGCTTCCTTCCTTACAACTTCATGGCGCTCCAAATTGTCCATCGATCTCTTTCAATAATAGGAGAGACGTTTTGTAATGCGGTCTGTATATGTTGTAGAAGTTGAGAAAGTTCATCATCTGTTAACTCATATAGAATGGATCGACCTGTTCGAGGAGATAAATCTTGTAGCAATGCTTCTACAGAATCATGTATTTTTCGTACTTCCCATTGTGTTTGTGTGGGAAGCACGTGAAGAGAATGTTTTTGTAATTCTTTCTGTATCGTGTTGGTTTTTGGGCGTCTTTTTGACTCTATTTCAATGAGTTTTGGAAATATAGAGAAAAAATATCCACGAATGTGTTCGGGACTTCCTGGAACTGTACAATCTTCAATCGTTCGATCTTGTAAAATAAGTACACCGTTTTTATTTAATATACGAGAAGCTTCACATAAAAATGTAGGAATGTCTTGTAAATGATGAATAACTGCACGAGAAATAACTATGTCGAATGTTTCATTAGGGTATGGGATATTATGTGCATCACCGTGGATGAAAGAAATATTTGGAATGTTGCCGCAATTTTCTTTTGCAGCTTGTAATATTTCTTTTGAAAAATCAAGTCCCACAACATTTTTGGCTCCCATAAGAGCAAGTTCTTTCGTATAAATCCCGCCACCGCAGCCAATATCAATTATTTGCTTGTTTTGTATGTCTGTAATGTTTTTTACCATTTCAGCCCAAGAAATATGAGCGTTTCTTGTTGCGTATGTGTATTTATTATTTGGATCATGAAAATTAATGGACATGATAAAGACCTCCTTTCAATGATTAGTATAACTTATTTAATAGGATGTCACGTTTTTGTTTTATGTATGAAGATTATAAGAATTTCTTATCGTAAAAGGAGGATTAATTTGAAAGGGAAATATGTATTGTTGTTATTTGTTATGTTACTAGCAGCTTGTGGTCAAGCTGAGCAAAAAAAAGAAACAAAAAAAGTAGAAGAGACGGTGAATGAAGTGAAAGAAACAATAGAGGTAACCGTTATACAAAAAAAACATAAAGAGAAAAAGTTGCAGGAATCAGAAGCGAAGTTAGTAATAGACATTTTGGATAAAGCTGAGAAACAAGAAATAACCGGAAGCTTCGGTGAACCTGAATATGAAATACAAATTAGTAGAGATGGGAAAAAAGAAACTTATTATGCATGGTTAAGGGGAGAAGATAGACGAGGATGGGTGCAATATAAGAAAGCTATGTATATGTTGAATGAAAAAGATACGGAAAAGCTTTTGGCTATATTTCCAAATGTTTCAGAACAAAAAGAAGATGAGATGCAGGTAGGTCCTTTAACGGAAGTAACAAAAAAAGATTTGCAGATTACTACGTTTCATATTAAAGCGGGCGATCAAAACGTGAATTATATGGTACGGTATACGATTTCACAATCACTATACAACAAGTTAGTGAAGGAACGAGAGTATTATTTGCAACTCACTTTCCCAGAAAAAGTTCAAAAATTAATTGGAGCAAAAGAGAGTGAAATGATTTTAGGTGAAAAAGTAAAGGAAGGGTATAAGCAATATGAATTGAAGGCTACTGTTCCGATAAAAGGTGCTTCAGAATCACAATTAAAATCATTAGAAACATATTACGAAAAGTATGATTTGAAAATATTAAACAGTGAAAAAGAAAAAATAGGCGTGTTTCAAAATATAATTCAAATCGTTAAAGAGTATGGTGAAAAAATGAATTTTCAAAGATAAAGTGAGACTTTAATCGGCAGAGGATGCTCATTTTTCGTTGATTAATAGTCTTTGCCAATTCGGCGTTGATTCCCGCTTAACTTCTTTGTTCCAACTGAATTTTGAGATAAGATCCTTATTGGCTGTAACTGAATTGAAATTCTATATAGCCTTTCCTAGGAAATGATAATAGAGAGGGGAGAAGAACACCCTCTCTATTATTTTGCTTTTGCAGATGGCTCATTCATTGATTTTCGTGTAATAAGAAATGAAATCATAAGAGCGGAAAGAATGATAAGAGTGATAAGTAAGTGATTTGGCAACCAATCTAATAATAATACATAGCTCACTGTATAAAAAATAAGAGTTGAAGCTAAAAATGATAAAACACTTATTATGAGAGATTGTAAATTCATTCGTATATACCTCCTTTATTTATATTTTTGGCTAAAAATGGATTAAATAAACATTATTTCTAACAATAGAAAAAAATATGTCATAATAGAGAAAAGAACAAGCTTTGATGAATGAATAGGATTCATTAATGAGAGATAAAGGAGAGGAATATGAAAAATAATAAAAAAGGATTATGGGGAATTATTGTTGCGATAGGTCTATTTTTACTGTCTAAGTTAAAGTGGGTATTTGCAATTTTTAAATTAGCAAAGTTTTCAACGGTATTTAGTATGTTTCTATCGCTTGGCGCATACGCAGTTCTATATGGTTGGAAATTTGGAGTGGCGCTCATTTATTTGTTGTTTGTTCATGAAATGGGCCATTTATGGGCTGCGAAAAGAAAGGGGATCCCAACATCGCCAGCAATCTTTATTCCGTTTATGGGGGCCCTTATTGGAATGAAAGAGATGCCGAAAAATGCGAAAGATGAAGCTTACATCGCCTATATGGGGCCGCTTTTCGGACTTCTTTCATTTTTACCCGCGATTCCACTTTATATAATGACGCAAGAGCCGTTTTGGGCGCTTGTTATTTTGCTTGGAAGTATGATTAATTTCTTTAATTTAATTCCTGTTTCGCCGCTAGATGGTGGGCGAATTATTTCAGTTGTCAGTACTAAAATTTGGGGAGCAGGCCTTATTTTATTACTTGGCTATTCAATTTACTTTAAAAGTATTTTGGGAGGATTTATTGTTATTATCGGTTGTATGGAATTATACAGAGTGATAAAGAGAGATGAGCCGATTAAGGAATTAGGGCATAAAATTGATGGAATGAAAGAATATGTTGCTAGGCTTGAAGAGGAATTAAAAGAAACTGGAGCTGTACATCGGACTATATACATGATGCATCATGAGATGAATGCATTAAGACAAAGAGAACGGGAAAAAGAGTTACAAATAGGTGAACTTCAAAAAATGGAAGTGTTAGAGTATCTTTTACCGAAGTTTGAACCGTTAGATTATGTTCCATATGAAGATGAAAAAGATGAGTATACTATTCACATAAGAGAAGTATTTGAAGCGTCAGAAAGAAAATTAAATGAATGGAAAACAGAAAAGGAACAACAAGAAAACTATTATAAAGTGGATACGAAAACGAAATGGACAGTATTTGCTTGTTATATCGGATTAATAGCTATACTTGGTTATACAGCTTATGAAGGTTATATTGTTTTACAGGAGCATTTGCCAAGACGAAATGTGTAGAAAAATATTGTCGAAATGATAGGAAGAATTAATACAGGAATTATATTTCTACGAGAGAATGTTACAAGTATAGTCATACATTGTAATATCTTTAGTAGAGAAGGAGTTCTGTATATGAAGAAATTGTTAAGTGTATTCGGGATTATTATCGTAATGATCATTGCGAGTTATAGTCTTATGAAAGTGCTGTTACATTATGCGAATAAGCCTGCTGAGGTAAATACAATAGCTCAAGTAGAAGATGTGCAAGAAGAGACAAACGTGCTAGATTTTATTCGAATGACACATGAAAGCTATAATAATTTCTTAAATTACGGTAAAGCAGAGAATTATACAGACGGGGATTGGAAGCAATTTAAGCAATGGTTTCAACAACAAGAACCATCTTTAAAAAATATACATACGGAAATAAAGAATGAAAAAATAAAACGCGATGTAAATAGAAGCTATGAAATTGTAAAAAAAGGTGTGGAACTTCAAAATATTGAGTATGTAGTGTATGCCCACCGTGTATATCATGACTTGGATATTATCGTAAATAAATATAGAGGTGAAACGAATATCTGGGGGTATACGGAGTTTGGCGATGGGAAAGATAGAAAGGTAATTGAACAAGCTATACAAACAAAATAATAAGCTAGCTAGAATTCTAGTTAGCTTATTTTCTTTTGTAAATGCAATGTTCATATATTATTCACAAAAACAACGTGTTAATAGTGATTAAAATCACAATCTGCATTATAAGATTCAGTTAAACTAAAAACAGTTAAGGAAATAGAGGAGTGGGATACAATGTTAAGTGCAAAAACAATTGAAATCGTAAAGTCAACAGTACCATTATTACAAGAAAAAGGCGTTGAAATTACAACGAGATTTTATCAAATTTTATTTTCAGAACATCCGGAGTTATTGAATATTTTTAACCATACGAATCAAAAAAAGGGAAGACAACAACAAGCGTTAGCGAATGCTGTTTATGCAGCTGCAACGTACATTGATAATTTAGAAGCAATTATTCCGGTTGTAAAACAAATTGGTCATAAGCATAGAAGTTTAGGTATTAAAGCTGAGCATTATCCGATTGTAGGTACATGTTTACTACGTGCCATTAAAGAGGTCGCAGGTGCACCTGATGAAGTTTTAAATGCATGGGGAGAAGCATATGGTGTCATTGCTGATGCATTTATTAGCATTGAAGCAGAGATGTATGAAGAAGCTGCACATAAAGAAGGTGGATGGAAAGACTTCCGCAACTTTGTGATTGTTAAAAAAGTGAAGGAAAGCGATGTTATTACGTCATTTTATTTGAAACCTGAAGATGGAGGGAAAGTTTCTTCATTCATCCCAGGTCAATATGTAACGGTTCAAATCAATATTGAAGGTGAGACATATACACATAATCGTCAATATAGTTTATCTGATGCACCTGGGAAAGAATATTATCGTATTAGTGTAAAGAAAGAAAAAGGTGTAGATACACCAGACGGTAAAGTATCTAATTACTTACATGAACATGTAAAAGAAGGAGATGTTTTACCAGTAAGTGCACCAGCGGGAGATTTCGTGTTAAATATGGATTCAACGTTACCAGTTGTACTAATTAGTGGTGGAGTAGGGATTACACCGATGATGAGTATGTTAAATACGTTAATTGAACAAGATTCAAAACGTAATGTATATTTTGTTCATGCAGCAATAAATAGTAATACACATGCAATGAAAGAACACGTTAAGGCAGTAGAAAATGAATATGAACAAGTTAAAGCATATACTTGTTATTCTGCACCGACTGAAAAAGATTTAGAAATGAAGAACTTTGATAAAGAAGGTTTCGTTGAAAGCGAATGGTTAAAAACTATTATTCCGACAACTGAAGCAGAATTTTATTTTTGTGGTCCAGTAGCATTTATGAAGCATATAAATGCTGCACTAACTGATTTAGGTGTGAAACAAGAGCATATTCATTATGAATTTTTCGGCCCAGCAACAAGCTTACAATAAGACGAATGAGAATAAACAAAAAAACGAGGTATTTATTTTACCTCGTTTTTTATTTGTTCTCGTAATAAACGGTTAACTGTTTCACGGCGTATGCCTATCAGTTGACCAATTTCAGTTTGTGTTAATATTTCATATATAGGAATGTCACCTAAATATAATGTGAACCATTCTTGTAAACGATGAAGACGTTCTTTCGGCGAGACGGTTGTCAATTGATCAATTCGTTGTTGCATCATTCTTAATTTAGATTGCAATTGCATAGCGATGTTGGCATATGATTCGGGATTTGCTTGAAGTCTCTCATACCATTCACTACTAGTGATCGGTTCAACTTCTGTTTTTATTAAAGCGATAGCTGTACCGTGATATTCTTTCGGTGAAATCAAAGAATGATGAGGTATTGTTTCACCTGGAACGATAATGTTGAATAAAAATGGTGTTCCGTCTTCCTCTAGCCGAACTACTTTTAATAAGCCTGTTTTTATAAAGTATAAAGGACCGTCCTCGCCTTGACGGAATAGTACATCTCCTTTGTGTAGAATCAATGTTAGCCCCCCATTAATATGTTTCTATTTCTTCTATTTTAGCGTATATGTATATAGACAATATGCTATTTCAACAGCAATTTCATTGACGAAATGTATGCTATTACAGTAGTATACTATTTAGTGTGTAATAGTACTAGCAATGAATACGCTGTAGGGGGTTTAGTATATTGTTAGATGCGATGAGAATGACGGATATGAGAATTCCGGCGAATGCTATCATTCATGTAGAAGAGATGAAAGGTGGAGTCGTTTTATCCGTTGAAGTAGACGGCCAAATTATTTATACGATGGCTTATGATGAAGAAACAGATAGTTATGCTGAATTATATGATCGAAATGATAAGAGGGCGTGCCAAGTACATGAAGACTTTATGGGATGGTCACTTCTTCACTAAAAAAGATGTCAATATGACATCTTTTTTTATTAAATCGATAGAATATACAAAGAAATGAAATATAAGGATAAAATTTGTAATAATTGATTTTGCATTGTTAGCACTCTGTAACTGCAAGTGAACTATTTTTTCGCTATCATAAAGATAACAGTCGCAGTTATAGGAGTGGTCAACTTGAAGAAAGTACATATTTCAAATTATATGTTATTATGTGTTTGTTTAATTTTATTTGTTCTCCTCGGAGGATTTTTATATTCATGTGTATAAGAAAAACGCATTCTAAAAAGAATACGTTATAAAAGGGAAATAATGATTAATCTAGTTCCAAGAATAATTAACGTAATACGTAATAAATTAATTACGGCGTTACCACTTAGTTTTGTATTAATATAAGCCCCGATTTTTCCGCCGATCCATGCACCAGGAATAAGGATTAATGCATAAATCCAGCTGACATTTCCAAGTGAGATGTGAGTTGCAGAACTTACAATTGCTGATAGAAATACGATGAACATTGAAGTTGCTACTGCAATATGTGCTGGGAATGCAAAAAGAAGCATCATTGCTGGAACAAGTAAGGCACCGCCACCAATTCCAAATAACCCAGATATAAACCCAACTATAAAGGCAATAAAGATAGCAAGAAACGGTGGGAATTGATAGTGTACAGTATTTCCATCATTATCTGTAAAAGAACGCTTAATTACAGACGTATTTGAGAGGGAAAGAGGTTTTAATTTGTCTCGAAGCATAAGTAGAATTGAGACGAATATAAGGAAAATCCCAAAGTATAAAGAAAATGTGTCTTGGTTTAAAAATTTATTTGCCCATGATCCGATAATACCACCAGGGCCGCTTCCGATAAATAAAATAAGTCCACTTTTATAATCTACTCGTTTATGCTTCATGTAAGTAAGGGTGGAAGATAGTCCTGTAAAAACGACTGTTACCATAGAAGTCCCTACTGCAAGTTGTGGTGATAAACTGTGTAATCCAATTAATAACGGAACAATAATAATTCCGCCTCCAAGCCCAACTAGGCTGCCGACTGTCCCGGCGATTAGTCCGATGAAAAGTAACATGATGTATTCCAAAATTGCCAACTCCTCTAAATAACTTATCCACCAATTATTATACACGCTTTTTAATGAGAAATAGGCTTGTTCACAAAAAAGTCGTCTTCCTAGAAAAATAAGGAAGACGACTTTTGATTAGAAAACAAAATGTAATAGATAGTAAAACAGAGCAGCTAAAGAAGCTGAAATAGGAAGTGTAATAACCCATGTAATTAACATACGTTTTGCAGTTCCCCATTTTACCCCTTTCACACGGTGAGAAGCACCAACCCCTAAAATAGAAGAAGAGATAACGTGCGTCGTACTAACCGGTAAGTGAATGAATGTTGCACCGAAAATAACAAGTGATGATGATAAATCGGCAGCTACACCATTTACAGGACGAATTTTCATAATTTGTCCACCGACAGTTTTAATAATTTTCCATCCACCGACAGAAGTACCAAGCCCCATTGCGATAGCACAAGATAATTGTACCCAGAACGGAATATCGCTAGAAGTATGATAGTTATTAGCCATAAGAGCCATCGTAATGATTCCCATTGCTTTTTGTGCATCATTCGTACCGTGTGTATAGGCTTGTAATGCTGCAGTGAAAATCTGGAATATACGGAAGTTTTTGTTCGTTTTCGTTAAGTTAAAGTTTTTAAAGACCACTTTAAAAATACTGTATACGATATAACCAATAACGAAAGCGATAATTGGTGAAATGATTAAAGCTTCAAGAATTTTAATGAATCCTTTAAGGTTTAATGAGCTAATACCAGCAGCAGCAATGGCTGCACCTGCGATTGAGCCAATAATTGCATGCGAAGAACTACTTGGGATACCGTAGTACCAAGTAATTAAGTTCCATGCTATCGCCGCAAGTAAAGCAGCTAAAATTACAAGAGAACCATTTTGTAAAGCAAATGGGTCAACGATATCTTTTGTAATCGTTTTTGCTACACCTGTAAATGTCATTGCACCTAAAAAGTTCATAATAGCTGCCATAATAATTGCATGTCTAGGCTTTAGAGCTTTCGTTGAAACAGCCGTTGCAATAGCGTTTGCTGTATCGTGAAATCCATTGATAAAGTCAAAAGCTAAAGCGCAAATGACTACTAAAACGGTCAGTATCAAGAGTGTATCCATGATCAAACTCCTTACGCATTCTTCATAATAATTGTTTCTAATACGTTTGCAACGCTTTGACAGCTATCAGCTACTTCTTCAAGCTCTTCGTAAATCTCTTTAAATTGAATAATCTTAATCGGATCTTTCTCACGAGAGAATAAGTGCTTAATCGCATGACGACGAATATCATCGCATTGTGATTCGTAATCCTTAATCTTAATCGCGTTCGTACGAATGTCGACTAACTTCTTTTTAGACAGTAGTTCAACAGAATTTGCAATTTCAATTGCACATTGATTAATTGCTTCTACGAATTTAATCATGTATTCATCAGCTTCTGTAATAGAATACATTTCGAACAGACCAGCACTGTGATCTAATCCGTCTAATACATCATCCATACTCATTGCAAGTTGTAGGATGTCCTCACGTTCAATCGGAGTAATAAACGCTTTGTTTAGCTCCATAATGATTTCGTGAATAAATGAGTCACCTTTTGACTCATACTCTTTCATGCGCATAGAAAACTCTTTTAAATCGCTAGCATTTTTAATTTTATACTCCACGAAAAATTGCGCGCCTTCTTTTAAATTTTCGGAAACATTCATTAACATTTCAGAAAATTTATCTTTTTTTGATTTAAAGACCATTATTGTTACCCCCACAAAAGTAATATATGTAAAATATATTGGCTAATCAATTCTAACAAAAAACTGTCGTTTTTTAAAACATTTTATCGAAAAGTTTACAAAAACTTAACATAACTCTCGTTGTTCTATTAATAATATTAATATCCAATAGTGAATATCTTACTTGTAGAATGTCCTTTTCTTGCAAAAAGTATGAATGTAAAAGAAAAGCTTTACACTATAGGAATGACTACGTTATTATAATAAATTTAAAAGGCGGTATATTCTTCCTTTTAAAAAGAAGAGTGTAAATAAATGAAGGAAGTGAACGAATGAAATTGAAGAACACTCATTTTAAAAAAATGCTTGAGTGGTTCAATAAGAGGAAGAAACTTCGTAATTCATTAATTGTATTGGGAAGTGTACTCGTTACTCTATTTATTGCTGTAAATATAATAATTTCCATTCAAGACATATCTGAATTAAAACAAGCTGTTCCACAACCGACTTTAATTTATGATGCAAATAATGAGGTCGCAACTAAATTAGCTTCTTCGAAAACAGAAGGCGTTAAAAGAAAAGATATTCCTGATATTATGGTTCAGGCAATTGTTGCAGTAGAAGATAAGGGATTTTTTAACCATCATGGTATTTATTATAGTGGAATTATAAGTGCAGTTTTTAAAAATATTACAGCAGGAGAAGTTGTAGCAGGGGGAAGTACAATTACACAGCAGCTCGCGAAGAATGTATTTCTGACACAAGATCGTACATTTTCTCGTAAAATAAAGGAATACTTTTTAACGAAAAAAATAGAACGTACTTATACAAAAGATGAAATTATTGAAATGTATATGAATCAAATTTATTTTGGGGAAGGTGCTTGGGGGATAAAGAGGGCAGCTAAATCTTATTTTGATAAAGAGGTAAAAGATTTATCAATTTCAGAAGCTGCAACGATCGCGGGCTTAATTAAAGCGCCGTCTGCGTATTCGCCTTATAAAAACTTTAATAAATCAATTGAACGACGTAATGTCGTATTAAGTTTAATGAAGGAACAAGGATATATTTCTGAAGAGCAATACAATAAAGAAAAAGAGTCAGGCCTTGTATTAAAACGTGGGGTTGATGATAAATATAAAGGTAAATACTCCCAATATGTAGACTATATAGTTAGAGAAGCGATGGATAAGTATGAATTAACACAAAATGAAATTTTAGCAGGTGGTTATCGTATTTATACTGAGCTGGATCCGAAAAAACAACAAGCTGTAGAAGATGTTGTGAATAATGATAGTTATTTCAAAGATAGTGGCTCAGATCAACTTATGCAAACGGGTGTAGTCCTTATAAATCCCAAAACAGGCGGTGTTCCAGCTTTAGTTGGGGGGAGAGGACCATATCAGTTTTTACAATTTAATCATGCTACGCAATTAAAAAGACAGCCAGGTTCAACATTAAAGCCTCTAGCTGTATATGTACCCGCTTTAGAACAAGGGTATGAGGTATACGATATATTAAAGGATGAACCATTTCATATTAAAGAATATGAACCTAAAAATAGTGATCAGGCTTTTCATGGTAATGTGACAATGTACGAAGCGGTAGCAAAGTCGTATAATGTTTCTGCTGTGTGGTTATTAGAACAAATAGGATTAGATAAAGGATTGAAATCTTTAGAGCGATTTGGTATTCCATTAGTACCAGAAGACCGTACGTATCCAATTGCTTTAGGTGGGATGCATGTAGGGACATCTCCATTTGTAATGGCCCAAGCATATAGTACATTCGCTAATGATGGGGTTCAAGTAGAGGCTCATGCAATTAGAGAAGTTCAAAATGCTGAAGGGGAAATAATAGGGAAATGGTATAAGAAAGAGACACGAGTGACGAGTGAGAAAATCGCTCAAAAGATGACGTATTTATTAAAAGGTGTTGTAGAAAAGGGAACAGGTGGAAAAGCGAAAGTTAATAATGTTGATACAGCAGGAAAGACAGGGACGACTCAACTTGTAAATGGTCCGAGCGTAGGAGCGAAGGACTCGTGGTTTGTAGGATACACACCAGATTTAGTAGGTGCGATTTGGGTGGGATATGACAAAACAGATAGCGAGCATTATGTGCCAGGTGGTAGTCAAATTACGACGACGATGTTCCGGGACATCATGAAAAAAGCAAATGCAAACCCAGCCCAAAAAGCGTTCCAATTGTCGTTAATATCTGAGGCTGACTATAAAAAACAATTGCAAACAATTGAAGAAGAAAAGAGAAGAAAAGAAGAAGAAAAGAGAAGGCAAGAAGAGGAACAACAAAGGAAAAAAGAACAGCAAGAGTGGTTTGATAAAGTGAAAGAGTGGATTCCATCATTATGGTGAAAAAAGAGGCGAATTTCATTATTCGCCTCTTTCTCATGTGAAAAATAAAGTGAGCTCATAATGAGTGAGATAAATGCTACTATTCATTAAGAGTAATGTTCGTAATGCCAAAAGATTGAGAATCGTATGTGACGATTATTGTTCCTTTACTAATCGGTTCGTAAGGTAATTCTTCTTCATAACTACCATTATTTTCATTATGGATAGACAGCGTGATTTCATCAATTCCTTTATTTGTATAATGATCTTTAATCGTTTCAGCAATTTGAAGTAGAGTTTCGTAGTTAGAAGCTTTCGTAATAAGCATTCCTTTTATAACTTTTTTTTCATTATTTGTGGAATTGGAATAAGGGATGTCGTTTTGTTTCGTATACAAAAGTTTGTATGGAACTGTTTTTCTCTCCGCTTTTGAAATAGTGGAATATTTTAGAGTTAAAAAAAATCCTACACATAAAATAATGCATACCATAAGAGCAATCCAAATGCGTATCAGTGACATAACTCTCATTTTTCATCCCTCTTTCATATCTTTGACTTCATTATTTATCATACAAAATGAGGATTAAGATAGAGTAAATTTGAGGTAAAGAAACGTAAAGAAGGAGCACTTATCCTCCCAAATAAGTGCTCCTTTTTATTAAAAGAGAGATTTAATAGACAATCAAAATCACATCTATTACTTATAAATGTGCTTAGTCCTCCCAAAATATTTTCGGAAATTGTGGTTAGTAAATTCGGAAGACAGATAGTGTCGCAGTTGTATCGCCCGCAGGTCCTTGAGCGCCTTGAGGCCCTTGAGCACCAGTAGTCCCCGTAGTTCCTCCACCTAGTCAACCAGATCTATATTGAACTAGAATAGCTTGACCAAGAGCTTGAAGAAGTCTAACAAATTCTGTAAGTTCTGACTTAGGGATGTTAATATGGCTACATGCTCTTACTTCTCAACAATCATTACCATAAAATACTTTTCCTTTATTTTTATTGTTCATCTTTTCATTCTTTTCTTTCATAGAATCATTAGTCATTACTATATATTAAAATGAAATTTATACTAAATTCGTGATGGACAAACTACCATTTCTAAAAAAATAAGAAATTGGCCCACCTAGAAAGAAATAAGTAAGATATAGAGAAAGGTTTATATAATGTAAAGAAGAAAAGTGCAACATAAAAAACTACATGCTAATTGTTGGGAGTGTTTAACAATTGGCATGTAGTTCGTGGATTAGTCCTTTATTTACATTGATTTAATTTTTCAAGGGTTGTTTTAGGTAAGATTGGAATTGAAATAGTGAAAGTTGTACCATCTTCATTACTAGTCATTTTTAATGTGCCGTTATGATTTTGGATGATTTTTTTTGTTACTGACAAGCCTAGTCCTGTTCCCGAATCCTTCGTTGAGAAGAATGGATCAAAGATATATTCTTGAATAGCTGGAGGAATACCAATTCCATTATCTGTGAAAGTAATCCGAACGAAGTTATCAAGGCGATAACTAGTGATTTGAATAGAAAGAGGTTTGTCGCCTTGAGCATCGACGGCATTTTGAAATAGATTTAAAAACACTTGAACAAGTTCATGTCGATCAATATTGACTAAAATATCATCTAATTCATTAGAGAAGTTATAATCAATTGAAATGTTATGCAAGGAGACTTCACTAGCTAGTAACTGTTGAATATAGTCACGTAAAAATGTATTGATCGGAAACGGTTCTCTTGTAAATTCCCGTGTTTTTGAAACAGCTAAAAATTTTGTAATAATATTATTTGCACGATCTAATTCAGGGATAAGCAAGTTTTTAAATAACTCTTGATTTGATGTAGAAACGCTTTCTTGTAAAAATTGTAAGTATCCTCGTACTGTTGTAAGAGGATTTCGTACTTCGTGTGCAATTCCAGCTGCGATTCGCCCTGCTAACGAAAACTTCTCTGCATCACGTTCTGTATTTAAATAATGAAAGACACTAATAACTCTAAAAATCTCACCGTTATAATCACGAATAATTCGGTTATTTATAATACCGTAATTTTTGTCTAAAACTTCTTCATTATATATTTCTGTTCCCGTTCTTAATGTTTCAATTGCTTTAATTTTTTCTTCCGGCAAGTTTAGTAATTGTTGAATTGGTTTTCCAATAATATCATTGCGTATTACACCGAAATCATCTGCGGCAACTTGATTACATAAAGTAATATTCCCTTTACTATCGACAAAGGTTACATGATGTGAAAAGGCATCAAAAATATGAACAAAGTGTTTTTCAAGTTGTTCAAATAAAAATAATGAATCACAAGTAAGTTGAAAATTAGCTTCTTTATTTTCTTTTGGTATTTCTTGAATGGAATGAGTTGTTCTGGTTTTCTTTATTCGTAAACCAATATGTGGATTTTTGTATGTGAAATGATGTGGTAATTGATTCACAAGTTCTTCATAAAAACGCACTTTATTTTCTAGTTCTTCAATTCGTTTTTCATGAGATACAGTAGCATCGTTTGGAAGCATAAATAAATAACCCCTCATTTTAAAAATTCTTCCATATAGTATATCATATTTTTATAAGGATACTCTTAAAGAAAAGGCTACATAATGCAAAGTGTTTGGAAAGTGAATAGAAGATGAAGTTAAAAAGGGAGGGATATATGTGCTGTTCATTGGAGTGACAGGATGGGGAGATCATAATTCTTTATACATAGATTCCTATGAAAATAGAAATAAATTACGAACATATAGCGAGTATTTTCCTATTGTGGAAGTGGATAGTTCATTTTACGCGATGCAACCTGCACGAAATTATATAAAATGGGCAATGGAAACGCCGAAAGATTTTTCTTTTGTCGTAAAAGCGTATCAAGGAATGACAGGACATATGAAAGGTGAAATTCCTTTTTCTACGTTCGATGAGATGTTTGATTTGTATAAACAGTCTATTCTTCCTTTATTAGAAGCTGATAAATTAAAAACAATTTTATTTCAATATCCACCATGGTTTGATTGCAAAAAGAAAAATGTAGATTTTCTTCGATATACGAAAGAAAAAATGGAAGGTTTACCATGTGCAATAGAATTTCGAAATCAAACATGGTTTTATCCAGAAATGAGAGATAAGACGTTACAGTTTCTAGAACAGGAGAAATGGGTTCATACAATTTGTGATGAACCACAGGCTGGGATAGGTTCTGTGCCACTCGTGTTAGAGGTTACGAATTCAGACATGGCATTAATACGTTTTCACGGTCGAAATGTTCATGGTTGGCTTGATAAAGGGGAAAATTGGAGAGCGGTTCGCTGTTTATATCGCTACAACAATAAAGAACTGGAAGAATGGGTTGAACGACTAGAGCAATTAAAAAAGAAAACAAAGGATATATACGTACTGTTTAACAACAATTCAGGTGGGGATGCAGCAGATAATGCGAAACAGCTTATGAAAATGATGAACATTACATATGGTGAGCCGAAGCCGGAGCAATTAAATTTTTTTGAATGATAATAAACAAGAAAGGCACTGTACAAACAGGGGGAATGTACAGTGCCTTTCTATATGAAAAAGAGGGGTAACAATGTTACTGAGCGTTTGGTTGATTCATCAATTGTTGGCTTCATAATAAATGATAATGGTTATCATTATCATTGTCAATGGTTTTTCTAAAAATATATAAAAAACTTTGTATATTTTAAATAGAGATAAAAAAAGAACAGCGATTAATGCTGTTCTTTTCCGTTGACAAATTGTTGTAAATCAAAAGGAGTTATCGCCTGGATAAATTCTTTTGAGATAAGTGTTTGAACGAGAGTGCTCTCAGAGATAGAAGCACCTGTTTTCTTTTCATAAGCTTGTTTTAATAAATCAAGTTTTTCAGCCGTTTCTTTTGGTAATTCAATTGTAAGTGTGTTCATAATTTCTCCCCCTTAGTATTAGAGTACCACTACAGTATAGGAGAGACAAGAAAAGAGAATATGAAATATAAAAAAGGTTACCAAATTTTCAAATGGTAACCTTTTTTATGTATAAGAGTTATTAAGCAATACCGATATACTTTAAAGTTTTTGATGGAGTACTGTGATCAAAGAAGTGTTGTAAAAATGCAATATCAACACCTGATTTGTATGCACAATAACCCCAAGTTTTTCGAAGTGTATGTGAGCTAATCCCTTCTAATCCAACTTCTTTTGCAGCTTTGTTTAAAATGTACCATGCATGTTGTCTCGTAATAGATTTTGTTCCTTTTTGAGATTTTAACAATGGTTCATTACGTTTCCAAGTTTTACGTTCTTTCATGTAGTCTTCGATTGCGTGCTGTAAGTCTTCATTTACAGCAAACCATTTATGTTTCTTCACTTTTTCATTGTAAAATAAAATGGAATGGCGAACATTTTCATTTTCATCGATTACATCACTAACTTTTAATTGTAAGATTTCACTTACTTTTAAGCCAGAATTTACAGCTAATACGAATAATAAGCCATCACGTTTCGAAGATTGTAAAAGTATATTTTTGATAGTTTCTAATTGTTTTTCATTTTGAATAGGTTGTCCTGCTTGTTTCATTTCACGCACTCTCCTCTTTTATATGTGTAAAGGAAAGGATTAACTTGTTTCTTACTATAAAGGGAGAGTGTGAATTTCATGTGAACTCCTAGTGAAATTAAGACAAATTATTTGACTTCTTTTACTTTTTGTAAATTGAAATAGAATACAACACTGTTAGTCGTATTATACACACCGTATTCGGCATGATGGAGGTCTAAAATGTTTTTTACAATAGATAATCCGAGACCAGTACCTCCAGTGTGACGGCTACGTGATGCATCTAGACGATAGAAGCGATCCCAAATTTTTTCAAGACTTTCTTCAGGGATAGGGTTTCCTGTATTTTCGATTTCGACTTTTACGGTATCTTCTGCCTCTATAATAGAGACTTGTATTTTTTCTCCATCTGGCGTATAACGGATTGCATTACTTAGTAAGTTCACAACTACTTGCTCAATGCGACTGCGATTTGCTTTAACAAGTATAGAAGGGTCTGCATCGATGTTGACTTGTAAATGTTTTTCTTCCATGCTAAATAATAATTTTGTGTAGACTTGTTGCGTTAATTCACCGATTGAGAACGTCGTCATATCTAGTTTGTAAGTACCAGATTCCAACTTTGCTAATTCTAACATTTCAACAATCAGCCTGTTCATATTTTCTGTTTCTTCTAAAATAACATCAGTATAATACGAAGTATCCTTACTAACACCATCTTTAATTCCTTCTGCAAAACTTCTAATTACGCTCAGTGGTGTTTTTAATTCGTGTGACACGCCAGAAATGAATTCTTTTCTTGTTTTTTCCAATTGACGTTCACGTTCAATATCTTGTTGTAACTTTGTATTAGCGACATTTAATCGATCGATTCGATCTTTTAAATTTACAGATAATGTATTGATACTGCCAGAAAGCCCGCCAATTTCATCGTCAGCTGTAACAGGTAATTTCTCGCTGAAATCAAAATTAGCCATTTTTTTTGTAACACGATTTATTTTAATTAATGGCTTAACAATGATTTTTGAGTAGTAGAAGGATAACAAAATAATAACGAGAAACACGATAATTAAGGCATAAACATAATAATCTTTTAAAACGAGCATCGCTTCATTAACAGGCTGCAAAGATGCTATCGCAAAAGCGTATTCTGTAATCCTTCCATTTTCTATAATCGGTTTTACAAAGATACTATTTTTTATATTTTCTCCACCATCTAATATAAAAGTACTTAATTGGTTCGAGTTAGAAGTGCCCTCTCTAATCATATCTGCGAAATATTGAACGGCTTGTAATGTTTCAATATCATTTGCAAGACGAACCTCAGCTTTGGATGGGAGCTGTAACTTAGTTATAACACCTGTAAAGACGATTCGAGTTGTAGATTTGTATCGGCTTGCAAGTCTGTTCTTAGAAGGGTTACCATTAATTGACTGAAAATCCGAATAGAAATGTTCGTTCTGCCATTGATTATAATTCGTTCCTAATTTTTGTGGTGTGATTATATTATTCTCTTGTACGACTCCATCAACATTGATTATTACATCTTTTTTTAAACCTAAATTTTCGAATTTATTATATTCTTCTGGTGTTAAAAGATTATTGAGTGGAATGGAATACTGTTTATTATTGTTGGGATTAAATACATCGATATAGTAATTGTTATCACTTTTAATAATACCGTTAGAATCCAAAAACTGCATATCTGCATTTGTTTTATCATGAAATTCTTGTTTTAGTTTTCTAACCTGCTCATAACTTTTATCACTTTTATCATAATTATCTACGAATTTTTCAAAAGCAGTTTGAACTGTTTTTACTTTCTTATTAATATAAAATTTCTCTAAAAATAGAGATTGTCCTAGGAAAAAAAGTAGGAATATGATTGTAAATAAAGTGGATGTTAATAAAAATAGTTTAAAGACGATACTTCTGTTTTTCACTGCGTCACCTCTTATGAGAAATACTGTAAATGATTTCTTTATCCCGCCTTAACAGGTAATAAGACTCCTACTTCAAAATTCGGCAAATACAAGGGAGTTAGGCGGGAGATCAACTGCCCGTAAAATCCTGATTGGTTCAACTAATAATCAATGGGGAATGGGAAAAATCCCCACTGATTAAAGTTTCACTTTATTATAACAAACGTTACAAGAAAGTAGAGGGGAGAAATCTGTCTCTTTATAAAATAGTTATTTATAAAAAGTCACATAAAAAGAACTCGCCAGACGTATGACAAGTTCTTTAGTGTATTATTGTTGAATTGCTGCATCTAAAGCGATTTCAATCATTTCGTTAAATGTAGTTTGACGCTCTTCAGATGTTGTTTCTTCGCCAGTGAAGATGTGATCGCTAACTGTTAATACAGATAATGCATTTACACCGTATTTCGCTGCTAATGTGTAAAGAGCAGTTGTTTCCATTTCTACTGCTAATACACCGTAATCTCCAAGTTTTTTAACCATGTCCATGCTTTCACGATAAAACACATCTGCTGTTAAAACGTTACCGACACGAACGTGTAATCCTTTTTCAGTTCCAGCATCGTAAGCTTTCTTTAAAAGATCAAAGTTTGCAGCTGGTGCAAAATCAAATCCTGGGAATGTTAAACGGTTCATATTAGAATCAGTACAAGCCGTCATTGCGATAATAACATCACGAACTTTTACATCTTTTTGAATTGCACCGCAAGTTCCAACGCGAATTAAATTTTTAACTCCGTAGCTTTGGATTAATTCGTTTACATAAATAGAAATAGAAGGAACACCCATACCTGTACCTTGAACAGATACACGTTTTCCTTTATAAGTTCCAGTGAAACCTAACATACCACGTACGTTATTATAGCAAGTAACATCCTCTAGAAATGTTTCAGCGATATATTTTGCACGTAATGGATCACCAGGTAATAGAATAGATTCAGCGATTTCGCCTTGTTTTGCTTCGATATGTACACTCATGAAAAGTCCTCCTTATAATGTATTGATAGAAATCAATATCATTTGCATTATACACTACGAATCCTTTCAATTAAAATCTTTTTATTATTTGTAATATGTGCAAAATAGGAGGATTTCATAAATCATAATCTAGAATATATACCTTAAGAAGTTTTGTATGAACAGAGACAATAAAAATGGTAGGTGATGTTTTGAAAAATCTTGTCATTGGACTTATTGCGTTAGTACTTATTGTGGCAGGAGGATTTTACATAAAAAAATATCAAGAAAACGAAGAGACTGTAGGAGATGTTCAGGAAGTAAAGTGGGATGTGTCAAATGGAAAGGGAAATGAGAAAGTAGATATTTTATTTCAGTTGTTAAACAAAAAGAATAATGAAATTCGTGGTGTAAATGATCAAATTCGGGCAGTGATTGTAGATGGACAGTTAAAACACATACAACAAATTAAACCTACATTTGCAGGGAACGGGTCATATAAGTTATCTTCCAAAATAGCGAAAGACGAAGAATATACAATATTTTTATACGAAGATAAAAATAAGTCCGTAGAGTCATTCGCTAGGAAAGATTTTGGTAGAACGAAAGAGGAGAACAATAAGAAAAAAGTGAAATTTCCAATCGACAGTGTACTTACAAAAAAAATAGGAGAGTATGAAGTTTCTCTTTTATTTGGCGCATTACATCCGAATGAACCAGTTACGTTAACATTTCAGTTTCAAGCGAAAAAGGGTGAAAAATTGAAATTACATTCAGAGAGAGGAGAAGTAGAGTCACTCTATATCGTGGATGAAACGAAGGAGAACTTTTTATACGCTATGCCTGTAGATACGGATGAGCAATTACAATACCGGATTACATTTCCTGCCGAGGGCACGTATAAAATGTGGGGGAATTTCTATATAAATGGTAAGAAGTATGAAAAAGAATTTATTGTACAAGTTCAAAAAAGAAAAAACAGCTAAGAATTTAGCTGTTTTTTCTTTTTCCTATTAATTTTGTTACAGAGAGCATTGTAATTGGTAAAGAATGATTCTTCCTAAATGCTAAATATTTACCGCTCCATGCTGGTTTATATTTTTCTTTAAAATGTCGTAATCCGCTGAAACTATACGTATAACGAACGTTATTAAAGATTGCAGCAGCCACTCGTTCAGACCAGAAAGACTGTGTGGATAAACCAACATTTGAAAGTGGTGCCATACCAATATTAAAGGAGTGGTACTCATTTTCTTTTGCCCATTGGAATAAGTGGATGAAAATTGCGTCCATAATGCCGCTAGGCGCATCTGGATAATATCGCATTAAATCGACAGATAATGATCCGTTTTGATATACGGGCATGAATGTTGTGAATGCAATAATTTTTCCATCCGCATCAGATAATGTTGCGATAGGAGCGCGACTAATATATTCACGATCGAAGTATCCGAGTGAAAAACCTTTCTCTTTTTTTCCACCAAGCCATGCATCTGAAACTTTTCTTAACTCTTCATATAATTCGTCGGAGAAAGGTGGCTCATGAATAGAGAATGTATAGCCTTCTCTTTCAAAACGGTTGAAAGTAGCTCGCATGCCAGCACGTTTCTTTCCTGTTATTGTAAAGGTATTTAAATCAACAACAGCTTCTTCACCGAGCTTAAAGAAGTTATAACCAAAATCGTGATATAAACTCATCCATTTACTTTCAATTTGGTAGAATACACAAATGTATCCAAATCGATCAGCCTCAGCTAAAAACTCTTGCAATACAGTACGATAGGAGGAAGGGTCACCAATTGGATCACCTAGTACAATAAGTCGTTTTCCAGTTATTGAGAAGAGAATGAGTGCTTTTCCATCACTACTGAAAAAGAACTGCTTATCTCCTAAAAAACCTAAATGACTAAGTACATTTCCACCATGTTCATCTAAGAAGTTTTGTAATCTTTTATCATTAGCTGGTTGCCCGGGAAATTCATTTCGATAACGATTTGCAATGAGTGAACCAATTAGTAAAAAAGTAGGAACAAAAAAGGCAGCTGCTAATGCACTTCGTTTCACTTGTGTAATATTACGAACGACAAAATCAGGTTTGAAAGCTTCCTTTGCACCTGCAAATAAAATACCTAAGTTTTTATATAAATATAACGTTACAAGTAGGAATATAAAAACTTTTACGATATCGGAAAGTGAGACTTCCATTTTCTCACGTACAAACCTTTTACGAAGCATATACAATACAGCGAGTACGATTAATAAAATAAACGTTTCTTCAACATCAATTCCTTTTAGTGTATTAAAAATAGCCGCTCCAATTAAAGAAACAATCGTCATATAATAAGAACGTTTTGTTCCGTAATATATCCCCCGTGAAAGAATGAGTAGGAGAATACCGAATGTTAGTGATAAGCTAAAAGAAAATTGAATAAGGTGTTTTGGAGCTAGAATATGTAAGGCGTGTGCCCGATTTATACTTGTCGGTAGAATGGTTGATAAAATAACCATTAAGCCAGCAAATACTGTTAAAGCAGCAGATGCCCAAGAACCTAACTTTCCTAGAAAGTCACGCTGCAAGGTCCATATAACACCAGTTGTCTCTAATGCAGGCGCAATAAAAGGTTTATCTTCAAACTTTTTAATGGCTACTCCTGTCATTTCAAAAGCTGCAAAAATGAGACCAAGGCAGAATGGTAAGATGTAATAGACGAGACGATATAATAACATAGCAGGGAGTAAAACACCTGTATCGATGCCGTATTGCCCAAGCCCAGTTAAGAAGACAAGGTCAAATGATCCAAGGCCACCAGGAACAAGACTAACGACACCAGCTAAAGCAGCAATGACATATACGCCTAAAAACTTTTGGAATTCGATTTCAATGCCAAATAATAATAATATGACGTACATAACAATACCAGCAGATACCCATTCGACTAATGAAACTAATGAGTATAAAACGGTTGGGTTCTTCTCCTCTTCTTCTTGTCCCTCTGTTTGCGTCGCTTTTCTATTTTTTAATTTAGAAAACCCGATATATATAGGAACGAAAAGAGCAAAGAAGATAAGAACAGGCCATAGCCATGGTTTTTCATGCAAAATAAATCTCGTGTCTAATATTCCGATAAGACCAAGAAATGAAAGAATGGCTAATCCATTAATAAAGGCAGTTGTCATCCAAGCGATACTTTTAATAAGTTTTCCATTTTCTTTTATGTATGGACGATAAAGCATTGTGCGTACGCCGGCTCCAACGAGACCACCAAACCCGATAAATCCATTTAAAGTATTAGCAATCCACGAGATACGGAAAATCTTTTGGACAGGAATATCAGCTTTTAAGTAACGAAGCATAACATAGTCATAAAAGAACATTGTTGATACAGCGAATGCACCAAGTGTAATTGCTAAAAAGACTCCTCCAGTTGGAATGTTTTTAATTGTATCAATCGCTTCTAAAAAAGAAATGCCCGCTAATTCTTTTTTTGCTTGAAAGAATACAATTGTTAATACAACAAATGGGAAGATAATTTTCCCGATTTGTAAGAAACGTTTCCATGAAAACGACATAAATACAACTCTCCTTGTGTAAGAAAACTGAGACAATAATATTATTATGACAAACTTCAAGAAAAATAAAAAGGTAAATTCCTGTATAGGGGAGCTATTTTTTATATAGGTATATTTAAAAGAATATTTTGTTTATCAGAAAATTAAGTTAGAATAAGATAAAAAAAGGAGGAGAGGGGAGTATATGATTATAAAAGGTTATGTAGGATATGAGTTAGAAAAAGCGAAACCTAATACATCAGAGGATTTTTTTAACAGATCTGAAGTGACATATATATTAAATGATAAAGAGAAAACTTTTTCGGTTTTATACGTTCGATATTTTGAAGAAGTTTTACAAGAAATTACTCCTTTTGAAGGAAATCCAGTGTATAAAGTAGAAGAACAAAACATATATTTGCGCGATATTGTAGCGATATGTTGTTTAGTGAAAGATAGGGAGCTTCGTGCGCAAAAACGTTTGTATTTAAATAATATGGAAGAATTTCAACAATATTTTGATGAAGGAACGGTGTTGAAAGTACAAGAAATATTGGCTGAATTACATAAAAATAAAAGAGTAGAAATAGTGTGAAATGGCAAAGGAGAGAGAAAAATGTCTAATTTGATGGTTGAAAATCAAACAGAACAAGTTTCTATATTTTTAGAAGATGCTATTCATTTAATAACCAATTATGTAAATTATCATACGTTGCCTTCTTTATTAGAGGAGACACCGGCAGGGAACGAGCAATATTATAAAGGGTTATTAGCATCAATGAGACGACTTCTCGTTTTTTGCGAAGAAGGACATGATGCATGTTTTGTTTTGTTGAATAGTCAGCCATTTCGAAAAACAGCAGCTGAAAAAATTTTATATAAGATTTACCATCAAGTAATTGCAGAGTTTTTTTCACCGAAGAGTGATTATTGGTATGAAAATAGTCGGTCTGCATATACCGGAAAAAATTCTATCGTTTTTCAACAAACACCACCTGCATCATTGGGGCAAGTGATGAAGAGTTTAGAAGGTAAATTTCAATTGATGCGTGAAGAACTAGAATATTATGAGACGGATTATCAGACAAAGATGTTACACAAATATTGATTGGGGAAAAGAAGCTAAGGTGACTTAGCTTCTTTTCCTTTTGTACAGTTATATAAGGGATTTTCATTGAATATAGTTAAGTGGATAGCATTAGGGAGGTGCAACATGAATCAGCAAGGTGTATTTACAGATTACTTTCATGAAGTAGAAAATTGGTGTGAAAGTGTTCTTCACGTATTAGATAGCCGCGCAATGGAAGTGTATGATGTCCATATGCTTGCTTATAAAATTCAGACGTTGTTAGAGCGTATGAAAGAGCATGAGTATGAAACAGATGCAGAGTTTATGTATGAAATAAGTGATGATGTAGAACACATTCAGCATCACTTGCAGGAAGTATTTATGCAAGAAGAAGAGGAATATGAATTATATGAAAGAGGGGATAGCGAACGAGCTGTTCCAATTGGAGGACATACACTCCCGCCATTACCTTATCCGTATAATGCGTTAGAACCGTATATTTCTAAAGAAATTATGATGTTACACCATGATAAACATCATCGGAGTTACGTGGAAGGGTTAAATAAAGCAGAGAAGATGATGGAAGAAGCGAGAAAAACAAATCAATTTGATTTAATTAAGCATTGGGAGAGAGAAGCGGCTTTTCATGGGTCAGGTCATTACTTACACACGATATTTTGGAATAACATGAAAAAAGACGGTGGTGGAAGTCCAAGAGGTGCTTTTTCACAACAAATCGAACAAGATTTTGGGAGCTTTTTACGTTTCCAAAAACATTTTACAGAAGCGGCCTCTAAAGTAGAAGGTTCAGGCTGGGCAATTCTCGTTTGGGTGCCCCGGTCTGGAAGGTTAGAAATTTTGCAAAGTACACTTCATCAATTATTTACACAATGGGATACGATACCACTCCTTGTACTAGATGTCTGGGAACATGCGTATTATTTACAATACCAAAATCGAAAAGATGAATATATTAAAAACTGGTGGAATGTTGTAAATTGGCCTGATGTAGAAAAAAGGTTTGAAACTGCGAAACAAATTGAATGGACACCATATTAGACGCAAATTCTCTGCGTCTTTTTTAATGAAAGCAGAAGGAAGATTTCGTTCATATTTTAAAAGGCCAAGCATACACTTGTACAAAAAGTGCCAAAAGGACGTGGGGGGAAATATGAGACGAATTTGTGTAATCATTACGCTTCTTATTATGTACGCAAGCGTTATGCCAATTCCTACATATGCAAAGATGAACAGCAATGTCAGTGCTCGAAATGCTGTATTAATGGAGCAACAGTCTGGTCGTGTATTATACGGAAAAGCAGAACATGAACCTCAAAAAATTGCTAGTATAACAAAAATTATGACTGCCTTGTTAGCTGCTGAATCAGGGAAGATGAAAGAAATGGTGTCAGTTAGCAATGAAGCGGTGAGGGTGGAAGGATCAGCAATCTATTTAAAGCCTGGACAAAAAGTGAAGTTAGAAGATTTAGTATACGGACTCATGCTTAGATCTGGTAATGACGCAGCGCAAGTAATTGCTGAAAGTGTGGGTGGGAGTATAGATGGATTCGTATATTTAATGAATGAAAAGGCGAAAGAAATTGGAATGAAAGATACTCACTTCTCAAACCCTCATGGTTTAGATGGAGATGGATCACATTATTCGTCGGCTTACGATATGGCGTTATTAACGAAGTATGCAATGGGAAACGAGTCATTTAAAAAAATCTTTGGAACAAAAACGTATAAATCCGATTCTTGGGATTACCCGTGGAAAAATAAACATAAGTTGGTAACGTCTTATTATGAATTTGCAACAGGAGGAAAAACAGGCTTTACGAAGAAAGCAGGAAGAACGCTTGTTACAACGGCATCAAAAGATGGACTAGATTTAATTGTCGTAACTTTGAGTGCTTCTAGTGATTGGAATGATCATATGAATCTATTTGACAAAGGATTCGAACGTTTCAAGCAAACGAAAGTTTTAGGACAAGGAGCAATTGCTGAAATAAATGAAAAGAAGTATGCCAACCATGTTTATACGAAAAATAGTTTTTCCGTGCCGTTAACTGAAGAGGAAAGAAAGAACGTGTTATTAAAAGTTGAACTGGATAAAAGTATAACGCTTGAGGATGGAGTAAAGGTTGGAAAGACAGATGTTTATGTTGGCAATGAGAAAGTTGGAGAACGGAATTTATTTTATAGTAAACGGAAGTTAGTAGCTACAACGGGACTTTACTGGAATAATGTGAAAGAAATTTTTTCTTACATGATAGGTGTTGGGAACGATGGTTAATCTCGTATGGGTAGCGATGGCTGTCATTGGGATTGTATACGCCATGATAAATGGAACGATGGAAGAAGTGAATAAGGCTGTATTTGACGGAGCAAAAGATGCAGTAACGATTTGTATAGGACTTATTAGTGTTTTAGTATTTTGGCTTGGTTTAATGAAAATTGCAGAGGAAGCCGGATTGTTAAAAAAATTAGTTTCGCTTTTTATGCCGATAGTAAAAAGGTTGTTTCCAGAAATACCAAAGGACCATCCGTCCATGGGATTTATTCTATCAAATATGATGGCAAACTTTTTTGGTCTAGGTAATGCAGCAACCCCTCTTGGTATTAAAGCGATGGAACAACTAAAAGAGTTAAATGGAGGAAAGGATTCGGCGAGCCGTTCTATGGTGACGTTTCTAGCATTAAATACATCAGCTATTACATTAATTCCTACGACAGTCATTTCAATTCGAATGACGTATGAATCAGCCAATCCTACTGAAATTGTTGGGGTAACATTTATTGCACAAGTACTTTCTATGATTGGAGCGATTTGGATTGACCGCTATTTTTACCGAAGAAGGAGTAGAAAGGGGCGGAAAAAATGAGTATTGTAAATACAATTTCCTTATGGGTAATCCCTTGTGTAATTGGTTTTATCCTTTTATATGGCACGATAAAGAAAGTGCCGACGTATGAATCGTTCGTTGAGGGAGGAAAAGAAGGGATTCAAATTGCAATTTCCATTTTACCGTTTATGGTTGGAATGCTTGTTTCTATTTCTATATTCCGATCTTCAGGTGCGCTAGATGCAATGATATCAGTAATGAAGCCAATGCTAGATTTAATTCATGTTCCAGCAGAAATCGTTCCATTAGCACTAATACGCCCTATTTCAGGTTCTGCTGGTCTAAGTATTACGACTGATTTAATTGCCACATATGGGCCAGACTCATTCATTGGGAGATTAGCTTCTACGATGCAAGGGAGTACAGATACGACTTTTTATATTTTAACAGTATACTTCGGAGCTGTTGGTATTAGAAAAATGGGAGATGCATTAAAAGTAGGTCTTTTTGCAGATTTAATCGGAATTATTTGCTCGATTGTCTTTGTTTCCCTATTGTTTCAGTAAAGCTATTCATTTTTTATGCTATTTCGCGTATAATACGTATACGACCACTATTAAGGTGTAGCTTAATAGTGGTTTTTTTATGTGGTATTTTTGACAAAATGATGAACTTTTATTGTGAGAAATATGAAAAATATGGACAATAATAAAGGATAAAAACATGATTTGACCTTTATATGTTTAATATCATCGCTATGTTGTTTAAGTGAGATGGAGCGAATAACCGTAAAGCGTATGCGGTTGCCAAGTCTTTCTAATGTAAGGTAAGATAAATTCGAGGTGAAAAAAAGAAATGGAACGATTACAAAAAGTGATTGCGCAAGCAGGTATTGCATCGAGAAGAAAGGCTGAGGAATTAATTCAGCAAGGAAAAGTGAAAGTTAACGGAAAAATAGTGAAAGAGTTAGGAACAAAAGTAACTCCTCAAGATAAAGTAGAAGTAAATAACATCCCTCTTGAAAAAGAAGAACCTGTTTATTTTTTACTATATAAACCAACTGGTGTAATTTCAAGTGTATCAGATGATAAAGGTAGAAGTGTTGTAACAGACTTTTTCCCTGAAATTACACAACGTTTATTCCCAATCGGACGTCTAGATTATGATACGTCAGGAGTATTATTAATGACAAACGACGGGGACTTCGCAAATATATTAATGCATCCTAAATATAAAGTTGAAAAAACGTATGTTGCAAAAATAAAAGGCCCATTAACAGGTGAGAAAATTCGCATGTTAGAACGCGGTGTTGCACTAGAAGACGGTAAAACAGCACCAGCACATGTGAAAATTATTTCTTGGGACAAGCGTAAAGAAATGGCTATTGTACAATTAACAATTCATGAAGGACGTAACCGTCAAGTACGTCGTATGTTTGAAGCGTTAGACTGTAAAGTAGTGAAATTAAAACGTGAACGTTATGCTTTCTTAGAAGTAGGAAGCCTGCGACCTGGTGATGCGAGAGAATTGACACCACATGAGGTGAAACAATTACGCGCGCTTGCTTCTACAAAGCCAAGATAAGCTATAGAGTTAAAAATTCACCAGTGGAGTGCTCTGCTGGTGATTTATTCAATACAACATTTACAGAAGATAATACATAACATTTACCGAGGAGAGGAGAGGTAATATGAAGAAAAATCGCTTATTATTTCGCGTTATTATTCTACTCATTTTATGTGGTGCTGTAGGATTTACCCTTTATCAAGGATTCTTTGCTAATAAAGAGAAAATGCAAATCGGAAAAGAAGCACCTAACTTTGTTGTGACGGATTTAGAAGGGAAGAAAATTGAACTAAAAGATTTAAAGGGAAAAGGTGTATTTTTAAACTTTTGGGGTACGTGGTGTAAACCTTGTGAAAAAGAAATGCCTTATATGAATGAATTATATCCAAAGTATAAAGAAAAAGGCGTTGAAATCATAGCGTTAGATGCGGATGAAACGGATATTGCAGTAAAGAACTTTGTGAACCAATATGGTTTGAAATTCCCAGTTGCTATTGATAAAGGACAAAAGATTATAGGAACATATGGAGTAGGTCCATTACCGACAAGCTTTTTGATTGATAAAGATGGAAAAGTAGTGGAGCAAATTATAGGTGAACAAACGAAAGAACAGTTAGAAGGGTATTTAAAGAAAATTACTCCGTAATAAAGAAAGCCTTTACATAAGAGGTGCGTGTCTATAGTGCCTCTGGTTTAAAAATTCTGAGTATTGCGGTAACTCGAGGTTAGAATATACAATAGTACATATAGAGACAGGGGCGGTGAGAGTGTTGAAAGAAATTAAATGTGAATGTGGACATGTTAATCCGATAGGAACCGTTTTTTGTGAAGCTTGCGGGAAACCATTTGAAAGCAATGAAAATGCAAAACTATTGGATATGCGCTATGAGGGGAGTGCACGGAGATCTCTCACGCAAACAAAAACGATAGTCGATAAAATTTGGAGCTTTTTCTCTTCTGTAAAAGTGGGTGTATGGCTAATCGTAATAACTTTAGCTGCATCAGCGATAGGAACTATTTTTCCGCAAGAAATGTACATAACTCCAGGGATTGCACCAGCTGAATATTATAAACAAGAATACGGATTTTTAGGGCAATTATACTATCAATTAGGATTTAATAATTTATACGGTTCATGGTGGTATATGATTTTGATTGCTTCTATCGGTATTTCACTTGTGATATGTAGTTTAGACCGCGTTATTCCACTTTATAAAGCTTTAAAAAAGCAAGGCGTAAAAAGACATCCTAGCTTTTTAAAGAGACAGAGATTATATGGGACTGGTACACCGAAAGATGGTGACCTGGAAAGAGTGCAAAAGAATTTAAAGAAAAGAAACTATAACGTGAAAGTGGAAGACGGAAACGTTTTAGCAGAAAAGGGACGCTTCTCGCGTTGGGGTCCATATGTAAATCATATCGGTCTTATTATCTTTTTATTCGGTGCGATGCTTCGTTTTTTACCGAGTATGTACGTAGACGAAGCACTTTGGTTACGTGATGGTGAAACGAAAGAAATACCAGGGACGGATGGACAATACTACTTAAAAAACGAGAAATTTATAAAAGAAGTTTATGATAAAAGTAAGGACAAGGAAGTTTTTGAGGAAGCGATTGATCGTGTAGGCGATAAAATGATTGCGAAAAACTTCCAAACGAATGCTGTATTATATAAAGCTGTGGGCGAAAATATAGCAGGGCAAAAACCAAAGTTGGAAAAAGTAAAAGAAGCGGAAATTCGAGTAAATGAACCACTGAAATTTGATCAATTTGCAGTGTATCAAGTGGATTATAAAGAAAGTGAATTTAAAAGTATGTCCTTCAACTTGCAAAATAAAGAAAATAATCAAAAATGGGGACCGATTAAAGTAGATTTAACGAATCCTAAGGAAAAATATGATTTAGGAAATGGTTATTCTCTAGAACTATTAAGCTATTTTCCTGATTTTTATTTCGATGAGAATGGAAAACCAAATACAAAAACGAAATTACCGAACAATCCTGCATTTGTATTTAAAATGTTTACACCTGAAACACCAGATGGTGAAGTGAGTTTTGTTGGTATTCAGCAAAATATAGAACCTGATGGAAACAACAAATATAAAATGTCGTTTGCAGGTGTTGAAATGCAAAATGCAACAGCACTTACTGTAAGAAAAGATTTAACGCTTTGGATTCTCGGTATTGGAGGGTTTATATTTATGGTTGGTGTCATTCAAGGTATGTATTGGAATCATCGCCGTATTTGGATACAACGTGTTAATGATGAATGGTGGATTGCAGGGCATACGAATAAAAATTGGTTCGGTTTAAAGAAAGATATTGAAAGAGTAATAGAAGGTACAGCAATTCCACAGCCAAATGATAAAGTAATCGATAAAAAAATTAGTTAAGGTGGGGAAACGATATGGTGCAAATAAGTAGTAACTTTCTCTTTACCGCATTTATTTTATATTTAATTGCGACTCTATTTTTTGGTGGAGCCATTAAAGAAAAGGGTCATAAATGGGCAAATGTAGGAATAACAATTACAATTTTAGGGTTTATAGCACAAACAGTATATTTTGTTACAAGGTGGATCGCATCAGGGCATGCACCAGTTAGTAACTTTTTTGAATTCGGTACATTTTTCGGCATGATGCTTGTAGGAGCATTTATTGTAATGTATTTTATGTACCGTGTAAGTATAATTGGACTATTTGCATTACCAGTTGCGCTTTTATTAATTGCCTATGCAAGTATGTTTCCGAGGGAAATATCTCCGCTTATTCCATCTTTAAAAAGTAATTGGTTACATATTCACGTGACGACTGCAGCAGCAGGACAAGCAATTTTAGCGATTAGTTTTATTACGGGCGTTATGTATTTATTAAAAAATGTAGATCAATCAACGAGAAGTAAACGGACATTTTGGCTAGAGACGGTAGTATTTACACTTGTTTGTACAGTTGGATTTATTGGAGTAACAACGGTATTTTCTAGTATGAAATATGAAGCGAAGTTTCAATGGGTTGATAAAAATGAACAGCAACTGGAAATGAAGTACAATCTTCCGGCTTTAGTTGGACCGCATGAAGGGAAGTTACTGACAGAAAATAAATTAGAACCGGCAGTTGAAGTTCCAGCGATTGTAAATGCGAAGAAATTAAATACTGTTATTTGGTCAGTGTTAGTTGGAACATTACTTTATATTGTATTAAGACTTGTTTTACGGAAGCGAGTATCGGCAGCACTTCAGCCGTTAGTAAAGAATACGAATAGTGATTTACTAGATGAAATCGGATATCGATCTATTGCAATTGGATTCCCAGTTTTCACATTAGGAGCGTTAATTTTTGCAATGATTTGGGCTCAAATAGCGTGGACGCGTTTTTGGGGCTGGGATCCGAAAGAGGTTTGGGCACTTATAACGTGGCTCTTTTATGCTGCAGTACTACATTTACGATTATCTAAAGGGTGGCATGGAGAGAAATCAGCTTGGCTTGCAGTAATTGGTTTTGCAATTATTATGTTTAACTTTATTGTAGTAAACTTAATTATTGCCGGTTTACATTCATATGCATAGAGAAATAAAATAGGAGAGTGCATGTCACTTTCCTATTTTATTTTTGTCAACTTTTCTTCTTTTTTGAGAAAAACATGACAAAGTAGCGGTTGATTTTGTAAAATGATGTCGAGGACATTATATACTGTTCAAAAAAAATACATAGTTTTGGAAAAAAATTGAACAAAATTTATTATTCTTGTGAAGCATAATATGGGAAGTGAAACATTTAGAAGATTGCTTAAATAAACGAGAATAGCGCAACATAATAGTAAAGAAGGGTAGGTGTGAACCGCTGAAGTGAGAGTACGCAGCGGGTAGAGATGGAAAATGAATCAAGAATTTTAATTGTAGATGATGAGGATCGTATTCGTCGTTTATTGAAAATGTACTTAGAAAGAGAACAATACACAATTGAAGAAGCAGATAATGGTGATACAGCTTTAGAAATGGCGTTACAAAATGATTACGATTTAATCTTATTAGATCTTATGATGCCTGGTAAAGATGGCATTGAAGTATGTAAAGGGGTTCGTGAGAAGAAAGCGACACCAATTATTATGCTGACAGCAAAAGGTGAAGAAGTAAATAGAGTACAAGGATTTGAAGTTGGAACAGATGATTATATTGTAAAGCCATTTAGTCCACGTGAGGTCGTGCTACGTGTGAAAGCGGTATTACGTCGTGCTGTACCAACAACATTCTTTACACAAGATACAACGACAAAAGATGTTACTGTATTCCCGCACTTAACAATTGACAACGATGCACACCGTGTTACTGCAGATGGTAATGAAGTAAACTTAACGCCGAAAGAATATGAGTTACTATTATTTTTAGCGAAAGCTCCTGATAAAGTATTCGATCGTGAGCAACTGTTAAAAGAAGTATGGCAATATGAATTCTTCGGAGATTTACGTACAGTTGATACACATGTAAAGCGTTTACGTGAGAAGTTAAGCAAAAAATCACCAGATGCAGCGAAAATGATTGTTACTGTTTGGGGTGTAGGTTACAAATTTGAGGTTGTGAACGACTGATGCTTTGGAGAAGTGTAGTAGGGAAGTTATGGATGACCATATTACTTCTCGTTTCGTTTGTTCTTGGATTTGTTGCGATTTTACTTTCACAGTTTTTTAGAACGTATTATGTTGATATGAGTGAAGCTAGGCTTCAAAAAGTCGCAACAAGTGTTTCAGAGTTAATTGAAGAAGGTGCCGATGTAAAAACGATTGAGAATATCGCTTACAAATTCTCTGATCCACTTTCAAGGATTATTATTGTAGAAGATGGTAAAGAAATCTCTTCTTCACCGAAACAAGAAGGCTTAGTCACTCTTACAATGGATGACTTAAAAGAAGATAAAGAATTAGCGGCTGTGTTTACAGACAAAAAAGAAATTAAGAATAACATTAGAAAAGCCTCTAATAGTAGAAAAAATAAAAATACTGAAAATGATATTATGATTGTCGGAAAACCAGTGCAATCAAAAAATCAAAGTGCAGTGTTTGTATACGAATCTTTACAAGTGCCGATACAAGGTATGGAAAGAACGACTGATTTTATATTCTTATCAGCAGGGATTGCGATTATATTAACAACTTTCTTTGCATTCTTCTTATCTACTCGAATTACAGCACCACTTCGTAAAATGCGTGAGGTTGCTTTTGAAGTGTCGCGTGGGAAGTTTGATGCGAAAGCCCCTATGGTATCTCAGGACGAGATTGGTGAGCTTGCAACGGCCTTAAATCAAATGGGGAAACAGTTGAAGTTTAATATGAATGCCCTGCAGCAAGAGAAAGAACAGTTAGCAAGTATTTTGAGTAGTATGGCAGATGGGGTTATTACATTAAATCAAGAAGGTGAAGTTGTAGTAATCAATCCGCCGGCTGAACATTTCTTACAAGTTTGGCAAGAAGAAAAAGAGATAGAGCTCAGTAAAAAACTGCCTTCTGAACTTGTTGAACTATTCCATCTCGTTGTAGAAAGCGAACAACAACAAGTTGTTGAAATTAATTTACAAAAAGGGAACTATGTAGTTCTTATGACGCCGCTCTACAATCAAACGAAAATTCGCGGGGCTGTAGCAGTACTGCGAGATATGACGGAAGAACGTCGTCTTGAAAAGATGCGTCAAGACTTTATTGCGAATGTATCGCATGAACTTCGTACACCGATGGTCATGCTGCAAGGGTATAGTGAAGCAATTTTAGATGATATTGTGCAAACGAAAGAAGAAATTAATGAGTTTGTTCAAATCATTTATGATGAATCCGTTCGTTTAGGTAAACTTGTAAATGAATTATTAGATTTAGCACGCATGGAAAGTGGTAATGTAGAGTTACATATAGGTGAAGTGGACATACATCCGTTTGTTGAAAAAATTGGTCGTAAATTCCAAGGGATTGCAAAGGATAAAGAAGTTGAACTAACAGTTGATTTCAAAAATCCAATTGAACAATACCCGTTTGATGCAGATCGTATGGAACAAGTATTGACGAATTTAATTGATAACGCAATACGTCATACGAACGCAGGCGGACATGTAACACTTGTAATTGATACGAAAAATAATGGTCTCATTTTTGAAGTACAAGATTCGGGCGTTGGTATTCCAGAAGAAGATATTCCATTTTTATTTGATCGTTTCTATAAAGCTGATAAAGCAAGAACACGTGGAAAAAAAGGTGGAACAGGACTCGGGCTTGCGATTGCGAAAAATATTGTTCAAGGCCATGATGGTAAAATTTCTGTATCAAGTGTTGTTGGAGAAGGAACTACATTCTCTGTCTATTTACCGAATCGTATAATTTAGATATACGTTTTTAAAGTTGATAATGAATAAAGTTCTGCTGTTTTTTATTTTTTTGTAAACTCAATTAAATAAAGAATGGTAGAACTTTTTTCTATGTTGCTCGAATAAAGAATAACAAGAGAGGTGCTGTGAAGAAATGAAATTATATACAAAAACAGGAGATAAAGGAACGACAAGTGTAATAGGTGGTAGGGTTGATAAAGATGATATCCGTGTGGAAGCGTATGGAACAATAGACGAGGCGAATTCTCATATCGGATATGCAATGACTAAACTACAAGGCGGGCCTTTCGGAGATATTTACAATGAACTTGAAACGATTCAACATGAACTATTTGATTGCGGGGGAGACTTGGCGATAGTAGGTGAGAAGATACCTTATAAAGTAAAAATTGAAATGGTCGAAAACTTAGAAAGTAGGATTGATTCGTATATAGAAGAAGCACCGCCGCTAGAGCGCTTTATTTTACCAGGTGGAAGCGAGTCGGCAGCTGCTATTCATATTGCACGTACAGTTGTAAGGCGAGCAGAACGATGTATCGTGTCCTTACAAAAAGAAGGAAAAATAAATGAAGTTGTTCTAAAGTATGTAAATAGATTATCTGACTATTTATTTGCAGTAGCTAGAGTAATAAACGCTCGATTACAAGTAAAAGATGTAGAGTATAATCGCAGTGCAATCGTTTTTCGTGATAAGAAAGAGAAGGAAGTGGAGTGATTCACTTTCTTTTTTGTATACTTTTTTCTGTAATATACCAAAATAGAGAAGGTATGGTGGTAATTAGAAAACGGAGGATGTATATGAAAGTTTTAAAATACGGCATTATGTTATTGACAGTACTGTTTTTATCTCAATTACATGTGTACGCAGAGGGAAATCAATGGGCATGGCCTGTTGAAGGACAGATAAGTGATTATTTTGGGACAAGACACGGAAAACACTACGGTATAGATATAGCGGCACCGATCGGCACGCCTGTGTCAGCTATTCAAGAAGGGAAGGTAACAAAGTCTTATTATTCAAGTAGTTATGGAAACGTTATATTTATTAAACATGGAGAATATGAGGCTGTGTATGCACATTTAAATAAGAGATATGTAGTTCAAGGGGATTATATTTCAAAAGGAGAAAAAATTGGAGAAGTAGGGAACACGGGAGAATCGCGAGGTGCACACTTACATCTAGAACTTCATCAAGGAAGATGGACGATGGCGAAAAAGAATGCGATGAACCCATTGCTTGTTTTAAGTGAACAAAGAAATGAAGTTGTTTCTTCATCATTATATGTCGTACAAAAAGGGGATACTTTAGTTAGTATTGCACGGAAATTTAGTATGACACTTAAGGAAATTAAAGAAAAAAATGGATTGCAGCAAGAGCTAATTTATCCTAATCAACAATTATATGTTAAGTAAAGGCACCGTCTCAAAAATTAAACTTTGAATATTCTTAAATAAGGTTCAATGTAAATGAAATTATATGGGCGCTTCTCCTAGAAGTATTGAGTGAATTAGAGTATCTATATTTAAAAGAAAACCGTCCCAAAATTTATTTTGGGACGGTTTCTTTTACCAAAAAATAAAGACACATATAAATCCAGAAATAGCTAAATAGCTATATAAGTAAAAAACTTTTGTTCTTGTTTTCTCTTTTGTTCGAAACAGTACGATAGTCGGTTCAATTAAACCGATTGTCAAACAAAGTAGGCCAAGAAGCATACAACCAATCGAAATAGAATACAGGGCGATTTGTGGTGCTTGAAATGGAATCATCCATTTTAATAAAAATGCAATAAGTGCAGTGTAACAAATGCTACCGATGTATTTATTCAGTGGTGTATTAGAACGAAAGCCAGGAAGTTTTTTTAAGAAAGAGCGGGAAACAACTTCTGTTTGTAAAGATGTATGCTCTTCAATAATTTTTTGAGCTTCTTTTCCTTTTTGAAAAAGAGATAAGATCCAATTTCGCTCACCCTGAAAAATAAATTGAGAAGTTGTCAAATAGTGATCAATCTTCACTTTACTCCAACTCTTCCACGGATGACGCTCACACAATTTTAATTTACTTTCTGTTTTCTTATCATACTGATAAATACTGATGCCATCTTCATCGAAAGTAGCATAGTATGTCTCGTTTGAGAATGTGCCTAAATCAATTGGGCAGTAGAAAAGTAATTCTTTTTTTAAGTAAAAGTATTCTTTTCTTAAGTTTTTTTTCATTGCTTCTCGAATAGAATGTCTCTTTTCTTTTTTCATGACATTTCCTCCATAACTCAGAAAATGTTCTTATCTTAACAATTCAATATCTTATCACTTTTAATTATATATGACTAGGTAATTCAAAAGAGAAATGCCGAATAATAAAAAATATGGATTGTATTGTAAAATATTTCGCAATTCATTTGTTGTTACGAAAAATAAATAACTAATTTTAAATAAGTTACAATTTTTTAGTTCACAATGTTATGAGGTTGTTGTATAATGAAGGGGAAAATAGAATATCGGTCTATCTTCGGGGCAGGGTGAAAATCCCGACCGGCGGTGATGAACTATTTATGATTTTGTTCTAAGCCCGCGAGCCGTTAAGGCAGGATTTGGTGTGATTCCAAAGCCGACAGTATAGTCTGGATGGGAGAAGATGGAGGTTCAAGCGTTCAAAAAAGATATGGATTTGAACGTCTGTTTGATGTGCCTTAAATTCTCCCTTTGTGTAAAACACAAAGGGTTTTTTCGTTCTATGAAAAAATAGGCATAGCAGAACCTTTCCACTTTCCATGAGATGATCGATGGAAAAGGAGAGAGAAAGATGAAACAAAAAAACAGTGTAGTGCAGATGGTGAGTGTAGCGATGCTAAGTAGTATTGCATATTTACTAATGATGTTGGATTTCCCGTTCCCAGGGCTTCCGCCATTTTTGAAAATTGATTTTAGTGATGTACCAGCTCTAATTGCAGCAATTATCTTTGGACCAGTAGCAGGAGTGATTGTAGAGGCGATAAAGAACATTTTACATTACGGGATTCAAGGAAGTTTAACAGGAGTACCAGTTGGAGAAATTGCAAACTTTATTGCAGGATGTTTATTTATTGGACCAGCAGCTTTCTTATTTAGAAAGTATCGTACTGTGAAGAGTTTAACGACAGGATTAATGCTAGGGACAATTACAATGGCACTTATTATGAGTGTATTAAACTACATCATCATATTCCCGGCTTACACTTGGTTTTTAAATTCACCGGCTATGTCTAGCGAAGCTATCAGAACAACGGTTGTAACGGCAATCTTACCATTTAATTTAATTAAAGGAATTGTTGTAACAATTGTATTTGTAGCATTATTCTCACGCCTGAAAGTATGGGTGTTTGCAAAAATGAAAAATGCATAATATATATTAAAACCATTAGTAGTGTGGAACTACTAATGGTTTTTTATTAAGGAAAATAAAATTTAGATACAAAAAACGCCCCTCATCAATATGAGGGGCGTTTTTTGAAGTTAATAAAAGACTATTCGAATTTTAAAGCGTCTCCGTCGAATGATTCGTCAGCAACTTTAATTGAGTCAGTTGGACAGCCTTCGAATGCATCCATCATATCTTCAATTAATACATCTGGAATTTCAACGATACCTTGGTTATCGTCTAATGTTACAAATGCAATACCTTCATCATCATAGTCATAAATGTCTGGTGCAGCAGCGCCACAAGCACCACATGCAATACAAGTATCTTTATCAACGATTGTATATTTTGCCATCTTTTTTCCCTCCTGATAATATGTATGTGAAAAGCTCGCCATAAAAATTATAACCTTATTGTAAAACGGTTTGTGAAACTTTTCAACATAAAATTATAATGATAATGCTTATCAATTAGAGTGTCAACTTATTTTTGAATTATGTCATAAGATTTTCAAAATACGTAAATGTGATTTCGTTTGATACAATAGAATATATACAAGTATATAGTTCTTATATGATAAGTTTAATGAGCGACAGTAGATAGTGTAATTGTACTGAAAAGAATGAAGTTAAGATTGGAAGGTGGAAGCGGTCATGCAAATACAATATACTTTGTTGCATTGTTTAAAACAATTGAATGGTGAAAGAACCGTTTCTTCTATTTATTATTTACTAAAGGGCAAACGTTCTTCGCAAACTTTACAAGATGGAAATATGTTCCGGATTTCTTTTTTATTCGGAATATATAAATCATTAAATAGAAATGACTATGATGGTGAAGTTGTAAAGTTGTTGCAAGCGGATTTTATTCAAGAAATACATGAAAATACATATGTGTTAACACCTACGGGTAAAATGCAGTTACATAAATGGGAGGAAGTTTATGCTTTTCCAGCACATTTGCATGGTTTACATTATGGTGAATTAGGTGAAACATTTTGGAAAAGATTATCATTGATTATTCAAACCATATCAAATTTACAACAGAATAATACGAAGTTTATCCCAATTCAACAAGATACAGAAATAATGATGTGGGTAAAACGTTTTCTAACAGGAAGGCCATATAAAAGAAGTGAGTTGGCGAGGAAACTATGGACGGAAGTACATAATCTTTTGGAAAAGAGTAATGCGATAGAAGCGACGATTGTAACATATCGACTAACGGGCTATGAACGTATTGGTTGTACATTGCAACAATTAGCAGAAATTACAAAACAAGATATATTCAGGGTGTATTTTTTATTTTGGGGTACAATGCATTTCTTTATACAAGAAGTTCGTGATAAAGAAAATGAATTTCCACTATTAGCTGAAATTATATCTTATCCAAATGAGAGAGCTGAATTATTTAGTTTATCCACGAAAAAAACATATAATTTTTGGAGACAAGGGCGTTCTTTAGAAGAAATAGCGACGATTCGGAATTTAAAGGTTGCAACGATAGAAGATCATTTTGTTGAAATTGCTTTGCGAGAAAAAGATTTTTCTATTGAAATGTTTATGGAAAAAGAAAAGATAGACAAAGTAATAAAAGTAATTGAAGCATTACAAACGCGGAAGTTACGTGTTTTGAAACAAGCTGTTGGAGAAGATATCTCTTATTTTGAAGTTCGTCTTGTATTAGCGCGGATGGAGGGTGTAAATGAAACTTGAAGAATATTTATATAAGTGGTTTGGATATTCTGAATTTCGTCCAGGTCAAAAAGGAGTTATTACAGATTTATTAGAAGGAAAAGATGTGATAGCAATGCTTCCGACTGGAAGAGGGAAATCTATGTGCTATCAGTTTCCGGGGCTTATGCGAGAAGGAACAGTGCTTGTTGTATCACCGTTATTATCTTTAATGGAAGATCAAGTGACACAATTAAAGTATGTTGTGAAAAACCGAGTGATAGCATTTAATAGTTTTCGGACATTAAATGAAAAAAGAGAAGCGATGAAAAAATTATCTTCATATAAATTTATTTTTGTTTCACCAGAGATGTTACAGTCGGAGTTATTAATTAGGGAATTGAAGAAAATTCATATTTCATTATTTGTTGTTGATGAGGCTCATTGTATTTCTCAATGGGGTTATGATTTTAGACCGGACTATAAGAAACTAAATGTAGTTATTGAAAATATTGGTTCTCCTACAGTATTAGCATTGACAGCCACAGCGACAAAAGGGGTACTACAAGATATCTCAGACAGTTTAAATTTAAAGGGTGCCGCGGAACATGTATACTCTATTGACCGTCCTAATATTGCAATGGAGGTGCAATTTGTAGAGACGATAGAAGAAAAGAAAGAGGCGCTTTTGGAGCAGGTGATGTATTTACAAGGGCCGGGAATTGTATATTGTTCAAGTAGAGCGTGGACAGAAAGGTTAACGGAATACTTGAGAGGAAAAGGTGTTACTGGTGTAGCTTTTTATCATGGTGGTATGGAACATGAAGAGCGTATGTTAATTCAACAACAGTTTATGAACGATCAATTGCAGCTTGTAATATGTACAAGTGCATTTGGTATGGGGGTAAATAAGGCGAATACGCAATATATTATTCATTTTCATTATCCAACTAATATAGCTTCTTACTTACAAGAAATCGGAAGAGCTGGAAGAGATGGCGAACCGAGTATAGCTATTTTATTGTGTAGTCCGTTGGATCATGATTTACCAATTTCAATCATTGAGGATGAATTGCCAAGTAAGTCGCAAATACAATTTTTATTTTCTTTACTACAAGAAAGAATGTTTCAAACGAAAGAATTACCAATAGAAGATGTAGAAGAAATTTGTTATAATGCAGCAAGATTTAATGAGCAATATTGGCGTTTCGTTCGTTATCATCTCGAACAGGTTGGAATTATACAACAACGAAGATTATTATTAGAGAGTTTGTCAGATGAAATTATGAACCGATTAATAGCTGAAGTAGAGATAAGGTTGCGTAATAAATATAGTGAGCTAGAAAATATGAAGTCATGGATACGAGTTAAAGGATGTAGACGTGAATATGTGTTGCAACAGTTCGGTTATAGGAAAGAGAAAGAGTTAAATAATTGCTGTGATTATTGTGGTATTACAAAAGAAGATTATAAAAAAAGACGAGCGCAACAATCGGATTTCGACTATAATTGGGAAACAGAGTTACAAAAGCTTTTCGGCCTAGAAAAGATGGGGGAATGATGAACATTCAAAGGCATAATGTTGAAGATATGAGTCCGCAGGAAATAAGGCTGAATCTATATATAACACAGTTAATTATTATCGGTATTGGCTGTTTACTAGCATATATATTATTTCAAGATGTAAAAGAAGTGTTTAATTTATGGAGATGGGAACCAGTATCTATACTTATTATAGGTGGTTTGTTAGCGATTGGTATTGTGTTATTAGATTATGTTGCAATGCGAGTGTTTCCAGAGTCTTGGTTTGATGATGGTGGTATTAACGATAAGATGTTTCGAGGAATGTCGGTTCTGCATTTACTCATTATTACGTTCGTAATCGGTTTTGCAGAAGAATTTTTATTTAGAGGTGTAGTGCAGACTCATTTTGGAATTGTAATTGCGAGTTTCGTATTTGCAGTGTTACATATTCGTTATATAACAAAGCCATTTTTGTTTTGTTTCGTCTGTTTCATTAGTTTTGTCTTTGGTTATGTATTTGAATGGACAGGGAATTTGTTTATAACAATCTTTGCACACTTTCTTGTTGATTTTATAATGGGACTCCAATTAAGAAAATAAATGGAAGGTGGTGGTGAACAACATGAGGAAACGAATTCCTGATTTTGAAGAGGAATTAGAAGTTGAGCGAGTAGAAGAAAAAGAAAGTTTACCGCCGCGTAGTGAAATTCATAGAAATAAAGAGAAAAAACAAAAGTTTAAAATAAATCATATTTTCGTCCGGGTTTTAACATTTCTATTCATTCTGCTGCCGATTAGTATTTTGTGGTATACGGATAAATATATTCAGGTGAAGGGCGATAGTAATAATGCCGGGAAAAGTGCGTTTGAAGTAATCTTCTTTGATTCAGCTAAATCTGAGTCGCAGAAACAGTCTGAAAAAGCGATAACGCATACTGTGAAAGAGGGAGAAACTTTAGAAAGTATAGCGAAGCAATATTTTTCAGATGAAAATGGGGTTGAAGTAATTAAAAAGTATAATAACTTGCAAGAAGATGAAGTGAGTGCAGGTCAAGAATTAAAAATTCCGATAAAAGATAAGTCCACAAAGCAAGAGAGCTAGTGAATTAGGCGAACGCAGTTTGTTATAAAAGCCTAGGGTTATCTTTATGATGAGGGGAGTAAAAAATATGATATGGATTATATTATTCAGTACTCTCATAGGAATGGGGATTTTATTACTTCTTGTGATGTATAAAGAAGCGATGCGTAATACAGTGTTGGAACATACTTTAGTATTTAAAGAATTTCCGAAAAGTTTTCAAAAAGTAAATGTGTTTTTTATTTCTGATATTCATAGAAGAGTCATTTCGAATTTGTTAATTGAACAAGTAAAAGGAAAAGTAGATCTCGTAATTATCGGAGGAGATTTAGCAGAGAAAGGAGTCTCTTTATCAAAAATCTCTGCCAATATTCAAAAGTTAAGAGAGATAGCTCCTGTATATTTTGTGTGGGGAAACAATGATTATGAGATAGAATATCATGAATTAGATGCTTTATTATTAGAAAATAACGTAAAAGTTTTAGATAATACAAGAGTGGTATTTGAGTCTGAATTAGGTGAGAAAATTTGTTTGCTCGGTATAGATGATGTTGGATTGCACCGTGATCGTTTAGATTTGGCATTGGCGGATTGTAAAGAAGATGGTTTTCGTATCTTAGTTAGTCACAACCCTGATATAATAAAAAAGATGTCTGGAAATGAACAGATTTCACTTGTATTAAGTGGACATACGCATGGAGGACAAATCCGATTATTCCCATCTAAAAAATATTTAAAAGGTGGCGTATATAACCATTTGAATACGATTCTCTTTGTTAGTAATGGGTACGGAACAACATTGATACCACTTCGTTTCCGAGCGCCTGCTCAAACACATATTATTACATTGTGCGGAGGGAAATGATGCCAACTCTTAGTGGAAAATATAATATAAAAGCTGTTTCAAATATAATTGGAGTTCAGCCGAGTACGCTTCGCGCATGGGAAAGACGATATCAAATTATTGCCCCAAAGCGGAATCAAGCTGGGCATCGTTTATATACAGAAGAGCATATTCAAATTTTAAAATGGTTAATGGAAAAAGTTTCTTCCGGTATGATGATTGGACAAGCAGTTCAGTTATTAGAAGAGAATCGTTTGCAGAGTACAGTTCAAAAAGAGATACATTTCGATAAAGAAGTTGTTTTAGTGGACGATTTGCTACAAGCTTTGTTAAAATTTGATGAAATTACAATTGCTGCATTATTAAACGAAGCTTTTAGTATATATTCAACAGAAAAGGTTGTTGCCAGTATCGTTCTTCGAGTGACAGACAAATTATTAACGTCAAAAAATAATAATGAGATTTCAATGGTGCAATTTCAATATGCACTATCATTTTTACAAACGCGTCTAGGGATGGTGTATCACAATGCCTCAATGTTTTCTTTTTTACACAAAGTTATTGTGTTAGAAAAGAATGCATTGAAAGGATTTATTTTTTCAATTTATTTACGCTTAAAAGGATATGAGGCGATATATATTAGGACAAGCTTAGCTGAAGATGGTATGTTGTCAGCGGTAGAGGAAATACAGCCGAAATATGTATTTGTATCTTTTGCTGACGAACTAGAAATGAAAAAGACGATGAACTTTATAAATGTATTACAAGAAAAAAGGGAATCTCTTTCTGTTGGATTTATCGGAAAGCTAGGCGTTCTAAACCAGTTGGACATTGAAACAATCTTAATTGGTGATACGAAAGAAGAATGGGATGAATGGTTAAAAATGTCGGAATAGTTGTTCGAAAAGAACCATCTATTTTCTATTTCATATAATAAAAATTAGATGCATTGGTTACGTAGGGAGGGTATGAGATGAGGCTGGAACGATTAAATTACAATAAGATAAAAATTTTTCTAACATTTGATGATTTATCTGAAAGAGGATTAACGAAAGAAGATTTATGGAGAAATGCGCCGAAAGTACAGCAATTATTTCGTGATATGATGCAAGAAGCAAATAAGGAATTAGGATTTGAAGCAGATGGTCCGATTGCAGTTGAAGTGTTTTCTCTACAAGCACAAGGGATGGTTGTAATTGTAACGAAAGAAAATCAAGAAATTGATACGGATGATGAGTTCCGTGACGAGTTTATTGAAATGCAAGTGACTCTAGATGAAAGTGAACATATATTATATGAGTTTGCTACGCTAGATGACATAATTAACCTGTCGAATCGCTTATATAACCTTGGTGTAACTGGCGGAAAGCTATATACGTGGGATGAGCGCTTCTATCTTTGGGTGGAAGAAGAGGAACAAATTCAATTGTTAAAAGCGGATTTTATAGCTATTTTAGCGGAATACGGCAATCCGTCTACAGCAACTATTTATCGCATCATGGAGTACGGTAAAGAATTAATGGATTTTAACGCGATAGAACAAATACACAATTACTTTGTGAAAAAACAAAACCTCAGCTAATACAACATAGCTGAGGTTTTGTTTTTATTTGGATAAGGGAAGGGATGATAGTAAATACGCGAACATACTTTTTGAAAATAAAATATGCAGTTTTATGAGAGCGTTGCTGAGGAAAATAAAAAATATTTAAATATTTAAGTATTTTACTTTTCTAAAAGTAATAAAAGGACTATAATAATAGTGAAAACGCTTGCAACAGAAAATAGTTTGTATATATTTGTTAGCGTTTTCTATTGCATTCCAAATTTAAGGGTGTATACTAGGCAATGAAGGTTTACTAAACAAGTGAAATTACAGGGGGTTTACTTACTATGGTAGCCGAAAAGGGAACTCAAACAAAAACACAACAACAAAGGGAACAACATTTTGAACTATTGAATTCAACACAAATTGTTATTAGTGAAGCGTTAGAAAAATTGGGTTATCCAAACGAAGTATATGAATTATTAAAAGAACCAATTCGTATGATGACAGTGAAAATACCAGTTCGTATGGATGACGGGACTGTTAAAATATTTACAGGATATCGTGCACAACATAATGATGCTGTTGGTCCAACGAAAGGTGGAATTCGCTTCCATCCGAATGTAACAGAAAATGAAGTGAAAGCACTTTCAATCTGGATGAGTTTAAAATGTGGTATTGTTGATTTACCATATGGTGGAGGTAAGGGTGGAATTATCTGTGATCCACGTGAAATGTCATTCCGTGAGTTAGAAAGATTAAGCCGCGGTTATGTACGAGCAATTAGCCAAATCGTAGGTCCGACGAAAGATATTCCAGCTCCAGATGTATTCACAAACTCTCAAATTATGGCATGGATGATGGATGAGTATAGCCGTATTGATGAATTTAATTCACCAGGATTTATTACAGGTAAACCGCTTGTATTAGGTGGATCACATGGACGTGAAACAGCAACTGCGAAAGGTGTAACAATTTGTATTCGCGAAGCTGCGAAAAAACGTGGCATTGATATTAAGGGTGCACGCGTTGTTGTTCAAGGGTTCGGTAATGCTGGTAGCTTCTTAGCTAAATTTATGCATGATGCAGGTGCGAAAGTTATTGCAATCTCAGATGCTTACGGCGCTTTACATGATCCAAACGGATTAGATATTGATTATTTATTAGACCGTCGTGATAGCTTCGGTACAGTAACAAAGCTATTTAACAATACAATTTCAAACAAAGAATTGTTAGAGCTTGATTGCGATATTTTAGTTCCAGCTGCAATTGAGAACCAAATTACAGAAGAAAATGCTAATGATATTAAAGCGAAAATCGTTGTTGAAGCTGCAAATGGTCCAACAACATTAGAAGCGACTAAAATTTTAACAGATCGCGGAATTTTACTTGTTCCAGACGTATTAGCAAGTGCTGGTGGTGTAACGGTATCTTACTTTGAGTGGGTACAAAATAACCAAGGTTACTACTGGACTGAAGAAGAAGTAGAACAACGTTTAGAAAAAGTAATGGTAAAATCATTTGATTCTATTTATGAAACAGCACAAGTTCGTAAAGTGAATATGCGCTTAGCGGCGTACATGATTGGTGTTCGTAAAATGGCTGAAGCAAGCCGCTTCAGAGGTTGGGTATAAAATATTATATATTGAGAAAACGTGATTTCCTTTCGAGGGAATCACGTTTTTTTGTTGAGGTATTAAATGAGGTGTTGTATATGAAGAATGAAATGCTGGAACGAGTAGAACAATTAGAAGAAAAGGTTAAGAGGTTAGAGGGAGAACTTGCAAGAACGGTGAAAGCTCGAAAAATAAGTACTGTTCGGATATTCGGGGAAGGGCTACTGTTTTTGATATTTGGTGTGGTTGTAGTAGGGCCGATTATTGCCGTTGTAATCTCAATTTTTACTTGGCTTGCTGAAAAATAAAATAAAAACAAAAAGAACGCTTGTTCTATGCGAACAAATGTGCTATACTCTCCTTAGATAAACAAAACGGAAATGATTTTAAGGAGAGATAAATGATGAAAATGACAGTAGACCAAAGATTTATGATGCCAGCAGATGTTGTAGAGCGAGTGGAAGTATTACGAAACAAACAAAGCAAGCGTGGCACATTATTACAATCGGTAAACAAATTTTTCGGTTTAGATACGAAAGAAGATTGTGTTTGGTTTTACGGTTTTTATGGAGTGGCTGTAAGTATCTTGTTGTTTATGGTGTTCACTTCAAATATTTTCGATTTTCTCTTTGCGTAAGAAATATGCGATAAGGACATTGCTACCGAATACATATATAAGGAAGTAAGGTAATCTTCTAGAGCGGGAGTTGGTAGCAATGGCGATGTTTCCTATAGAGCGCAACTATATAGGATATGGAAGTTCACGACCGGGGATTCCTCTAACTAAAGTGAGATTTATTGTAAGCCATGATACGGGGAATCCTGGAAGCAATGCGATAGGAAATCGAGATTACTTTAATGAATTACAACCGAAAGCTTCGGCGCATACATTTATAGATGATAAAACAATATTGGAGATTATTCCTATAAATGAAGTTGCATATCATGTTCGATATGGTGTGCCGACGGATAATGACTTATACGGCTATGACGCGAATAAGGCGGCCATTGGAGTGGAACTTTGTTATGGCGGTGATGTTAACTTTTGGGAAGCATATAATCGTTTTACATGGTATCATGCGTATTTATGCCAAAATTTTGGCTTAAATCCGAAAAAAGATATCGTGTCACATAAAACGCTTGATCCAGCTAGAAAGATTGATCCTGAGAATGTATTAGGGAAACAAGGTATTAAATTTCAGCAGTTTTTAGCAGATGTCTATCGGATGTACGTTTCGTTTAGATGACAAATATATGAAAAATGAATACAATAAAGATAGGTGCCTACTGCTGTAAGTAGGTTTTTTCTTGTTTTTATAAATAGTGTATTGGTAGAAGACTAGGAGTGGACGAGTATGCAGAAAGAAACAGTTATTATAATCGGAGGCGGTCCGTGCGGATTAGCGGCAGCGATTTCGTTGCAAAAGGTAGGGATAAATCCGTTAGTAATTGAAAAAGGAAACATTGTAAATGCCATTTATAATTATCCAACTCATCAAACATTTTTCTCTTCTAGTGAAAAATTAGAAATTGGTGATGTAGCTTTTATTACAGAAAATCGTAAGCCAGTTCGAAATCAAGCGCTTGCGTATTATCGTGAAGTAGTAAAACGTAAATCTGTACGTGTAAATGCTTTTGAGCGAGTGGAGAAAGTTCAAAACGATGGAGAAGTTTTTCAGGTTGAGACGACAAAGCGTGACGGAAGTAAAGAAATATATATAGCGAAATATATTGTTGTAGCAACTGGATATTATGATAATCCAAATTATATGAATGTTCCAGGTGAGGAATCGAAGAAAGTAGCTCACTATTTTAAAGAGGGGCATCCTTATTTTGATCGAGATGTAGTAGTTATAGGTGGGAAAAACTCGAGTGTAGATGCCGCGTTAGAACTTGTTAAAGCTGGTGCGCGTGTAACGGTACTGTATCGTGGAAGTGAGTATTCATCAAGCATAAAGCCTTGGATTTTGCCGGAATTTGAGGCGTTAGTACGAAACGACACAATTCAAATGCATTTCGGGGCTCATGTGAAAGAAATTACTGAGCATACATTAATGTTTACAGTTGATGGTGAAGATTTTACAATCCAAAATGATTTTGTATTTGCGATGACTGGTTATCATCCTGATCATAGCTTCTTAACAAAGATGGGTGTTAAGATTGATGAAGAAACAGGACGTCCAATTTATACAGAGGATAGAATGGAAACGAATGCTGAAAATATTTTCATTGCAGGTGTCATAGCTGCTGGAAATAATGCAAATGAAATATTTATCGAGAACGGTAGATTTCATGGAGATGCGATTGCACAAACTATTGCATCAAGAGAAAAATAAAAAGGAGCTGTCGGGAAAACCTCGACAGCTCCTTTTTATTCGTGCATAAACATATTTTGAATGGATTCATGAGAATTTGTATTCTCTAATGCGACAAGTAATTTAATGCGTGCTTTTTGTGCATTTAAGCCGTATGTGAATACAATGCCCATATCTTTTAAGTGTTTACCGCCACCTTCATACGAATATACGTCTTGAACGATACCGTTGAAACAGCGAGAAACTAATACGACAGGAATACCTTTATTTAATAATCGTTCTAGACTAGGAAGTGTTCTTGGAGGTAGATTACCTTGTCCAAGCGCTTCGATAACAATACCGTCTACAGGAAGATTTTCGATTGCTGCTAATAATGTATCATCCATGCCGGCATATGCTTTTAGAACAACTACATTTTTAGATACTTTGTTTATCGTATATGTTTCGTGATGTACTAAAGCGTGATGGAAGACAACACCGCGTTTTGTTACCATTCCAATTGGTCCATATTGTGGGCTTTGGAATGTTGCGACATTACTTGTATGTGTTTTCGTTACATTTGTAGCGCAATGAATTTCGTCGTTTAATACGACTAAAACACCTTTTTCTGCAGCTTCATCACAACTAGCAACTTTTACAGCTGATAAGAAGTTATATAGACCATCAGCACCTAACTCATTGCTAGAGCGCATTGCACCTGTCACAACAATCGGAATGGTTGCTTGTACTGTTAAATCTAAGAAATAAGCTGTTTCTTCTAATGTATCCGTACCATGCGTAATGACTACGCCATGAATGTTGTCTTGTTTTACTCTTTCATCAATGATGACTTGTAATTGTAACATTTCGCTCGGTGTCATATGAGGAGATGGTAGATGGAACACATCTTCAACGATTAAATCAACATCGCCTTCTAAATCAGGAATGAATTTTAAAAGAGGATTTTTTTCACCTGGTTGTACGACCCCAGTTTCTTTATCTTCCTCCATTGCAATTGTTCCACCTGTGTGTAAAACTAGGATTCTTTTCAATGCTTATACCCCTTTCAAGTAAAAAAATACATTTAGAACATAACATGTTTTGAGTAAATTCGACAATGGAAATGTATAAAAGTATGTCTCGAAAATGACAATAAAATTAACTGCTATATGTACGATGTATAAAATCACGAAACGAAATGTGCAAATATAGTATAGGAGGGGGCAATTATGTTGAAAAAGATGGAGAGAATTTTTATTCGTATATTAATAATACAATTCATTTGTCTTTCTGTTGTACAATTGTTATTTATACATAAGTCATCAGTGAAATATTTATCTAAAATTGTTTATTACGAAGGTGTCATGGTAAAAAATAAAGCAGAAATCTTGCAGGTGAATAGGTAGTTTTCATTTTCTTCTATGAAGGATTATGCTACAATAATTGAGGATTTAATGACGTGAAGCAAATGAGAAGAAGCAGGGTGAACACCTGCTTTTCGTTTTGTTTTATAAGTGAAAAAATGAGGTGTTACAATGGATAAACGAATTTCAATTGCTATAGATGGTCCAGCAGCTGCTGGGAAAAGTACAGTGGCAAAAGTTGTTGCGAAGGAACTTTCTTACGTTTATATTGATACAGGCGCGATGTACCGTACGCTTACATATGCAGCCCTTGAACAAAAAGTAGATATTGAAAATGAAGAACAGTTAATGGAAGTTGTAAAGAATGTAAATATTGAATTTCAGCAAGGAGAAAATACGCAGCTTGTATTTTTGAATGGACAAGATGTTTCTGAAGTAATCCGTACACCTGATGTGACGAATCGAGTATCTATTGTAGCGAAGCATCGCCTTGTTCGTGAAGAAATGGTACGTCGTCAGCAAGAGTTAGCGAAAAAAGGCGGTGTTGTAATGGACGGCCGTGATATTGGTACACATGTATTACCGGATGCTGAAGTGAAAATCTTTATGCTTGCTTCTGTTGAAGAAAGAGCGGAAAGAAGGCATTTAGAAAATTTAAATAAAGGTTTCGATTCTAATTTAGAGCAGCTAAAAGAAGAAATTGCTCAGCGTGATAAATTAGATTCAGAACGCGAAGTTTCTCCACTAAAAAAGGCTGATGATGCATTGGAATTAGATACGACTTCTTTATCAATTGAAGAAGTTGTCCAAAAAATTATGAGTATTGTTTCAGGAGTGTTTGCGAAATAAAGAAAGGGGATAATCCTCTTTCTTTTTTTGTTGAAATAGAAATGTAAAGGATACGTGAATTGTGAGTCTCTTTCCTTGACAAATGAGCTGATTTGTAAGAAGTTAGTTAAAGAGGAATAAAACTGTCAGAATATATTCGCTATTATATTTCAAAACATACTTTTTTCAAGCTGGTTTTGCTGTATACTATTTATATAGGTTTAATATATTTTCTTGTGAATGGTATTGAAAAAGAGTATGTGATGAGAAATTCTTAAACATGCAAATGAAAACTTTGTTTTCATTTCGTATATACATAAAAAAATGCTTTGTCAATTCTGTAGGGAGGTATTTCCATGGTAGAGAAAATGAATGAAGAAGTTATGGATTCAAAAGAATTACAAGTTGGTGACGTTGTTACAGGTTCTGTAACGAAAGTTGAAGAGAAACAAGTGCTTGTAAATGTTGGATACAAAACAGATGGCGTAATTCCAATTAGTGAATTAGCTAACGTTCATATTGAAAAAGCAAGCGATGTTGTAGAATTAGATCAAACACTAGAGTTGAAAATTATTAAATTAGAAGAAGATGATCTTGTCTTATCTAAACGTGCTGTTGATGCAGAAAAAGCATGGGTAGAATTACAAGAGAAATTTACTTCTGGTCATGTATTTGATGTTACTGTAAAAGATATTGTGAATGGCGGATTAGTTGTGGACCTTGGTGTTCGCGGTTTTATTCCAGCTTCACTTGTAGAAGTACATTATGTAGAAGACTTTACTGACTATAAAGGTAAAACATTAGCGGTGAAAATTGTTGAATTAGACCGTGAAAAAAATCGTGTAATCCTTTCGCATAAAGCGGTAGTAGAATTAGAACTAGATTCTAAGAAAAAAGAAGCAATTTCTTCATTAAAAGAAGGTGACGTTGTTGAAGGAACAGTGCAACGATTAACTGACTTTGGTGCATTCGTTAACGTTGGTGGCGTGGACGGTTTAGTTCACATTTCACAAATTTCACACGAACGTGTAGAGCAACCTTCTGAAGTATTAGAGCAAGGTCAAAAGGTGAAGGTAAAGGTGTTATCTGTTGATGCTGATACACAACGTATTTCTTTATCAATTAAAGCGGCTCAACCAGGACCTTGGGAAAACGTTGCTGGCGAAATAAAAGCTGGAGATATTCGTGAGGGAGTAGTAAAACGCCTTGTTACATTTGGTGCATTCGTTGAGATTTTACCTGGCGTTGAAGGACTTGTACACGTATCTCAAATTGCAAATCGTCACGTGAAAAACCCGAATGAAGTATTGGAAATGGGACAAGAAGTAAAAGTGAAAGTACTTGAAGTTCACGTAGCAGAGAAACGTATTTCTTTAAGTATAAAAGAAGCGCTTGAGGAAAATAATGTAATTGAAGATTATAGTCAGTATGAGCCAAATGCTGATTCTGCTACTTTCCAATTAAGTGATATTATTGGTGAACAACTGAAAAAATTAAAGAAATAATGAGGGGTACAAGTGGTAAGGGCAAAACGTAAATTAGATCATATTGAATACGCTCTTTCTACTGGTCAGTCTCGTACGCATGGCTTTCATGATATTGATTTTGTGCATCAAAGCTTGCCAAATTCAAATTATGACACAATAACATGTGAAACAAAAATCGGCGAACTTTCACTAAGTTCGCCGATTTTTATCAATGCGATGACTGGTGGTGGAGGAGAGAAAACGTTACATATTAATGAGCAATTAGCATATGTAGCGAAACAGCATAACCTTGCTATGGCTGTAGGGTCGCAAATGGCGGCGTTAAAAGATGAAAGTGAGGCTGCTTCTTATAAGGTGATTAGAAAGGTAAACCCGAATGGTATTTTCTTTGCTAATTTAGGTAGTGAGGCAACTATCGAGCAGGCAGAGCGTGCCGTTGATATGATTGAAGCGAATGCATTGCAAATTCATTTAAATGTCATACAAGAGTTAACGATGCCAGAAGGAGACCGTGACTTTACTGGTGTACTTCAGCGCATAGAGAAAATTGTTTTAAATAGTAAAGTTCCTGTCATTGTAAAAGAAGTTGGATTTGGGATGAGCAAGGAAACAATGCAACAGTTAGCGAACGTAGGTGTAACGGCAATTGATATTGGTGGGCAAGGTGGTACGAATTTTGCTGCTGTTGAAAATGAAAGAAGACAGCGAATGCTTTCTTATTTTAATAACTGGGGCATACAAACAGCAACCTCGATTATTGAAGCAACCTCTACAAATAATAACCTCTCTTTTATTGCATCAGGGGGTATACAGACAGCGCTTGACGTAGCGAAAGCAATCGCATTAGGGGCGAATACAACTGCGTTTGCTGGTTACTTTTTACGTATTTTAATGCAAGATGGTATCGAGAAATTAGTGGATGAAATTGAACTTCTACATACAGATTTGAAATTTATTATGACAGCTCTTGGTGCGAAGACGATAGAAGAGTTGCAATCTGTACCTCTTGTTGTAAAAGGTGAAACATATCATTGGTTAATGCAGCGTGGTATTGATACTGCGCATTATAGTAGGAGATAAAAAATCAACCGTTCGGTTGATTTTTTTGTTTTGTTTTCTTTCTCGTAATATAAAATGGAATTGGTATTTTCTAAAGGAAATAGGTGGAGGTAAAAAGAAGTGATAGGAGGATATAGTACACAAAATATTATTTCGATATAAATAAAAATCATTAAAATGATTATGTAAAAGACGGTTTCGTACAATATCGAAACCGTCTTTTTGTATTCATTAGTGCTGGTTTTGTTTTCGAGCCTGCTCTGGTGTATCAAGTCCAGTTGCACCTGGATATTGTAGTGATTGATCACGATCAGATTCAACGCGGCGTGATTCTCGTAGTTTTCGTTCTTGGCGATCTTTACCCATAATGAATAACACCTCCTTGTTAAAAGTGTTGCTGTTATAAGAAAAAACTATGCGTAAATAAAGTGGATTAACTTTCATAAAAAATTCCCATAATGGAAAACATAGGAGGTGAAGTAGATGGATGGAAGTACTTTTTATTTTATAGCTTGGATAGGGTGGGTTGTCGTAACCTTTTTTATGAAAAAGGACCATATTCGGTGGAAGTTAGGCGCTTGTATATTGATTTTTATAATTTGCTCTCCGTTACATGTAACGATTGCCTCATTCATGGTATCAGTAAATGCTCTTTTACTTTGTATTATTTCTTTTATAGGGATCGCGCTGTATTCTGTTTGGAAAAAATTATATAGCTTACTTTCGGCACTTATTATTGCGATGTTATATACAAGTTTTCATCTGTTAGAGATATATGATCCAATTTGGATTGTGGTGGATAGAGTGTTTCTGCTAAGTAGTGCTCTTGTGTATGCATCGGTGTTATTGCATGGGGATCGCATATTACGATTATGTTCCCTATATGTAGGGATGTTACAAGGAGAGTTGCTAGTGACATTTATTTTTCGGAAATTGAATTTTCCATATGATTACGGTAGTTTAGCATTTTTTGATATCGTCGCCGTTTCTACATTATTCATGGCAGTATTGTTTTGGATTGCAAAAGCATCAGTATACATGGAACAGTTTAAGAGAAAAACACGTAAAAGAAAGGCGAGGGTAATACATGACTGAATATACACCAGCCATTTTATGCGGCGTAATAGCGGGGACAGTTACAAGGGTGTTAATGCTTCGGACGGATACACGGCAATATCCGACGAGGCTACATGGAAAGATTATTCATATTGCAATGGGGTTAATTGCAGCAGCTTTAGGAGCGATTGCAATCCCATCTATTTTGAAAAAAGATTTTTCTGCCATTACATTTCTTACGTTAGCAGCGACACAATTTCGTGATGTACGTAATATGGAAAGAAATACACTTCAACAATTAGATGGATATGAGCTCGTACCGCGTGGAAATACGTACATTGAAGGGATTGCATTGGTTTTTGAAAGTCGCAACTATTTGGCGATGTTAACGTCGTTTGCAACGACGTTTGCGTATATAGGGTTCCGTTCATGGATTGCTGGAGTAATTATGGCTATAATCGCATTTTTTATTGCGAAAAAATTAATGTCTGGTAGAAGACTCCATGACCTTGTAGATATTGAGCATGTTCCGCTGCGTTTTGAAGGAGCAGGGCTTTATATCGATAATATTTATATTATGAATATTGGATTGCCGGTGAGGCAAGAAGAGATTATGAAATATGGCATGGGGTTTATATTAAAACCGAAATCAATTGATGCGATGGTGACAATCTCAAATTTAGGGCAACGGCAAGCTATTTTACACGATGTTTCGGTGGCGTTAGGCATTTATAGAGATTCTGGTACACCAGCGCTTGTACCGTTAGCAAAGCGTGATTTAGAGGATGGCAGGGTTGGGATTTTTGTCTTACCGCAAGATCAAGATGCAGAGAAAGCAATAAGTGTCATAGGAAATGTACCAACGTTAGAAAGTGCTGTCCATATGTCATCGGAAGCCCCGAAAGGAAGGGGAGATAAGAGATGATGTTAGAAAGCGTTATCCTGGCAGTTATTACAACAGCGCCAGAAAAATTTGCAGGTGGTGCTCCTTTATTTGTTTGTGAGTCGATGGAGGAACTAGAATTTGTTGCAAATAATTTAGAGGCAATTTTAGATGGTATTGCGCATCGCTTACAAGAGAATGTATATATTATTGTGAAACATTAGGAACGTGTGTTATAATGTGAGGTGTTTTGATACGTTGAGAAATATTCTGGAATGCAAATCCCTTCTTGCACAAAGAAGGGTTTTTTACATAATAAACAGAAGCAAGTTGAAAGGATGAAAGTATATGCCGAAACCAGTAATAGCAATAGTAGGCCGCCCGAACGTAGGAAAATCTACTATTTTCAATAGAATAGTTGGAGAAAGAGTTTCAATCGTAGAAGATATCCCAGGTATAACTCGAGACCGTATTTATAGTGCGGGAGAATGGTTAAATCATGAGTTTAACATTATTGATACAGGTGGAATTGATATTGGAGACGAGCCGTTCTTGACACAAATTCGTCAACAGGCGGAAGTTGCGATTGATGAAGCAGATGTTATCATTTTTATGACGAATGGTCGCGATGGTGTAACTGCAGCGGATGAAGAAGTTGCTAAAATTTTGTATCGTTCTAAAAAACCAATTGTACTTGCGGTAAATAAAGTTGATAATCCAGAAATGCGTAGTGATATTTATGATTTTTATTCATTAGGATTTGGCGAGCCATTCCCGATTTCAGGTACACACGGTTTAGGACTTGGTGATTTGTTAGATGAAGCTGCAAATCATTTTCCAAAGATTGAAGAAGAAGCGTATGACGATGAAACAATCCGTTTCTCTTTAATTGGACGTCCAAACGTAGGGAAATCATCGCTTGTAAATGCACTTCTTGGTCAAGAACGTGTAATTGTAAGTAATATCGCAGGAACGACGCGTGATGCTGTCGATACACCATATAGTAAAGATGATCAAGATTATGTAATCATCGATACAGCTGGTATGCGTAAAAAAGGAAAAGTATATGAAAGTACAGAAAAGTATAGTGTACTTCGTGCACTTAGAGCGATTGAACGTTCTGACGTTGTTTTAGTTGTTTTAGACGGAGAAGAAGGAATTATTGAGCAAGATAAAAAAATCGCTGGATATGCTCATGATTCAGGACGAGCTGTTATTATCGTTGTAAACAAATGGGATGCAGTGAAAAAAGATGAAAAAACAATGAAAGCATTTGAAGAAAACATTCGTGCTCATTTCCAATTCTTGGATTATGCACCGATTGTATTCTTATCTGCAAAAACGAAAAAACGTACACAAACGTTATTACCGGTTATCAATGAGGTAAATGAAAGCCATAGTATCCGTGTACAAACAAACGTATTAAACGATGTAATTATGGATGCGGTAGCAATGAATCCAACACCGACTCATAATGGTAGCCGTCTGAAAATCTTCTATGCAACACAGGTTGCGGTAAAACCACCGACATTTGTTGTGTTTGTAAACGATACAGAATTAATGCACTTTTCATATGAGCGCTTCTTAAAGAATCGTTTACGTGAAGCGTTCGGTTTTGTAGGAACGCCGATTCACATTATTGCTCGAGCAAGAGACTAATGGAGAGGATGTGATTTTATGACAAAAATCACAGTAGTAGGAGCAGGTAGCTGGGGAACAGCGTTAGCGATGGTATTAGCTGACAATGGACATGATGTACGTATTTGGGGAAATCGCTCAGAACTTATGGATGAAATGAATACGAAACATGAGAATAGTCGATATCTCCCAGGCATTACATTGCCAAGCACAATCGTAGCCTACTCTTCTTTAGAAGAAGCATTAGTAGATGTAAATACAGTACTGCTAGTAGTACCGACGAAAGCGTACAGAGATGTATTACAAGAGATGAAAGAAATTGTTACAGAACCGATTACTTGGATTCATGCGAGTAAAGGGATTGAACCTGGTACGTCAAAACGTATTTCGGAAGTAATCGAGGAAGAAATTCCAGAGAACTTAATTAAAGATGTTGTTGTATTGTCTGGACCGAGTCATGCTGAAGAAGTTGGTTTACGACAAGCGACAACAGTTACGTCTGCAGCAAAGCGTATGGAAGCGGCTGAGGAAGTACAAGATTTATTCATGAATAGTTATTTCCGTGTATACACAAATCCAGATATCGTTGGAGTTGAACTTGGTGGTGCGTTAAAAAATATTATCGCATTAGCTGCTGGTATAACTGATGGTCTTGGATTAGGTGATAATGCAAAAGCGGCATTGATGACACGTGGTTTAACAGAGATTGCTCGTTTAGGAAGAAAAATGGGCGGGAATCCGTTAACGTTTGCTGGTCTAACTGGTATGGGAGACTTAATTGTAACTTGTACAAGTGTTCATAGCCGAAATTGGCGCGCTGGAAATATGCTTGGAAAAGGACATTCTTTAGAAGAAGTGTTAGAAAGCATGGGTATGGTTGTGGAAGGTGTAAGAACAACGAAAGCTGCTCATGAATTGGCAGAGAAAATGGAAGTTGAAATGCCGATTACAGCTGCTTTATATGACGTGCTGTTCAATGGGAATAACGTAAAAGATGCGGTAGGCTCATTAATGGGACGTGTTCGAAAACATGAAGTGGAAGCTATACCTGACTTACTGTAAAGAAAAGCGACAGAAGTACATTTGTACTTCTGTCGCTTTTTTATTTTATGGGTCTTTTCACCATTTATTTATTTTTGCATAGGATGAAGAGTAACTTGAGGAGAGGGTGAAAAGAATGGATAATAACATTTTTAATAATATTGAGAAGGAAGCGAAAGTAAATAAAGAGGATATTTTTAAATTAGCATCATCCGTGCAAAATGCGAATTTACGTGATGAAACTGTACTTCGTCAATTGATTCATCAAGTGGCTCTTATGGCGGGACGTGAAGTGCCGAAAGAGCAAGAGGATCAAATTGTAAAAGCGATTATTAATAATAATATGCCAGCAGATTTTGGCTCGTTAAGCAAAATGTTTAAAAAATAAATTATGAGAAACAAAGAGTTTGTAGATTGCATATGATAGCCATGAAAGAATGGGAATAGAGCTGTTTTTGGGCATATTTGGTCAACCGAAGCGAGAGATACAATCGCTTCGGTTTTATTTTTATCTAGATTGGTGGAAGATGCTGAAAAACCTATTGATTAAAGTTACATATTCGCGATTTGTAGTAAAATGTTCTTTTTGTATTTGTTTAAAGATTTTAATTTGTTAAAATAGTATAAAAATAGATTAATAAAAAGGGGTGTGTATATGTCAGAAGGGCTTATGAAAATGTGGTTGGCTTTAGGGGCAATTGGATTTATGTTTTTTGCAGTAAGTTTTATTTTATTAAGTAGACATAAAATAAAGAATAAATTTTTGAAAGGGATTACAGCGTTAGTAGCGTACACCCTTATGGTTGTGTCAGGAATTGTTATTTTTCTTGTTGTATTTAGTGGACCTGTACAGCAGTAAATGGAATGGTCTCGAAAATACTACATACGGAGCAAGTTATATTAGTATGAAAAGGTGATGCTAGTGAAAAAAGTCCATATTATTTTAATATTTTGTTGTATGAGCCTTTTAACGGGGTGTCTGTATCCGAAAGAAAATATGAAGCAAAATGCGGTTCCTTATGAAGATCAGCTACAAGTTGTTCAAAAAGCTGTTGTGACATTTAAGAAGCAAAATGATGGGATATTGCCAATTAAGACGAGGGATATGAGTACACCTATTTATCAAAAGTATCCAATCGATTTTCAACAGATTGCTCCGCGTTACATACAAGAAGCGCCAGGGAATGCATATGAAAGTGGAGGAGTATATCAATACGTATTAATAGACGTTGAAACAAATCCAACAGTAAAGTTAATTGATGTTAGGATGGCTGAACAAATTCAGGAATTATCTTTAAAACTTAGGATGTATCGTGATGAACATCAATATCCACCTTTTAAAAAAGTAATTTCAGATGGTGTATATGAATTGGATTTCAAAAAACTAGGATATAAAGATGTGCCACAAGTGACAAGTCCATATTCTGGTAAAGGGCTTCCTTTTGTAATTAATGAAAAAGGAGAAGTTTTTGTTGATTATAGAATCGACTTATATGACGCTTTGAAAAAAAATGAAGGGCAGTTTACGGAGGGAGAAGATATTCGAAATATACTTTTGAAAGGTTCCCCGTTTGTACCAGCTTATTCTTTACCGTACACAGTAAAGAACGGAGAACCAATTTTTTTAAAATCATAAGTCATGAACCTTTCTTTTAGTGAATAAGTTCTAGAAGAAAGGTTTTTTATGTTATACAACTTACGATGCAAACAAAAGATATTTTTTAATAGTCATATGAAATTGGACAAAATTATATGATATATTGTCCGAACTTCTAGAATACCATTATATTATATCAGATATTATAGGCAACGTTAGAGAAGGTATTAGTTGACTATAAACGCGGAATTATTCCCAAAAATTTTGAGGGAGGGAATCACTTGGAAAAGGTAGATATTTTTAAAGATATTGCAGAACGAACAGGCGGTGATATTTATTTTGGAGTTGTAGGAGCTGTTCGAACAGGGAAATCAACATTCATTAAAAAATTTATGGAACTTGTAGTTATTCCAAATATTGAGAATGAGTCTGACCGTCAAAGAGCGCAGGATGAATTGCCTCAAAGTGCTGCTGGTCGTACAATTATGACGACGGAACCGAAGTTTGTTCCAAACCAAGCGGTTTCTATCGAAGTAGATGAAGGACTTGAAGTGAACATTCGATTAGTAGATTGTGTTGGATATACGGTTCCAGGAGCGAAGGGCTATGAAGATGAGAATGGCCCGCGCATGATTAATACCCCTTGGTATGAAGAACCTATTCCATTCCATGAAGCTGCAGAAATCGGCACGCGTAAAGTAATTCAAGAACATTCAACAATTGGTGTTGTAATTACAACAGATGGAACGATTGGTGAAATTCCAAGAAGAGATTATATAGAGGCAGAAGAACGCGTTGTAAATGAGTTGAAAGAAGTAGGAAAACCTTTCATTATGATAATTAATACGGTACAGCCGTATCATCCAGATACAGAGCAATTACGCCAAAGTTTATCAGAAGAATATGATATCCCGGTTATTGCAATGAGTGTGGAGAGTTTAAGAGAAACAGATGTATATAATGTACTTCGTGAAGCGCTATTTGAATTCCCTGTATTAGAAGTGAATGTGAACCTTCCGAGCTGGGTAATGGTGCTAAATGAAGGGCATTGGTTGCGTCAAAGTTATCAAGAAGCAGTTCAAGAAACTGTGAAGGATATAAAACGTCTTCGTGATGTGGATCGCGTTGTTTGGCAGTTTAGTCAATATGAATTTATTGATCGGGCGAGCCTAGCTGGCATTGATATGGGGCAAGGTGTGGCGGAGATTGATTTATATGCGCCAGATGAATTATATGATCAGATTTTAAAAGAAGTAGTAGGAGTAGAAATTCGAGGGAAAGATCATTTATTGAAGCTTATGCTCGATTTATCTCATGCGAAAATAGAATACGACCAAGTGGCAGATGCACTGCGTATGGTTAAGCAAACAGGATATGGTGTAGCAGCCCCTGCACTAGCGGATATGAGCTTAGATGAGCCAGAAATTATTCGTCACGGTTCAAGGTTTGGTGTGAAGTTAAAAGCGGTAGCGCCATCTATTCATATGATTAAAGTAGATGTAGAGTCAACGTTTGAGCCGATCATTGGTACTGAAAAGCAAAGTGAAGAATTAGTTCGTTATTTAATGCAAGATTTTGAAGATGACCCGTTATCAATTTGGAATTCTGATATCTTTGGACGTTCGCTTAGCTCGATTGTTCGAGAAGGAATTCAGGCGAAATTATCATTAATGCCAGAAAATGCTAGATATAAATTAAAAGAAACGCTAGAAAGAATTATTAATGAAGGATCTGGCGGATTAATTGCGATTATACTATAAGAAAAATCCCTCTCACTGTAGAGGGATTTTTTGTTTTTTCGATTATAAAATAGAAAAATAAACAGTCATTATCTAATACATTGTTGTAAATTGTCAAGTTTCATCAGATTTTCACATTTTCAGAGTAACAATTTCCTTAAAAATATTGAATTATAAAGGAGAATCGTATAATATAGGCGTTGATAATGATTTATCTACATCTTTGTAGTATAGAATTTGTAAAAATTGCCTACAAATGAAAGTAAGACTCATTTTATGATCATTATACAGTCTTATCTTTGGGAGGAGGTGAATGGCATGAACAAGACAGATTTAATCAATGCTGTTGCAGAAGCAAGTTCCCTTTCTAAAAAGGACGCAACAAAAGCAGTAGACGCTGTTTTTGATTCTATCTTAGAAGCTTTAAAACAAGGTGATAAAGTACAACTGATCGGATTCGGTAACTTCGAAGTTCGTGAGCGTGCGGCTCGTAAAGGTCGTAACCCACAAACAGGTGAGGAGATTGAAATCGCTGCAAGTAAAGTACCTGCATTCAAACCTGGTAAAGCGTTAAAAGATGCGGTTAAATAATCCTTACATATTAACAGGGAAGAAGAGTTTCCTTTTTGGGAACTCTTCTTTTTGCTTTTAAAAACATAAATATGCTAGAATGTGTTCGTATCACTTTTAGGTTTTCGGGAGGGCTAGCGGATGGCAAAAGTTAATTTAGAACAAATTGAACATGCAGTACGCCTTATTTTAGAGGCGATTGGGGATGATCCAAATCGTGAGGGAGTACTTGATACGCCAAAGCGTGTTGCAAAAATGTACGCAGAAGTGTTCTCAGGTATGCATGAAGATCCGAAAGAGCATTTGCATAAAGTATTCGGAGAAGATCACGAAGAGCTTGTACTAGTAAAAGATATACCATTTTATTCGATGTGTGAGCATCATTTAGTTCCATTCTATGGAGTTGCTCACGTTGCATATATTCCGCAAGGTGGAAAGGTGACAGGGTTAAGTAAATTAGCTCGTACTGTAGATACAATTGCACGTCGTCCACAACTGCAAGAACGTATTACATCAACAGTAGCGAACTCTATTATGGAAGTACTAGAGCCTCATGGTGTAATGGTAGTAGTAGAAGCAGAACATATGTGTATGACGATGCGTGGTGTGAAAAAACCAGGTGCGAAAACAGTAACGACAGCAGTGCGTGGTGTGCTTGAAAATGATGCTGCAGCGCGCAGTGAAATTTTATCGTTTATTAAAGCGAAGTAAAGAAAAGCGGGAAACTGCTTTTCTTTTTTTTTTTAGTAAATAAATGATATAGTTTTAGCTAGACAGAGTGAGATTAGAAAGATTGCTTACATGAATGGTAGGTGTAGCCAAGTTTTGGTTATAGAAAATAGAGTGTATGTGTTATAATAAGTTTTATGAATTAGAAAACAAGGGTGATTTTTTGTGTGTGACATCTACGGAGGGTATGCGGGTATAAAAGAGAAATTGATGGAGAAATTACGCCATCCTTATTTTATAAACTATATTGAAGAACCATTTATTGATGAAGAAAAGATAGCATTGTTATATGGTGCTTTAAAGAGTGCAAACTTACATATAGAACAAATTGAGCATTACGTAGTAACAATTATGCTTGTACAAATTGCGCTTGATACGCATGAAAGGGTATCAAATAAAGCAGGCGAGGAAGAGATTGAATTCCATAAATGTCGTCAATTAACAGTACTTGCAGGCGATTACTATAGTGGACTATATTATTATTTATTGTCTATGAATCGTGATATTGTTTTAATTCGTGCACTTGCTGAAGGAATTAAAGAGATAAATGAACACAAAATTATGTTATACCAAAAAGCGCATGAAACGATGGATGACATAATGAAAAGCGTAGTAACGATTGAGTCTGCGCTCCTTCAAAAAACATGTGATCATTTTCATTTATCACATTGGAAGCCATTTATCACATACGTATTAGGTGGAAATCGCCTTCAAAAAGAAATTCAATTGTATGCTGATAAACAACATTCACCTGTTTTTCAAGCGGTGCAAGATGCTTTAGGGGATAAAGCAGAAGTAGTGATTAATGGTTGGATGATGGAATTGAGAAAGAAAGAAAAACAATTTTTAGAAAATCACACAGACGTACATGAAATAAATTCTGTGTTAAGGGATAAATAGAAGACATAAGCAATTTTACATTGGAAGAAGGTACGAGCATGCAACAATCAAAAGAAGAAAGAGTACATGACGTATTTGAAAAGATTTCTGATAAATACGATGTGATGAATTCTGTAATTAGTTTTCAAAGACATAAAGCGTGGCGTAAAGAAACGATGCGAATTATGGATGTACAACCTGGTAGTAAAGCGCTTGATGTATGCTGCGGAACCGCAGATTGGACAATTGCGCTAGCTGGAGCGGTAGGTGAGCAAGGAAAGGTTGTTGGCTTAGACTTCAGTGAAAATATGTTATCTGTCGGTAAGCAAAAGGTAGAGGCGTTACAATTAAAACAAGTAGAACTTCTACATGGGAATGCGATGGAGCTTCCATTTGAAGATAATACGTTTGATTATGTAACAATTGGGTTTGGTTTACGTAACGTACCGGATTATATGCACGTATTAAAAGAAATGACGCGTGTAGTAAAACCAGGTGGAAAAGTAATCTGTTTAGAAACATCTCAACCAACAATGATTGGTTTTCGACAAGGGTATATTTTATACTTTAAATATATCATGCCGTTATTTGGAAAGATGTTTGCGAAAAGTTATAAAGAATATTCATGGCTTCAAGAATCTGCTAGTGCATTCCCAGGGATGAAAGAATTGGCCCAAATGTTTGAGCAAGCTGGACTTGAACGTGTGCAAGTGAAACCATTTACTTTTGGGGTAGCAGCGATGCATTTAGGTATTAAACCAGAATCAAAATAGAAAAAAGAAAAAAGAAAAAAGAAGTTTTAGGTTAAGGTGAACAATATGAAGTTACAACTTATGTACTCTTTTTTACGATCGGATATTAATGTGATAGAAAAAGAATTAAAAAAGACAGTTGCTTCTGAACAGCCATTAGTAGAAGAGGCAGCATTACAACTTATTGAAGCTGGTGGGAAGCGAATTCGTCCTGTATTTGTGTTGCTTGCAGGGAAATTTGGAGATTATAAGTTAGATGCGATTAAGCATGTTGCTGTTGCGTTAGAGCTTATTCATATGGCTTCTCTTGTTCACGATGATGTTATTGATGCTGCATTTTTACGACGCGGCAGTGCGACTGTGAATGCGAAATGGGGAGATCGTATTGCGATGTATACAGGGGACTATTTGTTCGCTAAGTCTCTTGAATGTATAACAAATATCGAAATCCCAGAGGCGCATCAAGCGTTATCACATACTATTTTAGAAGTCTGTAAAGGTGAAATTGAACAAATTAAAGATAAATACAATTATGACCAAAATTTAAGAACGTATTTAAGAAGAATAAAGCGAAAAACAGCATTATTAATTGCCGCGAGTTGTCAATTGGGAGCGATTGCTGCTGGTGCTAATCGTGATACAGTAAATCGTCTATTTTGGTATGGGTATTTTGTGGGAATGTCTTATCAAATTATTGATGACATTTTAGACTTCGTTTCCACAGAAGAGAAACTTGGAAAACCTGCTGGTGGAGATTTATTACAAGGAAACATAACGCTCCCTGCTTTATATGCGATGGAAGATCCAGTACTTCGTCAAAAAATCACATCTGTACATGAAAATACAACAGCAAGTGAAATGCAAGAAATTATTGATGCTGTAAAAAATAGTCCAGCAATTGATCAAGCATTTGCGTTTAGTGAACGTTATTTACATAAAGCTTTAGAAATAATAAAACCACTCCCACGTGGAAAAGCAAAGTATGCATTACAAAATGTTGCAAAGTATATTGGAAAACGAAAATTTTAATGTTTATTCTAAAAAATAAAATAATCTCTCTATTTCAAAACTATTGCACAATTGTGATAAGGGTGATAATATGTGTGTGGGGATATACAATTACATACATAATTCAGAAGTGGAGAGATTTTTTATGGAAAAAACATTTCTAATGGTAAAACCAGACGGTGTACAACGTGCCTTCATTGGGGAAATTGTAGCTCGTTTTGAGAAAAAAGGATTTCAATTAGTTGGTGCAAAATTAATGCAAGTCACTCCGGAAATTGCTGGACAACACTACGCTGAGCATAAGGAAAAACCTTTCTTTGGTGAGTTAGTAGACTTTATTACATCTGGACCTGTATTCGCAATGGTATGGCAAGGTGAAGGTGTAGTAGATACAGCGCGTAACATGATGGGGAAAACAAGACCACATGAAGCAGCTCCTGGAACAATTCGTGGAGATTTCGGTGTAACTGTTGCGAAAAATATTATTCATGGTTCTGATTCTTTAGAAAGCGCAGAGCGCGAGATTGCTATTTTCTTTAAAGAAGAAGAATTAGTTGACTACTCAAAATTAATGAATGAATGGATTTACTAATTATTTTGAAATAATTTGTAAACGCTTTAATCACTGTGATAATAGTAAAAAGTGCAAGGAGAATAGGGGTATTCTTCTTGCACTTTTTTTATTTTCAATTAGTTACGAAGTTTGAGCTGTTATGATATATTGATATTTAAATTAGGCCTATCGGAAATATAGAATAAGAAAATGGTCGATTTATGATATAATTTCTTTAATATTTTTAGAATGATAAAAGTTAATATAGTGAGATAAATACATATGCGAAAAGAGGAATAACGTATGCGATATATTACGGCTGGTGAATCTCATGGTCCGCAACTTACAACGATTATAGAAGGTGTTCCAGCAGGATTGTCTTTAGTAGCGGATGATATAAACGAAGAGTTAGCTAGAAGGCAAAAGGGATATGGGCGTGGTAGACGCATGCAAATTGAAACGGATGAAGTGCAAATTTTAAGTGGTGTTAGACATGGAGAAACATTAGGTTCCCCTATTGCACTCGTTGTTGAAAATCGTGATTTTGCCCATTGGACAAAAATTATGGGGACAGAGCCTTTAACTGAGCAGGAAGAAAAAGAGATAAAAAGGAAAGTGACAAAACCAAGGCCTGGGCATGCTGATTTAAATGGTGCAATTAAATATGGTCATAGAGATATGAGGAATGTACTGGAACGTTCGTCAGCGCGCGAAACGACGGTGCGTGTTGCTGCTGGTGCGGTTGCTAAAAAGGTGTTAGCAGAACTTGGTATTAAAGTGGCGGGCCATGTAATTGAAATTGGCGGTGTACAAGCTAAGGAGGTTACGTATAGTTCAATTGAAGAATTAAAGAGTATTACAGAAGCATCTCCTGTACGTTGCTTAGATGACGAAGCTGGTAACCAAATGATGAAAGCGATTGATGATGCGAAAGCAAATGGTGATTCAATTGGTGGAATCGTTGAAGTAATTGTGGAAGGAATGCCAATTGGAGTAGGTAGCTACGTGCATTATGATCGAAAACTGGATGCGAAATTAGCAGCTGCAATTATGAGTATTAATGCTTTTAAAGGTGTCGAGATTGGAATTGGTTTTGAAGCAGCGCATAGACCGGGAAGTGAAGTTCATGATGAAATTCTATGGAATGAGGAGCATGGATATACAAGAAGAACAAATAATGCAGGTGGATTAGAAGGCGGTATGACGACTGGAATGCCAATTGTTGTGCGCGGTGTGATGAAACCGATACCTACACTTTATAAACCTCTTCAAAGTGTAGATATTGATACGAAAGAGCCTTTTACAGCGAGCATTGAACGTTCAGATAGTTGTGCAGTGCCAGCAGCTAGTGTCGTTGCAGAAGCGGTTGTGGCTTGGGAATTAGCAACAGCTTTAATAGAACAATTCGGATTAGATCGTATGGAACTAATTCGTGAAAATATTGAGAAACATAATGAATATGCGAGGGGATTTTAATGGGAAACATACATATTCAAACGAAATCAAAAGAATATGATGTACATGTTGGTAAAGAAGCGTTGTCAAACTTAACAATGATCGTTCAAAATATGCAGCCAGCTGTATCTAACGTAATGATCATTTCAGATGAAGCTGTTGCATCACTACATTTACAGACAGTTATCGATGCATTACAAGTGGAGCAGGACGTGTTTTCGTTTGTTGTACCAAGTGGCGAAAAAGAGAAGTCTTTCGAAAATTTCTATGCGGCTCATACGTCAGCTCTTGAAAATAAATTAGATAGAAATTCTTTAATTCTTGCACTTGGAGGCGGAATGATTGGAGATTTAGCTGGTTTTGTTGCTGCATCTTTTATGCGGGGTATTCGCTTTGTGCAGGTTCCGACGACTTTATTAGCGCACGATAGCGCAGTAGGTGGGAAAGTAGCGATTAATCATCCGTTAGGTAAAAATATGATTGGTGCATTCCATCAGCCAGAAGCGGTTGTATATCATACACCGTTTTTACAGTCTCTTCCTGAAAAAGAGTGGCGTTCAGGTTATGCAGAGGTGATAAAGCATGCTCTTATTGGTGATGTGGAGCTATATCATTGGTTAAAAGAAGAAGTGCAAACATTAGCGGATCTTCGTGATGAGAAGTTAATCCATATATTAACGAAGGCGATTCCTGTAAAGGCAAATGTTGTGTCACAAGATGAAACAGAGAAGGGTGTACGTGCCCATTTGAACTTTGGACATACGTTAGGACATGCTCTTGAAAAAGAGCTAGGGTATGGGAATATTACTCACGGTGACGGCGTAGCGGTTGGAATGTTATTCGCCATATTTTTAAGTGAGCAAGTGTACAAGGTTGATCTTGCTTATGAAGGTATGAAGCAGTGGTTCTTGAAATACGGCTATCCAAAAATGCCAAGAGATTTGAATGTAGAGCGCCTCGTTCAATTGATGAAACAAGATAAGAAAGCAAATGCAGGAGCAATTCATATGGTGCTTATGCAGGAATATGGGGTAGTGAATGTCGTATCTATTTCAGATGAGACTGTTCATATTGCGTTAGAGGCATTTCAAAAAGATATGGTTTAAAATGATAGCGAAGTGTTGTGAAGTGCTCATTTAGAGGTATTCTCGTAATAGTGACGGTTATGATAAAAGATTACAGTAAGGGGCTATAACTGTATTGTAATCAAATTGAATGAAATGACTGGGGGAAGAAAAATGAGAGTGAAAGAGCAATTGTTAACTTTGAGAGCGTATGTGCCTGGGAAAAACATTGAAGAAGTAAAAAGGGAATATGGATTATCGAAAATTGTGAAATTAGCATCGAACGAAAATCCATTCGGTTGCTCAGCGCGTGTGACAGAAGCATTAACTTCTTTAGCGAGCCAATATGCCCTTTATCCAGATGGATATGCCTTTGAACTTCGGACAAAAGTAGCGGAACATTTAGGTGTAAAAGCAGAACAACTACTATTTGGTAGTGGATTAGATGAAGTCATTCAAATGATTAGCCGAGCGTTACTACATGAAGGAACAAACGTTGTAATGGCGAATCCTACGTTTTCACAATATCATCACCATGCTGTTATTGAAGGAGCAGAAGTTCGTGAAGTATCACTTAAAGACGGTATTCACGATTTAGATGCAATGCTAGAGCAAGTAGATGATAAAACGAAAATTGTATGGATTTGTAATCCGAATAATCCGACAGGTACATATGTTGAGAAACAAAAATTACTTTCATTTTTAGAATCAGTTCCTAAGTCGGCTCTCGTTATTATGGACGAAGCATATTATGAATACGCGGAAGCAGAAGACTATCCGCAAACATTACCACTTCTTGAAAAGTATGAAAATCTTATGGTTTTACGCACGTTTTCAAAAGCATATGGTTTAGCTGCTTTTCGTATCGGATATGCGATTGGGGATGCGAAGTTAATCGGACAGCTAGAAGTAGCGAGGTTACCATTCAATACATCAACTGTAGCGCAATCTGTAGCACTCGCTGCATTAGAAGATCAAGCCTTTTTACAAGATTGTGTGAAAAAGAATGCTGAAGGTCTAAATCAGTATTATGCATTTTGTAAAGAATATAACGTATTCTATTATCCATCTCAAACAAATTTCATTTTCTTAAAACTTGGTATACCAGGTAATGAAGCTTTCGAACGATTAATGAAAAAAGGGTATATCGTTCGTTCTGGTGCTGCATTTGGTATCGATGATGGTATTCGTATTACTGTCGGTTTGAAAGAAGAAAATGATGAAATTATAGAGTTGCTGAAAGAGCTTGTAAATGAGCAAGTACAGAAAGAAGAAACATATTCTTAAGAGATTGTGAAGGCTCCTATTATAGGAGCCTTTTTTATCGTATTAAAAATAAAGGTTGAAGACTGGCAATTAAGTTGTTCTGTAAATCACGGTTTGTATGGCTTGATAATTAGTGAGAGAAGTTATTTGCACGGTCATAAAAGAAAGCGGTACAATAGAAGATGATGATAAGGTATCGGTGTCATATCCGAACCTTTTGAATAATTACCTACTCTGTAAGAAGAAGTATAAGAAGAAGCATGCTCATTCTAAAGGTTGCGTTCTAACAGTGAGTTGCTTATGATAAATGAACAGAAGAGAATATTTTTTAGAATTAAAGGAGACGTTTATGCAAAAGTTTGAACAAGCTGTTTCATATATTGAAAATGGTGAAGCGGAAAAAGGATTACAATTATTAAAAGAACAATTAAAAATTGCAAATGATGAAGAGAAGTATGATATCGCTCGTTACTATCATACACTTGGATTTACAGATGAGGCATTAGCGATTACTGAAGACTTACGTTTACTGTATCCGGAAGAAAGTGAATTCACTGTATTTTTAGCAGAATTATATATTGATCTAGATAAAGAAGATGAAGCGATTGAAGTACTTCATGATATTCCAGAAAATGACGATTTATATGTTCAATCTTTATTACTTGTTGCAGATTTATTCCAAATGCAAGGTTTTGATGATGTAGCAGAGCAAAAACTATTAAAGGCGAAAGAAATGATGCCTGATGAACCTGTTATTACGTTTGGGTTAGCAGAATTATATAGTAGTAAAGGTGAAGAACAAAAGGCAATTACTTATTATGAATCGCTATTAGCTGAACATAAAGTAATGGGTGGTGTTGTGATCGCACTTCGCCTTGCAGAAACGTTAAGTGCGATTGGAAACTGGGAAGAGGCGATTTCTTATTATGAAGCAGGCCTAGAGGAACAAAAAGATATTCACTCATTATTTGGATATGCCTTCACATTATACCAAGGTGAAGAATATCAGAGAGCAATCGGTGCTTGGCAAGAACTAAAAGAATTAGACCCTGAGTACGCATCACTGTACATGTATTTAGCGAAAAGCTATGAAAAAGAAGGAATGCTTCAAGAAAGCTATGAAACGCTTCATGAAGGAATTAAAGTAGATGAGCTTTCAGTTCCGTTTTATGTAGAGTTAGCGAACATTGCGGCGAAATTAGGAAAAATAGTAGAAGCAGAGGAAGTTCTTCAAAAAGCACTTGAGTTAGACCCAGGGCATTTAGGCGCAACATTAAAATATGCGTATATCTTAAAAGGACAAGAAAAGTACGAAGAGTTAATTGCAATTGTAGAGCGTGCTATTGATAGTGGAGAACCAGATACACAACTACTTTGGGACCTTGCGTATGCAAAAAAACAATTAGAAATGTATTCGGATGCATTAAAACACTATGAAAGTGCATATACTTCTTTTAAGAATCATCCAGACTTCTTAGAAGAATACGGTTATTTCTTATTGGAAGAAGGAAAGCGAAAAGAGGCGAAAGAAGTATTTACCCAGTTATTACAACTAGACCCGACACAAATTCATATTGAAGAGTTGTTATATAATTTAGAGGATTTTTCATAAGTTGGAAGGAAACTGAATGCCGCTTCTTGAATCTAAAAAGAAAAGAGAAAGACAGAGGAGGGACTTAATTGCTATGAATACCCCTGTTTCTGTAAACGAGAAGAAGGATTTTGTAAAATGGTTTTTGAATAATTACCAACTGAAACAGCGTGAATGTGTATGGATTCTGAATTATTTAATGAGTCACGACCAATTGATGCATAAAGTCCACTTCGTAGAGCATGCAAAATATTGTCCGCGTGGCTTAGTGATGTCAGCGAATTGTGTGAAAGACACACCGTTTCACTTTTTTAAACAAAATGTTATGACAACAGATGCTGAAAAATCGTTTCATGATATTCGTTTAAATCGAGATGAGGATATTTATATTCAACTCAACTTTAAATCATCGTTTCAAAATGCGAATTATGTAGCTGTATTAGAAGAAAACCCATATCTACCAAAGCATATTGAAGTAAATGAAAAAGATCGTTTACTTGCAGAAAGGTTTTTGGAAGAAAGTGTATTTTCATTTAGGAGAGAACGCCTTTTGAAACAAATTGATGAAGCGTTAGATAAGCAAGATAAGGAAGCGTTTCATAGATTAACGGCCGAGTTAAAGACTTTATAGAATTTATTTGGATTAATAAATTTTTACAAATTTCAGACTTTCACCAAGAAAAACTACCTATATTGGGTAGTTTTTCTTTTTTTACCTCTTTTAGTATGGTTTAATATATATAAAGTGAAAGTTCTGTCATTTGTAAGTGAAGGAGGGAAGGAATTTGAAGTGGAGTGTAAAAGATGTGGAACAGTTTGAACAAGCAAGAGAGTATGTTGATACAGGAGTAATACCGCTTTTATCAATTTCGGCAGCACAAGAAATGAAAATGGTTGTAGAACAAGGTGAATTTATCGAATTGTTGAGCACGGAATTGGAAAGAGAGTATAAAGGAAGAGTGCTTTTACTACCTGCGTTTACGTATTTGGTAGAAAGTCAAAAGAATGAAAAAGGTCGTTTGCAAGAATGGACAAATCATTTACGAAGCGAAGGTTTTAAGCATATTGCTTATGTTACAAGTGATTTTTCATGGAAAGAGGATATGCAAGAGTTACAGGGAGATTTATTTTGGTTTCCTTCATTAGCATTAGAACAATTTAGTGATCAAGCAAAAAGAGAAGTTATTCATGCGCATATAAAAAATATAATGGTGATGTTGGAAGAGAAGTGGGGAAACTCGTAATAAACAGAAAGTTCTTATTATTATGAGTAGTATGATATTGACCTGTGCATGAGCGTATTATATCATGATAGTGTCCTAGTTTTTATTTTTTATATAATTTATCACGAGGGGACAATTTCTGATAGAGGGGGGAAATTTTCGTGAGCGAGAAAGAACATCGCGTGTCAAGAAGACAATTTTTAAATTACACACTCACAGGGGTAGGAGGCTTTATGGCTGCCGGTATTTTAATGCCGATGACGCGATTTGCGCTTGATCCGGTGTTAAGAAAAGAAGCCGGAACAGATATGGTTGCTGTTGCGCAAGTAAAGGATATTACAACAGAGCCGAAGCGTTTCGATTTTAAAGTGAAACAGGTTGATGGTTGGTACAAGTCTGAAGAACCAAAATCGGCGTGGGTTCATAAAGATGAAAGCGGAGACATTGTTGCGTTCTCTCCAGTATGTAAACATTTAGGATGTACAGTTAACTGGAATTCGGACAAAGCACATCCGAATCAATTCTTTTGTCCATGTCACGGGGGTCGTTATACAAAAGATGGGATGAACATTAAAGGTACGCCACCCCTTGCTCCGCTGGATGTGTACGAGTCTAAAGTGAAAGATGGAACGCTGTATCTAGGAAAAGCGAAGCCAAGAGGGGGTGCAAAGTAGATGTTAAATAAAATTTATGATTGGGTAGATGAAAGATTAGATATTACACCGATATGGCGTGATATCGCTGATCATGAAGTACCTGAACATGTAAACCCGGCACATCACTTTTCTGCATTCGTCTATTGCTTTGGAGGACTTACCTTTTTCGTTACTGTAATTCAAATTTTATCTGGAATGTTTTTGACGATGTATTATGTGCCTGATATTAAAAATGCTTGGGAATCAGTTTACTATTTACAAAATGAAGTTGCTTATGGGCAAATTGTTCGTGGTATGCACCACTGGGGTGCTAGTCTCGTAATTGTAATGATGTTTTTACATACACTCAGAGTTTTCTTCCAAGGTGCGTATAAAAAGCCCCGTGAGTTAAACTGGATTGTTGGTGTTCTTATTTTCTTTGTTATGTTAGGTCTTGGTTTTACCGGATATTTATTACCGTGGGATATGAAAGCTTTATTTGCTACAAAAGTAGGGATTCAAATTGCAGAGCAAACACCGCTCATTGGTCCTTATATTAAAACATTACTCGCTGGTCATTCCGAAATTGTTGGCGCTCAAACATTAACTCGCTTCTTTGCTATTCACGTCTTCTTCTTACCAGCAGCACTTCTAGGTTTAATGGCCTTCCACTTCATCATGATTCGCAAACAAGGTATTTCCGGTCCACTATAAGAGATTGCTAAATTAAAGGGGAAAGAACTAAAGGAGGGAGATTATGCATCGCGGCAAAGGGATGAAGTTTGTAGGAGATTCTCGGGTACCGGTAGCTCGGAAACCAAATATTCCAAAAGACTATTCTGAATACCCAGGGAAAACAGAAGCATTTTGGCCGAACTTCTTGTTAAAAGAATGGATGGTTGGTGCAGTTTTTTTAATCGGTTATTTATGTTTAACAGTGGCGCATCCGTCGCCGCTTGAGAGAATGGCGGATCCAACAGATGCTGGATATATACCACTTCCAGATTGGTATTTCTTATTCTTGTATCAGTTATTAAAGTATTCTTATGCTTCCGGTTCATTTACTGTAATTGGAGCGTTTATTATGCCAGGGATTGCGTTTGGTGCATTACTGTTAGCTCCATTTCTTGATCGAGGTCCAGAAAGACGTCCATTGAAGCGTCCTGTAGCAACTGGATTTATGCTTTTAGCAATTGCATCGATTATCTTTTTAACTTGGGAATCTGTAGCACACCACGACTGGGAAGCTGCAAAGAAACAAGGAGCAATTGTAAAAACCGCGCCAGTTGATAAAAATGATGATGGCTATAAATTAATGCAAAAAAATACTTGTTTAACATGTCATGGTGACAACTTACAGGGCGGGGCGGCAGCACCAGCACTGCAAAACTTAACTTTAAAGCCAGAAGAAATTGCTAAAATTGCGAAAGATGGAAAAGGTTCCATGCCTAAAGGTGTATTTAAAGGTACAGATGAGGAACTGAAGAAGCTTTCGGAATTCGTTGCAAAGTATAATAAAAAATAATAAAAAGCTGACTACAAAATTTGTAGTCAGCTTTTCTATTTAGTTGGATGAAGTTTGTTATAATAGAGTAGGATTTAGTGAATGAATTACTTTGCTTGAAAGGTGTTGGACATACAGATTGGTGTACTTGTATGCAATGTTAAGACAACGCTCGGTATTATTATTTTTATTGGTTGTTAACATATTAGGTACAATTTACGGGTTTATATGGTACGGAAATCAACTGAAAGAAACGTCACCTATATTTTGGCCGTTTGTACCAGATAGTCCTATGGCGAGTCTCTTTTTTGTCTTTGTTTTAATTGCTTTTTTGACAAAGAGAAACTGGGGATTAATAGAAGCGCTAGCGATTGTTACTTTAATAAAATATGGTATTTGGGCTGTTGTTGTAAATGCGATTATGATTTACGTAAAAGGTCCTATTGGTCTTATGGGCTACATGTTAATGCTTTCGCACTTTGCGATGGCAGTGCAAGGTGTTTTATATGCTCCATTTTACCGTATAAAAAAATGGCATTTTATAGTAGCGGGTGTATGGACGTTGCATAACGATGCAATTGATTATTTATTTTGGCAAATGCCACGATATGGAATTATGCATTTGTTTGTAGAGGAAATTGGTTATTTTACGTTTTGGTTAAGCGTTGTTGTACTATGTATTACATATTATTGTTGCTTACGTGAGCACAGGAAACAATTTTCTTTATGATGGTTAGAACATTTAGGGGGAGAACATGGAGAAAAATAAGAGTGGTACAAAAATATTGGATCGATTGATTACTTTAGTTGTTTCATATAGCATAGCATTTTCTATTTTTGCACTCGCAACAACGGCAGTTGTGTATGGAAAATGGCTGTATTATTTTGAAATTGATTTTTTAAATATTCCTGATTTAGCGGATATGACGAAGGATGAAATTAAAAGAAATTACGATGTGCTTATTACATATTTATCCCCGTTTTATGACGGAGCATTACATTTGCCAACATTAGATATGTCTACAAATGGCCGTATTCATTTTGTAGATGTTAAAAATATTTTAGTAAAGATTCAATATGTGATGTATGCGACAATTATGATTGCAGTGATAGGGGGAATTTATTTATTAAAAAAGAAAAATGAAAAGTTTTTACTGCACGGATCAATTTTAACAATCATTTTTCCGATAGCGCTTATGTTACCAATCGCTATTAATTTTGAAAAGAGCTTTGTATTATTCCATAAGCTTTTATTCAGTAATGATTATTGGATGTTTGATATTGAAACGGATCCAGTTATATTAATGCTACCAGAGGAGTTCTTTATGCATGCTGCGTGTGCTATTTTATTATTCATTTTAGGTGGTAGTATACTTTGTTATAGCTTATATAGATATTTCGTAAAAAAGAAAAGGATGTCAAAGAAAAAATTCTCTGCTTAAAGAGAATTTTTTCTTTGTAAAACGATAATATATTTTTCGGTTCAGTTCTGTTCTATTCTTGTCCCAATTAACATATTTTGTACTAGTAGTTATAGGGGGGACCGGGATGAAGAGAACATTAATTGGATTGATAGCATTTCTAATTATAATGTTTCCGTTACGTATATATGCTGAAGAGTGGAATGAGCTAACAGGGTTGTTAGACGACTCGTTACAGTTAGTGAAGCGTAATGAAGATGAAAAAGCGGTACAAGTATTACAACTTTTCTCAGAGCAATTTTTAATGAAGGGGAATGAAAAGAAGCATGAAGTAACACCAGATCAAGTTAGAGTTATTTCTTTAGCTTACGACAAGGCGCAGCAATCGCTCTCTGAAGAAGGTTTAGGTAAGCAAGCTAAAATGGATAATGTGTTGGCATTACAACTTGCTGTTGATGCACAAGTATCGAAATATCAACCACTTTGGATGGAAAGAGAAAGGAAAGTAATGGATGCCTTTTCTCAAATGGAAAAAGCGATGGAAAAAGAAGATGCTGGGCAGTTTCAACAAACATTAAATACATTTTTAAATGAATTCAATATTATTTATCCAAGTTTAATGATTGCTTTGCCAGAAAACGAGGTACAGCGTGTAAATGTTCATTTATCTTATTTGGATGAATTTCGTAACGTTATGTTAAAAACGAAAGGTGGCCAAATGCAATTAGGGATTATTAAAGGGGATTTGCAAAAGATATTTCACACAGTAAAAAAGGATGAAATTGCACCTTCTCTCATTTGGTTTATGACAATTACTGGGGGACTTATTTTATTCACATTAACTTATGTTGGATGGAGAAAGTATAAAGGAGAGAGAGAAAAAAGAAAAAGTAATGTGCATTCTAAAAATAGATAATGTAATAAGTAAAGATATGGATTGTAAGGTTTATTCATTGACAATAGTGGCAGAAGAAAATAGAATGAGAAGTACTATAATTAAAACTTCAATGGAGGTTCATGATGTTTTATTTAATTTACTTCGCGATCATAATGATCATACCGTTGTATGCACAGTCAAGAGTACGAAGTGCCTATAGCAAGTATTCACAAGTTTATTCAACATCAGGTATGACAGGAGCGGAAGTGGCTCGAAAAATTTTAGATGAAAATGGATTATACAATGTAGCTGTGGAAGAAACACCAGGTCATTTATCAGACCATTATGATCCAACGGCCAAGACGGTTCGATTATCAACAGATAACTATTATGGACATTCAGTTGCTGGTACAGCAGTGGCAGCACATGAAGTAGGACACGCAATTCAAGATGCGCAAGATTATAACTTTATGCGTATTCGTCATTCGTTAGTTCCTGTGGCGAATTTTGGATCGAATATATCATGGGTATTTATTATGATTGGTATATTTGCGACAATGTCGAAACTATTGTTATTAGGAATTATTTTAATGGCTGCAGGTGTTGTGTTCCAACTTGTTACATTACCAGTTGAGTTCGATGCTTCAAAGCGTGCAATGCAACAAATTGAAGCGTTAGGTATCGTATCAACAGATGAATATGGCCAAGCTCGTAAAGTATTAAATGCAGCAGCATTAACATATGTAGCAGCTGCAGCTGTAGCGGTATTTGAATTATTACGTCTCGTATTAATGTATACTGGTATGCAGCGTAGCGACGACTAAAGACTATCAATTTTGATAGTCTTTTTTCGTTGTGTGGATTGAATTATATAATGTATTACAAATAGAAATAATAGAAGTAATGCGGAAAGGCGGTGGGGGAAATGAAATATCCAGACCATTTAGTAAAACAAGTGAAAGAGCGTAGTGCTCCTTATCAACTAGAAGGTTTTTTAAGTGGACAAGGTCCTGAAAATCCCAAATTTATGTTGTTAGGAGAAGCGCCTGGTGAAACAGAAATTCATAATGGGATTCCGTTTAGCGGGAGGTCGGGAAAACAATTAATGGGTTTTTTAGAGCGTATTCACGTTACGAGGGAAGAAGTATATATTACGAGCGCTGTTCGGAGTAGACCTTATAAATGGCGAGAGAAAAAAGAACGAAATGGTGAAAGCATACAAAAAAAGTATAATAGAACGCCAAATCAAGGAGAAATAGTTGCCCATGCGCCTTTGTTAGATTATGAATTAGAGAAAATAAATCCGAGGCTTATCGTCACACTTGGAAATATTGGTCTTCAACGTTTAACAGGAAAAAATAAAAAAATCACAGATGTACACGGGCAATTATTAAAACAGCCCATTCAAAAATTAAAGGATATGCAAAGTGCAGAGTTTACATGGTCAGAGAATGAATATCATGTTTTTCCAACTTTTCATCCAGCTTCCATTTTTTATAATCGGAGTTTATTGGAGCTTATTTATGAGGATTTGGAGAAGCTTAAAAGACTTGTAATAAAAAACTAGAAAAGCTAAGGCGCTTTTCTAGTTACATTTAATTATGTAAAGGGTTTTTATTTTCATCTAACGTAAATCCTTCACCAACTACATCATGTACATCACTTACAGCGACAAATGCATGAGGATCTACTGAAGTAATAATATTCTTTAATTTCACGATTTCATTTTTAGCAACAACGCAATACAGTACGTTACGTTCCACTTTTGTATACGATCCAACAGCCTTTAAAAAGGTTGCTCCGCGCTCCATTTCAGATAAAATTTTGGCAGCAATTTCATCGTTTTTCTCTGAGATAATAGTCGCTCCTTTGGCGGCATAGGCTCCTTCTTGCATAAAATCAATGACTTTAGCCCCGATAAAAACAGCAACTAACGTATACATACCCTCGCGGTATGATAAATAGGTAAGAATAGAGACGACGATAACGACAGCATCGAACATAAACATCGTTTTACCCATACTCCAGCCAACATATTTGTGAGCTAGTCGTGCGATAATATCTACACCGCCAGTAGTCCCGCCATATTTAAATATTATCCCAAGACCGATACCGATAAATGCCCCGGCGAATAAAGCTGCGAGTGTCATATCATTTTGCAAGTTTAAATGTAAGTTGAGCACTTCGTAACGCTGGAAAATCCATAGAAATAAAGATACGCTAAATGTGCCGATTAATGTATATAAAAATGTCGTTCTGCCAAGTAACCTCCAACCAATAAAAAATATAGGGATATTTAAAATTAAGTTTGAGTAGGAAGGATCAAACTTAAATAAAAAATACAATAATAGTGTAATACCGGTAAACCCACCCTCTGCAAGGTGGTTCTCAATATTGATATTGACAATACCGAAAGAAAATATAGCGGAACCGATTAAAATAAAAATAATATTTCGTATCTTCAATTTTGATGTCATATAGAAATCCCCCTAATTATGTAATGATTGCATTGCTCCGCTGAAACGGTAAAACATAATAATAAGTAATTTCTAGTTGCTAGTAAAAATAGTAAGAACTCGATTAGTGTGGGCTAATCTTTTGGAAAAAGCGCAAAAGAAAGTTTCACTTTATTATAGTCTATCCAAAAAAGGGTCGCAAATAGGTGTTTGGCGGGGAATAATATTTGTCAAATCGCGATGAATTGGCTAACATGAAAGAGGAAGGATTAGAGGTGAATAGTATGGAAGCAAAAACGATGAAAGATATGCAGAAAGAAGTAGATGCATATATTGGTCAGTTTAAAGAAGGTTATTTCAGTCCGCTTGCAATGATGGCTCGTTTAACGGAAGAAATGGGAGAGCTTGCGAGAGAGGTAAATCATTATTATGGTGAGAAACCGAAGAAAACAACTGAAAAAGAAAGAAGTATTGAAGAAGAGCTTGGAGATGTATTATTTGTTATGATTTGTATGGCAAATAGTTTAAATATTGATTTAGAGACAGCACATAACATTGTAATGAATAAATTTAATACACGTGATAAAGATCGCTGGACACGTATTGATGAGGGAGAGAAAGAATAATGAAAGAAATTAAAGTAATTATCGCCGGACCAAGAGGACGTATGGGACATGAAGCAGTCCTTCTTATGGAAAGAACGGAACATTTTAATTTAGTAGCAGCAGTGGATTATAAGCATGGTGGTGAGAAGATTTCTGATTTACCTGGCATGCCAGCATTACATGCGCCGATTTACGCTGATTTACATACTTGTTTAGATGAAGTAGAAGCAGATGTGTTGTTAGATTTAACAACACCAGAAGTTGGGAAACAACACGTTACACTTGCAGTTGAGCGTGGACTTCGTTCTGTTATTGGTACAACTGGATTTACAGAAGAAGAATTGGCACGTTTAACAGAGAATGCAAAAGAAAAAGCAGTAGGAACAATTATTGCTCCAAACTTTGCAATTGGTGCAGTTCTTATGATGAAATTCTCACAAATGGCAGCGAAATATTTCCAAGATGTTGAGGTAATTGAATTACATCATGATCAAAAATTAGACGCACCATCTGGTACAGCTGTAAAAACGGTAGAATTAATTCGTCAAAATCGTGAATCAAAGCAGCAAGGTCATCCAAATGAAGTAGAGCAACTAGCAGGTGCACGTGGTGCAAATGTAGACGGTATTCACATTCATAGTGTACGTTTGCCAGGGCTTATTGCACACCAAGAAGTAATGTTTGGTGGAGATGGACAAATGTTAACAGTTCGTCATGATTCATTCAATCGTGCATCATTTATGTCAGGTGTAAAACTATCAATTGAGACAGTAATGAACCTTGATCATCTTGTGTACGGTTTAGAAAATATTATCGACTAAAGGGGAGACAACGGATGAAAATTGCCTTAATCGCACATGACAAAAAGAAAAATGATATGGTTTCGTTTGCATACGCATATAAACCAATTTTTGAGCAACATGAATTATTTGCAACAGGAACGACAGGGCTTCGTATTATGGAAGCGACTGGATTAGTTGTAACAAGATATCAATCTGGCCCTCTTGGTGGAGATCAAGAAATTGGTGCAATGATTGCAAAAAACGATTTAGATATGGTGATTTTCTTCCGCGATCCATTAACAGCACAGCCGCATGAACCGGATGTGAATGCATTGCTTCGTTTATGTGATGTATATGCGATTCCACTTGCAACGAATATGGCAAGTGCTGAAATGTTGATGCACGCATTAGAGCGAGGAGATTTAGATTATCGTAAGTTAAGAAAATGAGGGGAACAATTATGAGTGGATTACATATATTAGCGTTTGGTGCTCATGCCGATGATGTTGAAATCGGCATGGCTGGTACCATCGCTAAATATACAAAGCAAGGGTATGAAGTAGGTATTTGTGATTTAACAGAAGCTGATCTTTCTTCCAATGGAACGATAGAGTTGAGAAAAGAAGAAGCAGAGGTCGCAGCTCGTATAATGGGAGTAAAAACGAGGCTGAATTTAGCGATGCCAGACCGTGGTTTGTATATGAAAGAAGAGTATATACGTGAAATTGTCAAGGTGATCCGTACATATAAACCAAAACTAGTTTTTGCGCCATACTATGAAGATCGTCATCCAGATCATGCAAATTGTGCAAAGCTTGTGGAAGAGGCTATTTTTTCAGCAGGAATCCGTAAATATATGCCGGAACTTTCACCACATCGTGTGGAGTCTTTTTATAATTATATGATTAATGGTTTTCATAAACCGAATTTTTGTATAGATATAAGTGAGTACCTCTCTATAAAGGTGGAAGCATTAGAAGCATATGAAAGTCAATTTTCAACAGGAAGTGATGGTGTTAAGACACCGTTAACAGAAGGATACGTTGAAACTGTGATTGCTCGTGAGAAGATGTTTGGAAAAGAAGTTGGAGTCTTGTATGCCGAGGGATTTATGAGTAAGAAACCGGTTTTATTACATGCTGATTTATTAGGGGGATGTAAATGAAATTAAAAATAGGTATTACATGTTATCCTTCTGTAGGTGGTTCTGGAGTTGTTGGAACAGAATTAGGAAAGCAATTGGCGGAACGCGGGCATGAAATTCACTTTATTACATCGGGTTTACCATTCCGGTTAAATAAAGTATATCCAAACATATATTTTCATGAAGTGACGGTAAGCCAGTACTCTGTATTTCAATATCCACCATACGATTTAGCGTTAGCAAGTAAAATGGCAGAGGTTGCACAAAGAGAAAACTTAGACATTTTACATGTGCATTACGCAATACCCCATGCAATTTGTGCATATTTAGCAAAACAAATGATCGGAGAGCGTATTAAAATTGTTACAACCTTGCATGGAACAGATATTACTGTGTTAGGTTCCGACCCTTCGTTAAATAATTTAATTCGTTTTGGTATTGAGCAATCGGATGTTGTTACTGCTGTCTCGCATTCATTAATTAACGAAACGCATGAGCTTGTAAAACCAAGTAAAGAAATTCAAACGGTATATAACTTTATAGACGAACGTGTATATTTCAAACGTAATATGTCTCAATTAAAGAAAGAATACGGTATAAGTGAGAGTGAAAAAGTACTTATTCATATTTCGAATTTCCGTAAAGTGAAACGTGTGCAGGATGTTGTTGAGGCATTTGCTAAAATTGTTAAAGAAGTAGATGCGAAGTTGCTTCTTGTTGGAGACGGACCAGAATTCTGTACGATTTTACAGATAGTGAAGAATTTACATATTGAAGATCGTGTTTTATTCCTAGGGAAGCAAGATAATGTTGCAGAACTACTTGCGATGAGTGATTTAATGTTGCTTCTATCAGAGAAGGAAAGTTTTGGTCTTGTTTTATTAGAAGCAATGGCGTGTGGTGTACCTTGTATCGGAACACGGGTTGGAGGTATTCCAGAGGTTATTCAACACGGGGAAACAGGATATTTATGTGAAGTTGGCGATACAACAGGAGTGGCAAATCAAGCTACTCAGCTATTAAAGGACGAGGAACTTCACCGTAATATGGGAGAACGAGCAAGAGAAAGTGTTTATGAGCAATTTCGCTCAGAAAAAATTGTTTCACAATATGAAACGATTTACTATGACGTACTAAGGGATGACAAAAATGGAAAGATTTAAAAAAGCTAGTTCTATTATTGAGACATTAAAACAACAAGGACATGAGGCTTACTTTGTTGGTGGGAGCGTACGAGATCTTATTATCGATAGGCCGATTGGAGATATTGATATTGCGACATCTGCTTTACCAGAAGAAGTGATGGCTATATTCCCAAGAAATGTTCCTGTTGGTCTTGAGCATGGAACTGTAATTGTTTTAGAAAATGGTGAGCCTTATGAGGTAACTACTTTTCGAACAGAAAGCGAATATGAAGATTTTCGAAGACCTAGTAGTGTTCAATTTGTTCGTTCATTAGAAGAGGATTTAAAACGTCGTGATTTCACGATGAATGCAATTGCTATGACAGAAGAAGGCGAAATGGTTGATTTATTTGCTGGACAGGAAGCCATTCAACAGAGAGAAATTGTGACAGTTGGAAATGCTGCGGATCGTTTTCAAGAAGATGCCCTGCGAATGATGCGTGGTATTCGGTTTGTAAGCGCGTTAGGTTTTTCATTAGAAACGAAAACGAAGCAAGCGATTGAAACGTATGGACATTTGCTAGAACATATAGCAATTGAGCGCATTACAGTAGAGTTTGAGAAATTGTTAACTGGTACATATTGTGTGAAAGGTCTCAAAGAATTAGTAGAGACGAAGCTATTTTCTCATTTGCCATATTTACAAATGTCAGAAGAGAGACTGTTAAAAGCTACGCAGTATAAATGGGATTCTTTCGAAACGGATATTGAGGCGTGGGCATTTTTCTTATATTGTATCGGAGAAGAACATCCATCTGTCTTTTTACGTCAATGGAAGTTTTCGAATAAAAAAATAAAAGATATTGTTGCAGTTTTATTGGCAATCCGTACTAGAAAGGAGAAGGATTGGGATACAGTCCTTCTTTATAAAACGGGAATTTATATCGCTGAAATGGCAGAGAGAGTATATGAAGCGATGATTGAAAGCTATGATCCTACATCTGTTAAACGAGTACAATCAATGTTTCATGCATTGCCAATCCAGGGTCGTCAAGAAATGAATGTGACTGGTAATGATTTATTAAACTGGGCAAACAAAAAGCCTGGTCCGTGGGTTGCTGACATGCTTCAGAAAATCGAGGAAGCAATTGTAAAAGGAAACGTAGTTAATGAGAAAGAGCGTATAAGGGAGTGGCTGCAAGGATGCAATCTACTATAAGAAAGCAGTTATTACAAGTTTTTTCTGAAGCGGATGGCGAGTTTGTATCCGGCCAAACGATTAGTGATAAACTTGGTTGTTCAAGAACTGCTGTGTGGAAACATATGGAAGATCTCCGGAGTGAGGGATATGAACTTGAAGCTGTGCGCCGATTAGGTTACCGAATTGCAAGTAAGCCAGACAAAGTGACTGCTAATGAAATTCAGTTAGGGCTACAAACGAAGCGAATTGGTAGAACAGTGTATTTTGAAGAAACTGTTGAATCAACGCAGCACATTGCAGCAAAACTTGCTTATGAAGGTGCAGAAGAAGGAACTATCGTTGTAGCAGAAGAACAAATAGCGGGAAGAGGTCGTTTAAGCAGAAAATGGCATTCACCAAAAGGAACAGGAATTTGGATGAGTATTATTTTACGCCCATCGATTCCAGTTCATCATGCACCGCAACTTACTTTGTTAGCGGCTGTTAGTGTTGCACAGGCAATTGAAAAATGTACAGGTGTAGACGTGGGAATAAAATGGCCAAATGACATTTTAATTCAAGGTAAAAAGGCTGTAGGTATATTAACAGAAATGCAAGCGGATCCTGATAAAATTAATGCTGTCATTATGGGCATCGGTATTAATGCGAATCAAAAGCAAGAACATTTTGATGAAGAAATTCAGCACATTGCTACTTCATTAGCGATTGAATCAGGTAAGCCGATTGTTCGTGCAGAACTTATGCAACAAATCTATTTACAACTAGAAAAATTATATGAAGAGTATTTACAAAATGGTTTCTCTGTCATTAAAATTCTTTGGGAAAGTTACGCTGTGAGCATCGGGAAAGAAATTACCGCTCGAACGATGAGAGAGACGATTACGGGGTTAGCAAAAGGAATCACAGAGGATGGTGTATTACTTCTGGAGGATCATGAGGGGAAAGTACATCATATTCATTCTGCAGATATCGAAATTAAGTAAAAGAAGTTCCTCTTTTGGAACTTCTTTTTATTTCAATATTTTTGAGTTAAATTTGTAACATGATAATAAATCCTTTTCATATTTAAAGTTCATTTCAAGATATCTTCCGTCTAGTTGGTCTGGCATGTTATTTGACGATTACTTTGCCTTCCATTCCTTTAAGGAGATGGTATCGACATATTAATTCATATGTACCAGTATTTTTAGGTTTCACGGTAATATTCTTTTCTTTTCCTGACTCAACTACGACGTCAATGCCGAGTTTTTTCACTGTAAAGGTGTGCTCGTTTTTACCTTTATTTTTCAATAGTAATGTTGTTGATCCTTCAAGCGGAATCGTGATGACATTTGGATTAAAGTAATCATCATTTAGTTCAACCTCAATCACGTTCGTTACATCGGTGGGTTGTGTTACGACATTAACTGAGGCAAATACATGAAAGGATCCTAAAGACATCCACCATACAATCATTACAAGCAAACTGCTGAATCGAAATAACCACCTGTTCATAGACATCTGCAATTCTCCTTTGTTAAGTACTTTTCCTCAATTAACCTGCATCATTAGTTTAAGAGTTATACTATACAGTTAAATTGATTACAGAAGAAATTAACTTGGAATTTTTTAACATGCGTTGAAAAAACATGTATCTTTTCAGGATTGAATTATCTATAAAAACTTTATCCCGCTATTTACTGGGCAATAAGACCTCCACCTCAAAATTCAGCGGAAGCAAAGAAGTTAGGTGGGGATCGGGCTGATTAAAGTTTCACTTTCTAGCATATATACTCTCTTATTAAATTTCATATACCGTAATCAGAATAAAAAATTATTTTTTCAAAAAAATGTAGTAATTCCCTTTTGTAGTTTGCTATAATTAGTTCGAATGTGGGCAGTATCAGAGCGAACTGCACCATGATTCGAAGTAATACGAAAAATAATAACTTGGATTCTGCCTTGATCCAATAACGGACTGGGACAGAGGGATGAATAATGCCGACTAACACACAACCCTTCTGCCCTTTTATGGCCAGAGGGGTTTTTTATATGATTGCGGCCATCTCCTCTCTCCTGCATAAAGGAGGAGTAGTTTTTGAAAACAAAAACAGATTTTTTGAAGATGAAAGAGCAAGGTGAGCCGATTACAATGCTAACGGCGTATGATTATCCATCTGCTAAATTAGCAGAAGAAGCTGAAGTTGATATGATTTTAGTTGGAGATTCTCTTGGAATGGTTGTACTCGGATACGATTCAACAGTACCTGTAACAGTAGAGGATATGATTCATCATACGAAAGCTGTACGCCGTGGAGCGAAAGAGACGTTTATTGTAACTGATATGCCATTTATGTCGTATCACGTATCATTACAAGAAACGATGGTGAATGCACGCCGCATCGTTCAAGAGAGCGGGGCGCATGCACTGAAGGTAGAAGGTGCTGGAGAAGTTATATCAACGATTCAATATTTGACGAACGCAGGAATTCCTGTTGTAGCGCATTTAGGTTTAACCCCTCAATCTGTAGGAGTGTTGGGTGGATATAAAGTGCAAGGAAAAGATGCGGAGAGTGCAAAGAAATTAATAGAAGATGCAAAGAAATGTGAAGAAGCTGGTGCAATAGCGCTTGTGTTAGAATGTGTACCAATGCAGTTAGCAGAACTTATTTCAGAGCAACTAACAATACCGACAATTGGGATTGGTGCAGGACAAAAAGTAGATGGGCAAGTGCTTGTTTATCATGATCTTATCTCATACGGCGTGAATCGTGTGCCGAAATTTGTGAAGCAATATACATCTGTTCAAGAGGAGATTGTGCGTGGGATTTCACAATATGTTACTGAAGTAAAGACAAGGCAATTTCCTGAAGAAAAACATTCGTTCACAATGAAAGAGGAAGAATGCTTAGCGTTATACGGAGGAAAACAATAATGAAAATCGTAACTACAGTGCAAGAGATGCAGCAAATTACAAACGAACTTCGTGCAAGTAGAAAGAGTATTGGTTTTGTTCCAACGATGGGTTATTTACATGAAGGGCATGCTACCTTATTACGTAAGGCAAGAGAAGAAAATGAAATTGTAGTTTTAAGTGTATTTGTAAACCCGCTGCAATTTGGCCCAAATGAAGATTTAGATCGATATCCTCGTGATATTGATAGAGATGAAAATGTAGCAAAAGAAAACGGTGTAGATTATTTATTTTATCCGAGTGTAGAAGAAATGTATCCAGCAGAACAAACAACAACAGTAGAAGTTGTGAAGCGCACGGACGTATTATGCGGTCAACAAAGACCTGGTCATTTTGCTGGTGTTGCAACTGTACTAATGAAACTATTTAATATTACGCTGCCAACGCGTGCTTATTTCGGTATGAAAGATGCTCAACAAGTTGCAGTAATTGAAGGATTTGTAACTGATTTCAATATTCCGGTTACAATCGTACCAGTTGATATTGTGAGGGAAGAAGATGGATTAGCGAAAAGTTCTCGTAACGTGTACCTATCACAAGATGAACGTGAAGAGGCTCTTCATTTATACCGCAGCCTATGTATAGCGAAAGAAAGAATTGAGGTAGGTGAACGTAATCCGGAAATCATTACAAATCTTGTGAAAGAGTATATTGAGACGCATACGAAAGGCACTGTAGATTATGCGGATTTATATGCATATCCGTCATTAACAATGGTAGAGAAAGTCGAAGGACGAATCATTTTAGCTATTGCAGTTAAGTTTGAAAATGTAAGATTAATTGACAATATAACATTAACGGTTAAATAAGGGGGAGCACCTATGTTTCGCACAATGATGAGAGCAAAGTTACATCGTGCAACTGTAACGGAGGCAAATTTAAATTATGTAGGTAGTATTACAATTGATGAAGATTTAATGGATGCAGTAAATATTGTAGAAAACGAAAAAGTCCAAATTGTAAATAATAATAATGGTGCTCGTTTAGAGACATACGTTATTAAAGGGGAACGCGGTAGTGGTGTTGTTTGTTTAAACGGTGCTGCGGCAAGGCTTGTACAACCAGGGGACAAAGTAATTATTATTTGTTATGGGCTAGTTACGGAAGAAGAGGTTCATAAACAAGAACCAAAAATTGCAGTACTAGACGATAATAATCAAATTATTGAAATGTTAGGTGCTGAAAAAGCGGGTACGATATTATAAGTAGAAAGGCTATCTCCATTGCGGAGATAGCTTTTTTGTGCATCTTTTCATTAAGATGAGATAAAACGTGGTATAGTAACATTATATAAATTATTGTTGTTTGAAAGGTAAGAAATTGAGGTGTTACATATATGAGTAAGCGTTATGTCGTTGTTGATTTAGAGACGACAGGGAACTCCTGGAAAGATGGGAAGGATAAAATAACCCAAATTGCAGCTGTTGTAGTAGAAGATGGAGAGATATTGGAGATTTTTTCGTCTTTTGTTAACCCAAAGAGAGAGATCCCACCATTTATTACAGAATTAACAGGGATTGATGAAAGTCTTGTAAAACAAGCCCCGTTATTTCAAGATGTAGCCCCGATGATTGTTGAGCTATTACAAGGTGCGGCTTTCGTTGCGCATAATGTTCACTTTGATTGGAATTTTTTAAATGAAGAATTAAGACAGGCTGGATATACAGAAATACATTGTCCTAAAATCGACACGGTTGAATTGGCTCAAATTCTTTTGCCGACAGCTGATAGTTATAAATTACGTGATTTAGCTAAGAAGCATGAACTAGAACATGATCAACCACATCGTGCGGATAGTGATGCTCTTGCAACAGCGGAATTATTTTTACAATTTTTAAATGAAATTGAAAAGTTACCACTTGTCACGTTGCAATCGCTTTATGAATTAAGCGATGTGTTCCAAAGTGATATAGCTGATGTGCTTTCTGAAAATATTTTAAAGAAAGTAATGAATGGTAAAGAAGATATAGCGGAGTATGAAATACATCGAAATATTGCGCTGAAAAAGCGGAACTATTCCTTAAACCTTGGAGAAACGTGTTCATCAAAGTTTGATGCTTTCTTGAATAAAACGATGGATAAATTGGAATCACATATGCCAAAGTTTGAAAGAAGAGAAAGTCAACAACTGATGATGAAAGAGATATATACGGCGTTAAGAGACTCTCGTTTTTCACTAATTGAAGCCGGTACAGGAACAGGAAAGACTCTTGCATATTTGCTTCCCAGTCTTTATTTTGCAAAGAGAAAAGAAGAACCTGTCATTATAAGTACACAAACGGTACAACTCCAACAACAAATATTAGAAAAAGAAATACCGTTATTACAAAAAATAATGCCATTTTCATTTGAGGTAGCTCTTCTTAAAGGAAGAAAGCATTATCTTTGCTTACACAAATTTGAGTATGCTTTACAAGAGGAAGAAAAAAATTATGATATGGCACTTACGAAGGCGAAGATTTTAGTTTGGCTATTGCAAACTGAAACGGGTGATCAAGACGAATTAAATATTCCTGAGGGCGGAAAGTTACTTTGGAATCGTATTTGTAGTGATGCGTATAGTCCAGGCGGTATGCAAAGTAATTGGTTTAGTCGTTGTTTTTACCAGCGAGCGAAGAATAAAGCTTTATTTGCAGATATCGTTATCACAAATCATGCGTTATTATTTCAAGATTTTTCAAGTGAAGAACCGCTGTTTGCTTCATGCGAACATATTATTTTTGATGAAGCTCACCATATTGAAGAAGCTGCGAGTAGAACATTGGGTGAACAGTTCTCTTGTATGTATTTTCAATTGGTTATATCTCGTCTTGGGACGCTAGAAACAGAAGATGTACTCTCCAAAGTATATAAAATGATGAAAAAATCAGAGCAAGCATCTCGTTCAACTTTCCGTATGATAAGTTATAGTTTGAAGGAACTTAAGTTTGATGCGGATGAACTCTTCCAAATGTTACGTACTTTTATATTTAAACAAACAAAGCAAGAACAAGGAACGAATAATATGCCGCTCATCTATAGGTATAACGCAGAACTAGAAAAAGGTAAGTTGTGGGATAGTATCGTTGAATTAACAAATCGTTTTATATATGAATTAAGAAGGGTAGTAACTGCTCTTGAGAAGCAAGTGGATATATTGCAAAGTAAGTTAGAATGGGAGATGCATGTTGTAACAGGTGAATTTATGCATTTAATTGAGTTGCTGAGAAAGATGGCAGAATCATTACAGTTACTCGTATTAGAAAAGAATTCGTATGTAACTTGGATGGAGACTGAAACGAAAGGGACGATTCATTCAACAGTTCTATATGCACAGCCTGTTCATATTGGTGAAAGATTTGCTGATGAATTTTTAACAGAAAAAAAGAGTGTTATTTTTACATCCGCAACACTAACAGTTAACGATACGTTTGATTATATAAAAGAGGAACTTGGTTTACATGATTTCGCTCCAAATACTTTAAAGGTTCCGTCGCCATTTCGTTATGATGAACAAATGAAATTAATGGTTTCAACGGATGTACCTTTTATTAAGCAAGTAAGTAATGAGCGATATATTGAATCTGTATCGGAACATATTGCAAAGATAGCGAAAGCCACAAAGGGCAGAATGCTTGTTTTATTCACTTCGTATGAAATGTTAAAAGAAGCGTATGCGAATTTAAAAAATAATGATGAATTAGAGGGTTATTTATTACTCACACAAAGTGTGAATAATAGAAGTCGAAGCCGTTTAATTCGAAAGTTTCAAGAGTTCGACAAATCAATTTTATTAGGGACGAGCAGTTTCTGGGAAGGGATAGATATTCCAGGAGATGCCTTAAGTTGTCTTGTTATTGTCCGTCTACCATTTACGCCGCCTCATCAGCCGATGATGGAAGCGAAAGGTGAGTGGCTAAAAAATCAAGGTGAGGATGTATTCGCTAAATTAGCGCTGCCACAAGCAATATTACGTTTCAAACAAGGATTCGGTCGCTTAATTCGAACGAATACAGATACAGGAACGGTAGTAGTGTTAGATCGTCGTTTGACGAGTTCTTCCTATGGAAAACGATTTCTACAATCGATCCCTAACGTCCCTCTTTATGAAGGACCATTAGAAGAATTATTAGTACAATTAGAAGAACCATCAAATGAATAAAAATGGAAGAAAAATACGCCTGAAGTATTTATAAACTTCAGGCGTAAAAAATGTGGGTAGGAGGAATTTTATTTTTCTTACTTCTTGTATACAAAATGTGTTGGTTTTCGACTTGAAACCTTTTTTTGCTGTACATGTCCTGCTATAATAGATGGGTGATGAAGCAGGGGTTGTAAAGAATGTATTCTTATTGTAACCGCATTGCGTTCTTCTATAATTAGAAATTTTTGTGTAACGGAGGAGTTTTTTCATGGAGAAGAAAATCGAAGTACTATCAACGACGCGTATTAAATATTCGTCTGATTTGTATAAAATTGTTGATAGTTTGAATCGTACGTTAAAAGAGCAGGACCTCATGTTCGGACTAGCATTAGACGAAAAAGATAAAGAAACAGCTGTATTTACGATTTACAGAACGTAGTGATACAATGAAAAAGTGGATCTTTGCAATCATTATTGTTATCGTTGCTAGCGGAATATATGGGGCGTATGTTTATAATAAAGCAATGGGGAAGAAAATTCCAAAAGAGTCGAAATTTGTAGAAATTGCTAAAGAAAAAGCAAAGCTTACAAAGGTGAAATCTGTTGATTATTACAACGGAAAATCTGCATATATAGTCGTGCAAGGTACAGATGAAAAGGGAGAACAACTTATCGTTTGGGTGCCGGAGAAAAAAGGGGATACTGTAGTAAGGAAAAAGAGCGAAGGTATTTCTGAAAAAGAGGCTATACAAAGAACATTAGAACAAGTCGGCAATGAAAGTAAGGAATCAAAAAGTAAGCCGAAAGAGATTATGAAAGTGAAATTAGGCTTTGAAAATGATGTACCACTATGGGAAGTTACATATATTGATGATGACAATCGTTATAGTTATTACTATCTTGAATTTAAAGATGGAAAATTTTTAAGACGATATAGCATTGAAAAATAGATGTAGGGGGAACTACAAATGAAATTAGCAAAGCGAGTAGCTGCTTTAACACCGTCTTCAACTTTAGAAATTACAGCAAAGGCACAAGCATTAAAAGCAGAGGGTCATGATGTAATTGGATTAGGGGCAGGGGAACCTGACTTTAATACACCAGAGCATATTATGGATGCTGCACATAAAGCGATGTTAGAAGGACATACGAAGTATACACCAACAGGTGGATTACAATCGTTAAAACAAGAAATTGTGAAGAAATTTACTCGCGATCAAGGTATTGCGTATGATCCATCTGAAATTATTGTATGTAATGGCGCAAAGCATGCATTATATACATTATTCCAAGTATTACTTGATGAGGGAGATGAAGTTATCATTCCAACTCCTTACTGGGTAAGCTATCCAGAGCAAGTAAAGCTTGCTGGCGGTAAGCCGGTTTATGTAGAAGGTTTAGAAGACAATGAGTACAAAATTACAGCAAAGCAGCTGCGTGAGGCAATTACAGAGAAAACGAAAGCAGTTATTATTAATTCACCGAGCAATCCAACAGGAATGATTTATAGCAAAGAAGAATTACAACAGCTTGGAGAAGTATGTTTAGAACATGATATTTTAATCGTTTCTGATGAAATTTATGAAAAATTAATTTATGGTGGCGTAGAATATACTTCAATTGCCCAGCTTTCTAATGCATTAAAAGAACAAACACTTATTATTAATGGTGTATCTAAATCTCATTCTATGACAGGATGGCGTATTGGATATGCAGCAGGAAATAAGCAGCTTATTAAAGCGATGACGAACTTAGCGAGTCATAGTACGTCAAACCCTACTTCAATCGCTCAATACGGCGCAATTGCGGCATATGCAGGCTCACAAGAACCTGTGGAAACAATGCGTCAAGCCTTTGAAGAGAGATTAAACATCATTTATGATAAATTAATTCAAATCCCTGGCTTTACTTGTATTAAACCGCAAGGTGCATTTTACTTATTCCCTAACGTAAAAGAAGCTGTAGCTTTATCAGGATATGCAACAGTTGATGATTGGGCAAAGGCTCTATTAGAAGAGGAAAAAGTGGCTCTTGTACCAGGTACAGGATTTGGTGCTCCAAATAATGTTCGTTTATCATATGCGACATCTCTTGAACAAGTAGAGAAAGCATTAGAACGCATCCATACATTTATGAAAAGTAAAGTGCAAGCTTAATTTTATATTTCATTCATGTAATATAAAAAACCTCCCTATTGATGGGGAGGTTTTTTTGACGAATTGTGGCAAAAAGAAATAGCTAAAGGTGTGTTATACTAGAGAGCGAGGTGTTTGGTGATGAAAAAGAAAATGATGTTACATTGGTTTGAGCAGGGAAGCATTGCAATTCCAAAATTGCTTATGATGCATTATAAAAAATTAGGTTTAAATGAGACGGAATTTATGGTTGTACTTCATGTACATACATTTTTAGAATCAGGTAATTCGTTTCCGACTCCTTCAGAGATTTCTGAACGGATGACGATAACAGAAATGAAATGTATGGAAGTAATTCAAGCGTTGATTCAAAAAGGTTTTTTATCACTAGAAGGTGGACAAAGATCAGAAGCGATGATGTGCGAAAGTTATTCTTTACAACCGTTATGGGAAAAAATATTACATTTCTTAATGGATGAATCAATAGAGGAAGAGCACAAAGAGAAAAAACAGCTGCAAGTAAATTTATATACAGTATTTGAAAAAGAATTTGGAAGACCACTTTCGCCGTTCGAATGTGAAACGTTAGGAATGTGGGAGGACCAAGATCAACATCATCCAAATTTAATTCAAGCGGCTCTTAGAGAAGCTGTAATGAGTGGAAAACTAAATTTCCGATATATTGATCGTATTTTATTTGAGTGGAAAAAGAATGGAATTAAAACGGTAGATCAGGCTCAAAATCAAGGTCAAAAATTTAGAGCGAATCAACAAAGAGCACAACAAATGACAAAACAAGAGACGAAATTTACTGGAAAAGTGCCTTTTTATAATTGGTTGGAGCAGTGATATAGGAGGAGAAATATGCTTAACAAAACGCAAATCCGTTATTGTTTAGATACAATGGCGGATATGTATCCAGAAGCGCATTGTGAATTGGTTCATGATAATCCATTTGAACTTGTAATCGCGGTGGCGTTATCTGCACAATGTACAGATGTACTTGTAAATAAAGTGACAAGAAATTTATTTCAAAAATATAAAACACCAGAAGATTATTTAAGTGTTTCTCTAGAAGAATTACAACAAGATATACGCTCTATCGGATTGTATAGAAATAAAGCAAAAAACATTCAAAAATTATGCCGAATGTTATTAGATGACTATAATGGGGAAGTACCGAGCGATCGAGATGAACTTACGAAATTACCCGGTGTAGGAAGGAAAACAGCGAATGTTGTAGTTTCCGTAGCGTTTGGGATTCCTGCAATTGCTGTTGATACACATGTGGAGCGAGTGAGTAAACGATTAGCGATTTGTAGATGGAAAGATTCTGTGTTAGAAGTAGAAAAAACGTTAATGAAGAAAGTGCCGATGGATGAGTGGGGGGTTACGCATCATCGTATGATTTTCTTTGGACGTTATCATTGTAAAGCACAACGACCGCAATGTGAGGAGTGCAGACTGTTAGAAGTATGTCGTGAAGGAAAGAAGCGAATGAAGGTGAAATAAAGGATGGAGCGAGTTATAGAAATACCGAAAGAATTTCACTGCTTACCATTTTTTAAAGAAAGCGTAAATTCAATTGAGTATCATACAGACGAGTCTTTTGAAGAAATAATACAAAATACTTACTTTATATTTGATATTGAAAGACAGTATGAGCCATGGAAGGAAATTGAAAACAGTATTCCAGCGATGTTGAATGTATGGAAAAATAAGCATGAAGACATTGCTATACTGTTTCGAAATAGAAATAAGCAAGAGGCTGAGGGGCCAATGATTCTTTTTGCAGCTCACTTGTTATCGGTTGTCTATTGGCTAAATGAGCAACCTGTTCATAGTTTGAATGAAATGCAAATAAATACGAATAAATTAAAAGTGCAACCTGTTAATTTTATGGAAAGATATTTATTCATAATAAAGAAACCGAGTAATTATCATTCTTATATTCAATTAGCGCAGTTGTATATCGAAATAGAAAAGCTGTATGTAAAAAAAATGATAACAAAAAAGAAGTCCGCTTCTCGTTAAGAGAAACGGACTTCTTTTTTGTTTATTAGGACTCTGTTGTAATAACAGTACCGTCTGCGTGAGGTGTATCTCCTCCGGTATTTTGATGTTGCTGTTCTTGTTGTTTCTTAGCTTCTTCTTCAGCTTTTTTCTTGGCCTCTTCTTCAGCTTTCTTCTTAGCTTCTTCTTCAGCTTTTTTCTTAGCTTCTTCTTCAGCTTTTCTTCTAGCTTCCTCATCAGCTTTCTTTTGAGCTTCTTCTTGCTGTTTACGTTGTTGTTCTTGTTGCTGTTCTTGTTGTTTCTTAGCCTCTTCATCAGCTTTTTTCTTAGCTTCGTCTTGTTTTGCTTTATCTTCATTAGTCTTTTTCTGGGCTTCCTCATCAGCTTTTTTCTTAGCTTCTTCATCGGCCTTTTTCTTAGCCTCTTCTTCAGCTTTTTTCGCATCTGGAGTTCCGCCAGGCGCAGTGAAGGATGCACCAACTGCTGGGCTTGTACCAGTGCCTTTTTTCGCTACTACAGAGAAGCTGTAAGTAACACCTGGTTTAATACCACCAAGAGTAGCTGTCGTACCACTTATTGATAGGCTACCACTTGAACCGTCAGTTGCTTTATAGCTGGCTGCATATGCATCAACTTCTGCTGGTCCAGACCAGTTTAGTGTAACTGTGCTAGCGCCATCGAAAGTGACATTCAGACCACTAGGGGCATCTACTTTAATTTCTTTAATTGCATCTTTTTTCGCACCTTTTACGTATAACTCTCCGTTTATTTCTTGAACAGAAGAAGGACGTTCAAAGCGTGATTTATCTGTAGCGAATTTGCTCATCATTACTTGGAACATTTGCTGTGCAATTTTAGTATAACGATCACTAATGTAGTTTTCTGGACCGTTCTTTACGTAACCCGTCCATACAGCCATCGTATATTGTGGTGTATATCCAGCGAACCAGCTATCCCTGTTTGCATCAGCTGGAATGCCGTATTTCTTTAAATCTTTTGCATCAAAGTTTTGCGTTCCAGTTTTACCCGCTACGTCAACACCTGAAACATATGCTGTTGGTCCTGTACCACCAGAACCAGGTTTTACTACGTCACGAAGAACGTCAGTTACCATGTAAGCTGTATAGTCTTGCATAGCGCGTTGTTCTTTCGGTTTAAAGCTTTTCTTTTTCCCGTCCGGGAAGGTTACTTCTTTTACGAAGTGTGGTTTATTATAGTTACCACTATTACCAAAGGTTGCATATGCACCTGCTACTGCTAATGGAGAACTATCGTTACTACCAATTGCAGTAGATTCATGTACTCCATTTTCAAATGTCATGCCTAAACCTTCAGCAAACTCTTTTGATTTATTAAGTCCAACTGTTTGAGCTGTCTTTAAAGCCGGGATGTTTAATGACTTCTTCAATGCTTCACGAAGTGAAACGTCACCTTTAAAACTCCCTGTAGCATTTTTAATCTTTGTGCCATTAGAATAAGTATATTCAGAGTCATTTAATTGATGATAAGTAGACCACTGAAGATTCTCAATCGCTGGACCGTAGTCGAAAATTGGTTTCATTGTTGAACCAACTTGGCGTTTTAAATCAGTTGCCATATTATGACCTTTGAAAGTGGACTTATTTTCTTTACGTCCAGCACCAATTGCTCGAACTTCTCCAGATTGTGTATCCATAAATACGAATGATCCTTGGAATTGATCGTTTGGATACTTAATAAGATTGCCATCCATAATTTTTTCAGCATAATCTTGAGCATCTTGATCAAGTGTTGTATGAATCGTTAAACCATCTGAACCGATATTTACATCAGGATATTCTTTTTCAACTTCTTTTACAACTGCATCTAAAAATGCTTGATACTTCATCTCAGTTATTTCTGAAGACGGTTGAAGGCCCTCTGTTACTGGGATCTTAACTGCGTTATTCATTTCTTCTTTTGTTATATAACCATGTCGATTCATTAATGACAATACGACATTACGACGATTTGTTGCTCGTTCAACATTTTCCTTTTTTGTTGGATCATAAATGTTTGGACCTTGGGGTAAACCAGCGAGCATAGCAGCTTCATGTAATTGCAAGTCTTTCAAATCTTTACCATAATATTTTTGCGCTGCTGTCGCAATACCATATGAACGGTTACCTAAATTAATCTTATTTAAGTACATTTCTAAAATCTCATGTTTAGAGTATTGTTGCTCTAATTTATAAGATAAGTACCATTCTTGTACTTTTCTCTTAGCGGTTTTATCCATCGTTAGAAAATAGTTCTTAACGACTTGCTGTGTAATCGTACTACCACCTTGGGAACCGAAACCACCAGTGACATTTTCCATAACTGCTTTTGTAGTTCGTTTAAAGTCAATTCCATTATGATCATAGAAACGCGAATCCTCAGTTGCAAGGAATGCATTTTCAACTACTTTTGGAATTTGATCATAAGTAACATGCGTTCGTTTTTCAGCACCGTATTCATAGAAGAAATTTCCATTTTTATCAAGAAACTTTGTTGATAAAGGATTAACAAGTTTGGATTTATCTAATTTTGGAGCGTCCTTTACCATAACAAAGAAAGCGGAAACGCCGGCTACAAGACCAACGATACCAAGAAGTAGACAACCTATAAGGAATTTCTTGAAAAAGGAGCCTTTTTTCTTTGGTTTTTCTTCTTTATTTGTTTTTTTCTCTTGATTTTTTACATGATTTCGTTCTGTACGAGAACGATAATTATCTGACATTATACTTTCTCCTACCTTTCATTCTCTCCCCCAAAAGTCGAAAAAAGAGCCTTAGTGATGACTCTATCACGAAAAATAAACCGTGTCTAGTACACGGATATAGTCAATCCGAGGGTGATAACCGCATGATAATAAGGATCCATGCTCTTCTATTTCTTCTTTCGTAATCGACTTGCGTCCACCTGTATTTTGACGATTCCAAAATGCAATAATATGTTTTGCATCTAATAAATAAAATTCATCAAAAAGTGTAAATTTAATAATGACAAATGCAATTCCATTATGAGCAACCACTTGCTTCATATGTTCTATTTGATGAAGGTGGAAGTTTTGAAGTGGGAAACTAGTTTTATTTTTTGTTTCCTTTGCTTCAAAATCGATGTATTTCCCTTTGTATACACCGTTGTAATCTGTCGTAGAAGGTTGTTTAAAATACGCTTCTTTTACCACTGCAGCACTTCGAGCGGGGTAATCTACTTTTACAATTTGAAGAGGTGTAGGCTTTTTATGTACACATGCAATATTATGGGTTAAGTAATATTGATTTGTTTCATTCAATTCCTCTTCAAGGGACATACCTCTATTACTATAAGTATGTGTTTTTATAGGTGTTTTTTGAGGTTGTGAAGCTTGATTATACCTTTTTCCATTTGGGTAACGAATGGTCATAGTGTGTCCACTCCCAACTTGCTAAGAATTACTTACAAAGGTGATTATATCAAAAAATGAAAAAAGATGTGACCTTTTTGATGAAAGGTATGATGACTTATTTATGTTTACATGGAATGATTATATGAAAATTAAACAAAATCGAGAAAAAAAATTTTGTACAGAGAAAGAAAAAGCGATCATTCGCAATATTAAAAAGAAAACAGAAATAGCTAATGTGGACAATATTTCTCGGACACAATCTTATCAAGAATATTATTTAAGAAATAGTGAAATCAGGTGGGCCTTTTTAGCGAGTATGGTTTCGAGAAATGCGGGATGGAATATGACTGATTTAGAAGGGAGATATTATGCCACTGTATTACCTGAAACGGTAAAAAAACATTTATTTCTTCTGTACGAACAAGCTAATTGGATTATTTTCTTAGATGCATTTCCTCAGCTATTATTGTATGAGGAAAGTAAGAAGAGACGGGCACCTCTCTTTCATTTGTTGCAATATTTCAGCGTATCAATTTTTATGGAAAAAGAATGGTTACTTTTCTGGGAAAGAAGAGATATGAATAGGCTTATGACAGCGCTTATTATAAATGAACAAAATAAAATTCAAAAACCAGTCATTGAGAACACATATTTTAAAAAACATGTATTCCATACTGCACTTTTTAAAGTACAAGAAAGATTTCATATTAGTGCAGTTATCTTCCCAACAATTGAAGGGAGGATGTATGGATTTTCGGTTTATCAATTTGAAACGTTACAACAGCGTATAGAACTAGGAAAAAAATTAGCATGGTTATTGTTTCATCCAATTTATAATGGTTCGTTTTATAAGTTTGCATTGCAAACTACACATACTGGGTCTAGAGAAGATTATGAAGTTTACGCACAGGAAACTCGAAAGTCTTATACGCCAACACTTAGAGATATTTATCCTGTTATTTTACATGAAGAAATAAAAATGAGAGATTGGTTTTGTGCAAATATGAAAATGAATGTGCTATTTGTACTTGAAGAACCTAAAGAGGAAGTTAATATAACAGAATGGTATAGAAGAAAGAGAGAACAAATCTATAGGCTATCTATCGTAAATCGTTTTGCTAAAAGGATGGATGAGTTCATGATATAATAAAAAAGAAGTCCCGTCTTCCATTTTGAAGACGGGACTTCTTAATTTGAAACAATCCTGCTATGCGTGCTACGACTTTAATTTCAAAACGTAATGCTAGTAGGAGATTAAGGATGATTTGAAATCTACCTGTTCGTAATAAAGTCTCGCTTTATGTAGCAGGGAAGTTTGGACCATCTAGCTTTGGATTGCCAGTCTCAGGTTTATTTTGTTGTTTGTTTTGGTTTTTCTTTTTTTCATTTTTGTTCTTTGCCATTGTAATACACCTCCTTTTTGTATTGTTACCATTTCTATAAATGACATACGAAATGATTTCTTTGACGAATAACAACTAGTTTTGTCATGTGGGCAGGAGTGGTGAATCATTCGGCGAAATTACATGACAAAGGAAAAGCAAAGAAGGAGGCGTTTTGTATATGGCGATGGTTCAGAAGGAAGATGTAATGAAAAAAATGGATCAAATGTTAAGTTCTCTCGATTTGCTGGAAATGAATATAGCGATTAGAATGAATCATGCATTAAAGGATGCGAGTGAAAAAATATGCAATAAGATAGAAATAACAGAAATGCATATTGAACATATGGAAAATAAATTAGTGCATCACGAAGAAAAAGGGAATTGGGTAAAGACATTTCAAAACGTCGTAGTGAGTGCATAATAAGGTGGGAAAGAAATGAAGAATGAAGCATTAATACAGTCTTCAGAAAAACTCATGCAGTATAATAATGAAGCGAATGTAAAAAAAAGAGAACTGATTGAATACGATTTTTATAAGGATATGAAACCGTTTGTAGATATGGTAGATGAGGAATTAGAGAAGTGGAAAGAATTAGCTTATACGTGGATTAAAGAAGAAAAGCCAAAGTATATACATGTACAGCAAATTGATCAAGTATACGATAATTTACAAACGAATGTGTTACAATGCTTTGTAAATAAAGGTAAAGGTAAACGATTCTTTGAAACACACCAAGCCGTTTCGTATACTTTGCAAAATATAGTTGAGCAATGTAAATAACAAGAGGGAGAACCCTCTTGTTATTTTTATGCTTCTGTCATTGTTGTAGGTTTTGTTGCGCCGTTTATTTCTAATTCTTTTATTAATGTTCGATAATCTGATATGCATATTTTTCCTTCGAGATACCAATGTCTCGCAAAGTCTAATAATTCATTTGCATTCTCTGTGCAATACCCCTTTTTTTGAGAAAACGCTTGTTTTAAATCCCCTAATACCATGTTGATTCCTCCCCCATGAGAATCTTCTTCTTAATTATCATAGCATGGAAGGGTTTTCTTTTTTAATTTTTTAAAAATTTAAACTTCCGACAAAAATAGACAGATACTCCATCACACATATTATTTTATAGGTACATATTATATATGTAGAAACTTATGTAAAGGAGGAGAGAATGCATGTTTCAACAATCTAACGTATATCAGCAAACGTATCCATATGCACAGCAAAATATGTACCAATATAATACGGATACATATTTACGGTATAATATGTATCCTTTCGAGCCTTATTATGGAAATCAAAATTATTATCAACCGTTTGAAGTGTCATTTATGAATCAAGCTCAACAACAGCAGCAACCTTATGTAAATCAGGCCCAACAACCACAACAGCAGCAACCTTATGTGAATCAAGCTCAACAATCACAAGCTCAGCAACCATACATGAATCAACAACAGCAGCAGCCTTATATGAATTCACAATATTATATGCCACCACAAGCGCCCTATGCTAATCAACAAGGGATGTTTTATCCACCAAAACAACCGTATCCGACGCAGAGTAAACAAAAGCAACAACAGCCAAGTCAGTTTTCTAGTTTTGTTTCTCAATTTAAAACATCAGATGGTAACTATGATGTAAATAAAATGATGAACACAGCTGGCCAGATGATGAATGCGATGAATCAGGTGACAGGTATTGTAAAGCAAGTTGGAGGCTTCTTTGGTAAGTAATGTTGAAGGGTTGTCTCTGAAAGTATTGTATATGAAATAAAGGACTAGACAAATTTCCTTGTAATAAATGGGTATATATAACAAACGGCTTTCTCTCTTTTCTCATACTGTAAAGTGTAATCAGATTTTTTTAACGAGAGAGGAGAGAAAAAACTATGCATCATTGTCATCCTTGTTTTGGAGGGCATAAGCCTGTAGGACCTATTTGTACAACTGCTCCTGTCGTTCATCCGACGAAACAATGCGTAACACACTCTTTTTCAACAACGGTGGTGCCACACATTTTCCCAACACATACAACACATGTACATCATCAACAAATTAAAAACCAAAACTTCTTCCCACAAACAAATTCAAATGTAAATGTTGTGGACCCAATCGACCCAGGATTCGGCGGTGGATGTGGACCGTGTGGTCATGGTCATGGTCATCATCACCACGGTCATCAAATATCTCCATTTGGGCCAGGACCGAATGTATCACCGTTTGGACCAGGACCAAATGTATCACCGTTTTTACCAAACAATGTATCACCAGTAGGTCCAAATATCGGACCAAACGTTGGTGGAATATTTAAAAAGTAAATGATATGTTAGAACTAGCGAAATGCTAGTTCTTTTTTTGTAATTGGAGTGTTGATATGAAAGTTATTGCAGTAACAGGATATAAGCCATTTGAACTTGGAATATTTAAAAATGATCATCCAGGGGTGGAGTGTATAAAAAAGGCATTACACCGCAAATTAACCACTTTTGTAGAAGATGGTTTAGAGTGGGTTATAATAAGCGGCCAGTTAGGTGTAGAATTATGGGCTGCTGAAGTTGTTTTTGAAATTCAAGTAGAATATCCAGACTTAAAATTAGCGGTATTTACTCCGTTTTTAGAACAAGAAGAAAATTGGAAAGAAGATAATCGTGAATATTACGAATTTATTCTTTCTCAAGCAGACCATGTTGATAGTATCACGAAACGGAAGTATGAAAGCCCAGAACAATTTAAATTAAAAAATCAATTTTTTATTGAAAAAAGTGATGCGCTTTTAGCGGTATATGATGAAGAAAAACCAGGAAGTCCCAAATATATTGTAGAAGCAGCAAAGAAAAAAGGGGAAATAGAAAATTATCACAGTTATTTCATTCTTTTTTCTGATTTACAAGATATAATAGAAGAGGAACAGTGGAATAATGCAGAGTAATATGTAATATAGTACTCGTATATATGATTGACAAAAAGCATTGTTTCTGAAAAAATTTAGTTAATGAAAGTTTTGGTAAAAATTTGAGGTGAAGAAAATGATTTCGGATAAAATTAAATTAACAGCGAAAGATATTTTAGAAAAAGAATTTAAAACAGGTATGAGAGGTTATCAGCAAGAAGAAGTAGACAAGTTTCTTGATATGATCATTAAAGACTATGAAGCTTTCCACAAAGAGTTTGAGCAATTAAAGCAACAAAATGCTCGTTTAAAGCGTGAATTAGAGGAACAAAAACTAGCAGTAACGCAAGTTCCACAACAACCTGTACAAACACCAGTTGCACAACCGGTTTATAACAACACGAATACGGATATTTTAAAACGCTTATCTAACTTAGAAAAAGCTGTATTTGGAAGTAAGTTATACGAATGATGTAAGGTGGGAAAAGGTTTAAGCGTTTTACATAGAAAAAAACGTTGCAAAATCTTTTTGTTTCCACTATACTAATGGATGTCATAACGTTTGGGTAATCGCTGCAACGCCAACGTTGTAGAGGAAAGTCCATGCTCGCACGGCCTGAGATGGCTGTAGTGTTCGTGCCTAGCCAATTCATAAGCTAGGGTATTCTGGCTGTAAGGCTGGTTTAACGGCAGGGAAAAAACCTAAGTCCTTTCGGATATGGTTTGACTACCTTTAAAGTGCCACAGTGACGAAGTCCTTGAAGAAATGATAGGAGTGGAACGAGGTAAACCCCACGAGCGAGAAACCCAAATAATGGTAGGGGAATCTTTTCCAAGGAAATGAACGACGGGAAAGGACAGGTTTTATAACCTGTAGATAGATGATTGCCACCGGAGTACGAGGCGTGGGCCGTTTGTAGTACAAAGGAACAGAACATGGCTTACAGAACGTTATGAACCAACTATGAAATAACTCAGCTCTCCTTTGTTAGAGGAGGGCTTTTTATTTGTATGAAGTTATAAAGTATGAGTTAAAATGGTTAATGAGAAAAATTTTCGTAAAATGTAATGATTAATAGGACCAATTGCTATTAATTATTGTTTGAATATACATAAGAGGTGAATGCAAATGGGAAAAGTTACTTTAATTGCAACAGCGGCAATGGGTATTGAAGCGTTAGTTGCCCGAGAAGTTCGCGATCTTGGTTATGAATGTCAAGTAGAAAACAGCAAAGTAACATTTGAAGCAGATGAAAAGGCGATTTGTCGCACGAATTTATGGTTACGCACTGCGGACCGTGTAAAAATTAAAGTTGGCGAATTTAAAGCAACAACATTTGATGAGCTATTTGAAAAAACGAAAGCATTAAACTGGGGAGATTATATTCCAGAGAATGGCGAGTTCCCTGTTATCGGTAAATCTTTAAAATCTGAATTATTCAGTGTTTCGGATTGCCAACGTATCGTTAAAAAAGCTGTCGTTGAAAAATTAAAAACAACATATAAACGTACAACTTGGTTTGAAGAAGATGGTCCGTTATTCCGTATCGAGATTGCAATGCTCAAGGATATTGCAACATTAACAATTGATGCGAGTGGTGTTGGACTTCATAAACGTGGATACCGTATGGATCAAGGGGAAGCTCCGTTAAAAGAAACATTAGCTGCGTCTTTAATTAAATTAACAAACTGGAAGCCAGATCGTCCATTTGTTGATCCATTCTGTGGATCAGGTACAATTCCAATTGAAGCAGCATTAATTGGACAAAACATTGCACCAGGATTTAACCGTGGTTTCGCATCTGACGAGTGGGGCTGGGTAGGTAAACAAAACTGGCGTGAAGCTCGTCAAGAAGCTGAAGATTTAGCGAACTATGATCAACGATTACAAATCATTGGATCAGATATTGATCATCGTATGATTCGAGTTGCTCAAGATAACGCAGAAGAAGTGGGCTTAGGCGATTTAATTACATTTAAACAAATGCAAGTAAAAGATTTCACAACAAAAGAGGATTATGGCTACGTTGTAACGAATCCTCCATACGGAGAACGTTTAAGTGAAAAAGCACTCGTTGAACAACTGTATAAAGAAATGGGACAAGTATTCCGCCCGTTAGATACATGGTCAGCGTATGTATTAACAAGCTACGAAGCATTTGAGAAGTGTTACGGAAAAGATGCGTCGAAGAAGCGTAAACTGTTTAACGGATTTATCCGTACAGATTACTACCAATACTTCGGAAAACGTCCACCGCGTAATTCATAGTATAAAACTCCTCCAGCGCGCATATACTGGCTATTATGTAATGCGTAAAGGAGGAAGTGATATGGATAATTTCCAATTATCAATGATTCAAAAAGCTATTCACCGTACGTATGATGAGCTCGGAAAAGAAGTGGATAGTCAAGGTGCGATTGTAGATGAAATACAAAAAGCACAAGAAGAATATTTGTCAGCTCTTTCACATGAAACAGCGATTGATAAACGGTATTTAAAGTCATTAATATAGAAGAAAATTTTCCTTTTTCGAAAGGAAAATTTTTTTTCGTGAATTTCTATGTATTGCAACAGGGGAAAGCAAATGCATACATATGCGTAGCAGTTGCTATTATCTTTTTATAGAAAAACTTTTTGGTTGGAGGCTAAGGATGTTTACTGAGAAGAGATTACCATTTGAAGTAGGAAAACAAGATAATTTTTATGATAAGTTGAATGAGTGGATTGGAGATGTGTTTTACGACATCCTTCCGGAAAAAGGCTTTGAAGAGCGTGATGAACAAATTTTTATGGCGTTTCAGTTAGAACGCGCTTTCCAAGAAAAGAAAGTTATGTTCGCAGAAGCTGGTGTAGGAACAGGGAAAACAATTGTATATCTTCTATATGCAATTTGTTACGCGCGTTATACTGGGAAACCAGCTATTATTGCTTGTGCAGATGAAACGTTAATTGAGCAGCTTGTGAAAGAAGAAGGGGACATCGCTAAGTTATCTGAAGCATTAGGGCTATCTGTTGATGTAAGGCTTGCAAAATCAATGGATAATTATTTATGCTTACGTAAACTTGAAGATGTTATGAGTGGACGAGCTCCAGAAGTAATTGAAGACGTATATTATGAGTTACCACAGTTTGTATTCGATCATGGTACGATGCAAAACTTTACTCACTATGGTGACAGAAAAGAATTTCCACTTTTAAATGACGAAGAATGGTCAAAAGTAAATTGGGATTACTTCCAAGATTGCTTTACTTGTGATTCTCGTCATCGTTGTGGACAAACTCTTTCTCGTGAACATTATCGTAAAGCAGCAGATTTAATTATTTGTTCTCAAGATTTCTATATGGATCATATTTGGACGTACGATGCTCGTAAGCGTGAAGGACAAATTCCATTATTACCAGAAAGTAGCTGCGTTGTATTCGATGAAGGACATCTTGTAGAATATGCAGCTCAAAAAGCTTTAACATACCGTTTAAAGCAAACGATGATGGAGCAACTTTTAACGAGATTGCTACAAAACGATATTCGTGAGGAGTTTGCACATTTAGTAGAAGAAACAATTTGGCAAACAGAGCGATTCTTTGATGTGTTACAAGAAAACAAAAAAGAAATTGCCGGTTCTGATCGTTTAGAAATTACTGTGACAGAAAAAGTAACAGCTGAAGCGAAACGACTTTATGCAAAAATCGGTGAAGTTGGAGATGCATTAGTATTCGAAAGTGAAATGCATACAGTAAACACGTATGATTTAAATATTGTTGATGAGCATTTAGATGTATTAGAACATTCACTTCGTCTGTTCATGCACGAGAAAAATGTAATTACTTGGGGTGAAGAAGGTGATGGTGCCTTCACGTTAGTGATTATGCCGCGTGCAGTTGAAGAAGTATTACAAGAGAAAGTGTTCTCGAAGAAAATACCGTATATTTTCTCTTCTGCGACATTATCGAACAATGATTCATTCGCGTTTACAGCTAATAGCCTAGGGGTAAAAGATTACTTATCATTCTCAGTTGCTTCACCGTTTGATTACGAAGAGCAAATGGCAGTAAACTTACTATCGCATACGAAAGAAAATGAATGGGAAAGAAAGTGTCAATATACACTTGAAAATATACAAAAAACAAATGGACGTACGCTTGTATTATTCCGTACAACGCAAGAGCTTGCAGCGTTCAAAGAGTATGTAAGTAAGGAGCAAATGTCGGTTCCGTTCTTATATGAAGGAGATCAGGAAATTAGCCAGCTCGTTTCTCGTTTCCAAAATGAAGAAGAGACTGTACTTTGTGCGGTTCATTTATGGGAAGGTTTAGATATTCCTGGTTCATCATTATCACACGTTATTATTTGGTCATTACCATTCCCTCCAAACGATCCTGTGTTTGAAGCGAAACGTAAGCACGTAAATGATCCATTCTGGGATGTAGATGTACCATATATGATTTTACGACTTCGTCAAGGAATTGGGCGTTTAATTCGTACAAGTGAAGATAAAGGTGCTATATCAATCTTCTTATCTGATTCAGAAGATGAGAAAGTAGTTGCAGCTGTGAAAAATGTACTGCCAGTAGAAGGTAAAGAATTATAAGGAGAAAGCTTGGCGTTTGCCAAGCTTTTTTTCTATTATAAAAGGAATTTATGTTTCCGTGTCGAATTAAGTTTGAGGTAGAAAAAGGAGGCTTTTATACGATGACAGTTGCTACATATGAGGTAGAAAAACAATTTTTAACATACGTGAAGAAGATACAGAATTACGGAGAAGCATTAAGTTTAATGTTTTGGGATTTAAGAACAGGTGCACCAAAAAAAGGTGTAGATCAGCGTTCAGAAGTAATTGGTATGCTTTCGTCAGAAGTGTTTGCTATGTCGACTTCAGATGAGATGGGAAACTATTTAACAGAACTTGAAGCTTTAATACGTGAAGATAAACTTTCTGAAACGACGAAGAAAATGGTTGAAGAGTGTCGGAAAGAATATGATAGAAATAAAAAAATTCCACAAGCTGAATATGAGGCTTATGTGAAATTAGAAGCGAAAGCAGAGAGTGTGTGGGAAGAAGCTCGCGAAAAATCTGATTTCGAAATGTTCCGCCCGTACTTAGAAAAAATTGTTGAATTTAAAAAGAAATTTATTACATATTGGGGTTATGAAACATATAAATACAATACATTATTAGACATGTATGAGCCAGGTATTACAGTAGAAGTTTTAGATCACGTATTTGGTCAACTTCGTGAGCGCATCGTGCCGCTTGTAAAAGAAATCTCTGAGTCTAAAAAAGGATTAAAAACAAGTGCTTTATCGGAACAGTTTTCAAAAGAAAAACAAAAGAACTTTACATTAGAACTATTAAAGCAATTGAATTATGACTTTGAAGCAGGTCGTCTTGATGAAACAGTACATCCTTTCGAAATTACATTAAATAGAGGGGATGTTCGTATTACGACACGCTATGATGAAAAAGATTTCCGTATGGCTGTATTTGGAACAATTCATGAATGTGGTCATGCAGTATATGAACAAAACATTGCAGAACAATTTGAAGGTACACCACTTTGCAGTGGTACATCTATGGGTATTCACGAATCACAATCATTATTCTTTGAGAACTTTATCGGCCGTAATAAATCATTCTGGAAGAAAAATTATGATTTATTAAAAGAGTATAGCGATGGTCAATTTGATGATATGTCAGTCGATGAGTTTTATGATGCAATTAACGAATCGAAGCCGTCACTCATTCGTATAGAAGCAGATGAGCTTACATACCCGCTTCATGTTATGGTGCGTTATGAATTAGAGAAAGAATTATTTGATGGTACATTACAAGTGAAGGAATTACCAGCAGCTTGGAATGATAAGATGGAAGCATATTTAGGAATTCGTCCGGAAAATGATGCGCAAGGTGTATTGCAAGATGTTCACTGGGCTGGTGGCTCATTTGGATACTTCCCATCTTATGCGCTTGGTTACATGTATGCAGCGCAATTTAAGCAAAGAATGTTAAAAGACATTCCGAACTTTGATGCATTATTAGAAGAAGGAAACGTAACACCGATTCGTGAATGGTTAACAGAACATATTCACCAATATGGTAAAACGAAAAAGCCGCTTGAAATTTTAGAAGATGTAACAGGTGAAGGCTTAAATGCAAACTACTTAGCCGATTATTTAGAAGCGAAATATAGAGCGATTTATGAGTTGTAAAAAAAGAGCTGCTTAATTGCAGCTCTTTTTATTAAAGGGGATGGGAGAATGGGGTATACATATACAGTAATGAAGCAAGAAGAAGCGGAGGAAATTGCGTATAACTGGCATTATGAAGGGAAATATTCTTTTTATGATATAGAGGCAGATGAAGAAGATTTAGCTGAATTTTTACAGGGTGAGAGTAGAGGAGATCATACATTTTCTGTGAAGCAAAATGGCATTCTCATTGGTTTTTTTACTGTTTGTAAAATGAATGATGGAACGGTTGATATAGGACTTGGAATGAGACCTGATATAACTGGAAATGGATTTGGTTTACAGTTCGTGAATGCTGGACTAGCTTTTAGCAAAGAAAAATACGGGTGCAATTATATAACACTATCAGTAGCGACATTTAATGAGAGAGCAATCAAAGTGTATAAAAGAGCAGGATTTGAGGCGGTTGGAACGTTTATACAGAAAACAAATGGTAGTTGTTTTGAGTTTTTGAAAATGAACTACATATGTAAACATGATTAAAAAACAGAGGGGTCTTCTGTTTTTTATTTTGATTTAGAAATATATGATACATATTTTTGTACTTGTTGTATGTAATAGAGGGTTTTGAAATTTTGGTAAAGGATGTGTATGATAGAAGTTTAGTAGCGAATAGTAGGTTTAGCAAGGAAAGGTAGAGGTAGTATGATTACAATTAAAACGAAAAATGAAATAGATTTGATGCATGAATCTGGAAAATTACTTGCTTCATGTCATAAAGAAATTGCGAAAATGATAAAGCCAGGTATAACGACGCAAGAGATTGATACGTTTGTTGAAATGTATTTAAAAAAGCATGGTGCCACATCTGAACAGAAAGGTTACAATGGTTATCCATATGCGATATGTGCATCTGTAAACGATGAAATGTGTCATGCGTTTCCGGCCGATGTTCCTTTAACTGAGGGTGATATTGTAACAATTGACACGGTAGTAAACTTAAATGGGGGTCTTTCAGATTCTGCTTGGACGTATAGAGTTGGAAAAGTTTCTGATGAAGCAGAAAAGTTGTTGCTAGTAGCTGAGAATGCTTTGTATAAAGGGGTTGATCAGGCGGTAATCGGTAATCATGTAGGAGACATTGGCTATGCAATTGAAAGTTATGTAACAAATGAAGGTTTTTCTGTCGCAAGAGACTTTACGGGACATGGAATCGGTAAAGAGATTCATGAAGAACCAGCAATTTTTCATTTTGGGAAACAAGGACAAGGGCCTCAGTTACAAGAAGGAATGGTGATTACGATTGAGCCGATTGTCAATGTAGGTATGCGATATTCGAAAGTAGATTTAAATGGGTGGACTGCACGAACGATGGATGGGAAATTATCAGCTCAATATGAGCATACACTTGCGATTACAAAAGATGGGCCAATCATTTTAACGAAGTTGTAATTGGAAATGAAAGAGTTTACAAAACTCGAACGAAAATAGTAGTTTTTAAAAATTCGTACGTGTTTTTTCGATAAATGCTTTTCAAAGTATAAAAAGTGCGTTATAATCCTTCTATAAAATAAATAGTTAGCTACACTCATATAATCGCGGGGATATGGCCTGCAAGTTTCTACCGAAGTACCGTAAATACTTTGACTATGAGTGAGGACGAATATAATTGCTTGTTTAGCATTCTTTTTTTGCGAAACTCCAAAAGCGCGTCTCTCACTTGTAACGAGTGGTGGCGGCTTTTGGAGTTTTTTTATTGCATAAGAGGGGGAACAAACATGAAAGTATTACAAGAAAAGATTTTGAACGAAGGAAAGGTTTTATCTGGTGATGTATTAAAGGTGGATGCATTTTTAAATCACCAAATTGATCCAGTACTTATGCAAGAAATCGGAAAAGAATTTGCTAAACGTTTTAAAGAAGAGAACATTACAAAAATCGTGACGATTGAATCTTCAGGCATTGCACCAGCGGTTATGGCTGCATTAGAGCTTGGTGTAAAAGTAATTTTTGCACGAAAACGTAAATCGTTAACGTTACAAGATAATATGTACGTTGCAAACGTATATTCATTTACAAAACAAGAAACAAATGAAATTTCATTATCTCGAAATCATATTGATGAAAATGATCGCGTGCTAATCATCGATGACTTTTTAGCAAACGGTCAGGCTGCTTTAGGTTTAATGAGTTTGGTAGAGCAAGCAGGAGCAAGTATTGCAGGAATTGGAATTGTTATTGAAAAAGCATTTCAAGATGGAGGAAAGAAGCTTCGTGAACAAGGCGTTCGTGTTGAATCACTAGCAGAAATTGCATCACTTGATAACGGCACAGTTACATTTGTACAGCAAGAAACTGCGGAGGTGAAATAAACGATGAAGCAGCATCCATTTAAAATTGCATCGCTTGGTATGCAACATATGCTTGCAATGTATGCTGGAGCAATTATCGTTCCGCTTATTGTGGGCGGTGGACTTGGTTTAAATCAAAAAGAATTAACATATTTAGTCTCAATTGATTTATTAATGTGCGGCGTTGCGACAATTTTACAAGCATTATCAAATCGCTTTTTCGGTATTGGACTTCCCGTTGTACTCGGTTGTACATTTACAGCCGTTGGACCGATGATTGCGATTGGAAAACAATACGGTGTGTCTTCAATTTATGGAGCAATTATTGCTGCTGGGTTATTCGTTGTTATTTTTGCGAAATTATTTGGAAAGCTTGTAAAACTATTTCCACCTGTTGTAACAGGGTCTGTCGTTACAGTAATTGGAGTTACACTTGTTCCAGCCGCTATTAATGATATGGCTGGTGGAGTAGGAAGCAAAGATTTCGGAAGTCTTGAAAACTTAGCGTTAGCATTTGGAGTGTTATTATTTATCATCATTATGTATCGTTTCTTTGATGGGTTTATCCGTTCAATTTCTATTCTATTAGGTTTGTTGTTCGGTACTATCGTTGCAGCATTTATGGGGAAAGTAAGCTTGCAAGCAGTTGGAGAGGCGGATTGGTTCCATGGTATTCAGCCATTTTACTTCGGTACACCAACATTTGAATTAACACCAGTTATTACGATGATTCTCGTTGCTTGTGTAGGGATTGTAGAAGCAACAGGTGTATACTTTGCATTATCTGATATTTGCAATAAAAAAATCGGTGAAAAAGAATTAACAAAAGGGTATCGTGCAGAAGGATTAGCGATGGTGTTAGGTGGTATTTTCAACGCGTTCCCATATACAACATACTCTCAAAACGTAGGACTTGTTCAATTAACTGGAGTGAGAAATCGCGTTATTATTTATACTTGCGGTGGTATGTTAATCGCTCTTGGGTTTATTCCGAAAATTGCAGCTATCACAACAATTATTCCGAAGTCAGTACTTGGCGGTGCTATGCTCGCAATGTTTGGTATGGTTATGGCATATGGTATTAAAATGTTAAGTAGCGTTGACTTTGGAAGACAAGAAAACTTATTAATCGTTGCATGTTCTGTTGGAATTGGGCTTGGCGTAACAGTCGTTCCTACATTATTCTCACAACTTCCAGAAAGCATTCGTATTTTAACAGATAACGGAATTGTACTTGGAAGTGCATCAGCAGTATTGTTAAATATCGTATTTAATATGGTGCCGCAGCGCAAAGTGAAAGTAAAAGAAGAGCCGGTGTCTATGCAAAGTGCAGTAAGAGAAGCGTAAAAAAGCAAGGTCTCGTTATGAGACCTTGCTTTTCTTTTTAAGTGGCATCATTTTCCCGTAAGTACCAAGACGCCAAATGTACTCAAGTGGCCCGTATTGGTAATGTGAAAGCCACCAGCGGCTAATAAAGATTTGTAACGTGTAGAAACCGACGCAGAATAGTGGTCCAACCCATAATGGAGCAAGATAATCATTTTTGAATAGTAGCCCGAATACAAGTAATGTAACAATTGTATGTGAGATGTAATTCGTTAACGCCATTCGTCCAACGTATTGGAATGGACGTAATACTGTTTGCCATTTTTCTTTTTGTAATAAACGCATTAACGTGACAATGTAGAAGATGAACAATGTCTTTCCGCTTATCATCGTAATGCCCATAAGTGAAAATGGTGTGTATGGTTGATTGTTCATAAAGAAGTAAACCATAATAAACCACATCGGTAATGTTAAAATGAACATAATGATTTGCCATTTTTTAAGTTTTGGATCTAATTCCTTAGCACGGCGGAAAATGTCTTTTTTACCGGCATATAATCCAAGTAAAAACAATCCTAGTGTTTCAGGAAGCATAATAAGACTGTTACTTATTGCTTCAGAATAGAATGAATAGAATCTGTCTGTAATTTGTAAGCCCCAGTTTTCTAACGGCATAATGGCTATGGAAAGGCCTAGTTCATCTACCGGCACTAATAACATGACAAGAGAACCTAATAATGTGAACAATTGCATGAAACTTAATAGTACAATTGACCATATTAAAATAGTACGTGTCTTTCTTTTGTAAAATAAAAATAAGAAAAACCCGGTAATTGCATAAGTATGTAAAATGTCACCGTCCCATAAAAGAACGTAATGTAAGAACCCGAATAATAATAAGATAAGTAAGCGGCGAACAAACAAAGTTTTTGGACGATCGGTCTTCGCCTCAGCACGATTCATAAAAATATAAAAACCTAATCCGAATAAAAACGAAAAAATTGTATAAAATTTCGTTTGAATAAACATATCGTAAAATAGGCGAATATAGCTGTCTATCCCTTCGTAAATTCCTGTAATATCACGTGAGTCAACCCCGGCAATAATTGGCCAGTTAACAAGAAAAATACCTAATACAGCTATTCCTCTAATAATATCGATGGAATGTATCCTCTCGCCTTGTGAAATGTTTTGTGTCATTATTTTCCTCCTTGTTAAGTAATTCCCTTTTATTATACAAAATGTAAAGAAGAGGGTATATAGGTAATTTCCAATTTTTAAAACTGTTAAGATGTGTATTATGAGATATAATAAGAGTGCACAACAAGTTTTAACCTTTTTCAAAACAGGCAGTAAAGCTCCTTCTTATAAGGAGCTTTCTTTATGAAAAGTGTTGATAATGATTCTCTTTAATGATAAAATGTATTCAAAAGTGATAATCATTATCAAAAAGGTTGGTGCATGAGTATGGTATATGCATTAGTAGCAGGTACAGTTGCTGTATATGCAGTTATTGCAAAGTATGTTTTAAATGGAGTAGGAACAGCAAAATGAGTGATATGACATAAAATCCCTTTCATTTGTAAAAAGAATGAAAGGGATTTTTTATTTTTAATGAGAATATGCTGAAAATTTAGTATGATAGTAAAGTAAAACTGTAATCAATGGGTAAGTGTAACTCTCACTGGTTATGAGCTCGCAATTAGCGGGGAAAAGTATATACATCTTGGATAAAGGGGAACAAGGGGATGACAAACATAGTACAGACAAACGGTATGAAAAAACTTGTTTGTTTTTATGAAGAGTGGCAAAAACACGGCGATGCAGAGAATAGCTTAAAGTTGTTTGAAGTAATTCAAAAATATAAACGAGAGCAGCTTATGATAGCGTTCTGCGGTCACTTCTCAGCAGGGAAATCAACGATGATGAATCATCTATATAAAGCGCAGTTGTTACCAACAAGTCCAATTCCGACAAGCGCTAACGTCGTTAAAATTGAAAAGGGATTTGATCGTGTTGTTGTTACGATTAAATCTGGAGAACAGTACGAATATGACGGTGCATATTCAGCAGAAGAATTAAAGCAAATTTGTAAAGATGGCGATGAGGTAATTGGTGTTCATATTTATCGGAATGATGCACCAATTCCTGAGGGTGTTATGTTAGTTGATACACCAGGGATTGACTCAACAGATGATGCCCATCAACTAGCGACAGAATCAACGCTACATCTAGCAGACGTAATTTTTTATATGATGGATTATAATCACGTCCAATCGGAAGTGAATTTGCAATTTGTTAAAGAATTGAAACAACGTAATAAAACGGTTTATCTCGTTGTAAATCAAATAGATAAACATAAAGAAAATGAATTATCATTTGAGGATTATAAAGATAGTGTGAAACAATCGTTCTCTAACTGGGATATTGAAGTAGATGGAGTTTATTATACGTCATTACGAATGATGAACCATCCACATAATGAAATTGGAAGCTTAGAAACATTAATTACTTCTATTATGAAAGAAAAAGAGCAGTATGTAAGAGAGGGAATGGAGCGAGAAACAGAACATTTAATGGGAGAACATTTCTCGTTTATTGTTTCTGAAAATGAAAAAGCTCTTTTGACATATGAGGAAGAGTTAGCATCACCGCTTTTGATTTCAGAAATAGTTGAAAAGAAAGAAGAGCTAACGGAAACTAAACATCGCGAGGCTAGTAAAGAATCTCATGTGAGAAACGAATTTATAAAAGGTTTACAAGCTATATTAGATAACGCGTATTTAATGCCATTTGAAATGAGAGAATTGGCAAATGCATATTTAGAAACGAAATTAACAAAGTTTAAAGTTGGTTTGCTATTTGCGAAAGGAAAGACGGAGCAAGAAAAACAAAGACGTGTAGAGGCGTTTTATTCTGCCCTTCAAAAGACTGTTGAAACGCAACTTGATTTTCATGTGAAAGAATTTATTGTAGCCTTCTTAAAAGAAGAAGGATTGTTCACGGAGGAAATTGGGAAAGACATATATGCTTTAGAAATTGCTTTTGGACCAGAAATGTTAGCTGAAGTCATTAAACAAGGTGCAGGTTTCACAGGTGATTACTTACTTCTTTATACAGCGGATGTAGCGAATGAACTGAAGAAACGTTATTTTACAAAAGCACAGCAAATTTTTGATAAAAGTGCAGTTGTTTTAAAGCAAAAAGTGAAGGAAGCAGTTGCTCGTATGGAAGAAGAGATTGAAAAATATACGATGTTGCAAACGGCAAAAGAGACGGAATTACAATACAGTAACAATTTAGAGACATATGAAAGTTATTTACAAAATGTTTGGCACGAGCGTGTTGCTACACCAGAAGGATTGCAAATAGAGGAGATATTGCAACGTGAAAAACAAATTGTTAGTGAGAAATTCACACTACAAGAGCAGGAAATGGTAAATGATAACGTAGCGGCTCATGAAGAAGAGATAAAAGGAACGGCAGCTTTAAATATTCAGCGTATATTAGAGAAAGTGAAGAAAGCTGAAATGATATTAGAGCCATTGCCAGCGCTGAAACATGTACAGCAAGAGGTGATAGAAAAAAGGCGTCGTGTGGAAACGAAACAATTTACAGTAGCGTTATTCGGAGCTTTTAGTGCTGGGAAATCATCATTTGCCAATGCCTTACTTGGTGAGAAGGTACTTCCTGTATCACCAAATCCGACGACGGCAACGATTAATCAAATTTTGCCGGTTACAGAGGAAAAACCACACGGAACAGTAATGGTTCAATTCAAATCAAAGCAAGCTCTATTAGAAGATATGAAAGCTGTTTATAAGCTGTTTCATTATGAGATTACTACGTTAGATGAGGCGTTAGCACAAATTGATAAAGTTATGAAATATCCTTCACCGACTGGGAAGCAAAAAACAACATTTAGCTTTTTACGAGCGGTACAAAAAGGGTATGATGCAGTTTCTACTTATTTAGGAGAACAAGTACAAGTCACATTAGAAGAGTTCTCTGATTATGTAGCGAATGAAGAAAAATCATGCTTCGTTGAGTATATGGAGCTTTATTATGATTGTGCTTTAACAAGGCAGGGAGTAGCGCTTGTAGACACACCTGGAGCGGATTCTATTAATGCTCGCCATACGGATGTTGCATTCCAGTATATTAAAAATGCAGATGCTATTTTATTTGTAACATATTATAACCATGTATTCTCTCGTGCTGATCGTGAATTTTTAATTCAGCTTGGGCGTGTAAAGGATACTTTTGCCCTTGATAAAATGTTCTTCTTAATTAATGCGGCGGATTTAGCAGAGTCTGAAGAAGAACTTGAGATGGTAAAAGGTTATATCGCAGATCAGCTACTGCAATACGGTATTAGAAATCCGCGTTTATTTGCAATTTCAAGTTTATGTGCGCTTGAAGAGAAACAAGGAAAGAATGTTGAAAAAGAGAAGTATGGTATTTTACAAAACTCTGGAATTACTAAGTTTGAGGAATCATTTACGTCCTTTATGATGAGAGATTTAATGCTTGTTTCTGTGCATGCTCTATATGGTGCGTTGCAAGGGGCAGATCAGCTTTTAGTAAACATGATAAATGGTGCAAAGCAGGGGAATGAAGAGAAAGAGAAGCAAACGAAAAAATATGAAGCAGAGCGTGATCAACTACTTCATATTATTTCATCATATAGTGTACTTGCTGAAGAACAGGCGATGCAAAATGAAGTGAAAGAGTTGCTTTATTACGTGCAACAGCGTCTATTCCTACGTTATAACGATGTGTTTACTGAATTTATTAATCCGGCGTCACTTCGAACGGATGGAAATGTGAAAACACAATTGCAACAGTGTGTTATGGAATTAGTAGCATTTATTCAGCATGATTTATTACAAGAAATGCGTGCGACATCATTACGTCTTGAAAAATGGATAGACGAAGCGATGAAGCGTGCAAAGGACGAAATTGTAGTGAACTGTAAAGTAGAAAATCAATCAATTTCTATGAATGGAACAGTTGAGTATGAATATAAAGATATTACACATAAAGAACCGTTCCCTTCAGTTGAAATAAAAGATTTCAAAAAAGCACTGGCACATTTTAAAAATGAGAAAAGCTTTTTTGAAAAGAATGACAAAGCTTTTATGCAAGAAGACGCTAAATCTGTATTAGAACCGCTTGTATCAAACTATGTAGCCGATGAAAAAGATTTATTTGTCCATCATTATAAGCAAGAATGGGATATGAAGTGGAACTTATTCCAAAAAGTGATGCAACAAGATGTAATGAACTATTATGAAAGTATATTGTTTGCATTGGCTGAAACGATCGATGTATCTCTATATGAACAAAGTAAAGAACAATTGCACAATCAGTTAGTAGAGATTGAAAAAGAAATTTATGTTATATAGTCGTTATGAGAAAAAGATTCGTTCAATTTTCTTTTGCAGTACAGTATCTAAAGATTTGACAAATCCAGCAAATTCATCGGTAGAAATCATATGAGTAAGAACGAGTCGTCTGCCATCTGGTGTTTCACCGCATAAGACGAATGAAGAAAATTCGTATGTTTTATTTTCAACTACTAATTTTGGATAGGAATACGTGTCGCTTTTCTTCTTCTTTCCATCAATAGAGATGACGTTGCATTTTTTCTCATTGTTGTCCATGGTGAATCCCTCCTTTCTATTATTTATGGTAGACAAGGAGGGTTTAGAACAATAGAGATGGGGGGATTTTTTATGTCTTTTGTAATAGAACGTATTTTAAAAGAGGCTATACCGAAGTCTTTATTGCTACTTGCTGATCCAAGTGAACGGCAAATAGCTATATATGTACAAAGAGGGTTAACATACGTAGCAAAGCAAGGGGGCAGCATCATCGGTGTGTATGTTCTTTTGGAAACAAGGCCGAAGACGATGGAAATCATGAATATTGCGGTTGCAGAGCATTTGCAAGGAAAAGGGATTGGGAAGAAGCTATTAAGGCATGCCGTAGAAACTGCTAAAGGATATGGTATGTCAAAACTTGAAATTGGTACAGGCAATTCTAGTGTTTCACAACTTGCTTTATATCAAAAATGTGGATTTCGTATTTTTTCTATTGATTTTGATTACTTTTCGAAGCATTATGAAGAAGAGATTATTGAAAATGGCATTGTATGCCGTGATATGATTCGGCTTGCAATGGAATTGAATTAGAACGTATAACTTATTTAGGGGGAAGAGAAGATGGAAGTACATAAAGCAATTACAGCACATTCTCGTAAACAAAATGAAAGTGTAAAAGCATGTTTACAATTAGATGCGCAGCGTGAAGCAGCTATTGAAGCAGCCGTATCTCTTGCGTCAAATGGGAAAGAATTTTCGGTTGATGTCATTAATGTTGTAACAAAGCAAATTAATGATCTTGCAAAAAATGGTGTTACCTTGCAGCGTAAATATGTTACAGAAGAAATGGTTATGGAGTATGTAAGTCGTTTACAAGAGAAAGAAGGTCGTTAAAGATGATAGTTACAGTCGAATGGTTACGTGAGCATATAGAAGATGAGAACGTCCGTGTAATCGATTGTCGTTTTGATTTAGCGAATCCTAATTGGGGTAGAGAAAAGTATGAAGAAGAACATATTCCTCATGCGTTATATTTTGATTTGAATTTAGATTTATCAAGTCCTATAGCAGAACATGGTGGCCGCCATCCGTTGCCAAGCATTGAAGAGTTTGCGGACAAGCTTTCGGAGGTTGGTATTGATGAACATATGACAGTAATTGCGTATGACAGTCAAGCTGGTGCAAATGCTGCTCGTTTATGGTGGTTATGTAACTATGTAGGACATGAGAAAGTATATATATTAGATGGTGGTTTCCCGGTTTGGAAAGAGAATGGACTACCGACAACAACGGAAATTCCTGTTGTTATACGAAAAACATTTAAAACAAACATACAAGATCATATGCTTGTATCGATGGAAACAGTAAGAGAGAATATCCAGGCAGGTGCAGATGTTACGTTAATTGATTCAAGAGAGCCAAAACGTTATGCTGGTGTAGAGGAACTTGTCGATCATAAAGCAGGACATATTCCGACAGCAACAAACTATTTTTGGAAGGATGGAATGTTGCAATCAGGACAATTTAAGAATGAAGCTGAGCAACAAGAACGATTTCAAAATCTGTCGAAAGATAAGGAAACCATTGTATATTGTGGTTCTGGTGTTACGGCATGTCCAAATATCATTGCGTTAAAATTGGCTGGATTCCAAAATGTTAAATTGTATGCAGGTAGCTGGAGTGATTGGATTTCTTATCCAGAAAATCAAATTGCAAAAGAAGAAGATTAATCACTTGCATGCAAAAATAATTTGTATTAAAATAAGGTCACAAGCAAGAGATTGCTCGAAAAACTTTGTATTTTACACATTGGAAACAATGTGATAATATAACGACAAGTAAATAATACATCCTGCGGTGTACGTAACTTATTTATGTCTAAAACCGATGTTAGTTATACGGAAGCTCAATATTTAGCGACCATCATCAAGCCTTCCTTGTGGAGGAAGATGTACGGTAACTGTGAGGGCATCCACCTGCGAGTAGCGGGTTTTTGGACATTTACGAGGAGCGGCACGTGCGGGGGTCTTATTTCAACTAACCTTATATAAAATTCCTACGGTGTACGTAGCTTATGCATGTCTTAAACCAATAAGTTTAATATGGAAGTTCAATATTTAAATGTAGCTAACATGCCATCTTTTTAAGAAGGAAGTTACAAACATTTGTGAGAGCATCCACCTGTGAGAGCAGGTTTATGGACATCTAGAGAGAACGGCATATGTGGGGCTATATAAAAACCTTACGTTTTATACGTAAGGTTTTTTTGTTGCATAGATATATCAATATTATCTTGATTCACCTGTGAAGTTTCCGTAATAAATGTAGCACTTTCTGTCTTCATCAATCTCTCTTGAATCCAAGGAGAATTCCATAGACATGCCGTCTCGCTGAATATATATAATATCTGAATGAAGAGATGGTAAAATTTCTTCGTAGTTCCATACATCTTGACTATCTACTAAGCTTGAACTCGTTTCACTTAGTTCTCTAATTTCAAAACCGATGTGGGAGTATGTAGGGTCTGAAGGGTCATTGGCGAAAACTTCTTTTTGAATATAAATAACTGCTGTTCCGTCTGGATCAACCGAAGTTGCAGTAACAACATAAGTATTTTTCTCTTTAATAAAATATTCACAAGTCATGCGTGCGATAATTTCAGAATTAGAAATATTGGCGTAGTTCCATAAAGCAGGATACCCTTTCGTTTCATCATTAAGTCGATATTCTAAGCGCATTCAATCCCTCTTCTTCCTTTTTCTTCTACTTTATCATGCCATCCTATATAATAGGAATAGAATTTAAAAAGGGGAGTGCGAAGGTGACAAAAACGAAATGGCTAGTAGGTGGTGTCGTAACGTCTTTAATGACTGGCACTTTATTTGGTTGCGCACAAGATCTTCCCCCAAAACCGAATGATAATAGTTGTTCTGATTGGGATTGGGATGATGAACTTGGGGTATGGCAGTGTGATGATAGTAGTTCAGGTTATCGTGGGCATTATTTCTATGGTGGGCGATACTATCAAAATAAATCTACTTTTAAAAATTCATCGGCGTTTAAATCGTATCAATCGTCTGCTGAATTTAAAGGTGGAATTGGAAGCGGTTCAAAGGGAGGATTTGGGGGCTAAAATATGTCGCAATACATAAGGGATCGAAAAGAATTTTATTTAAAATATCCGAATTTTTGGTCGGATTTATATGAATGTGAGTATAGTTTGTTTCATGTTTTTTCTATAACAAATCAGACTTTGGACCAATTACACTTAGCGACTGAACGAATGGGGAAAATATTTTTTAAGACTGCTAGACTGCTGCGTAATTTAAGTGACGAACAGCTTCTAGATCTTGGCTTTCCATCCGCGAGTTTATCATTCATTAGAATGAAAGGGCTTTATCCTGAATCTGTAATTTCGCGATTTGATTTTGCTGTAACAGAGGATAATAAAATCAAAATGCTTGAGTTTAATAGTGATACACCAACTTTTATTGTGGAATGTTTTCGAATGAATAGGAAAGTATGTGAAAATCTAGGCTATGATGATCCAAACTCGGATCAAGAACGATTGCTATCTTCTGGTGTAACGAAAGCAGTAATGGAAGCGACAAAGGGATTAGATAATCCAAATGTTGTTTTTACAGCACATCATGAACATATCGAGGATTGGAATACCACTATGTATTTAAGTCAGCTATGCCATGTTGAAAATAAAGTAGTGCCAATGTCAGAACTTAGAATTACAAAGGGTGCTCTAGTCGATAAAGATGGGGCGAAGATTGATGTTTTATATCGCCAAACATATCCGATAGAAGATTTAATTGAGGATCAAGATCCTGAAACAGGAGATTTGGTAGGTGTGGAACTGTTACAACTTGTAAAAGCCGGAAAGCTTTTTATAATAAATCCTTTGTCAGCATTTTTACTTCAGCCAAAATCAATTCAGTGTCTTATTTGGGGGTTAGCAGAAGAAGAGGTCTTTTATACAAATGAGGAACAACAGTGGATTAAAGAATATATGTTACCTACATATTTAGAACCAGATTTATTTTTAGGAAAAGGTTCTTTCGTTCAAAAACCTTCATTTGGGAGAGAAGGAGATACAATTACGATTCGCGATAAAGACGAAAATATTATGCTTCAAAATGCACACGAAACGTATAAAGCGTCACTGCCGATATTTCAAAAGTATACCGAACTGCCAGTCGTATCCTTGGAAACAGAAAAAGGGATCGAGAAACTGTCATATGTGTTTGGTTCGTTTTTAATTGCTGGAAAAGCGAGTAGTATCGGTATTCGTGCGGGAGAAAAGATTACAGGAAATGAATCGTACTATTTACCGGTAGGTATAAAAAGGAGGGGGAAAAATGATTAATTTTTTATTATATTTAGCAGTAACACTCGGCCTTTTATGTATAGGTCTGTTCTTGATGGAAGTGACAACGAAAGTAAAGGAATTTAAGTTAATGGCTCAAGGAAATAAGGCGGTAAGCTATGTGCTTGGAGGACGATTACTTGGGTTAGCTGTTGTTTTATATTCGACAGCAGCTAATTCAATTTCACTTCTTGATATGATTTCGTGGGGAGCAGTTGGGATTTTGGCTCAAATTATCGTCTTTTATTTAGCTGAGTGGCTTACACCACGCTTTAATATAAACAAAAGTCTCGAAGAAGATAATCAAGCAGTCGGTCTTTTTCTTATGTTTTTATCGCTTTCGATTGGGATTGTAATCGCTGGTTGTATAACTTATTAAAAACTTTACGTTTAAACGTAAAGTTTTTTATTTTATCCCGCTATTTGCCGGGCAGCCCGATTGGTGAGGGCTAATAATCAGTGGGGGATGAACAAAACCCCCACTGATTAAAGTTTCACTTTATATACGTTAGTTTGCCATACCTTTTGAAAAAATTGTAGGCTACTGTTGACATCTATTTTAAATAAGAGTAACATTTTCAATGTAATGAAAATAAGTCTCTGTTAGGTGAGGCTCCTGTATAGAGAAATGCTACTGCCCAAAAATGTCGAGAGACGCCAATGGGTCAACAGGAATGATCGAATTAAGGTTTTTCTTAACGTAGCTGGTAATGTACCTATGCTATACAGTGCTAAAACTCGGCGAGGGAGAGGTCCGTAGATTTCTAATTATATTAGAAATCGTTTATTTGTGTATGTAATGGCCACTACTCTCTTAAGGGTAGGGGTCTTTTTTGTTACCAAGCTATGAGTAATTTCATAGTATAAACTATAAAATTAAACGAGGAGGTGAGGAGCATGTCAAATTCTGACTCGGTTCCGTTACCCATATACTTCAAATCAAAAATATATGATGTAGGCAGGAAACGATTTGTTCCTCCCTCTATATTTATCACAATGTAGCGTTTATAAAGCGCTAGACACTTTCACAGTAAAGTGGATAAATTGAGAAACAAAGCGTTTCTTCCTATGTTGTAAAGGAGGAGACGATAATATGTTATATGCAAACAAAACTGTGGGTAACACGTCATATAAACTAAATAAAAAATCAATAAAAGAACAAACAATGCTCCAAAAAAATAAAGATTTATTAATTGAAATTGCAACAAGAGATGTAAAATCTGTATTTGCATATTTTAAAACAACAAGAGACGGACTATCAATGAAAGAGGCGCAAAAACGTATTCAAGTATATGGCCGAAATGAACTAACTTCAAAAAGAGCAATTCTTGCAGAAGTAATGATGAAGCTTGGTGGCATGATTCCAGGTTTTTCAAAACAACGTGTGTGTGATGAATTACAACGTGAAACGATTACTGTATCTAGAGTAGAATGTTCTAGTAGTACAGGGCTAAATAGTGAACTGAAAATGATGGAGATACCAGTGCAAGAACTTGTACCTGGAGATATGATTTTTCTTTCGGCTGGAGATGCTGTGCCAGCTGATGTACGTATTATTTATGCAGATGATTTATTAGTGAATGAGTCTGTGTTAACGGGAAACGAAGCGAGTATAGAGAAGTTTGAAAGCTGCTATCACCTTGAACGTAAACGATTTATTCCATTAAAACGGATGAAAGATTATAATCCACTTGAGCTTGAAAATGTATGTTTTAAAGGTTCACATATCGTTAGTGGAAGTGCAAAGGCTGTCGTTGTTTCTACTGGAAAAAATACGTATTCAGGCATATTGCATACTTGTTGTAGTAGAACGTCTTAATGTGTTAATGGTGCTAAATATACAAAAACAATGTATAATAGACAAAGTTGAGCAAAAACGTAGAATGGTAATCTATTTATATAACCTTACGTGATAACGTGAGGTTATTATTTTTTTAATAGGAGAGGAATTATGAAAAAAGTATTATTAGTTGATGGTATGGCACTATTATTTCGTGCTTTTTACGCAACAAGTGTCTACGGACAATTTATGAAACGACAAGATGGAACCCCTACGAATGGGATTCATGGTTATATGAAACACTTGTTAACAGCTACGCAAGCGATTGAACCAACACATATCGTTACATGCTGGGATATGGGAAGTACGACATTTAGAACAGAATCGTTCTCGAATTATAAAGCAAATCGTGCAGCGCCACCAGAAGAATTAATTCCTCAATTTGATTTAGTGCAAGAAATGACTGCGAAATTATCCATTCCAGTTATCGGTATGAAAGGCTACGAAGCGGACGATTGTATCGGTACGCTTGCAAAACAATACTGCAATGAAGCTGAAGTTTATATTTTAACTGGTGATACAGATTTACTTCAACTTGTTGATAAGAACGTTACGGTTATGCTTCTGCGTAAAGGAATTGGAAATTACGAATATTACACACCGGAGAAAATCATGGAAGAAAAAGGTGTAGAGCCGTGGCAAATCGTCCATGCAAAAGCTTTCATGGGAGATACAAGTGATAATTATCCAGGTGTAAAAGGTATCGGTGAAAAAACAGCGTATAAGCTTATTCAAGAGCACGGAACAGTATCCGCTGTACTAGAAAATGTAGAATCATTAACAAAAGCGCAGCGTACGAAGATTGAAAGTGATTTAGAGAACTTAAATATTTCGTTGCAATTAGCACAAATTCACTGTGAAGTTCCAATTTCATGTTTACTAGAAGAGGGATTACACACAATGGATGAAGAAAAACTTAGATTTGTTTGTGAAGAAATGAATTGGGGAAGACCTGAAATATTAATAAATATGCTATAAATAGTTTGGAAAGAGGGATGTTGCATAAGTCGAAATTTGACTTGGTGACACCTTCTTTTTGTTTTTGTAAACAGTATTATAGTAAATAAAATTATGTCGAACTCAATTTTAAATATATAAATGTTTCGACAAGATATAATGATAAAAGTTGATGGGAATAGTAATTTTTATAATGAAGTGAATTAATTTCAACATAGTTTTAGAGAGTCTTTTTTTCGTGTTCACAAAGTTGTCAGAAAATAAACGGAATTTTCATATGAAGTTCAAATAGAATTCACAACAATCAATTATTATAAGGACACACAGATAATTCTTTATCTTTTATATAAACCATCCCCCAAGGAGGACAATGAAAATGAGAAAAAAAGTGAGGAAATCTTTTAAACAATTATTAATTGAAAATAAACAATCACTATTAAATAATAAAGAAAATATGAAAGAAATTGAAGAGAGAATTGAGAAACGACATGTAGCATATAGTGGTGCGAGTAATTAAATAAAATAAAAAAGATAGCCTATATAGGCTATCTTTTTTATTTTATATTGAAAAAACGCTATTCATCTCTTTAATTTTGTAAATATGCAAGATATTTTTATAGTGTTTTTCTATCAATATTACTCATTTTTCGAGGTTGAAATTGGTATATACCAATTTTTGAGATTCGCTATTCATAATATTACAAAAAATGTTACAATACACTCAAATTTATACTATAAAATCATTTTAATATGAAAAATTGGAATGAAAAGAAAGGAGAGGAATATGAATAAAGATGTCGCTTTGAAATGATTAGTATCATTTCATTAGGAGTTGATGTAAAAAGATGAAGAGATACGAAGAATTGGACTCTATAAGAGGGATTTCTTCATTAGTAGTAATGATCGGTCATCATTTAATGATTTTTTCAGCATTTCAAAATTACAGTTATGAAGATAATAAACCATTTGTTGTGTACCTATTAAAAGAAACACCTGCTCGTCTAATTTTTAGTAGTGGTAACGAATCTGTTATTATCTTTTTTGTTTTGAGCGGATTTGTTTTGTATGAATCTATTCAAAAAAACTATAGTAGCTATGGATCATACCTTTTAAAACGTATATGCAGAATATATATTCCTTATATTGTGGCAATAATAATAGCTATTATATGCCAGGCTACAATTAGTGAATATGGTATTTCTTATTTAAGTGAATGGTTTAATCGCTCATGGACGATTGAAAGTTCTTCAAGCTTAATCGCACAACATATTTTATTGGTGGGGAAATATAATACAGATGCATATAACGGTGTCATTTGGTCACTTGTCCATGAAATGCGAATATCAATAATTTTTCCGTTAATTTTGATGATTTGTTTACGAAAAACGTTAAGGTGTTCATTACTATTATTGTTTAGTTTTAGTATATGTTCTGTCGTAATATTATTTTTGTTTCGCTCGGGCTTAACATTAACAAGCTATGCATTAACATTGCATTACACGGTGCTGTTTTTACTAGGAGCACTAGTTGCGAAGTATAAAAATAATTTAATAGTTTTTTATAGTAATTGTACTAAAAATACGAAAATTGCATGGTTTTTATTTGCGATTTTACTTTTTATGTATGAAGGGCTTATTGGAGAAATGAAAGTACTCAATAATTTTATATTTCGAGACTACGTAGTGGCGATAAGTGCATGTCTATTTGTCATATTAAGCTTGTCAATATCAACTTTGTCGTCCTTACTACGTAATAAATACTTGTTATATTTGGGGAAGATTTCTTACAGTCTTTATTTATATCATATTATATCGTTATTTTCCCTTATATACATGCTCCATGAAATATTACCGTTGCCAATTATTTTAATTTTTTCACTTGTTTTTTCGTTTATACTTGCAATACTTTCGTATATATATGTAGAAAAATTTGCATTCAGAGTCGGAAAGTATGTAACAAAACAAGTGGATAGAAAGAAGAGAGGGGTATCTGTAAAGAGTGACTTGCAGGATGTTATTCAGAAAAGGGCGGTGAAATAATTGAAGCAAGAAATGAGTATAAAAGATTTTCAACAATTATTGAAAAGAAGATTCGTAACGATTATTTTAACGATGTGTTGTTTAACCGCTTCTTTAGTTCTTATCTCTATGTATGTTTTAAAGCCGTCATATCAATATTCAACGCAAATTCTTGTTGGGAATTTAGATGAGTTTAATAAGGAAAATTCAACAAATAAAACACAAGAAAATAAGCAACTAGTAACATCGTATGTTGATATTTTAAAAAGCCCATTAATTATTTCAACAGTCAAAAAAACTTTGAAATTAGAGCAATCAAGTTATGAATTAGCACAAAAAATCTCGGTATTGAATACGGACAACTCACAAATTGTAACTGTTACAGTAAAAGATTCCAATCCGAAAGTCGTGAAAGATATTGTAAAGACATTGGCAGAGCAATCACAAAAAAGCTTTCAACAGTACACAAATGTACAAGGAGTGAAAGTATTGACTGATCCTGAGTTACAGGAACAGGCTGAAAAATTGTTTCCGAAATTTCAACTAATCATTCCTATTTCTTTAATTGTTAGTTTTTTTGTTGGGATAGGTTTAGCTGTATTTCGAGATTATTTTGATGAACGTATATACATGGAACAGGATTTAGAGAAAATAACAACAGTCTCTGTTATTGGTCACATAAATATGAAACCGAATAGAAAAAAGAAACTTACAGAGGTTGATAAACAATCATCTATATATCGAGGTGAACATGTCGATGTTTAGGACAAAGAAACAGCTGCCATTCGATCTGCATGATGATCTGATGAAAGAGCAGTTTTATACGGTGTATCACGAGTTGAAAAAATCTGGAAAACAACTGTTCACAGTTAGTTCAACGAAGGACAGAGGTGTTGTTGCCTCGCTTATAGTAAATATGGGTCTAGTGTTTGCTGAAATGAAGAAAAAGGTGTTACTTATTGATGTGAATTTTTCTGACCCAAAATTACATGTATTATTACAAAGTGATCACATGATAACAGTAAACGATATAATAAGCTCTTCCCCCTGTAATTATGAATCTTTTTCTAGTAATTTGTCTAAATACTTATATTGTATTCCTGCAAAAAAAACAGTACACACAGGGACGCCCTTAGTTGCTATGGATGAATTTGATAATGCAATTGCTAAGTGGAAAGAAGATTTTGATTACATTTTCTTTTATTCTTCTGAAGTATTTGATCTTCCTGCTACGCACATTATTGCAGGGAAATGCGATGGAGTAGTCTTAGCAGTTAAAAAGCGAAAAGATTCACTACGTACAGTGCAAAAAGTAATAGCGAATATAAATAGAAAAGAATGTGAATTAATAGGGATAATTTTATATTCTTGAATGTGGGGGTAACGATCCATGATTCGTGAAACAAATCAAGCCAAGTTGTATACGATTCCAGCTCAAGAAAAGCCTAGCATATTGAATCGAAGTGTAAAACGCTTGTTTGATATTATATTTTCAATCATATTGTTACTATTAACGATACCAATTATGTTGTTCTTTTGTATTATGATTACTTTAGAAACATCAGGGGCTCCAATTTACTTTCAAGAACGTTTAGGTATAAACGGGAAGAAGTTTAATGTATTTAAATTAAGATCGATGGTAAAGGATGCTGAAATAAATGGCCCACAATGGGCAAAAGAACATGATTCAAGAATTACAAAAGTTGGATTGTTTATAAGAAAAACGAGAATTGATGAATTACCGCAACTTTTAAATATTTTAAGAGGGGATATGTCTTTTGTAGGCCCTAGACCAGAGAGAGAGTTTTTTTATAATGAATTTGATGCGTATATTCCAGAATTTAAGGAACGTTTAATGGTAAAACCAGGATTAACAGGATGGGCGCAAATAAATGGAGGGTATAATCTTGATCCAAAGGAAAAGTTGAGGTTGGATATGGAATATATTGAAATGAAAACGATTCGAATGGACATCCGTATTTTATGTAAAACCGTTTTAATTGTATTGAACGGTAATGGTGCAAGATAAATATATATGTAAACAAACAACATATGTAAGTAGGTTACTTGCAAAGGAGAACTGGTATGGGTAGATCTATTCTAAACAATATTATCCATCTATTTTATAGTACGATTTTAGCTAACCTTCTTCAGGCCGTCAGTTTAATTGTTTTAGCAAACTTTTTTAACGCACAACATTATGGGATGTTTAGTGTTGCCATAGCAGTGACGTTTGTTATGTTATTTTTTACAGACTTAGGACTTAGTAATACGTTTCTTCGAGAAGGGGCAAAGGATGGGGCAGATTTAGAGAAGATTTTATCATCGTATATAAAAATAAGGATGATCCTACTTATTTTTATTTCTATAATCGGTTATATTGTTATTCATTATATGTATGCGGACAAAAATTTAATTTATATGATGATAAACGTAATGTTTTTCATGTTAATAGGATTAACTTGGCAAAATATAGGGATTGCCTATTTTCAACTGACGGAACGTATGAAGTATATAGCGCTCATTAAAGTTGTATCAGCATCGGTTGTCATTATAATTACATGTTTTTGTATTTTCGGAGAGTTACCGGTGTATGTAACGGCTCGCTTATATGCTTTTGGGTATATGATCGGTGGTTTATTCAGTATATATATCATGAGAAGAAAGACGAAAATGAATATGAAAGTCGTAATTCATAAAGCGTTATTTTGGCAATTAACTCCCTTTATTATTAGCGGTTTTTTAATAATGAGTACGCCACAATTAGCACCTATCTTGCTTAACTATACATTGCCATTAAGTATGGTAGGTGTTTTTGCAGTGGCGTACCGGATGCCGGCAGCTTTATATCAAGTACCAGGGGTAATTGCAGGTGCATTTTTTCCAGTGCTCTTTAAGCATTATAACCAGAATAATATAGAAGAGCATACGAAATTAAATTTGCTTCAAATTAAATCAATGGCGATTGTAGGGATATGTATGACGATCGGTTTATATCATTTAGCACCATACTTTATTTCTATATTTTTTCATGAAGAATGGAGCAATGCAGTAGAACCACTCCAAATATTATCATTTCTTATTGTGCTACAGAGTTTAAATATTGCCATTGCTGATGGTTTAACGACGAGTGGATGTCAAAATAAGAGAACTGTTGTGCAGTGTGTAGCATTGGTGATAGGTGGGGTTATGCTTTATAGCTTTAGTAGTATTGGTGGAGTGATAGGAGCGGCATACGCTATGGTTTTATTTGAAATCGTCGCTTTAGTGGGATACATAGCGGTAAGTGTAGTGAAGAAAAAAATTGTATTCCAAATTGTAATACCGTATACAATTTATTTTGGTGTAACCTTTATTGGAGTGCAATATATATTGCATACATATCATTTAATTGCGCTTGTTCTTAATATAATAATCGTAGTAGCTGCCATATTCCTATATGATTATGAGCTGAAAAAACTTCTTCTTTCTTTTATAAGAAAAATACGCAAAAAGGATTATATTACGAAACAGGGGATATAGCCTATGGAAAATAATATGAAAGTATCGATGGGATGGATTATTCTTCTAATATTATTTGTTATGTTAAGTAAATACAATTTATATATTGGATTTTCATTGAAGATATATATGATTTTTTTAGTCATATATTTTTGTTTAACAATTAAAAACTTTCATATTCAAAAGTTATATTTTCATGAAGTTGTATTTTTACTGTTTTATTTCATTTATTGTTTAAGTGGAATTCTTTCTATGTATTTAAATGCTAGTATTCGTATGATTTTTGGCGTGCTACTCGTTTTAGGATGCTATTTTATAATGAGGAATTTATTGGGGAATACTGAAATAGTGGTACTTGAATCATCTATTGCTTATGTAGGAGTAGTATTTAATGTTGTAAGTCTAATACTATATATAATTGGTTTACAATACTTTAGTTTATACGGTGGAGAAGAGAGAGAAATTTTTGCTGGGTTATTAGTGGATAGAGGATATCCACGATTAATTGGATTGCTAGATGATCCTAACATTTTTATTTTTTATAATACAATATTTTTTATGTACTATATGACGAATTTACAAAATATTACTAACATCTTAGGATTGATTTTATGTGTTACGACAAGTCTATTAACCTTTTCAAGGGGCGGTATATTAGCGCTTGTACTTGTCGTTTTTGTATATATATGTATGTCTAGTTTCGCCAAAAAAATAAAAATAATTATGAGTTTAGTATTGTTTAGTGTAGTTATTTTTAGTTTATCGAATAGTGTAATGGGGGGCCAATTAGATGATATATTAAATAAACGAATTTCTGATTTTTCCCATGATAATGGAAGTGGTAGATTTACATTATGGGAAGCTGCTTTTAAATATTATTTATTCAATCCATATATTGGAATCGGCGCTTTTAACTTTTCGAATTATTATGAGTATCAATTTAATGAAAAATTATATGTACACAATACATTTTTAGAAATTTTGTCTGAATCGGGTACAATTGGTTTTCTTCTATATAGCGCGTTTTTATTCATATTAATGTTCAAGCTAGCGCAGCATACTTTGTTTCGTGAAAAACCATATCTTCTATTGACTATGATTGCATTTTTATTTCAGATGATGTCATTGTCACTCATTATTAACGAAGCGTTCTTTTTATTTTTAGCAGTTGTTGTGAAGTATATTTCAATATATGAAGGAAGGGGAAAGATAGATGGTAAAATGTCTATCAGTACATAACGAGCCTAACGAGCCGCCTTATGTTTCTGTAATAACACCTTCTTATAATAGTATACGATTTATAGGTGAGACAATTTCATCTGTACAGAATCAATCGTATGAAAACTGGGAAATGATTATCGTTGATGACGGTTCAACCGACCAATCTGCCGCGAAAATTAAAGAGATAATAGAAGGAGACTCACGAATTAGGTTATTATCATTAAAAGAAAATGTTGGTGCTGCTAAAGCTCGGAATTTAGCGATCCAAGAGGCAAGAGGAAGGTACATTGCCTTTTTAGATAGTGATGATATATGGTTGCCGCATAAATTGAAGACACAATTGTTATTTATGGAAGAAATGAATATTGCTTTTTCATATGCGTCGTATAGTTTAATTGATGAAAATGGTAATGAATTAAATCGTGAAGTGAGTGCACCAAAATCTGTTGACTATCATTATTTAGTAGGAAATACAATTATCGGTTGTTTAACAGTGATGATTGATCGTGAAAAAATTCCATATGTCGAAATGCCTAGTATACAGCCGGAAGATACAGCGTTATGGCTGAACTTATTACATGAAGGGTATGAAGCAAAAGGGATACAGCAAGTGTTAGCAAAATATAGAATTGTTACAAATTCTGTTTCTAGAAATAAAATTAGAGCAGCTTTCCGGTATTGGAAATTGTTAAGGGAACAAGAACGACTGAATTCGGTGCAAATTTTTTACTATTTTAGTAAGTATGCTTATCATGCTTATAAAAAAAATAAAATTAATGTAGTTGGGAAGACGCAATTATGAATATACTGTTGATGACAGATAAATTGATAACTGGCGGAGCCGAGAGCTATTTCTGTAAATTGGAAAGTAATTTGCGTTATGATGATTTTAAGATTTATACAGCTGCAGGTGATGGAGAACTATATGAATCTCTTACTAGAAAAGAAAATTTTATATTACTTAGTCGATGGAATCATTTGAGAAATATTTATTATTTACGAAATGAAATTTGTAAACGAAAGATAGAACTTATTCATGCAAATAGTTTGCGAATGGTATTATATGCTTTTCTAATTCAAAAGTTTATTAAAAAAAAGATGAAAATTGTTTATACGAAACATAATGTAACGATATTAGAAAAGAAAATGCCAACGCTTTTTCGTTATTTCATGAATAAATATGTAAACAATATTATTACAGTAAGTGAGTTTGAAAAGAATAATTTAATTTCAATTCATGTAGCAGAAGAAAAAATAAATACAATTTATAACGGTGTCGATATTGAAAAGTTTTTATTCCAGCAGAAGAAGAAAGAACCTACATATAAAATAGGGATATTAGCTAGATTATCCAAAGAGAAAAACCATCAACTATTTGTCAAAATTGCAAATGTGTTGAAAAAGAGAAATGATTTTATGTTTTATATTGCTGGTGATGGACCAGAGAAAGAATCGATTATGAAAGAAATAGAAAAATATGGATTGCGGCAAAGGGTGAAGATGCTAGGGAATATTTCAGAGCCGCATGAGTTTATAGGGAATATGGATGCCTTACTTTTATTATCTTTTCGTGAAGTGTTTCCAATGGTAGTAATTGAAGCGATGGCTACAGGGACACCAATTGTTTCAATAGATGTTGGCGGAATAAATGAAGCGGTAATAGATGGAGAATCAGGTGTTTTGATATCTGAATATTGCGAATCTGAATTCGCAAGTGCACTTGAAGAACTACAAGGGAATGAAGAAAGGGTAAATGATATTAGATTGAAAGCACGAGAGAAAGCAGTGAGGTATTTCTCGTTAACTAAAATGATAGAAGAAACGAAAAATATATATGAGTTAAACAAATGACCGGGTAGGTCGTTTGTTTTTTTTATTATAGAAACTTTTAAGAGAGAACTCACATATTATATGAAAAAAGGTAATATGAGGAGTGAATTTATTTTGTCAGAATATATTTCTTCCCAAGAAGATTGTGCGCCAGAAAGTAGCGTTCACATTGATTGTTTTGGCGCAGTTCCAAACTCGGTAAATGATAGCTCATTAGCAATTCAACAAGCTATTGATTATTGTGTAGCTAACCGAATTTCGACAGTAAAAATTACAGGAGTAAATACGTACAAAATTGTAAAGCCGATTGTTATTAAATCAAACGTAAGATTAGAGTTAGATCCTACCGTAACGCTGCAAATTGATGGAGATTTTAATGCATTTGAGCTACAAAGTAACGCTTCGATAGTTGGTGGTACTATTCAAGTTATAAATCCATTGTTTCAATCTGCTGTTATTTATGTTTCTGGTTCACAACAAATCGAAGTACCTAATCAATCTGTTATATCAAATATAAATATAATAAATACAACTCCATCGTATAAAGGAAAAGCTATACATTTTTATTGTCAAAAGGCATGGGATTATATTAGTTTCTTTCAAGTTAAATTTATTCAAATTAAAAACTTTCAAACTGCAATATATTTGAAAACAGAGTATATAGATGATATTAATACACCTTGTTGGATTAACGCCAATGTATTTCAATCTATATTTATTGATGGATGTGTGTATGGGATTGAAGTAGATGGAAATAGTGATTTGCCAAATGAAAGTTCAGGAAATACGTTTCATGATATTCAAGTGCAATGTAGACAACAAACGAACAAAGTAATTCGTTGTTCAGGTGCGTATAATACATTTGATTGTATGATCTGGGATACGTACCGGATGAGTAGTGAACAAATTGTTATTGAATTTTCTTCCAATTCTCATCGTAACTACCTTTTTTCAAATCTGCTTTCGACAACTATTGTAGATCAAGGACAATACAATGTTTGTAAGTCTACTTATGAAGAATCCCTACGAATTCAGTTACCTTTGACGTTAAATAGACCTCATTTAATAGGAAATCAAGATGATATTTTAGTAAATGCTCAGCAGAAATATAACGTTAAGCAAGTAAGTGGAAAAGTGCCGTACGGGGGAAATCTCACAAATTGCTTTAATTTAATAGATGAACAAAGTGTAAACTATATTGACGTTCCAGATAGTAATCCAGTTGTAATTGAACTGGATTTTACGAAAAAACCAATACAAATGTTAAATTGTTTTGGAATGTATTTTGGGTGGGGAGAGAGTCCAAAGAAAATTAAAATTGAATATGCATTAAGTGCAACTGGAAGTTGGGTTATCGCGTTGGATGTTCCATTAAATGTTGGCGATACAATTATATCGAATATGAAGGCGAGTCAGTTATATAAAGTTAGAATTACATTAAGTGGTTATTCTCAAGACCATAAGCGTTTTCGAATTAATCGTATCTTTGCAAGATCTTCTATGGAAAATGGGAGTGCTTGGTTAGCGACAACTGGAGGAAGAATGTTTGGAGATATTGAAATAGAGGCAAGTAAAGGTATAATCATGAAGACTGCTAGTGGAGTGAAATGGAAAGTTACTATTAATGAAGCTGGCCAACTTATTACGACTAAAATAACTTGAGATGGTGTTTAATCCTATATCATTGGACGAGTTACAACGTAGTGGAATATAGGTAATGAAAAAGAGATTGTAATTTGGTTTCAACCAAACTACAATCTCTTTTTTGTTTCAATTACTTCCACCAAATCCAAGTCCAAAGGTAATTTCGTACATTTCGAGGAGTAATACGAATGAAGCGCTCACCGTCAAAGAAGCAATTTAAATTTGGAAGTGTTTCATCTGGATTTTCTGGAACAAAGGTGACGATGTTTTCGTTACTTGTAACGGTTACTGTAATTGGTGGGTCGGTAGGTGAGACTTGAAGTTGTAACGAAATATTGGCCGTATTTTTAAATTCATTATTAACAGGTGGACTTATTACTTGTACTGTGAATAACACGATAATTGTTTCGTTTGGTTCCAAATTAGTAGCGACTAGGAAACCGATATTCGGATTCGCTAGTGGAGAGCGTTCACCGTTAATAAAGACAGTGCCGTTTATAAATTGTAAACCTGCTGGAATAGTATCTTGTAATGAAATATTTGAGAGTGAAATTTTGGAAGTATTCGTAATGCGCACCGTGTAATCAAAATATTGATTTAAATAAGCAGAGCTGAAGGAAGCATTTTTCGTGACTGTTGTAGTTATAAATTGAACTGGTATACGAACGATATTTGAATTAACAATGAAAGTAATAATTGGATCCTGTGGTGTCAATTGAAAGGCAGCGGTAACTGTTGCAGAATTTATAATTGTACTGTTTGAAGGAATAGAAGTTACGAGGACTTGAAATGTTATAGTTGCTACTGAATCTGCAGGTAAAGAGCCGATATTAATACCAGTGTCTGGACGAACATTTGGAACGGGAGTACCGTTAATTGTTAAGCTGTTTTCTATAAATGTTGTACCAGCTGGAATTGTGTCTATAACAGAAGTGCTGATTGTCGGAATTGGGGAGTGATTAAATACCGCTAATGTGAATGTAATGATATCTCCTATAACGACAATAGATTTGTCAGTTGTTTTTTCAATACGAACCATCGGATCAATGACTGTCGTTGTAACGGTATTTGTTTGCTTTGTAATTGTAATAGGTGGTTTTGTTGGATCAATGATAACGGTATAGGAAACAGAAGCATCGTTATTAATTGTAGGTTGAAGAGTAGAAGAAGATATTGTCACTTGGAACGTAATAAAGACAGAGTCATTAGGAGCAAGATTTCCTAACGTAATACCATTTTCAGGATTCTCATTAGGCTGATTGATTCCGTTAATCGTAACACTACCAGCAACAAAAGTCGTATCTATTGGTACGGTGTCTATGGCAAGAAGGTTTTCAATCGTTACATTACCGCTATTCGTAATCGTAATTGTATACGTCAAAGTTTGAGCAGGTAAGGCATTCGTTACATCAACAGATTTTATGGCAATGACATTATCATTTTGGACAGTAGTTGTGACGGTATTTGTTGTAGTCGTATTTGTAACAGGTACGTTATTTGGGTTGACTATATAGTTAAAAGTAGTAATTGCGTTGTTGTTTAGTTCATTTGGTGTTGGAATAGAAGTCACAGTTACTTGGAATGAAACGATAGCATTTCCATCAATAGTTATAGTACCAAGTGGTATGCCGCTTACTGGATTCGCTCCTGGAAGAGTTTCTCCGTTTACAATGACGCTATTTTCTATAAACGTAGTACCTTGAGGAATAATATCTTGAATGATCACATCATTTGTTGCAACATTACCGGTTTGATTTAGTGTAATCGTATATGTTAACGTATCACCAACCGTTGCAAATGCAAGGTCAACAGCTTTATTACTATTCAAATTTGCGTGATTAATTTCTGTTGCGGCAGCTGATGAAATAATAGTTTCGGTAATAGGTGGTCGATCTGGTACCGTGTATTCATATTTAATTGTACTCGTGTTAGAGATTGGATTTGTTTGTGGAATCGAAGTAACCCGTACTTGGAATAGAATAGTTGCTGTCGTATTAGGTGGAATGGTATCAATTTGTATACCGTTAAGAGGGTTGTCATTTGGCCGAGCGTTGCCGTTCACGATAACACTATTCTCTATAAAGCTCGTATTTACTGGGATGATATCTGTAGCAATAATGTTTTCTACTTGTATATTCCCATTGTTTGTAATGGAAATGGTATAAGGGATAATAGTTTGTAGGTCAGCATATTGGATAGGCGTTGTTTTTGTCGCAATTACATTAGCAGAAATAACTTCAGTGAAGGTAATATTGCTAGTCGATATTTGTTCTTCCACGTTTATTGTATAACGAGAAGTTGATTGATTTTGAACATGGCCGCTAGCAGGAAGAGCTACGACAGTAACAGAAAATGTGACTGGGATAGAAATATTAGGAGCAATCGTTCCTACAAGTATACCTGCACCTGGATTGGCGTTAAGCTGAGGAATGTTATTTACTAAAACGCTACCGTCAATAAAGGTTGTTCCATCGGGTATATTGTCTGTAAATACAACAGCAGTGGCATCCGTATTCCCTGTATTCGTTAAAGTTGTTGTATAAGTTAAAATGTCACCAATTGTTACAGAGGTCAAATCAACAGTTTTAAGTGAAACGATATCAGCATCATTAATTTGAACGAAAGTAGTATTGGAAGTAGTAGATTTTTGAATTGGTGCAAAGTCAGGATTGAAAATAAAGTCGTAGACGATGTTTGCAGTATTAGGTGTTGGATTTACAGCAGGTAAATTCGTAACGGAAACTTGGAATGTTATTGTAGCCATTTGACCTGCTGCGACATTAGGAATGGAAAAGCCGATATTCGGATCTGCTGCAGGAAGTACAGTATTGTTAACTATTACACTTCCTGGAATAAATACTGTTCCATCCGCTATAGTATCTGTAAAAAAGATGGAGTTAGTTGTAGTCGATCCATTATTTTGAATGAATACTGTATATTCAATGGTTTCATCAATGTTAGCTAATACAGTATTAGCGGATTTTGTAGCAATAAGAATAGCATCAATAAATTGTATATTTGTACTATTGGAAGAGGTTGTTTCTGAAATTGGTGGTCCGCTTGGGTCTGGTCGATACTCATAGTGAATGACGGCGATATTATTAATGTTATTTTGTGGCGGTATAGAGACTACGCTTACTTGGAACGTAACAATAATCGTATTATTTGGAAGAATTATATCAAGATTAATACCGGTAATTGGATTTTCGTTAGGTCTTGGTACGCCATCTACAAGAATGCTATTTGGAACGAATGTGGTGCCAGAAGCAATTGCGTCAAGTAGGAGAGTATTTGTAATAGGTATTGTACCGGCGTTTGTAACTGCGACTGTATATGTGATGATTTGACCGATACGTGTAATGGATCTGTTAGCGGATTTAATTGCACTAACATTTGCCGTTCGCACTTCAGTATTTACTGCATTTGATAACGATCTACGCTGAATAATGGGAGAACTAGGGTCAATTTGGTATTCGTACGAAGTGTCTGAAATATTAATGACTGTATTGCCCTCTGGTATATTTGTAAGTTGTACTTGGAATGAAATAGTGACTGTTTCATTTGGTTGTATCGTGCCGAGAGTTACTCCGTTTTCAGGATTAGCGCCAGGCTGAGTTACATTATTTATTGCTAAGCTATCCTCAATGAATATAGTACCTTCTGGAATGTTATCAATGAACACGGTATTGTTAGCCGGAACGGTTCCTATATTTTGTAGTGTATTTGTGTAGGTAATAATTTGCCCGATTGATATGAAATTTACATCCGCGCTTTTAACAGAAATAATATTTGCATTTTGAAGTGATGTTGTAACAATGTTAGAATTTGCAGAGCGATTTACTGGTGGGGCTGTAGGAATACTTACATATTGGTAAGTTGCTGAAGATTGATTTGCAATTTCGGTTTCAGTAGGTGGATTATTTGTTTGCACTTGAAATAGTATCGTTTTGGAACTGTTTGCTGGAATTGTTCCAATCGGTATTCCGTTTTCAGGATTTACACCTGGCTGAAGGACACCATTAATTGTGACACTATCGGGAACGAATGTAGTCCCAGCTGGAATAAAATCTGTGAAATTAATATTTATTGCGTCAACATTACCGATATTTTTCACTTCAGAAATATAAAGTATAGTTCCACCGATATCTACAGTTGTTGGATTGGATGTTTTAGTAATTGTCAATTGTGCTTGCACGAAATTTGTAATGACGATATTACTAGTAGATGTTTCAGTAATAGGCGGTTGCCCTGGGTCTGGTTGGATTGTATATGTTGTATTGGATTGATTTGTAATCGATTCTTGCGAGAATGAATCGTTAATAAGAATTTGGAACGAAATAAGATGAGTAGCGTTTGCTGCTAGGGTAGGTAAAGTAACACCTACATTTGGATTAGCACCAAGTATAGTTGTTCCGTTAAGTGTAAAACTATTTTCTACGAATGTAGTATTTTGGGAGATAGTATCTGAAAATATGAGATTAGTAGCTGGAATATTTCCGGTATTTTCTAGTGTTATTGTGTAAGTCAAAATATCACCTGTTGTTGCTTGTTGTGAATTGACTCCTTTTAAAGAAAGGATAGTCGCATCCGAAATTTGTGTGAAAGCAGGATTAGACGTAATTGTTCGAGAGATGATAGGGGCAGTTGGATCGGCGATAAAAGTATAGTCAATACGGGCTGTATTAGAAATTGGGTTCACGCTTGGAATAGATTGAACGATAACTTGGAATGTTACAGTGACGTTTTCTGACGGTGCGATGGAGTTTAATGGTATTCCTACGTTAGGATTGGCACCTGGAACGGAAACACTATTAATAGTTACGCTATTCGGAATAAATGCAGTTCCTTCTGGGACCAAATCTGTTAAAGTAACTGTATTTGCAGTAGTATTTCCGTTGTTTTGAACGACTACTGTGTAAGTGATTGTACCGTCAGTAGATTGTACGAGAGAATCTGTACTTTTAATTACGGATAACGATGCATCAACAACAGCTGTATTAACCGTATTAGACGAGGATGTTGCTGTAACAGGAGGTTGACTTGGATCGACAATATACGTGTAACTTGTAAGTGCTTGATTTATAATCGCTCCTTGCGGTGGAATAGAACTTGCAAGAAATTGGAACGTAATAGTAGCGGAATCACCTGGTGCGATAATACCAACTGGAATACCGAGAGTTGGACTTGCATCTGGAAGTGAAATCCCGTTGAGCGTAACACTATTTGGAACAAATAATGCTCCTTCAGGAACTCCGTTAATGAGTAATACAGAGTTTGCAGGGAAGTTTCCAGTATTCGTTAATGTTGCTGTATACGTAATTATATCCCCGATAGATACAATTGAACGATTTGCTTGTAAAACAGTTGTAACAGTCGCGTTATTAATTTGTGTTGAAGCGCTATTAGAATTTATTGTGCCTGTAACAGGAGGAGAGGTCGGATCAACGATGAATGCGTATTGAATAGATGCTACGTTTGTAATCGGATTTGAAGGTGGAGTTGATGTAACTATGACTTGGAAAGTAACGGTTAAGGAACTACCTGCGCTAACTGTTCCGATATTAACTCCGTTATTTGGATTTGCGCCTGGAATGGTATTTCCATTTACAGCAAAACTATTTTCAACAAAGGTCGTTCCAGTTGGAACTGGGTCTGAGAAATTTACATTCGTAGCGTTTGTATTGCCGTTATTTTGAATCGAAACTGTATAAGTGATCGTATCTCCAATATTTGCAAAGGCTGTATTAGCAGTTTTTACAGCTGAAAGTATGGCTGTATTAATAGAAGTAACGAAGACATTCGTTTCCACATTGCCAGGCTGAGCCAGTAATGCATTGCCTACGTTATATTGGAAGTTAACAAATCCTAAGTTTTGGAGTTCAGGTGTGAACGTTGTTGGATTACTTATGATTTGTACTTGGAATATGATTGTAACAGTTTGATTTGGATTGATTGTATTTATACCAACACCGTTAATAATCGAAGCGGATGGTAATGGAGTGCCATCAACAATAACTGATCCTGCAACAAATTGTGTCCACGATGGTAAAGGGTCTGAGAATATAGCGTTGTTAGCAGGAATATTGCCTGTGTTCGTAATAGTCGTTGTATACGTAATTGTATCACCAATCGTTGCAAAAGTTTTATCTCCTATTTTAATAGTATTTAAAATAGCACTTTCAATTTTTGTTGTAACGTTGTTAGAAATAATATTTTTTGAAACTGGAGGATTAGCTGGATTAACGATATGTTGAAAGCTAACGCTAGCTTGATTAGTAATTGGATTTATAGATGGAATTTCATTGGCGATAATGTGAAATGCTACGATGACAGATTCGTTTGGCGCGATATCACCGATTGGAACGCCTGTAATGATATCTGCATTTGGGATGCTAGTTCCGTTCAGTGTAAAGCTATTCGGTTCAAAGGAAGTTCCGTCTGGAATAAGGTCGGTAAAAATAACATTCGTTGCACTCACATTTCCGCTATTTGTAATTGTAACGGTGTAGGTAATATCCTGCCCGATATCTACCGTAGATACATTTGAATTTTTTTGTGCAGTAAGGATAGCGCTATTAATTTGTGTTGTCGTTGTATTAGATTGATTGGAAATTGTAATAGGTGGTTGGCTAGGATCAACGACATAATGATATGTGGTAGAAGCAGAGTTAGAAATGGGATTAAGTGTTGGAAGTGTAATAACAGTTGCTTGAAATGTAACGATTGCCGTATTACCACCATTAATGGAACCAATATTTACACCAGTTGATAAATCGGCGTTTGGAATGGTTTGCCCATTAACTGTGAAACTATTTGGAACGAAACTTAAATTGCTATCAAGAATATCGATAATAGTTACATCAGTTGCGGTCACATTCCCGGTATTAGGAAGGTTAAGTGTAAATGTTATTGTATTACCAACATCTGCAAAAGTAAGATTTGCTGTTTTGGTGCTAATAATAGTTGCGTTGTTTATTTGAAGAAGTGTAGTGTTGGAAGTAGCTGCACTTGAAATGGGAGGATTAACAGGATCAACAGTAAATTCATACGTCGTTGTTGCTGTATTTGGTGCAGGATTAATAGGTGGGATGCTGTTCACCGTAACTTGAAAGACGATACTATATATTTCATTTGGTGGAAGTGTTGCAAGTAATACGCCTGTATTTGGATTCGCATTCGGTTGTAAAACGCCATCGACCGTTAATGTGTTAGGAACAAATGTGAGTCCACTTGGTAATGCATCTGTGAATACTATATTAGTTGCATCGGTATTGCCTATATTGGTAATAGAAGTAGTATAAAAAGCAGTTTGCCCGAAATCTGCAAAGGATACACTTTCATTTTTCGTCATAGATAATATTGCTTCTTTAATTTGTGTTGAAACAGGATTACTAATTGAAGTTTCTGCATCAGGTGGTGAGACTAATTGGTACGATGTTGATGAGAAATTTACAATTGGGTTTTGGGTTGGTAATGAGGTCACATTTACTTGGAATGAAACAGTTACTGTAGCCCCAGCTGTTATCGGCCCAATATTTACACCGTTTGTTGGATCTGCACCACTTTGAGGAATTCCATTAATAGAAAATGAATTTGTAATAAATTTCGTTCCGCTCGACATAGCATCTGTGAAAATAACATTTTGTGCGGAGGAATTTCCATTGTTTGTTAAAGTGACAGTATAAGTGAGTGTATCTCCGATGTGGCTAAAAGCTTTATCAACTTGTTTCGATGAAAGAATGTTAGCAGTATTAATTGTAGTAAACGTTGTGTTTGAAGTAACATTTCTTGAAACAATCGGTGCATTTGGATCAGCGATAAATGTGTAAGAAGCAGTAGCGGAATTGGCAATAGGATTTTGAACAGGGGTAGAAGTAGCGGTCACTTGAAATGCTATAGATATTGAGCTGTTAGGGGCAATTGATCCAATCGTTATGCCTGTATTAGGATTCAATCCAATTTGTGTGATTCCATTTATTGTAACGCTGTCAGTAATAAATGTTGTGCCATCTGGTATAAGATCAGTGAAAGTAATATTCGTTGCATTTGTATTGCCGTTATTTGTTAAAATTGTCGTATAGGTAATGGTATCGCCTAGTGTTACAAGTGTTTGATCGACCGATTTTACCATCGTTATCATAGCATCTAATACTGGGTTTGTGACAATATTCGTTGAAGTAGAAGTAGTAGCAGGAGTTCCGTTTGGATCAACAGTATAAGAATATAAAATTGTATCGTTACCCATAATTGAACTTGAAGGAGGAACAGAAATAACATTTACTTGGAAGGTAACAGTTACTGTTTCACCAGGCGCGATATTTGGTATATTTACTCCGAGTGCTGGCTGTGCACCAAGCTGTTGGATGCCATTTATTGTGACGGAATCTGGTATAAAAGTAGTACTAGCTGGAATTGCACTTGTAAAAGTTATATTTGTAGCTGGTGTATTTCCTGTATTTGTAATAGTTGTTGTATACGTAAGTGTATCCCCGACGGAAATAATAGATTTATCCACACTTTTTTGGGTTGTTAATATCGCACTGTTAATAGTTGTCGAAACCGTATTAGATACATTCGTTTGTGATACGGCAGGTTGGCTAGGGTCGACCACATGTGCAAATTGTACAGAACTAAAATTAGAAATTGGATTTATACTTGGAATGTTTGTAACAAGTACATTGAGAGTAATAATGGCGGTTCCACTCGGATTTATATTTCCAATCTGAATCCCGTTAGATGGATTTCCGATTTGCTGTGTACCAGAATCGTTTGTAAGAGTACCAGATATGAATGTCGTCCCATTAGGTAAAGTATCCGTGAAAATTATATTTTGTGAAGTGACATTTCCAGGGTTACTTAATGTAATCGTATAAGAAATTGTATCGCCAATTGTAGCGAAAGTTTTATCTACAGATTTGATTGCCACAATTTCCCCAGAATTTATTTGTGTCGAAACCGGATTGGATGTCGTACTTCTTGAAACGAGTGGCAAGTTTGGACCTGTCATAAATTGATAATTAATGGAAGCGCCGTTTACAACCGGTGAGTTTGGTCCGCCTGGTCCAATTGTGAAAATTGGATTTGGAATGCTAACTACTTGCACACGGAAGGTAACGTTTATAAAATCTCCTGCAATAATATCCCCAATTGGTATCCCATTCGCTGGATTTACTCCAGGTAATAAAACTCCGCCTACTCGAACGCTATCCTCTATAAACACTGTATTATTTGGAATTGGATCTGTAAAAATGATATTCGTAGCAGTTGTGTTCCCTACATTTTCTAATAAAACTGTATACGTTAAAAATGAATTTCCAGGTGCTATGTCAGAAAAGAGTCGATCCACACTTTTCGTTGCTTGAATAATCGCTTCGTTAATTTGAACTAAAGTTGGATTACTTGTAGCTGTTTCTGTCACCGGCGGTTGGGTAGGATCAACAATGATCGAGTATGTCGTGCTAGACTGGTTCAAAGTTGGGTTTGTAACTGGTATTGAGCCAACGATAGCTTGAAAGCTAATTGTTGTCGTTCCTCCAACTGGAATTGAGTCTAAAGAAATCCCGCTATCTGGTCTAAATCCAAGTTGTGGGATGGTATTAATTTGTACGCTATCAGGAACGAATGAAAGTTCAGGTGGTAATATATCGATAAAAACAGGTGTGTTTGCGGCAGTATTTCCGCTATTGGTGAGGGTAGTTGTATACGTAATTGTATCTCCAACAGCAGCAAAAGCACTGCTTGCAGTTTTTGTTGCGATAACAGAAGCAGTATTTACTTGTGTAAAAGTTTTATTAGATTTAACTGTTCGTGAAACTGGCGGTTCATTTATATCTACAATAAAGCTATATTGAAGCGATGATTTGTTAGGGATTGGATTAGGATTTGGAATCGTTGTAATGTTTACTTGAAAACTGAGTATAACGGATGTATTTGAATTTATGTTGCTAATATTGATACCATTTTGTGGATTTGCATTAGGAATAGTTGTTCCATTTACCGTAAAACTATTTGGAATAAACGTTGTACCATTTGGAATTACATCTGTAAAAATGACATTGTTTGCGGTAGTATTACCGGAATTAGTAATGGTAGAAGTGAAAGTAAGTGTATCTCCAATAGTAGCGAATGTTGAATTGACAGTTTTATTTATAGAAAGAGTAGCATCAATAATTGGAGTAACCGTCGTATTCGTAATTGTACTACCAACAGCAGGAGATTGGTTTGGATTCACGGTATATTCATAATTTACAAGAGCATTATTTGTTAATGTGCCACTAGGTGGTATCGCTAAAATTTGTGCTTGAAAAGTAATGAATACAGTATCTCCTGGCGAAATATCTGCCAAGTGAACACCAAGTGATGGATCTAATCCTGGTTGTGGAACATTATTGATAGTTACGGAGTTTTGGATAAATGAAGCTCCTGCGCCAAGCCCATCTGTTAAAACAGTTGCACTAGCAGGGATATTACCTGTATTTGTTACTGCAATCGTATAGGTAACAATATCACCAATTGCAGCTGTCGGTGTATTCACAGACTTCGTAGCGACAATAGTAGCGTTATTAATTTGAGTTGTTATTACGTTACTTAACGTATTGGCGGATGTTGGAGGTAAGTTAGGATCTACGACATACTGGTACGTTGTATTGCTTTGGTTCGGGATTGGATTTGGATTCGGGATAGAATTTACTTGTACTTGGAATGAGATGATTGTATTTGCATTCGGATTTATTGGGTCGATTGCAATTCCGCTTGCTGGATTGACATTAGGCAGTGTATTCCCGTTTACAGTAACACTATTAGGAATGAACGATGTCCCGTTTGGAATTACATCTGTAAATATTACATTTGATGCAAGTGTGTTCCCGTTATTCGTTAAAGTAGTCGTGTACGTAATAATATCATTTACGTTAGCAAACTGTTTATCTGCCGATTTAGTAGCAGCAATTGAGGCGTTATTAATAGTTGTCTGTACAGTGTTAGAAGCAACCATCTGCATCACAGCGGGTTTGGATGGATCATACGTATATTGGAATGTTGTGCCTGATTGATTTGTAATTGGGTTTACAGCAGGGATAGTTGGTACAAAAACTTGGAATGCAACGGTGCGTGATGAATTCGCTCCTATCGTACCAATTGAAATGCCGTTAGCAGGATTTGCATTAGCTATAGGGACATTATTAATCGTTACAGTATTAGGAATGAAGAGGGTACCCGTTGGAATAATATCTGTAAATGTTACATTAGCAGCAGGGATATTCCCGTTATTCGTTAAAATAGTCGCATATAGTATGACATCACCAATATCAGCGAAGTTTGTACTCGTTAGTTTTGTAGCAACAATATTAGCAGTATTAATTTGTGTAGTTACTATATTGCTAGCAGTGTTTCTAACAAGAGCAGGTAAGTTTGGATCAGCGATAAAGCTATATTGAAGTGAAGCGCTGTTTTGAATTGGGTTTGGTGAAGGTAGCCCATTTGCACTTATTTGAAAAACAATCGTTGTAAAACCACCCGAAGGAATGGAGCCGACTTGAAGACCGGTACTAGGGTCTGCACCTAGTTGTAAAGCACCACCTATAAAAATACTATTTGGTACGATAGTGGTGCCATTAGGGATTATGTCGGTAACGATAACATTATTTGCTGTAGTATTGCCAAGATTAGCTAAAGAAATTGTATATGTGATTGGTTGCCCGACATCGGCGATAGTTAAATCTACTTCTTTGACAATCACTACATTTGCTAAATTAATTTGTGTACTTACAGTGTTACTTACAGATGTTTCTATAGTTGGTGGATCGCCCGGATTTAGAATAAAGCTATACTGTGTACTAGATGAATTTAATGTTGGGTTTTGTGTTGGTAAAGAGGTGACGGTTACTTGATAAGAGACAGTAAGTGAGCCATTAGCAGCAATGGAAGGTAGTGGAACACCTATATTTGGATCTGCGTTATTTTGAAGTACACCATTAATAAGAAAAGTGTTTGGAATAAAGGTAGTACCGTCTGGATTCGTATCTACGAAAGTAGGGCTATCAGCAGAAACACTTCCTGCATTCGTCAAAGTAACAGTATAAGTTAATATATCCCCTACGGTAGCGAACGCTCGATCCACTGTTTTGGCTGAAATGACATTTGCATCGTTTACTTGAGTAAATGTAGTGGTTGAAGTAGTGTTCTTACTTACAGGTGAAGTGTTTGGATCAACGATAAAGTTATAGGAGATGGAAGCGCTATTTGAAATAGGGTTTGGATTTGGAATGCTAGTTATTACTACTTGGAATGAAGCTGTAATTGTAGTATTAGCATTGATGTTACCAATATTGATGCTAGCTGGTGTAACGCCTGGCTGAGTAACACTGTTAACTATAACACTGTTTGGGACAAAGGCGGTTCCATTCGCAATTGAATCAGATAGTAATATATTGTTCGCTGCAACATTTCCATCGTTAGTAAGGGCAAAGGTGTAAGTTAATACATCACCAACTTCCGCAAACGTTTTATCTACAGATTTATTAACGTGGAGATTTGCTAGTCTAATTGTTGATGTAACAGAATTAGAATTTGCTGTTTTTGAAGTCGGTGGCAAACTTGGATTTACAGTGTAAATATAAGAGGCGAAAGCGTTATTAATGATAGGATTTTGGGCAGTGATGTTAATGACTGTTACTTGAAAGGATAAGGTAAAAGTAGCTCCACCAGGAATTGTGCCGATAGGTAAAGCAACGAGAGAATCTACATTCTGCAAAACCCCGTTTAGTGTTACAGTACCAAGAGTCAATATCGTTCCGTTTGGAAGTGGATCTGTTAGTTGAACGTTATTAGCGGCTGCATTTCCACTGTTTGTAATAAGGATTGTATAACTTATCGTTTCGCCAATTGTGGCAAATTGTTTGTTAGTTGATTTTGTTAATGTTAAATTCGCATTGTTAATTTGAGTGGAAACGAGATTAGAAGAAATGTTTTTTGTAACGGGAGATTGGCTAGGGTTGACGGTATATTGATAAGAAGCGCTTGATCCGTTAGATACGACATTTGACGCGGGTATTGTGTTTACTACTACTTGAAATACAACATTTTTTATTGTGCCGCTTGGGATGGATCCAATGTTCACGCCGGTAGCGGGATTTGCGCCCACTTGTGTCGTGCCATCAATTGTTAAACTGTTTAGAACAAAAGTTGTTCCAGTAGGAATGATATCTGTAAAAATAACATTGTTCGCATTTGTATTACCTGTACCTGTAAAGGAAACGGTGTACGTTAGTGTATCACCAATATCTGCGAAATTTTTATCTACTGCTTTTGCCATTGTTACAGTGGCGTTATTCACTTGAGTAGATACGATATTGGTCGTATCAGTCCCACTTACTGCAGGTTGATTTGGTACAGGAATGTATTGATATGTTGTTGTACCACTATTTAATATTGGATTTGTTTGGGGGATAGAAGGAACGAATACTTGAAATGAAATAGTAGTAGTAGAATTTGCGGCAATTGATCCAATTGATATACCATTAGCGGGATTTGCGCCAGCTTGAGTAACTCCGTTCACAGTTACACTCCCTGGAATGAAAGTAGTCCCGCTAGGAATCGGGTCCGTATATATAACATTTGTTGCAGCGATATTTCCTATATTAGCTAAGGCAATACTGTAAGTTAATGTTTCACCAATATCGGTAAAAAGTTTGTTAACTGATTTTGTTCCATTAATATCTGCCAGGTTAATTTGTGTTCCAGCAGAGTTGCTTGTTGCAAGACCGTTAAAAGTTGTTCCTCCGGCAATTGGTGTATATTGAAATGTAATATTAGCAGTGTTAGAGATAGGATTTTGACTTGGAAGAGAAACGACAGTAGCTTGGAAAGTTACTGTGCGAGAAGCACCATTATTAATTGTTCCAAGTGATATACCAGCCGCGGGATTTGCATTTGTTTGTGGTATGTTATCTACTGTTACAGTGCCGGGTATAAAAGAAGTACCGTTAGGGAGACTATCTATAAAAATAGCGTTATTGGCAGGAAGAAGTCCAGTGTTAGGGATAGTAACTGTATAAGTGAGAATATCTCCAATTGCAGCAACACTTTTATTTACGCTTTTCGTTGCTTGTATATTTGGTGAGTTTATATTAATTTGTAAGCCTACTGTATTCAACATATATGCGTCTCCGTTAGTAGTTAAACGGATTGCGGCGGATACTTGTGAGTTTGTTAAATAAGGAGAAATATCAATAGAAGTAATATCCCAGCCCTGTCTTCCAGCGGAGATGTTTGTACCTGTAGAAGCACTTTGATTTCGCGTTCCAAATGTCCCAGTTGTATCTAAATTTCCTGCAGCATTATTAACTTGAGAACCGAAGAAATTATTTACAGCATTATTTGGCCCAGATAAAGCATTTAATGAACTGAAATTTGGTCCAAATAAAGCTTGATCCCCTATTAAATCTGCATCTCCTTCAATAGAACTTAAAAATAACCTCCCGCTTACAGGTCCTCCTGAAGGTGTTAAAAATCCAGAAACAGCTACATCTGCACTACCGGTATCAGCAGAAACACGGTTACCCGCTACATAAATGGTTAAGTTTCTTGCTGGCAATGTCCCGTTTTGATAAGCGACGATAAGCGTCCATCCAGCCGAATTAATTGTTCCATTAGAAGCATCTATAGGATCTACAAGTCCAGGAACCGCGCCTGTAGTATAGGAACCAGAACCTCCCGCTTGAATAAGGGTTGTTACGTCTGCTGAACGAGTGTAAAATCCAAATGTAATAGAGTTTGAAACGAATGTTTGGTTTGAAGCCGTAACAGCTGAAGGGGTAATCGAGTATGTTGAAATAGGTGTTGTAAAAGAAACTGGGTTTCCTAATACACTCGTAATGTTTTGATCACGAGATAAATAGTTTCCACCCCAAACGAGTTCTGCGTAAAGAATAGTACTACCAGCAGGGATATTTAAAATAGCGGTAGAACTATTTTGTGTATAGTTTAACGTTGTACCAGCAGGAAAAGTAGGTACTTGTAAAGCAGTATTCGTAGTTGCGAATGCACCAATTGCCCCGATTGTACCAGCACGGTTTTGATTACTAATTTTGCTTAAGCCTAAAGTATTTCCAGTAATAGCGAGTGCGCCGTTAGTGGTGGTAGAAAATCGATTCGTAATGGGCATGTTGTCACCTCATTTACAATATAAATATAGTCTTGGTCAAAATAACATATGTATGTGACAAATGAATGGAAACATGTACAAGTTGATTTAGTAATAATGATTTAAATGTCTAGATAAGGGGATGGAGTATGATTGAATTGGAAATTAGGGTGGAGCGTCTTAGGAAAGAACAAATAGGCGATATTGTATCGTTATCTTCTTATATTGGCTGGGATTATAACAGAGAAGAAATTGAAACAGTTTTTAACACAGGTATTGTATACGGCGTATGGAATGAGCGAAAGGAACTTATTGCTAGCGCAGCAATAATATTATACGGGGAGGCGTTGGCATCTATCGGAATGGTAATTGTACATCCAGATTATAAGGGAAGAGGAATAGGAAGGGTGATAACGAATTCATGCATGAATAGCGTATCAGCTCAAACTCCAATTATGCTTATTGCTACGGATGAAGGGAAGCCCTTATATGAAAAATTAGGATTTAGGGTAGTAAGCTATGTTTCTAAATATATTTGTAACTCGTACAATGCGAATCATAAATGTGCAGAAAATGAAGAATATATGATGGTTTATAGAGAGAGTGATTTAGAAGGAATAATAAAAATAGATGAAGGCGCATTTGGGACAAGCCGAAACGGGTTTTTAAAACAAAGAATTATGCAAAGTGAGCGGTGTGTCGTTGTAAAGGATACGAAAGAAAATGTAGTAGGATACGGTATAAGTATACAAACGCCAGAAAATAAAATAATAGGACCAGTCGTTGCTAAAAATAATGCGATGGCAATGAGAATAGTACATGATTTAGCAAGAGGGCATAATGGAAAATTAAGAATGGATGTACCAGAAGGAAAGAACGATTTTATGAAAGAATTAGAGATTGCTGGTTTTAAAAAGGTGAATACACCACCAATTATGATGAAAAATAGTAATCGGTTATTAAAAAGAAATGGTGAACTATATAGTATTGCAGCGCAAATTTTTGGATAAAAAAAGAATCCTTTTAAATGAAGGATTCTTTTTCGAGCTAATTTAATCACGATATTGGTCATGAGTTGGCTGAAAGAGGTCTTCCTCAATATCTCTCACCATAGAAAAATTATCAACGTTATAATGACCGTGTAAAATTTTATTGTGGTGATTAATAATTTGCTCTGCAGACAATACGTTAGAATCAGTTGTTGAATGCCCGTTTTTAATTAATGTAACGTCAAATCCTTGTACAGTTGCTGTCCTAACGGCAGTGTCGATGCAATGTTCTGTTTTACATCCGCCTATAACAATATGATTAATGTTTTCTTCTTTTAAAAGTTCAAGTAAAGAAGTGCCGTAGAATGAATTGGTTGCTGCTTTATTAATAAGAATTGCAGACTGGGGTACTTGAATTTGATTATGTACTTCAAATCCTTCGCCACTACCAGAAGCAACATCGATATCTCTTATGAAAACAATAAGAGCATTTGAATCTATTGCTTTCTGCAGTGCTATATTTAGTGTAGATAATAGCTCGGTTTTACGAAAAACTTCATTTTCTTGCTCATTTCCATCAATTAATTCTTGTTGAGCGTCGATAATTAATAGTGCTTGTTTCATCGTGTCTCCCCTTTAATATGAAATAAGTTCCACTTTACATATTCCTTCAGGTTGTTAGGAAATCCTCCATTGTAAGCGAAGTAGAAGATTGATTTACAAAGTTGTCAAAGAAATTTCATTCTCATAGCGTGTAAAAACATGTATGATAGGAGATGGAGAATTTTTGAGTAGGTGGGAATAACATGCAAACAGTAGAAGATTATCTTTCATTCTTACATACGAAGGGATTTAAATTATCAGAGGAAGCGCAAGGGTTTATTATGTTCGGACAAGGATATACTGGTGCGTCTGATGGGATTGTGAACGCAGCAATAGAAGCGACAATTAAACATCAATTACAGTTTGATGGTAGTTATTTCGTTGCGTTATTAGAACGATTGAAAGAGGAAGAAATTACAGATAAAAAAAGCGCTAAGGCTTTTATGCGGAAGTTACAAGCGTAACTTCACGCAGCCTGCGCTTCTTTTTTTGTTTTGGAAGGTAATTCAACAAAAATCATGCCTAGAAAAATACATAGACATCCGATAATAGCAGAAATAGAAAGTTGTTCATTTGCAACGAGAACGCCTGTTAAGGCAGCAAAAACGGGCTCCATTGCGAAAATAATTGCTACTCTCGTTGGAGAAGTGTGTTTTTGTGCCGATGTTTGAATGAAAAAAGCAATAGATGTTGCAAACAGGGCAGTTAGAAAGAGTGCGAATAAAAAGGATTGATTCGTCCATAGTGATACTGAAAATAACTTTTCCCAATCTTCAAACAAGAAAGCGCAAATAGAAGAAAATATACCAACAGCTAATACTTGAGATGTGCTTAATAATAAAGGTGATATTTTTTTAGAAAAGAAGCCGTTAATAAGAATATGGGCAGCGAAAGCGACTGCACAACCGAGAACAAGTATATCTCCTATATTTAATTGGAAAGAATCAGCAGCTGTTAATAAGTACAAACCTGTTGTAGCTACAGCAATACCAAGTACGATGAAAATGGTAGCTTTTTGTTTTAAAAAGATAAATGATAAGATTGGGACCATAACAATGCTTAGCCCAGTTAAGAAACCTGCTTTTGAAGATGTTGTATAGAGTAAGCCAAATGTTTGCAATAAATAACCGACAAATAAGAAAAAACCAACGATTATCCCTGCCGTGCTACTATGTTTTATATCTTGTTTTGAAGTTTTTTGTGAGAAAATAATTTGAACGAATAATAAAATAATTCCAGCGAATAAAAAGCGAATACCATTAAACGTAAATGGACCAACGAAAGACATAGCGTTTTGAACGACAACAAACGTAGCTCCCCAAATAAAAGAGACAAATAATAAAGCAAGAGGAGCAATCCACTCTTTTTTCACACTCATACCCCCGTTAATTTTGTAAGATAGCTTTTCTAGCTAATTCATCAGCTACTTTATTTTGACTACTTGGAATCCACTTAATAAAAAAGAGATCGAAGTTTTTTATGTACTGCAGCGCTTCATCTAAAAGAGGTGCAAATATTTTATTTTTTGCGTATTCCTTTTCAACAGCCCGTTCGACAAGCTGGGAATCTGTACGAAAAGAGACAGTGCTATAATTATGCTCGATGCAATATTTTAATGCTAGAAGTAAAGCGCGGTATTCTGCTTCATGATTGGACATTGTTCCAAGTGGTAATGATAATTGTACAGGCGGCTGAACGCCTTTAATAAACACTCCTGCACCAGAAGGACCAGGATTTCCTTTTGATGCACCATCAATATATACTTCAATCAAAATGAGAAACCTCCAAATTATAAGATTATCCCCTACTTAAATGCTTTTTGAAGTAGGGGATAGAGTAGTTATCCGATTGTGATGCTATAACAACATGTAAATGTTTCATTCGCTTGTAACGATTGAATTCCCTTTTTGTCCTTGAAATCTTTTGCTGGATTTATTTCATCAGCGATTCCATACCAAGGTTCAATACATAAGAAAGGTGCGTTATCCCCTGGTGTCCATACGCCGACAAATGGGAAGCCATCAAATTCTACTTTTACAAATTTATTATGTTTATGAGAACGAATCGAAATTTCATTCGTATTCATATTTTCAAAAATAAGCGCATCATTTTTGAATAAATCATATGTAAGTGGCAATTCAGTTGTATTTTCAGCGATTAATTGCTTTTTGTTTGAAAGATAAGGTCCTTCTAATACGCTTGTTTCTAAGCGTTCCGAACCATTAAACGATAAATGATAATCTGTAAATGATTCACCATCCAATAAAGGGAAGTTGAAGCCAGGATGTGCTCCGATTGAGAAGAACATCTCTTTTGAAGTAGGATTGTTTACTTCATATGTTACATGAACGATTTGTCCATCTAGCTCATAAGAAACGAGTAGTTCGAATTCGTATGGGTATTTTTTTAATGTTTCTTCATTACTAGTAACGATATAAGTGATTTTTGTTTCGCTTTGTTCTTTCACAGAGAAAGTAAGATCACGAGCGAAACCGTGTTGTGTTAATGAATATGGTTTACCGTCTACGTAGTATGTATTATCTACTAATCGGCCGACAATTGGGAACAAAATTGGTGCACGGCGTCCCCAATAAGTAGAATCACCTTGCCATAAATATTCTGTGTTGTCTTCTTTTAAGCGAACGCTCTGTAATTCTGCACCTTTGTCAGAAATGGAAACGATCACTTTTTCATTTTGAATTGTTGCTGTCATGAAGTGAAACCTCCTAAATCTTTCATATGTTTCATTATACGTTGTCTAAAAGGAAAAAGGTAGTTTATGATAGGAATCTATTGACGAAAGAGGGGCTACCACGTAAAATATAATCTTGTTGCTTAAAAAACGAATAACGTGGTTCGAAACCATCCCACGTAAAAAAACTAAGGAGATTTTGTCATGAATATTAGAACTTTAGTCGGTAATGGTATTTTAGCGGCATTATATATTGCTGTTTCTATGCTTATTCAGCCATTTGGCTTTACGAATGTACAATTTCGTATTTCAGAGATGTTTAATCATCTCGTTGTATTTAACAAGAAAGCAATTTACGGAATTGTATTAGGTGTATTTTTAACGAATCTCTTTTTCTCACCTATGATCGCTTACGATTTAGTATTTGGAGTAGGGCAATCTATTCTTGCGTTAGTTGCAACGATTATTTCTATGCGATTTATTAAAGGTGTTTGGGCTCGTATGATTTTTAATACAGTTATCTTTACGATTACAATGTTTATGATTGCAATTGAACTTCATCTTGCATTGGGTTTACCATTTATGTTGTCTTGGTTAACTTGTGCAATCGGTGAATTTGTTGTCATGGCGATCGGTATGCCTGTAATGTACTGGATTAATAAGCGAGTACAATTTGAAAGATTTATGTAATAGATGAAAGAGCTATTCCTATAGGGATAGCTCTTTTTGTATGTAATCATATTGAATATAATGCTGTGACTCTAGATAAAATATAATAAAATAAAGTGAGGCTTCAATTAGCCGGATATATATATAAGAAGTCTTACATAAGGGGAATGTAGTATGAAATATAAAATTCATTGGTTGTATAAAACGAAGCGTGGATTGCAGACGGAATTAACAACAGAGTATATGAACATAGAAGAAGTACTTCAATTTGCAGAGGATTTTGAGAAAACAGGAAGAGCTAAGGAACTTTTATTTTACGATGAAATGGACGCAGAATGGTCATTAAAAGAGATGAAAAAGTTAAGTAAGCAAGTAGAGGAAGAGCCCCAAGAAATACTCGTTTATTTTGATGGGGGGTATGATGTGCAAACGAAAGAAGCTGGCGTTGGTATATGTGTGTATTATAAAAAAGGAAATACAAACTACCGCATTCGCCGCAATGCATATATAGAAGGTATATATGATAATAATGAAGCGGAATATGCATCATTATTATACGGTATGAATATACTCGAGGAACTAGGGATTAAGTATGAAGCAGTTACACTTCGCGGAGATTCACAAGTGGTACTGCAGCAATTAGCCGGAGAATGGCCTTGTTATGATGAGCATTTAAATCATTATTTAGATCAAATTGAACAAAAGGCGAAGCAAATGAAATTAAAACTTGTATGTGAACCGATATCTAGAAAACAAAATAAAGAAGCACATCAATTAGCAACGCAAGCATTAGAAGGGACAGTCATTGATAGTCATAAAGAAATAACCGAATAGAGAGGTGCAAAGGTGGATAAAAAGCAACTCATTACAGAGGTAAATGACTTATTAGAAACATATTGTGAAGGATGTTTCTTGCGAGAACATAATCGAAAGACAAATAGTAAGTATTATGCTCATTCATTTTGTATAAGACAATGTACAGTTGGAGAAACATTGAAAAAGTATGGAGAACAGTTGTCATAAAAAAACATCCAGAGAAAATTCTCTGGATGTTTTTTAGTGCTTTGCTTCGTTTAATTGCTGCTCGCATTTGCTTAGTTTCTTTTCCTCGTTCATTAAAAATGGTTCATCTAAATCTACTGCAACAGATTTCATAATTTCAAGCTGTGAGCGAGCTGCTTCTACTGCAGTAGTAGCATGCTCTAATGTATCTGGATCCATTGAAATTGTTGCTGATCCTACCATTTTTTGTGCTGTTTCTACACGGAATTTTACTTCTTCAAAATCATTTACTTCTGATCCCATTGTTACTGCCTCCTTTGTATATTGCGCATTTCACATAGTTTTTGCTCTGTAAAACGGAAATATACAAAGGAATAATAAAGGAGGTTACCAAGTAAGGTAACCTCCTGTTATATGTTGGATTAAAGTTTTACTACGTTAGCAGCTTGAGGTCCGCGGTTACCTTCAGTAATGTCGAAAGATACTTCTTGACCTTCTTCTAAAGCTTTATAGCCGTCTCCTTGAATAGCAGAGAAATGTACGAATACATCGTCAGCGCCTTCCATTTCGATAAATCCAAAACCTTTTTCGTTGTTAAACCATTTTACTTTTCCTTGCATGTTATAATTCCTCCTAAAAGCGTTTACTATTTTCATTTAGTGAAATTCATTTAAAAAATAATATAAACTAAAAATGCTATATTCTTGAATATTCTGCTAAATGATTAATTTAAATATACACGAATTGGGAGAATTTAGTCAAGTAAGCGATTTTATTTTTTGTATTTTTAAATAATTTTTCAGTCGAATTTTTAAATAGGTATAGGACAGGCCGAGTATGTAATATTCTTAATTGAATGCTATACATAATGAGGTGAAAGAATGAATAAGTCTTATTTATTAGATAATGAAGGAATAAGAACGAGAACCGACATACCTGATTGGGTTGCAAAAGAATTTGAGATTTTTTCAAGTGTCGTGTTAGAACCAACTTTTCCATGTTATTTCGGTTTAACAGCTTTGAAAAAGAATGAACTTCGTTATTCATTTCTTTCTCATAATGATTGGAGTCATTTGCCGCATACAATGTTATCTTTTTTAGAGTTAATGAAAGAGAGGCCGATTGTAAGAAGGGGCTTTTTCCTTTTTATAGAACCGGAATGTGAAGAACAATCACTCGAATATTACCGTGATTCCTTTTGGAAAGTGTTACAGTATTTACATGAAAACGATGATCAAGCATGGCCAAAGCAGATTCCTGAAGATCCAGACCATCATTTATGGGAATTTTCATTTGGTGGTGAACCAATATTTGCATTTGGAAATGCGCCAGCTTATAAACAACGAAAAACTAGACATTTAGGGAATTCTCTCGTTATTGGGTTTCAGCCACGCACTATTTTTGATGGATTAGAGGGAGATCGTCCTAAAGGAGCATATTCAAGACAAATGGTCCGTGAGCGAGTTGAAAAGTGGGATCAATTGCCGAAACACCCTAACATTAGTCATTATGGTGACCCAGAGCATCGTGAATGGAAACAATATTTCATAGGAGACGATGTAGAACCAATAAAAGGGAAATGTCCTTTTCTTCATAGGATAGAAAAGTAAGAGCCATCACCTAGATGGCTCTTTTGTATATTTTGGATAAAAAAGGGTATTTTATTACGAAAGCTAGTCTATTTTTTCAAATTATATCATTAACTAGTAATAAAGAGAGTAGAAAGGATAGAGTGATGTTTGGAGCAATTATACAGCAAATCGTATTAGGTATTTCATTAGCTGCACCAGTAGGGCCGATTAATATTGAAATGTTAAAACGAGGAATTGAACGTGGGTTTTGGCATGCTTGGGTTGTTGGAATTGGTGGAATGACTGCAGATGTTTTATTTATGTTACTCATTTATTTCGGTTTATCTTCTGTGTTTATGTATACATATGTACAAGCCTTCATGTATTGCACGGGTTTTTTCTTGTTATTTTATTTAGGATTTCAAAGTGTAAAACAAGGAATTTTCCACTCGAATATGGAATATAAAAAAGAAGAGGTAGGTGGCCTTAAGCAATCGTTTATGGCAGGATTTTTAATTGCGATATCCAATCCATTAAATCTTGTTTTTTGGTTTGGTATATACGGAAGTACACTTAGCTCATTACTTACGAAGGTAACGAAACAAGAAGCTTTTTTGTACAGTCTTTGCATTATTGCTGGTATTATTTTATGGAATTTAAATATTGCTTTTTCTGTACATTTTGGAAGAACTTTATTAAAACCAAAAGCGCTTGGCTACATAACAGCCGGAGCAGGTATTATTTTAGTAGGATATTCTATACATTTTGCATACAAAGCTTTACAGTTGTTCACATAAGATTGAAGGGGAGATTTTTATGTATCGAACCACTATTGACGGAAAAGAAATTATCATTACGTTAGCGCCAAAAATCCGAAAAGAAATTACTGATAGAAATCCACTATATGAGGCGGTATTTCATAATGCTGCAAGATTGCTACAAACAAAGCAACCGACGTTTGCAGTAAATCATGAAATATTTGGTCTCATTATTGGAGAAGTACAAAGAGGAGAAGTAACAGTGTTTGCAGTGGAACATATTATTCCGAAGCAAAATATATTTGGACCAAATAATTTTTTCTCGACAATAGAACAGCAGGCAAATTTGTAAAGTGAATAGAATAAGAATAGAAAAGAAATAGTCGTAACGATATGTTGCGGCTGTTTTTTGGGAAAAGGGGGAAACAAGATGAAGAAAGTGGGGAAAGAGTTCTTTTTACAACATGATATCGTTATTATGTATAGCATTCTATTTATTTTCATTATTATTTTAAAAATGCAATTTTTCTCTTGGGTTGGCATGTTAGCATGTATGTTTGGGATTGTTTTCTATACACTTAATGAATATATGACACATCGTTTTTTATTCCATATAAAGCCACCTAAAAACACATTTCTATTAAAAATGTTAAGAAGATTACATTATGATCACCACGTATATCCAGAGGATTTAAAACTTTTGTTTTTACCTGTATGGTTTAGTATACCTAGTTTTACTATTTATTTGCTTATAGCATATGGTATTACAAAAAGTGTTACTATTACACTTTCATTTGGAATCGGAATGATTATCATGCTGCTCGTTTACGAATGGAAACATTATATTGCCCATAGACCGATTCGTCCCGTCACTAAGTTTGGAAGATGGCTAAAAAAACAACATATATTACACCATTATAAAAACGAAAAGTTTTGGTTCGGTGTTTCAAATCCAGTATTCGATTTTATATTTGGAACACTTAAAGACGGAAAAGATGTTGAGTTAAGCGAAACAGCTCGTAATTTGGAAAAGGAAAAAAAGACAAAAGTAGTGCGTTAAGCACTGCTTTTGTCTTAATGAAGAAAAAAAGTAAGGTGTCACTTTATTTTGAAAAAGTATATTAAAAATTTGGGGAAATTTGCCGAAAAATGTCTATCGAAAAATCTTTGCATGAATGTATGGATTGTCTAAAATGAGTATAAGTTTCTGAATATTTATAAAATTTAGTCTTTAGGTATGCGAAGGGGAAGTGTATTTCAAGTAAGAGAGGGGATCGGTTAATGAAACGAGATGATACGTCAGCACGTAAGTTGCAAAATGAGGTGAATTATACAGAGGTCGTTCAGTCGGAAGAATTTCAATTGTTATTAAATACGAAAAAGAAGTTTATCGTTCCAATGAGTATTTTCTTTTTTAGTTTTTTTATTGCACTGCCTATTTTAACGTCGTATTCAAAGGTGCTTAATACACCTGCATTTGGTGACGTTACATGGGCGTGGGTATTTGCTTTTTCCCAATTTATCATGACATGGGCACTATGTATGATTTATAGCAAAAAAGCAGAATCATTTGATGAAATCTCCCGAAAAATTCTGCAAAACATGCAAAAAGGGAGGGGCTGAACTTGAATACTACTGCGTTTGCACTATTTTTAATTATCGTTCTTGGTACGCTAGTCATAACCTATTTTGCATCGAAAAAAACGAAAAATGCGAGTGAATTTTATACGGCCGGAGGGGGATTAACTGGTTGGCAAAATGGTCTAGCCATTGCTGGAGATTACATGTCTGCTGCTTCATTTCTTGGTATAGCCGGAGCAATCGCATTAACTGGGTTTGATGGATTCTTTTATAGTATCGGTTTTTTAGTTGCTTATTTAGTTGTACTGTATCTTGTTGCAGAACCGCTTAGAAATTTAGGAAAGTACACTTTGGCGGATATGATTGCAGCACGCTTTGATGCGAAAAAAGTTCGCGGAGTTGCAGCTCTTAATACGATGACGATTTCTATCTTTTACATGATTGCACAATTAGTTGGCGCGGGTGCACTTATTAAATTATTATTAGGGATTGAATATACGACATCTGTATTAATCGTTGGAACACTTATGACGGTGTATGTTATTTTTGGAGGTATGACAGCAACGAGCTGGGTACAAATTGTAAAGGCTGTATTACTTATGGCTGGTACGTTTATTATTTCTGTTATCGTTTTCGCAAAATTCAACTTCAGCGTGACTGAAATGTTCGCCCAAATGAAAACAGCTACACCTTTAAAAGATTCATTTTTAAATCCAGGTGTAAAGTATAAGGATGGTCTTGATACACTTTCTTTAAATTTAGGACTAGTACTTGGTACAGCTGGATTACCACATATACTAGTCCGCTTTTTTACAGTACGTGATGCAAAAACTGCACGTCAATCTGTCGTATATGCGACGTGGTTAATTGGTGCATTTTATATTATGACGATTTTCTTAGGATTTGGTGCGGCAGCGTTTGTAGGAAATGAAGCGATTATTAAAGCGAACCCAGCTGGTAATATGGCGGCACCTTTATTAGCCAAAGCGTTAGGTGGAGACTTCTTATTTGCTTTCGTATCAGCAATTGCTTTTGCAACGATTTTGGCTGTAGTGGCAGGTCTTGTATTAACAGCAGCATCAGCATTCGCTCATGATTTTTATAATGAAATCATTCGTAAAGGAAAATCAACGGAAAAAGAGCAAGTATCCATGGCTCGTTATGCATCTATTGGAGTAGCGATACTATCTATCATACTTGCATTATTTGCCCAAACATTAAACGTAGCATTTTTAGTATCATTAGCATTTGCAGTTGCAGCGAGTGCAAATCTACCAGTAATTTTATTTACAATATATTGGAAGCGTTTTAATACAACGGGTGCTATTTCGGGTATGATTGTAGGTCTTGTATCAGCAATTGTTCTTGTAGCGTTGAGTCCGAATGTTTGGAACCCTGTAGCTGGAAAAGCTATTTTTGTTGGGGAAGCGTTATTCCCATATACGACACCAGGAATTATTTCAATTCCACTCGGATTTCTTGCAGCATATTTAGGAACGGTTTTATCTAGTAAGAAAGAAGATGCAGCGAAATTTGATGAAATTCTAGTGAAATCTAATACTGGTCATGGCATTAGCGATGCGTCTTCACATTAAATAAAAGAGGAGCTTTTCGATAGATAAGAAAAGCTCTTTTTTCTTTTGTCATTTTCTTGTAAATATTACTGATTTGTAAGTAGGATTTGTCTTAATTTTGTGGAATGAAAATAGCAGGGAGAAATTTAAGTCATCATGGCACCAGCGCAGCTTTTGTGAAAAATAAGTTGTTATGGAAGGTGGAAGTAATGATGAAAACGAAGCAAACTGATGAATTATTAGCAAAAGATGAGCAATATGTTTGGCATGGAATGCGTCCCTTTAGTCCAAATAGTACAATGGTAGGGGCAAAAGCTGAAGGGTGCTGGGTTGAAGATATACAAGGAAAAAGATATTTAGATGGTATGAGTGGCCTTTGGTGTGTGAATAGTGGATATGGAAGAAAAGAGCTCGCAGAAGCGGCTTATAAGCAATTACAAACATTATCATACTTTCCAATGTCACAATCCCATGAGCCAGCTATAAAGCTTGCTGAAAAGTTAAATGAGTGGCTTGGGGGAGAGTATGTTATTTTCTTCTCAAATAGTGGTTCAGAAGCGAACGAAACAGCTTTTAAAATAGCAAGACAATACTATGCTCAAAAAGGTGAACCACATCGTTATAAATTTATGTCACGTTATCGTGGGTATCACGGGAATACAATGGCGACAATGGCAGCGACGGGACAAGCGCAGCGTAGATATCAATATGAGCCGTTTGCTTCAGGTTTTTTACATGTAACACCACCGGATTGTTATCGTATGCCTGAAATTGAAGGGCAGCATATTTATGATGTAGAATGTGTGAAAGAAGTCGATCGTGTTATGACGTGGGAATTAAGTGAAACAATTGCTGCGTTTATTATGGAACCTATTATTACAGGCGGGGGCATATTAATGCCACCACAAGACTATATGAAAGCTGTTCATGAGACGTGTCAAAAACACGGTGCCTTGCTTATTAGTGATGAAGTGATTTGCGGTTTTGGGCGTACAGGAAAAGCATTCGGATTTATGAATTATGATGTGAAGCCAGATATTATTACAATGGCAAAAGGTATTACGAGCGCATATTTACCATTATCTGCAACAGCTGTGAAAAAAGAAATATATGAGGCTTTTAAAGGTAAAGGAGAATATGAATTTTTCCGCCATATTAATACATTTGGTGGGAATCCAGCAGCTTGTGCATTAGCACTTAAAAATTTAGAGATTATGGAAAATGAAAATTTAATTGAGCGATCTGCACAAATGGGTTCCCTTTTATTAGAGCAACTAAAAGATGAAATTGGGGAACATCCACTTGTTGGGAATATTAGAGGAAAAGGTCTATTAGTTGGGATTGAATTAGTAAATGATAAAGAGACGAAAGAGCCAATTGATAATGATAAAATAGCAAGTGTCGTAAATGCTTGTAAAGAAAAGGGCTTAATTATAGGACGAAACGGTATGACAACAGCAGGATATAATAACGTTTTAACATTAGCGCCGCCGCTTATTATTTCAAGTGAAGAAATTGCCTTTGTTGTTGGAACTTTGAAGACGGCGATGGAACGTATTTAATAAATAGAGAGAGGAGCGAGCTGTAATATAAGGCTCGCTTTTGTTTTTTAGTAGGAGGGGACTTTTAATGGAGAAATATGATCCTAACAAACATTATCACATCGGATATTATGAAGACGGATATGATTTAGAAGTGACGGCGTACAAAAGAATAAATGAACCAGTTTGGGATGCTTATATTCCGCACTATGAGGCAGACGATTTTTATAAGAAAGTGGAGGGAATGAAGCTAGGTAAATATATAGATGATTATGGCATTATGGTGTATTCATTTGGGAATGATATTGATGATGATGAAGCACGAATTATTTTTGAAAAATGGTTAAAAAAGAACGGGATCGTTTAAAGATAAAACAAAAAGGAGATTGCTATCTTATAAAATAGCAATCTCCTTCTATTATAGTAAACTTATTTACTTGCTTTCATTACTTTATCTTTTGCACCAAAAGTGTATTTTAACATTGGTGGTGTAATCATTGTAGTTAAAATAACGACAATAACGATAGCTGTAAAGTAATCTTGTGCCAATAGACCTGAAGAAAGTCCTGTTCCTGCGATGATAAGTGCAACTTCACCACGAGAAACCATTCCAGCACCGATAATTGCAGAAGACTTAGCGTCAAATCCAGTCATTCGTGCACCGAATCCACAGCCGATTAATTTCGTTAATACAGCGATAACAGTTAATGCTAAGATGAACCAAATTTGATTGCCGATACCGTCAAATGTAATATTCATACCGATACTAACGAAGAATACTGGAACGAACATAGCGTAAGCGATTGGTTCTACTTTCTTTTCTACTTCATGTTTGTAGTTCGTTTGAGAAATAGCAATACCAGCTGCGAAAGCACCGATAATACCAGCAATTCCTAATAATTCGCCGAAATATGCGAATGAGAAACAGATGATAAGAGCCGCGCTCACGATAGACTCAGATACGCGTAGTGGTGATAACCAGCGCATAATGGCAGGAACACCTTTCCATCCGATTAAAATAATAGAAGCGAAGAATACAACTTTCTTCAAGATAACCATTGTTAAGTTAACATCGTCTGTGCCTAAGAAGCTCATTGCAAATGCTAATAAAATAACAACAAGAATGTCATCAAATACAGCGGCTCCAAGCATCGTCGTACTTTCACGTGTTTTCATTTTACCTAAATCACGAAGTGTTTGTACGGAAATACTAACACTTGTCGCACATAGAAGTAATCCTAAGAATACAGCGTTTCCTTGTTCCATTCCCATCACAAGACCGGAAACGTAACCACCTACGAATGGAAGAATGATACCTCCGAGTGCAACTGCTAAAGAAGAATTACGATTTGCGTTTAATTCTTCTAAGTCTGTTTCAAGTCCAGCCATAAACATTAAAAGAATAACCCCGACATTACTTAATTGAGTTAGAAGCTCTGAATTTTCAATCCAACCTAATACAGCTGGACCGATAACGATACCGACAATTAATTTACCTAGTACAGAAGGTTGACCTAATCTAACACTAAGATCACCAGCAAGCTTTGTACTTAATAAAATAAGTGCAATTTGAAAGAAAAATTCGAATTCCATCTGATCCTCTCCTCGTCATTTTTAATTTTATCATACGATTTCTCGGAATTTGCCTAATGAAAATATGTAAAACCCATTAAACAAAAGGGTCTGATTACAAGTTCTTTTGAACTCGTAATTTGAACCTGTAATTAATATATAATAAAATTTATTAAAAATCAATGAAAAAATAGCAGATTTTCATGATGGAATTTGATTTAGGTATGAAGGGAATGGCTATATAATAAGAAGAAATAAGGCAATATTTTTAATGAATTGGAGAAGGAAACATGTTATTAAATAAACGCTTTACAATTGGAGAAATGGCAAAAATGCATAATATCGCAGAATCTACATTGAGGTATTATGATGAAAAAGGAATTTTTCATCCGTCCATTGTTGATTCTCAAACGAATTATCGTTATTATACAATCGATCAATTTTCACTGTTAGATACGATTAAATTTTTACGCCAGTTAAATATTCCGTTAAAGGAAATTAAGAAATATATTGATGAAAGAAATCCAACATACGCACTCAATTTACTGGAAAAACAACAAGAAATGATGCTGAAGAAACAAAGAGAAATTGAATATGCCTTAGCAAAAATGGAACATAGAATTCATTTAATTAAGGAAGCAACAAAAGCAAAAGCTGAACAAATGGTAATTAAAGAGATTCCGCAGCGGAAAATTACAGCAATTGCGGTTGCTCCAAATACGACGGATGATATGTTTGAGTACTACATCCATTCGTTGCAAAAAAATATGAGGCAAATGGATGATAGTTTATTTTCTGGAGATATTGGTGTAACTGTTGCGAAAAAAGGATTAATGCAAAATGAGTTTCAAGCATATAGTAGTGTTTTCATTCTTTTGGATTACATGCCCTTTCAAGTGAATAGTTCAGATGAAATTAAAGCAGGTATATTTGCCTGTGTATATCACCACGGGCCATATGAAGAAACTGATGAAACATATAAGAAATTAATAAAATATATTGATCAAGAAGGATATGAAATAGACGGAGATTCGATTGAGATTGCATTAATTGATTGGTCTGTAACAGAAAATCCAGAGGAGCAAGTAACAGAAATTCAAATTCCTATAATGAAAAAACCAAGCAATAAGTTATAGGACTCGTATAATTACAAATGAGCATCAAACGCGATAATTAAGTTACCTATTTTTTAATTCCCTATTGACCTTCAAGTTACTTGAAGGTTTAAACTGAGGAAAGAGAGTTGAAAAAAGGAGCATATTAGAGTATGGAAGCAACAGAAAAATTAAGAGAAAAACCGATAAAAAGTTTATTTATTTCTTATTTAATACCAGCTGTTCTAGGAATGGTATTAATGTCAGTTAATATTGTAATTGATGCGGTCATGATTAGTAGAGGAGTTGGGGCGAACGGTTTAGCAGGAGTAAACGTGGCTATTCCAGCGTTTTCGATTTTTTTCTCTATTTCATTATGGATCGGAATGGGCGGGGCAACGTTATATTCCATTGCATTAGGTGAAAATAAACGAGAAAGAGCAAGGTCTATTTTTACTCAATCCATGACGGTAGCAGTTGTTATCGTAGGTGTTTTAGCGGCTATTTGTTTATGGAGAATAGAAGATTTAGCGTACTTATTTGGTGCAAATGAAGTGATTTTACCATATGCGTTAGACTATTTACACGTATTATTAACATTTGGAATGATATACGTTTTAGAAAATATTTTAAGTACATTTATACGAAATGATGGAAATCCTAATTTAGCAATGGCAGGTCTTGTTGTAACGGCTGTATTAAATATAGTATTTGACTATATCTTTATTTTTATCTTTGGATGGGGGGTAACAGGTGCTGCTTCAGCGACTATTCTTTCGGCAGCGATTGGTTTCCTTGTATTATTAACTCATTTCTTTAGAAAAAGTAGTATTTTAAAATGGACGAAATTCCATTTTGAATGGGATACTGTCAAACAAATTATGGTGATTGGTTTCCCAAGTTTTACAGCAGAAAGTACGGTTGCAATCGTAACGATTGGTTTTAATATCGCATTCGTCCAATATGCAGGAGAAGTAGGAGTAGCTTCCTATGCGATGGTGAATAGTATTCATGCAATGGCATTACTACTATTCTTCGGTGTAGGTGCTGCATTGCAACCGATTGCTAGTTTCCATTACGGGGCAAACTTATCAGAAAGATTGCGTGAAGGATTGCAGTTTGCTGTGAAAATTGCTGTTGTACTTGGGGGCATTGCGATAATTGTCGGATTATTCTTCGGGAAATATATCATTGGTCTATTTGATGTCCAATCTCCAGAATTATTGGAGTTAACATTAACGGGTATTAGCTTATTCTTTATTCAATACGTATTTTTAGGCTATAACATTGTGTATGGAGAGTACTTCCAATCAGTGCGACAAACGAAGAAATCAGTACTGATTATAATGAGCCGAGGGTTACTATTTATCATTCCATTGTTATGGATTATGCCGAAATTATTTGGGATAAACGGAATTTGGCTCGTTATGCCAGTTGCTGAAGTAATGACAGCAATTATCGTATTTACGATGAATCGTATGAAACATCCTGTTCCATTAAATATGGCAGGAGAGAAAGAAGCGATATGATGAAGAAAATCCCCTTAAGCAATTAAGGGGATTTTTTTATTCCTTTAAACTAATCGCAAAAGATCCATCCGTTTCTTGAACAGAAGCGAAAGCAACGTTTTTAATATTTGTAATTCCTTTTTCTTTTAATTCTTTATATAACCATTTTTCATCTTTATGGATTAACTTTAAGTTATCGTATTGAATTTGTGAATCGACGATAAGTGCAATTGGTAATCCAGCATACTTAACATCTATGTTTAAATCTTTTGGAGTTAATGGTACAAGTTCTCTTTTTGGTAAAATACTAATAGCTCCGTTCGCTTCTAAAATGGCGTATTCAATTTCATGAACACTCGGATATCCTGCAACGCGAAGATTAGAAAGTAGTTCGGCAATGGGATATCTACTTTTTTGTAAGTTCTCAAAAATAATATCACCATGTTTAATTAAAATGATAGGGTGTCCGAGAATAAAACGATTTAGTTTGTTGAATAGGCTTAATTTTGTAAGGAGTAAATGTAAACATGTAATAACAACCATACCGAGAAATGCTTGTAAAGCACCAGAGACGGGTATGGCCTGGAAAGCTAAATAAGATAAAAAGATTATAGCCCCAAAATCATGAGGAGTTAGTTGTGCTAACGCGGATTTACCGAGTAACTTAAGCGATAGTAAAAATAAGATGAAAAAGAACGACACGTTACATAAAAAGAGAAGCAATAGAGACACTCCTTGGTGTAAAGTTGTACTTACTATTCCCGAAAGTAATATAAATATTACCTTTCAGAGGATAATTTAGGGTTTATTGGAATTTGTCTGTATACAAACAAATAAATGGATATTATCATGAAGGAAGTAAAAGAAAATAGGAGTATATGAGTATGAGAAAGAAGAAAATAATAAAGTGTATTTTAGTTGTTATAATGATTTGCGCCGTATATGCGGGGTTTTTACAATATCACATTTATAAGCATGGACATATGAATGCAAGTGACGATGCTGAGTACATAATTGTACTAGGATCGAAAGTAAATGGAACGAAACCATCTTATTCATTGCAATATCGTATTGATAAAGCAGCTGAATATTTAAAATCACATGAGAAAACAATCGCTATCGTATCTGGAGGACAAGGAAAAGGTGAAGACATTTCAGAAGCATTAGCAATGAAACAAGGACTAATAAAACAAAACATCGCAGAAGACCGTATTATAATGGAGGACAAATCTACGAGTACAGATGAGAATATTACATTCTCAAAACCGTTAATTCCAGCCGATATGAAAAAAGGTATGATCGTAACAAACGATTTTCATATGTTTAGAGCGAAAAAAATAGCTGCCAAACAAGGTTTACAATTAGAAGGTCTTCCGGCAAAAACACCGAAACCAATCATCATTCCATCGAATGTACGAGAATATTTAGCCATTACACAGTATTGGTTTATGAATCGAATATAGTGAAAGTGATCCCGTCTGAAACTTCAGACGGGATTTAATTTGAGGAAAATCTTACAAATATGTCACGTTAGTGAAAGGTAAAGCGATAGTTTCTAGAATGATTTCCTGACATAATGAAAGTAACAAAAACTATTTAGAGGTGAATCGGATGAAAGGAAATAATATTTTATCTTCGTTATGTTACTTTAGTATCTTTTTTGCACCATTTTTACTACCAATTATCGTGTACTTTATTGCAGAAGATGAAGTGAAGTATCACGCGAAAAAAGCATTTTGGTCACATGTTTTCCCATACGCAATCTTATTTGGAGGACTAGCAGTATCAGGAATGTACGGTTTAGGTTTCAATCAATCTGACGGTGCTGGAATTGGAATGATTATCACATATACAGTGTTCATTCTTGTAGGAATTTACTACTTCATTTGGAATATCGTAAAAGGTATTAAAGTCTTGAAAACGGCGTAATAAGACAAGAAAAAATTTCATTTAAATTACCGTTAATATAATTTCATTTACCGTATTCATAGACGTTTTAAAAAAAGAGCAATTCAAAAAGAATTGCTCTTTTTGTGCTTATAAGTTGTGAATATTGAAAAAGATGTGTTAATTTTTCATTATGAAGAGAAAAAGGAGTGATTTTCATGAATGAGATAATACATAAGATAGAGCAACACGTTTCAGTTCGTAAATATAAAGAAGAATCAATTCCGAAAGATGTAGTAGAAAAAATGGTGCACGCTGCACAGCATGCGGCTTCATCACATTTTGTACAGGCGTATTCTGTCATATATGTAACAAATCAGGAATTAAAGGCTAAATTAGCAGAGTTATCCGGAAATCGCCATGTGAAAGACTGCGCAGCATTCTTTGTTTGTTGTGCAGATTTAAAACGACTTGAAATTGCATGTGAAAAACATGGTACAGAGATAAAGCATGAAGGGGTGGAAGACTTTATCGTTGCGACGGTAGATGCTTCACTTTTTGCGCAAAACTTAGCGTTAGCAGCAGAGTCATTAGGATACGGTATTTGTTATATTGGTGGTATTCGTAATAATCCGAGAGAAGTGAGCGAATTGCTTCATTTACCAGATAAAGTATATCCTGTATTCGGAATGACAGTCGGTGTACCAGATGAAGAACATGGAGTTAAACCACGCTTACCGGTAGCAGCGGTTCTTCATGAAAATGGATATGATGAACAAAAATATGATGAATTATTAAACGAATATGATGAAACGATGAGCGCGTATTACAAAGAAAGATCATCAAATCAAAAAAAAGTAACATGGACGGAATCAATGAGTTCGTTTATGTCTAAAGAAAAAAGAATGCATATGAAAGAGTTTTTAAGTGAAAAAGGATTAAATAAGAAGTGAGTAAAGAGGCAAACCTGTGATGCGGGTTTGCCTTTTTTGAAAGGAGAAATACCTAAGATCAGAAAGTTGTCTATTCTTTCTGATCTTAGGTATTTCGTTTGTTATCATATATATAGAAATAAAAGTTAATAAATTTTTACAAAAGTGATAGAAAATGAGAATGAAATACCAATAGTAAGTAAAGGCAGCTGCTAAAGGGGAACTGAGGAAGGAAGATGCATATGATTTTCGATTCTGAAGAGGATTTAATTATAGCTATGAAAAAACATGATCAAGATGCTTTGAAAGAAGTGATTGATCAATATGGAAAATTAATTTTGTACATTATTCATAAATCATTAAGTACCCCTACTGAAAAACAATATGTGGATGATTGTTATAACGATGTATTTACTGTTATTTGGTTTAATATCGACCAATTTGATACAGAAAAGGGAAACTTAAAATCTTGGATGATTGGTATTACTAAATTGAAGGCATTGGAATATAAAAAGAAAGTATATAAAGAGAATAAAATCGATAAGGACGTAGAAATAGATACAAGTGTCCATGATAGGTATGAAATAGAACAAGAAGAAGAGATTATGGAAATTGTTCAAGATTTAAATAAGAAAGATCGATATATCTTTTTAAAGAGGTATGTTGATGGGTATTCCATTGACGATATTGCAAAAGAATTAAAAGTAAAGGCAGATTATATATACAATCGAATTTCTCGTGGGAAGAAAAAACTTCAAAAACTGTGGAAAGGGAGTGTGTAATATGGATAAAAGATTATTATCGATGTTAAATGAGCTCCAATATTCAGAGGAAGAAATTACACGTTTAGAGAAAGAAGCAAATGAGTCTATCGATATAGATAAGTATTATGTGAAAAACGGGGAGTTATTGAAGAAATTAACGGTGCAAATGTTGGAAGAATCAGTTCGGAAAGAGTTGCAAGAAGGAGAGGAAATACAATGTGAAATATTAGTGGAAGAAGGAAGTCTTGTAAATTCTAAAGTTATACCTAATATATTAACCACAGGTGCTACATTTTATTATTACATTGTTTTAACTAATACAAGGTTACAAATTATAGCGTTAGATTGTTATTTTAAAAAGTTAAATGAATACAGTGTATTAGTAAACTCAATTCAAGCAGTTTCGCAACATAAAAAAATGAAAAATGTATATGGAATTAAAATAAATAACAATTATATACAATTAGGAAGTAAAGAGTATAATCAAGAATTAACAGTTTTAATTGGAAAGCTAAAACAATGTGGAGTGAAAGAAGAGAGATATAAAGATTTCGAAAAAAGTTGGATGATTTTTTTCAATGTGTTTGTAATAGCGATAGCTGGGCTTCTAGTTTTAAAATATTTAATGTGAAAATAAAAAGCGGCATAATAGCCGCTTTTTATCGTTTGGTTAGTATTTTATTTATGATTTTGTATTTTGAAAAACTTACTTATAATAAATGCAAACTTTCAATAAGAAGATACATACCCGTGCAACTTAAAAGGATGTACGTAAATATTTTGAAAATTCTTTGATTAAGCCATTTGAAAATAATTTGCCCTATATACAAACCTAGAAATACGATTGGAATAGCGTAAAAACTTGATTCCCAAATTGTTTTGTTTGTGCCAGTAAAGAGTATTTGAGTTAGTAGGCTAATGAAATATATAAATAGATAAAAAGCTAAAGTAGTTGCTCTCAATTTCTCTTTTTTCGTATCAGTTCCTGTAAAGTAAAGTAACAGGGGTGGTCCTGGCATACCGATACTTGTCGTTAAAAGACCGGATAATCCGCCCACTAAGAAATCTCTAGATTTTGTTGATTTAATCTTAAAGTTGCATATTAGCATCAACGTTAATAGTAAAAGCAGGATGCTAATTGCTAATTTAAAAGTGTTGATGTTAATGGAAGTGAAAATGAAAATGCCAAAAGGAACACCAACTATACTTCCGAAAATTAATCTTTTCAGTAGTATAAAATCAATATCTATTCTTATTTTCCAAATGAGTGATATGGAAATAATTAATGATAAAATGATATTTATTTGTATAGCTTCTTGTGGTAGAAATAACATGAGTAAGAAAGGTGTTGCCATAATAGAAAAGCCAAAACCTGTACTTGTTTGTAAAATAGAAGCTACTAATATAATACATATGAAAATGAATATAATTTCCAAAATAGCACCCCTACATAATCAAATTTAATAAATATTTTAACATAAAGTGAAACTTTAATCAGTGGGAGGCTTACTGCACGGCAAATAGCGGCTTTTTATGTGGCATTTAATATTCTAATGATGATCCTGTAGTTTTAAAGTATTTTTCTCGTGAAGGAGTCATTACCCGGATTGCTAATAAACAGGAAAGGAAAAGAATGAGTAACGAGCTACTTATTACAGTAAATTGAACGGAAAGAAATTGTGCGGATGCCCCAATTGCTAAAACGAAAAAGATTTGGATGAAATTTTTTATGGAATCAAACACGCTATCGATACGTCCTATCATATATATAGGGATGTTATTTTGATAAAATGTTATAAAGCCAGTACCAGCAAATGATGAAGAAATACCAAGTAAAATGAAACCACCTGCTGCGACTATAAATGAATTTGAAAAGGCGAAAATTACATAGCCTATTGCTGTGAAAATCATACCTAATCCGATACAATGTTGAATTGGTAATCGTTTGGCAAAGAGAGAGACGAGAAATGAACCGGAAACGTAAGCAGCGCCAGTTATACTAACAAGCATACTGTATTCTATATCGGTTAAAAACAGTACTTGCCTCGTAAAAACAACTTCTTGTGAATCGAGTGCCATAGAAACAAGCATAGTCGCTTGAAATAAAACGAATATGAGAATAATGTACGTTTCTGTTCGAGCGAACGAAAAAACTTGTTTCCAATCACTTCGTAATGTTTGTACAAAAGTATTTGCAACTTCTTCGTTTTGCTTTGTTTGTAATGTAATGTTTGGCAAGAAGTAAATGAGAATGGTAGAAAGTAGAAATGAAAGTGAGTTGCAGTAAATAACAAAGGCTGCTGAGTATGTGGTGAGAAGTATTCCAGCAAGAGCTGGACCGATAATAAAAGCCCCGTTTGTACATAGGCTATTCCATGCATTAAATTGAGCGCGCTCTTCAGCTCGTATGAGCATTGTTTTATAAGTAAATGAAGCTGGATCAAAAAATGATGTAGCGATGCGAGTTAAAAAGATGAACATATAAATGGCCCAAATAGAATCAAATAATGGAATACAGCCAATGAGAGCTGCTCGAATTATATCTGTGATGAGCATAATGGACCGTTTGTTTAATCGATCTACTATACTACCAGACCATATTTTTGTAACAACAGTGGCGATTGGACCAACAATCCATAATCCTGCTACAGCAGCAGGTGAGTTTGTGCTATTTAACACCATTAAGTTTAGAGCGATGAGATACATAAAATCACCTAAACGAGAAATTCCTGTTCCCGACAATAATAATAATTTATTTTTCATGAATAAATGGCCCTTTCTTTCATTGTTTTTTAATCCTGCAGGAAATAGCGTATTCCTCTTCAGAGTTTGATTGACGAGCGGTTTTGTTTTCCCAGCGTAATAAAACTTGTGTAATCTCCCAAGTAAGCTGTTGTAATTCCTCTGGAGTTAAAAATAAATGAGATACAATATGACTACCTGTATTCGTTCCTTCTGTGCCGCTTTCTTCAATATAGAAATGAGCAGCTTTTGCTTTATAATATTTTTCAATAATCCCTCGTTTTTCCTTCGTTTCTACTAATTCAAGCAACCCTCCATCATATAAAATTTGAACGTGATAATGTACGCTTCCAGCAGATTTATTTAGTTTAGTAGCAACTTGTTTTGCAGTAAGTGCTTCATCTTTTAAAAGGTGAAGAATTTGAATGCGAGTTGCATTGGAAATGAGCTTCTGCTGCTCAGCTGAAATAGTAAGTCTATCGTCAAACATTATGGCACCCCTTTTCTTATAATCTAAATTTATTGTACATTCTAAAAAATTAGAACATAAGGAAAATAAATCGTCTTTTTCCTCTGTATTTCGACATAAATAAAAATAGCATGTTTATAAACATGCTATTAAGTAGAAGGAGATTCTTCATTAAATTCCCCGCGATAAAATAAAAACAGCCATATAAAACTTACAAAAATACAACATATAGCTAATAAACTGCCAATCATTTGAGGAGAAAAAATTTCTAACAGCCCTCCTGTAAAAAACATCGATAACTGAATAAGAGATCCGTAAATAGAATAATGGAATGAAAAAACTTTACCTATCATATTTTCGTGTGTGTAAGTTTGAAGTAATGTCGTATCAAGTGGAACCATGATTCCTCCTGCTATACGCATACAGAATAAAGTAATGATACCGATAATAAGTTGATCGGATAGAATGAATCCGAGAAAGAAAATTCCTTGTAATAAGTAGGCCCAACCGAATACTTTTTTCATTTTTTCTTTATTATGGGATATATAAAGATTAACGAGAAGGCTTCCTATCATAAGCCCAGCCCCTTGAACCGTATATAAAATCCCAATGTTCGTATGGAAAATTTTTTCGGCATAGATCGTTAGAAGTAGTTGATAAGCGCCTCCAATAATCCCCCATGAAATGCCGACAAGAATTAATGTTAAAATGATTTTTGTTTGTAATATGTATGTATAACCACCTTTTATATCAGTGAAAAATGCTTTGTTCTTGTTACAAGTATCATGAGCAGGAATACTCATATTATAAATAAAATAGGCTGAAAGAAAGTATGATAGGCTATTTACTAAAAAAGCGAACTCAATATGTAAAGATTGTGCAATTACTCCGCCCAAAGAAGCCCCCATAATAGACATAAAACCAGTAATTGTACTAGAAAGAGAGTTAGCAGTTACGAAATGATTTTGGTGTACGATATTTTTTAGGGTTGCTTGTTTAGCCAGTTCAAATAAACAAGCAAGTACAGATAAACATATATTAGCAATGAAAATAATCTCAATTTTATAGCCTGCGAGTAAGTATGTAAGGACTAGAATTCCCCGTGTAATATCGGTAAAAATCATAATATTCTTTTTAGAGAAACGATCTACAATTCCGCCTATGAATGGACTAAGAAGAAGCTGTGGTAAACTTTTACTTATAAAAGTAAGTGCGATCATAAACGGCGATTCCGTTATGCTGTAGACAAATGTTAATAAAGCTACCGTATGGAACCAATCCCCAAGTACACTTAATGTTTGCCCATAAAATAGTTTATTGAAGTTTTTATTTGTTTTAAGAAGTGTGGAATAAGAAACCGACATAAATAGATTACTCCTTATGTAATGACGATGTTTGAATTTGTTCTTTCCACTCACTTAAATACAATTTTTCCGCTGTAGGAAGTCCAACAGGTAATTGTGCAATCAATTCTAAACTATTTCCATCAGGGTCGTTAAAGTATACGGCTGCATGTGCTAATTCCGGAAAAACAATCGGTTCAATTGGTTCCATTCCAAAGTCTTTTCGTGCTGAAATTCCTTTTTGATTTAGCCAATGAATCGCATTTTCTAAATCATGTAAACTTACTTGAAAGGCGATATGTCGTAAAGAGGGGTGATAATTCACTTTGTATTCTGTGCCTTCCCAAAGGCCGAGGCAACTCTCATTTTCTTTAATCCAAAAGAAAGCAATATTATCTCCTCTTTTATATAATTTTAGCCCTAGTGATTCATAAAAAGGTATTGATACTTTTAAGTTGCGGACAGGTAAATGTGCTTCGTAAAGACCTCTAATCATTGTAATCCCCCTTAGTAAAAATGTTTCTTATTCCATAGTAAACAATATGTTGCTAGTTGAAATCGCAAATAAGAGGGATATAAATTCATACGAAAGTATGAAAAAAACAGCTCAAATATGAGCTGTTTTTCTATAGTTTTTAGTTCATTTGTCAAGGATAGGATATATTAATATCCGTATCCGCCGCCACCCCAACAGCTACATCCGATGATGATTAGAAGGATGAATAGTACGATAAGCAAAGCAAATCCACCGCCGAAACCAGCGCAACTTCCACCATAACTCATATGTTTTCCTCCTTTTTAGTAAGTTAATCTATATGGTTCATGGACTACTATATACAGTATGTTTTTTGTATAGAAAACGAGCCAGTCTCATTTATAATTAGACAAATGCCTGTAGATTCATTAGGATTGTATGTTAGTGATTTGTAAATAAACCTTTACATGATTTGTAATTTAGGCATAGAAAAATAAAAAGTTGTAAAAAAAACCATTTTTTTATTTTTTTATGAGAGAATATGTACTATAATTTTACAAGTAATATTATGGGAAAAGGGAGTTTTAGTATAGAGATGGAGATGGGACAATTACAAAATAAAATAGAAAACAAAAAGAAAGAATTAATTCAACTTGTTGCGAGACACGGATTGGATCATGATAAAGTTTTGTTATTTAGTCGTGATTTAGATATACTAATTAATAAGTTTATGAATATAAAAGACAAAGTGCATAAATAAAAAATTTATAGTTTTTTATATTAAGATGTTTCACAGGAAGGAGAGGACAGTAATTGGAACATTTACAGGAAGAATTGTATAAACAAATAAAAGAAGAAAAAGGTACAGTTACAATTTTCTTAAAGAGTGGCGTTAGAATAGTAGGAGAAGTTGTTGGAGTAGATAAATTTACAGTTTTAATTTTAGTGGATGGAAAACAACAGCTTATTTATAAGCAGGCTATATCAACAATAATGAAATAAGACACTCTTGTTGAGTGTCTTATTTCATTATTGCTTGCATGCCTCAACATCAATGCCGGCAGCAATTAACTTCTTTTCTCCATCTTGTTCAATAATTTTTTGTAATTTAGATAGGAAAGAATCAAAGTTTGTATGCTTTGCTACTTGGAATGTCATTTTATGTTCAATTGGTAGCCACGTATCAATATCAGCTTCGTTATGCTGGATTTTCACCTCAATTTTATCGAGTGCATTAGCAACTTTTGCTTCGTAAGTTTCTTTTGCTTCAAACTCCATCCATAAGTCATATAATTCCTCACCGAGAGAACCTTTTAACGTTTGTTTAATATTTAAAATAGCTTCTAGTTCATTTTTTTGTTTTTGTAGCTGTAATTCGTGACTATTCATCGTATCAAATGCAGGGATATCACCAGCTTCGGCTTCGACTAGGTCGTGAATAATAACCATTTTAAGTAATTTCTCAATATTTACTTTTTGATCCAAATAAGGTTCAACTAAAATGGCCATTAGAGACATACGCCATGTATGTTCGGCAACACTTTCTTGACGTCCGTTGGAAAGCCAGCTATGTCGCATTTCATATTTTAGTTTTTCTGCTAATGCAATGACTTGTAAAATGTTGTGTTCCATCGTGAGCCTCCTCATGTTTTTATACCATAATTCTAATATAGAAATGAAATGTGTCAATTTCATGAGTATATTGCGATAAACAGATGATAAGCGTATAATACATGTTATATGTGAAAACGTATTATTAAAATAAAAAAATGTTATATGAAAATGGAAAGGAAAGGGCAGAAATATGGGAGAAAAAAATCAAGTATTAGCTAGACCACAAAGAAGAAAAAGGAAGTTTGATATTTCTAGCCCAGTGGGCATTATAGTAGGTTTCATCATAGTGATAGCGGCGATTATGCTTGGCGGCGGTGGAATAAAAGCTTTCAAAAACTTTTTAGATATTTCATCTATTTTAATTGTCATAGGGGGAACAACAGCGACAATTGTTGTGGCATATCGATTTGGAGAAATAAAAAAATATACGAAAAGTATTTTCACTGTTTTACATAGAAGAGAAGAAGATTTAGAACAGTTAACGGATTTGTTTGTTGATTTTTCAAAAAAGTCTAAAAAGAACGGCTTGCTTTCTTTAGAGGTTGATGGAGAGCAAGTAGACAATCCTTTTATTCAAAAAGGAATTCGATTAATGTTAAGCGGTTACGATGAAGATGAATTAAAAGAAGTGTTATTGAAAGATATTGAAACGGAAGTGTATGAGTTAAGAAAAGGAGCGGCATTATTAGATAAAATTGGTGATTTTGCTCCAGCTTGGGGAATGATTGGTACGTTAATCGGTCTTATCATTATGCTCCAAAACTTACAAGATACATCGCAAATTGGTACAGGGATGGCAGTTGCGATGTTAACGACATTATATGGGTCTGTACTTGCGAATATGATTGCAATCCCTCTGTCGGAAAAAGTATACCGTGGTATTGAAGATTTATATACAGAGAAGAAGTTTGTAATAGAAGCAATTTCAGAATTGTATCGTGGACAAATCCCTTCTAAATTAAAGTTGAAACTGGATACATACGTATACGAAACAAAGGTAAAAAAGGTAAAAGGAGCAGCCTAATATTTCAAGGAGTGGTATGATGAGTAAAGGACCGCAAAAGGGATCGCCTCGTTGGATGACGACTTTTACAGATTTAACGATGTTATTATTAACTTTCTTCGTATTACTAGTTGCTACATCAAAGCAAGATGCAGTAAAATTGTCAAAGATGCTTGAAAATTTTAGTGATACGGGGCAAGTAGATGCAAAAGTAATGGAAAATACAATACCAGATATTTCACATGAAAAAAATGATGAAAAAATGATCTCAAAAAAGAGAATGGATGAATTATATAAGAAGTTGAAAGCGTATGTAGATAATAACGGTATTAGTCAAGTGAATGTATATCGAGAGGATACAGGGGTAAGCGTCGTTATAGTAGATAATTTAATATTTGATACAGGCGATGCGAACGTTAAGCCCGAAGCGAAAGGGATAATAAGTCAATTAGTTGGATTTTTTCAATCCGTACCTAACCCAATTGTTGTAGAGGGACATACAGATAGTAGACCTATTCATAACGAGAAATTCCCTTCTAATTGGGAGTTATCTTCAGCACGAGCGGCAAATATGATTCACCATTTAATTGAAGTGTATAATGTGGATGATAAAAGGCTAGCTGCGGTAGGATATGCAGACACAAAGCCAATTGTACCAAATGATTCACCGCAAAACTGGGAAAAAAACCGTCGCGTTGTTATTTATATAAAAGAGTAGTATATTATTATTTTAATAATAAAATAATAAAAATACGAAAATTCTTTTAAAAAAATATTAAATTTTATCATTTTATTTTGTATAATGAGTGAGAATGATAAGGTGAAATATTAAGATATATTTATACATAGAAGGAGAGAATTAAAAAGAATGGCACATAAAATTTTAGTAGTAGACGATGCGATGTTTATGCGAACGATGATTAAAAACTTATTAAAAAGTAATGATGAATTTGAAGTTATCGGCGAAGCAGAGAATGGGGTAGAAGCAATTCAAAAGTATAAAGAACTTCAACCTGATATTGTAACATTAGATATTACTATGCCAGAAATGGACGGGCTTGAAGCATTAAAAGAAATTATTAAAATTGATTCAAGTGCAAAGGTTGTTATTTGTTCTGCAATGGGACAACAAGGTATGGTATTAGATGCAATTAAGGGCGGGGCAAAAGACTTTATTGTAAAGCCATTCCAAGCGGATCGTGTAATTGAAGCTTTAACAAAAGTAGCAAATAGTTAATATAGAAGGGGTGCCACAAGGAATCAAAACAGTGATAGCGGATCGACGTGTGGCCCCCTTTTTTCTCATTATAAAACACTAAATTGTTATACATAAATGAAATGTTTGTTAGACAGGTAGGGGATAAAAATGCAAACAGATCTATTAAATATATTTTTCGAAGAGTCAGAAGAACATTTACAGTCGCTAAATGAAAATGTGCTAGTGTTAGAGCAAAATCCTGCTGATATGGATGTTGTAGGAGAAATATTCCGCTCCGCTCATACATTCAAAGGTATGTCTGCGAGTATGGAATTTACAGAGATGGCTGATTTAACGCATAAGATGGAAAATGTGTTAGATGAAATTCGTCATGGAAATATAGTTGTAAATGCGGATATTATTGATGTGATTTTTGAGTGCATTGATAATTTGGAGAAGATGGTTGCAGATGTGCAACAAGGTGGAATGGGCAATATTGATGTAGTCTCAACTAAACAGAAATTAGAAGCATTATTGAACGGCAATGTAGAAACTCCTACGGAACATATAGAGCAAAATCATATAGACAACGATGATGCAGTTTCACATGAAGTGCATATAACAGTTGAACAGCAAGCAATTTTAAAAGCAGTACGTGCCATTATGTGTATTGAAGCATTGCAGAATGTAGGGAATATACAAAAAACAGCTCCGAGTATTGAAGAAATTGAAGCAGATGCTTTCGGATTTGAATTTACGGTATTTATGGATACTGATTGTAGTATAGAAGAATTGAAACAAGTAGTACTTCATGTTTCTGAAATTGAGAAAGTGGAAGTAAAGCAAGGAGAACCTATATCGAGGGAAGTAGCTTCTAAAAAAGTTGTTACACAAGAAGTTGTGCAAGTAGAAGAAATGCTACAACCAGCTGTGGCTACGCAGGTAGAATCACCGATAGTGGCAACGAATCAACCTACAAGTGCTATGCCAGCTAAAAGTACTACAAAAACGAAAAATGCTAAAGTGGAGAATCGTTCAATTCGTGTTCAATTAGAGAAAATCGAAAGATTAATGAATATGTTTGAAGAAAGTGTAATTGAACGTGGGCGCATTGATGAATTGGCTGAAACGATTCAAAACAAGGAGTTAATTGAACATTTAAATCGATTAGGCGATATTTCAAAAGATATTCAAAACGTACTATTAAATATGCGTATGGTGCCGATTGAAACTGTGTTCAATCGTTTCCCACGTATGGTACGTATGTTAGCGAAAGATTTAGGGAAAAAAATCGATTTACAAATTACAGGTGAAGATACTGAAGTAGATAAAATTGTTATTGATGAAATCGGTGATCCGCTCGTTCATTTAATTCGAAATGCAATCGATCATGGTGTTGAAACTGTTGAAAAACGACGTGATGCAGGTAAAAATGAGACAGGTACTATTAAATTAGAAGCCTTTCATAGTGGAAATCATGTCGTTATTCAAATTACGGATGATGGAAACGGTATTAATAAAGGGAAAGTATTAGAAAAAGCGATTAAAAATGGCGTTGTAACTGAAGCAGATGCAAATAGATTAACAGATCGTGAAGTGTTTGATCTTATTTTCCAACCAGGATTTAGTACAGCTGAAGTTGTATCAGATCTTTCTGGACGCGGTGTCGGATTAGATGTTGTAAAACATACGATTCATAGTTTAGGTGGACATTTAATCATTGATTCTGAGGAAGGAAAGGGAAGTACATTTAGAATTGAACTTCCGTTAACGTTGTCTATTATTCAATCTATGCTTGTTCAAACGAATGATAAGCGCTATGCTTTACCTCTTGGAAATATCGTTGAAGCAATTCGAATTAAGAGAGAAGACATCCAATCCTTACAAGGAAAAGATGTGTTAAATTATCGTAATCAAATTATTGAAGTGAAACATTTAAGTACTGTATTTGGTGAAAAAACAGTAGATGAGGCGTTTGCGTCATATGATGGTCAAATGGTTCCTGTGTTAATTGTTCGTAATACACATCGCAGCTATGGACTTATTGTAAACACAATTATCGGTCAAAGAGAAATAGTCTTAAAGTCATTAGGTGACTTCTTTGCAGAGAGTTCTAACTATTTCTCTGGTGCGACGATTCTCGGTGATGGACGAGTGGTCCTCATTTTAAACCCAGAAGGTTTATAATAGGAATGAAGGAAAGCTCCCCACTTGTATACAATTGGGGAGCTTTTTGGCTAATCGTTACTAATCTAATAATGGGAATACATACATATTAACGTTTTATATAATAAGTTTGCTAAAATCAAATGAGAGTTTATATTATTTGATAGAAAAACAGAAATGAGGAGGCAGGGAAAATGCCTGAGCAACACACAAAAGGGGATACGAGCACGATTGTGCTAGAAAAAGAAAATGAGCATTTAACGCCTCAAGAATGCGATATTCTTGGCGAAATTGCAAATATATCATTTGGTTCAGCTTCGACTGTATTATCAACGATTTTAAATAGGCAAGTAAGCATTACTGCTCCTCGCATAGAGTTGGTAGATTTATATGATTCAAGAGATGTCGAAGTTCCACATGTTGTATTAAACATTCATTTTACAAAAGGATTAGATATGGAAAACCTTCTTGTTCTTAAACAAGATGTTGCATTGTCCATTGCTGATTTAATGATGATGGGAACAGGTGAAGTGGAGGATGGAAAAGAACTTGGTGAATTAGAACTAAGTGCTGTACAAGAAGCGATGAATCAAATGATGGGATTCGCAGCTACATCTATGTCGGAATTCTTCCAAGATACAGTAGATATGTCTCCGCCGACGATTAATGTTGTAAAGTTATCAGAAGAAATGGAGAAAATCTCTGAAATCGATGGGAATCATACGATTGTTAAAGTGTCGTTTGATTTAAAGATAGATAATCTTGTAAACTCTAAACTTGTACAAATTGTTTCAGTTGAGCATGCGAAACAAATGGTAAATAAATTAATGCAATTATCTGGTGGAGTAGAAGAAAAAGACGAGCCAGCAGAAGTAGTGGAAACTGAGATTGTAGAAGAAGTTGAAAAAGAGCATTTAACACAAGAAGAGAAAGATGTGCTTGGTGAAATTGCAAATATTTCAATTGGTTCCGCTTCAACAGTATTGTCAACGCTTTTAAATCAGCCAGTTACAATTAGTACACCAAATGTGGAAGCAATCAATGTTCGTCATTATGATGGAGTACCAGTGCCATTTGTTATTTTAAATGTTGACTTTGTTGAAGGGCTAAAGAATGAGAATGTATTCGTATTTACGAAAGATGTCGCCTTAACAATGGTAGATTTAATGATGATGGGAACAGGGGAAGTTGATCCGGAAAAAGAGCTTACTGAATTAGAACTGAGCGGTATTAAAGAAATTATGAACCAAATGATGGGTCACGCTGCTACGGCGATGTCAGAAATGTTCCAAGAAAAAATGGACATGACGCCGCCAAATGTTAAATTTGTAACGTTAAAAGAAGAAATGGAGTATTTGGGAGAATCAATGGAAGTGGACGAACTCGTTCAAATTACGTTCAATCTTGAAATTGGTGATCTGCTTCAATCGAAAATGTATCAAATTTTGCCAATTTCTGAAGCGAAAGAAATGGTAAGGCGACTTCTGTATCCAATGGTGGAAGAAGAAGAGATTGCCACAGAAGAAATTGAAGAAGAAAAAATTGTAGAACCAGTTGTGCAACCTATTGAATTTAAAGAAGTAAAACAAATGGAACCAGTATATATGGACACGTCCATTCTACAAAATGTAGAAATGAACGTGAAATTTGTATTTGGAAGTACAGTGAAAACGATTCAAGATATATTAAGTTTACAAGAAAATGAAGCAGTTGTACTAGATGAGGATATTGATGAACCAATTCGTATTTATGTAAATGATGTATTAGTGGCGTATGGTGAACTTGTAAATGTAGATGGATTTTTCGGAGTAAAAGTGACGAAATCACTATAAGGCATTGAAATAGGAGTTTGAACTAGTAGATGAAAAACGTAAAGTTTTTTCTAATGAGTTGGCTATGCATACATGTGTGCTTGTTCTTCCCCTTGCAAAGTCAGGCTGAGGAACAAATTGAGCCAGATCAAAAAATAAATGAAGTGAATGTACAAGAAGAAAATAAGGAATCTCAAGAACCGCCAGAGCAAGTGGAAACGAAACAAGATGAAGAGAAACCAAAAGAAACAGAACAACAAGAAGTAGCAAATAAACAATTGAGTGAAAAAAAGATAGAAACGGAACAGGGAATTATTACAGTAAATAAGCCGGAGCTTAAAGTTGGCGAAGAAGTGCGGATTGCTGTAGAACCAAATGGGAAAAACATTCAAAGTATGAAAGGTATATTGCAGTTACAAAAAAATGGCGAGCAATATGCGCAAGAAAGAATGTTATCTTTTGAGTATGATGAAGAAACGAAGAGCTGGGTTGCTAACTATAAAGCAGGGGATTTTGATTTGCAAGGTGATTGGAATCTTCAGCTCGTTCAAAGTTACAAAGAGAATGAGAAAGAAGAGCTCATAAAAAATGAAGTGAAAGTCCCGCTCATTCGTATTAAAAATGAAACGCCAACTATAGATAAAGAATTGCCAAAGTTACAGAAAGTTACTATTGATGAAGTAAAAGAGAACTTAGTTGAACGAAAACAGGGAGATTCTATACATATACGAGTAAAAGCGTCAGATATAGAATCGGTTGTAAAAGAAGTGCGCGTTACATTAAAAGGGAAAGAAAATAAAGAGCTTTCCTTTTTATTAGACTACAACAAGCATGATATGGATTGGCAAAAAGTATTTGAAATAACAGAAGCATTGCCGGCTGGGCCATATGAATTACTTGTAGAGATAATAGATGCAGCAGGTAATAAACTTGTTGAGGAAAGTGAATATACCATTTCTGTTTTGGCGCCCAAAAACGAAGATGATAAAAAGATAGAAGAGAAAGAAGAAAAATTAGATAATAAACTAGAAAATGAATTAGAAGATAAGAAAGAAAATGAATTAGAAGATAAGAAAGAAAATGAATTAGAAGATAAGAAAGAAAATGAGAAGCAAGAAGATTCGAAAGTTAAAAACCCGCTTCCAGAAGAAAATTTGCCAGTTGTTCAAATTCCGAAGCAGGATGAGATAGTAAATAAGTTTATAAAAGAACCGTTGAAAGAGAAAGAGGAATTTACTTACGTTATAAAAGAGCCGTTCGAAGACAACAAGGAAGTACATAAGGCGAAGGACCGAAAAGAGAAAAATAACAAACAAGTTGCCTCTAAAAAGAAAGAACAAAAAGAAGAACCGAAAGACAAGAAAGAAGAAAAAGGTGAACAGGGAGTGCAAGCTTCTGATGTGTTTACCATCATGTCAGGTTTATTCGTACTGTTTTTAGTTTTAAAGAGTAATAAAGAATGGGGCTAATTATTTCATAGTAGTGGAGGCGCTTAAATGGAGATTAAACGTACGACAATTGAAGATAAGGCGTTACAACCATTAAAACAGCCTGTAGCTATTTCGGAGCATGAAATCCAGAAAGAACGAAAGCGTAGCAATTTAGTGTTTACTGGACAGTCTAAAATTATTTCGAAAAATAATGAAATAGGTATTTTACTTGCAAGTTTAAGTGATGGAAAGATTATGAAGGAAATTCTTTCTAAAGAGATGGATACAGTGTTACAACTTTTTAAAAAGTTACATACGTTATCTGGAGAAGGTAAGCAAACAGAAAAAATATTTGAACAAGTAATTAGAAGCCTACAAGGGCTTGTTAAGCAGGCGCATATAAAAGAACTTCCTTTGTTAGATGGAACATATGATTTCGCTGAAGTACAACTATCATTTGGTAGAAAAGTACATATTCCGTTACTAGATGTGAGTGCACTTATCTCTAGAGTGGAAGGTGATTCTTCAGAAGGAAATATAAATTTGATGGTAACGGTTATTACTGCTTATATAACGAAACTGTCTAACGAAACAATTTTAATTAGCGTTACAGACCGCATTGCTAAAGATCGGGATGTAAGTGTATGGAGAGCGCTTGCGGAAATGAACATGACACAATTGTCGCAGGCGTTGAAACATACGGTGCAAGAACATAAATGGTCTATGACGTTTCTTTTTCTCTTTATATGGATTGTCGGTATTATTTTAATTCGAGTTATGTAAAAAGGTCGTCACTCCATTGTGACGACCTTTTTTATATTTTTTCGTAGAAGAATGTATCAAATCGCTGAAGATTGTAACGTTCGGGTGTTAAAATTTGTTCCGTACTACCAACAAATAGTACACCGCCTTTTCGTAAAGAACGACTAAATTTTTCATAAAGTTTTACTCTTGCTTCTTCTGTAAAATAAATCATTACGTTACGACAAATAATCAAATCATAATTTGTATCGAACGACTGCATTAAAAGGTCGTGCTGTTTGAACGTAACGTTTTGTTTAATGTTTTGATGCAATGAATATATATCATTCTCTTTTGTGAAATGACGTTCTTTCAAATCATTAGGTAATTCCTTCAGAGAACGTTCTGTATATTGACCGCGTTTTGCGGTTTCTAAAATATGAAAATCAAGATCTGTTGCTTGAATTTCAAAACGAAATGGAGCTAGATGCTTTGATAAAATTAAAGAGAGTGTGTACGGTTCTTCACCAGCAGCGCAAGCGGCACTCCATACCTTTAATTTTCCGCTATTTTGTTCGAGTAATTTTGGTAGTGCTTTCGACTCTAAAGTTTGCCAGCGTTCTTTATTTCTAAAAAACTCTGAAACGTTAATTGTAATATAGTCAATAAAATTTAAAAATAAATTTTGATCAGCGCGTAATTTGTTTAAAAAATTAGTGTAGTTTTCGAAGCCTTTTCTCGAAATGAAAGCATCGATTCTACGGCGCATTCTATCTTGTTTATAAGAAGCGATATCCATATTGAATTGTTGTTTAAAACTCGCGATAAAATGATCATAATCTTGTTCAATTATCATATTTACAATGGGCACAATAATGATATTGTGCCTCCCCCTTTACATCATACGAATTTTTTGTTCAAAGCTTTTTTTCATTTGCTTTTCATGTAATCCTGGTAAATCATAAATGACAGCATCAATACCTGCTTCTTTTGCAACATCGACAGGGATGACAGATGTATGTTTGTCCCCATTATAAAAACAGAGAACTAAATCAGTGTCTTCAATAATTTGTTTAACAAAAAACATATAATCTGATCGGTAAATGGAGTCAGAAGGATGATCAAAAGCAACATATTCGGCTCCGTGTTTTTTTAAGTAATCAACGACTTCTTGAAATTCATCTGTTATTGCTTGCAATGGTTGCAGCGTGTAAAGGCATAAATTTTGAGCGAGTCTTTCATTCTCAACGAAAAAACGAAGAACCTCATTTTCAATAGATTTATAACATAATATGTAAATTTTATGTTTGTGAGCATAGTCAGTTAAAAATTTTTTAATTTCTTCTTGATCTAATGCTGTTAATTGATTTGAACCACAAAGGAAAATATTCATAGAATTGTGCCACCTCATGCTAAATTGTAACATATCTTTTATAAAAAATAACTGCAAAATATTACTGTTCAGAGTATAATTATAAATAACTGGATTTTACGATTAAGTTTAGGAAGAAATAAAAAAATAAATAGGTGATATATATGCTACGTTCTATCTCGCATAATCCAATTTTATCGCATATACCGCCTGCTACTCAAATGCCGAAAGAAGCAAATGTCAGGACAGGACTTGCATTTTCGGATAATTTGCATGCAGATCCGAAAAAAGATAAATTACTAGAACAAATGGAAGCGTTTGTGGATAATATTGGAGAAATTAAAGAGAAAATTGAAATGGAATTAACGCTTGATAATGTAATGGAATACAAAAATACAGTAAAATCATTTTTGAATTTTTACGTTGATAATGTATTGCAGTATAAAGATGTCATGTCTCGTCACCCGCGTTACGGATATTCACAGAAAATGACGATTGTGAAACAGGCAGAAATGGGATTGAATGAATTAGAAGATGTGATGAATTTAATTAATACGAAAACAGGACATTTAGAAATGTTAAATCAAATTGGAGAAATCCATGGTTTAATTGTGAATTTAGTCTTGTAAAAGGAAGGAAGCTATATGTACATACAATTATATGAAAAACTCGTTATTATTCAAAAAGCGTATGAAAATATTCAAGCGCTTGGAGAGCAAATATATGAGAATTTAAAAAATAAAAATGTAAATGCAGTTCAAAAGTTGCAAGTAGAGCAATTGCAGTACATTGATGGTTTAAAAGGGTTATCAAGCTCATTTGAAGAAATGGTTGTTCAGTTCTGTAAAGAACAAGGAGTTGAATCGTTTCGTGTAAGTGCGTTATTTTCGTATTTTTCTCAAGAAGAAATTGAAAAAATGGAAGAATTACAAAAAAACGTAACTGAATTAGAAGAGAATGTAAAAATGATTCTTTTGAAAAATCAATATTACTTAAACGTACTATTAAAAACTACAGAAAGTATTGTGGATTCTGTTTCTGAATATAACTTAGAGCGAAACAATAATTCGCAAATCTTTATGAACGAACTATTGTAAAGGAGAAGTGAAGCTTTATGAGATTATCTGATTATAATACACCGCTATCGGGTATGTTAGCGGCTCAAATGGGGTTACAAACAACGAAACAAAACTTGTCTAACATTCATACACCGGGGTATGTGCGTCAAATGGTGAATTACGGATCTGTTGGAGCAAGTAATGGTCATACGCCAGAACAGAGAATTGGTTACGGTGTACAAACGCTAGGTGTTGACCGTATTACTGATGAGGTAAAAACGAAGCAGTTTAATGATCAATTATCTCAGCTCTCTTACTATAACTACATGAATTCGACTTTATCACGTGTAGAGTCTATGGTTGGAACGACAGGAAAGAATTCATTATCTAGTTTAATGGACGGTTTCTTTAATGCCTTTCGTGAAGTAGCAAAAAATCCAGAGCAACCAAACTACTACGATACATTAATTTCTGAAACTGGGAAGTTCACAAGTCAAGTGAATCGTCTTGCGAAAAACTTAGATACAGTGGAAGCACAGACAGCAGAAGATATTGAAGCGCATGTTAATGAATTTAATCGTCTTGCTGCTAGTTTAGCAGAAGCGAATCATAAAATTGGACAAGCGGGTACACAAGTGCCGAATCAACTGTTAGACGAACGAGATCGCATCGTTACAGAGATGTCTAAGTATGCAAACATCGAAGTATCTTATGAATCTATGAATCCTAATATCGCGAGTGTTAGAATGAATGGTATTTTAACAGTAAATGGACAAGATACATATCCACTTCAATTAAATAAAGAGAAAGACCCAATGTCAGTTGAGATTTACGGTTCAGAAATCTCCGTAAATAGCGGGGCGATAAAATCAGCGATTGATACGAAAGCGAAGATAGTTGATTATAAAAAAAATCTTGAAGACTTAATGAGTTCGATGAAAAATCAAGTGAATACAGTGATGGGAAAAGATTTCTTCGTTGGAGATCATGCGAAAGATATGAAGTTAAATCCAGAATTCCAAAAAGATATTTCGAAAATGAAAATATCTGCTGAAACAGCAAATAAACTAGCAGCAGTTACAGAAGACGATTATAAAGAAGGTCTTTCTTATAAACAAGCATTAGATCAATTTATAGTTCGTGTTGCATCTGATAAAAGTGCAGTAAATGGTTATCAAAAAATTCATGGCGACTTACTAGAAGGTATTCAACAAGAAAAAATGAGCGTTGAAGGTGTAAATATGGAAGAGGAAATGGTAAATTTAATGGCCTTCCAAAAATATTTTGTCGCAAACTCTAAAGCTATTACTACGATGAATGAAGTGTTTGATAGTCTATTTTCGATTATTCGATAAGTGATAATAATTGATTGGAAATATATAAGGAGGAGATAGAAATGAGAGTATCTACATTTCAAAATGCAAACTGGGCAAAGAATCAGTTAATGGATTTGAATGTGCAACAACAATACCATAGAAACCAAGTAACTTCAGGGAAGAAAAACCTTCTTATGAGTGAAGATCCACTTGCAGCGAGTAAATCATTTGCGATTCAACATTCATTGGCGAATATTGAACAAATGCAAAAAGATTTAGCTGACTCAAAAAATGTATTAACACAAACTGAAAATACTTTACAAGGTATTTTTAAATCTTTAACGAGAGCAGATCAATTAACGGTACAGGCATTAAATGAGCCAAATGGTGAAAAAGAATTGAAAGCCATCGGTGCAGAGATTGATCAAATTTTAAAACAAGTTGTATATTTAGCGAATACGAAAGAGCAAGGCCGTTATATTTTCGGTGGTGATAGTGCAGAAAAGTCACCATTTACAGAAGATGGTACGTACCAGGGCGGAAAAAATGATGTGAACTGGCAACTAAATGATGGTTATGAATTAAAGGCATTTCGTAACGGAGAAGCATTATTATCACCGGTTATAAAAACGTTAAAACAGATGAGCGAAGCGATGCAAAAAGGTGACCAAAAAGCGTTACAACCGTTATTAGGAGAAAATAAGAAAAACTTAGATGGCATCATTAACCGTACAACTGAAGTTGGTTCAACAATGAACACAATGGAGACGTTTAAAACAATTTTAAGTGAGCAAAATTTAGCGCTTCAAGAAAACCGTAAAGAAATTGAGGATGTTGATTTAGCGGTCGCAATTTCTGACTTGGCATATATAAATGCAACGTATGAAGCGACGCTTAAAGCGGTTAGTACGATGAGTAAAACGAGTATTTTAGACTACATGTAATCTATAAGGAGTGAGAAAAATGGCAGGAACAACGATGACAGGTATTGGTGGTAGACAACAAATTTGGAACCTCGGAAATAATATGATCGATACTTCTAACTTCGTCGAATTAGAAATGAATGCTTTAGATATGAGAAAAACACCATATACGAAAGAAAAGAATGACCTTACAAATGATAAACTACTATATACAAGTTTAAAATCAGAATTTAGTTCTTTTACACAAACTTTTAAAAACTTAGCGGCTTTTAAAGGAAATGAGAAAAAAGTAACGACAACACAAGACGGTTATATTAATGTAAAAGCTGATGGTGGTGCGATTGCAGGAACTTTTAATATGACGATTACACAGCTTGCACAGCGTCATCAAATAGCTTCAAATGACATTAAAGATATAAATGCGAAGCTTCCTAAAGATGAAACATTAAAACTAGGTGGTAAAGAACTAAAAGTAACAACTGATATGACATATAAAGATTTAATTAATAAGATTAATGATGGAGATTATGGCGTATCAGCTTATACACTTGGAAATAAAATTTTCATGACCTCGAAAAAAGAAGGAACAGATGGAGTAATTAAGTTTGAGGGGAACACATCTACACTATTTCAAGATATTGGTTTAGCTAATGCGGATGGCGTAGCGCTTAATACAATCAATGAAGCGCAAAATGCTATGTATACTATTAATGGTATCAAAGGGGAAGGTTCTACTAATACAATTGAAGCTCTTCCTGGTGTGAAAATTGAATTGTTAAAGGTAACTGAGCCGAAAGTAGAAGGAGCGCCAGATGCTGGTACAACAGATCCAAAAGCAAAAGGTATAGATCTAAAATTTACAGTAAGTGATTCAAACGTAACAGATGCATCGAATGTTATTAAAAAAATGGTAGCTGATTATAATAAAGCTGTTTCTACAGTAGATATCTTTGCCGGAAAAGGTGGAGCTTTCCAAGGTCAAGCTATTATGCAAAGTGTACGTCAGGCAATGAACAATGTCGTAACATTTTCTCAAGATGGTAATTATTTATTCACATTCGGTATTCAATTAAAGCAAGATGGAACGATGGAAGTTAATGATGAAAAATTAACACAAGCATTAAAAGAAAAACCCGATGCAGCGAAGCAATTTTTCTTTAGTTCTAACGGTTTAGGAAAAATGATGGAAGAACCACTTGATAAACTATTCGGTGATAAAGGTGTAGTCGGCGAGAGAGTTAAAAATATTGACTCACGTGTAAGTGATTTAGATAAAAAGATTAAAGATATTGAGACGCAAAACTTGCAAAAGCAAGATGAAATTGTGAAGAAGTATCAAAAGCTAGAGAGTACATTAGCAGCGCTTGATAGCCAATTAAAAACAATTAAAGCAATGACAAAACAAAAAAGTGATGATTAATGAAAGTTGAGGAAGTGATCGTATGCAAGCATGGCAACGTTATATGCAAAATGATATTATGACGAGTAATCCGATTAAAAATACAATTTTTATTTATGAAAGATGTATTGTAGAGTTTCGTAATTTAGAAGAACTTTTACATACTTTTAAACTACAAGAAGGGGACGCACTTCTTGAAAAATTAGAACGTATTTTTGAAGAACTAAAGCTTCAATTAAATCCTGAAATTACGAAAGATTTATATGATAGTCTCTATGGTTTATATGATTGGATCAGCATTCAAATTCAAACGATGAAAGTAACGCGTGAAGCGAAAGATATTGATGCAATTGTGAAAGTGTTACAAGATTTAATAGACGGTTACCGCGGAGCACTTGAAAATGAACAATGATATTTATCGGACGTTTGTCAGCTGTTTTAATGAAATCGGTGAATTGCAAGTGTCAGACAGAGAGTTTGCTGAGAAGAGTGAGATGTTAAATCGCTGGATGATGACATTGGATGAAGAAACGCGTGCGCAAGTTGCGGCAGAAGTAAGCCCGTTCATTATTAAGGCCGCTCAGCATATTCGGGATAAGCAAAAGATTTTGGAAGAAATGATTATGACAAATGATGGGCGAATGAAGGCTAATTCATTTTACGGTAAATATTAATAATAACGTCTGGAAGCAGATCCCCCTTTTAAAAGGGGATCTATTCCTTCGTTTACATAAAGAAATCCGCTGATTGAGGTTTCATTTTATGACTGTGATGAAAAAATAATAGTAATCTAAATAATAGAAAAATGGACTTTAGCTTGTATTTTATATATTGAAATGTTCTATAGATTACTATGTGTATACAGTTTTTTTGCATTCTTTTTTATATTTTTGTATTTTTCTAAAGACAATAATGAAAAAATGGAATAAAATATGTAAGGGTACATAATAGTAAATATTTTAATAAACGCATATAAGAAAATAAATAATGAAGTGAAACTTCTATCAGTGGATCATTACGTTAGAAAAGGAAGGGTGTGGAATATGCCAGATTTAGTGAGTGATGTAAGCCATTATATGAATTATTTAGTGACGAAACGAAATACTGTTTCTAGTAATATTGCAAATGCGAATACACCTGGCTATAAAGCACAAGATGTAACATTTGCTGAGCAGATGAATAAAAGTAGTGCATTATATAAAAACAATGCGGCTGATTTAAAGAGCAATCCAGATTTATATCAAACGAATGAAATGCACTTGCCGACAGTAAATACGAAAAATACATATGCAAAGATTCAAACAAAATCAATGCAAACGAATAAAGACGGAAATAGTGTGGATGTAACGACAGAAATGCTAGATTTAATGAAAACAAATCAGTTATACGGTATTTCAGTTAATGCAATTAATACACAATATGCAATTAACCAAGCGGCACGCGGACGTTAAAAGTAGAAGGAGAGACAACGGATGTTTCAGGCAATTAATGCAAGTGGCTCAGGGCTAACGACAGCGAGAAAGTGGATGGAAGTTACTTCTAACAATATTGTAAATGCAAATACGACGGCGGCTCCGGGGGCAGATTTATATGAGCGTCGTAGTGTGGTGCTAGAATCAAACAATAGTTTTGCAAGTATGCTAGATGGGGCTCCTACTAACGGAGTGAAGATAAAAAGTATTGAAGCAGACAAAACGGAAAATTTAGTGTATGATCCGACGCATCCGCACGCAAATGAAGAAGGATATGTACGTTATCCAAATATTGATGTAACTGCTGAAATGACGAATGTTATGGTTGCTCAAAAAATGTATGAAGCAAATACGAGTGTATTAAATGCAAATAAAAAAATGCTTGATAAAGATTTAGAAATCGGCCGAGGATAAGGGGGAAGATAGTAATATGAAAATCCAACCAATGTTAAATACACAACCATTTGGAGCAATTCAGTCAATTGGTGCATCGAAAACTTCTCAAACATCTGTAGTTGAGGGGAAAAAGTTTATTGATTTATTGGAAGATATGAATCAAACGCAAAACAATGCGCAAACAGCAGTATATGATTTACTAACTAAAGGGGTAGGAGAAACACATGACGTTTTAATTCAGCAAAAGAAAGCTGAGTCTCAAATGAAAACGGCTGCTCTCGTACGTGATAATCTTATTGAAAATTATAAGTCACTAATTAATATGCAAATTTAGGAAAGTGGACGGGTGTGTTTAAATGGAAAAGATGAAAAATGTTATCCAATCGTTAAAAACGTGGCATAAGTTAGTAATTGGTGCTGCGCTTTTAGCGATTGTAACAGGAGCACTTTTATACTTCACCTTGCCAGATAAATATGTTGTTGTATATCAAAATTTAAATGATACAGATAAACAAGAGATTACAGCAGAATTATCGAAGTTAGGTGTCGATTATCAATTAGCGGCCGATGGTTCGATTCGTGTGCAAAAGAATGATGCTCCATGGGTTCGAAAAGAAATGAATGGGATGGGCTTACCGTTTAATTCTAAAAGCGGTGAGGAAATTTTATTAGAAAGCTCGCTCGGTTCAAGTGAGCAAGATAAAAAAATGAAGCAAATTGTCGGTACGAAGAAGCAATTGGAGCAAGATATTGTAAGAAACTTTGCGACAGTTGAAACGGCAAATGTTCAAATTACATTGCCTGAAAAAGAGACAATTTTTGATGAAGAAAAAGCAAAAGGAACAGCGGCGATTACGGTTGGAGTGAAGCGTGGCCAATTGTTAACAGCTGATCAAGTTGCAGGTATACAGCAAATGATTAGTGCAGCAGTTCCTGGCGTGAAGGCAGAAGAAGTAAGCGTTATTGATAGTAAAAAAGGTGTTATCTCAAAAGGGACAGATGAAGCACATTCTAGTAGTTCTTCTTCTTATGAGAAAGAAGTAGAGATGCAGCATCAACTTGAAGGTAAATTAAAGCAAGATATTGATGCAACGTTAATGACGATGTTTAAACCGAATGAATATAAAGTGAATACGAAAGTATCTGTAAACTACGATGAAGTTACACGTCAGTCAGAAAAGTATGGTGATAAAGGTGTACTTCGTAGTAAACAAGAGCAAGAGGAAAGCTCTACTGCGCAAGAAGGGGCAGATACCAAGCAAGGTGCTGGTATTACAGCGAACGGTGAAGTGCCAAACTACGGTACGAACAATAATCAAAATGGTAAAGTTGTCTATGATAATAAAAATGGTAACAAAATTGAAAACTATGAAATAGATAAAACAGTTGAAACAATTAAGAAACACCCAGAATTAACGAAAACAAATGTTGTTGTATGGGTAGATAATGATACGTTAGTAAAACGTAGAATGGATATGACAACTTTTAAAGAAGCAATCGGAACAGCGGCAGGACTTCAAGCTGATCCGAACGGTAACTTTATAAATGGTCAAGTTAACGTTGTAACTGTTCAGTTCGATCAGCCGAAAGCCGAAAAAGAGAAAGAGCCAGAAAAAAGTGGTATGAACTGGTGGTTATTCGGTGGAATTACAGCTGGCTTATTAGCAATCGGTGGTCTAGTATGGTTCTTATTAGCAAGACGTAAGAGAAAGAAAGAAGAAGAGGAATATGAAGAATACTTAGCAGAAGACGAAATTGCTGCAAGTAATGAAAGTATCTTGGAAATTCCTGAAGAAAAAATAGTGCCAGAGCCAAAACCTGAACCAGAAGAACCGAAAGAACCAACGTTAGATGAACAAGTGCAGGATGCTACGAAAGAACATGTAGAAGGAACTGCAAAAGTAATTAAAAAATGGTTAAACGGACAGTAAGGGAGGAACAACGATGTTAGATGAAATCTCCTCCAAAGAAAAAGCTGCCATCCTTATTCGTACATTAGAAGAAGGGGTGGCAGCAAAAGTCATTGAATATATGACAGCTGAGGAAAAAGAAGTATTACTTCGTGAAATCGCAAAGTTTCGTGTATACAAACCAGAAACGTTAGAAAATGTACTAGGAGAGTTCTTATATGAATTAAATGTAAAAGAATTGAACTTAGTCACTCCAGATAAAGAATACATTCGTCGCATATTTAAAAACATGCCAGAAGACGAACTGGAAAAATTATTGGAAGATCTTTGGTATAACAAAGATAATCCATTTGAATTCTTAAATTCACTTACAGATTTAGAACCACTTCTTACAGTGCTTAATGATGAGTCACCACAAACAATTGCAATTATCGCTTCTTATATTAAACCGCAACTTGCGTCTCAATTAATTGAGAGATTGCCAGATCATAAACGAGTAGAGACGGTAATGGGTATTGCGAAGTTAGAACAAGTTGATGGTGAATTAATTAATCAAATTGGTGAGTTGTTAAAATCGAAATTAAATAATATGGCATTCAGTGCAATTAATAAAACTGATGGCTTGAAAACAATCGTAAACATTTTAAATAATGTTTCACGTGGTGTTGAAAAAACAGTCTTTCAAAAGCTGGATGAAGTCGATTATGAGTTATCTGAGAAAATTAAAGAAAATATGTTTGTCTTTGAAGACTTACTTGGTCTTGAAGATCTTGCGCTTCGCCGTGTATTAGAAGAAATTACAGATAACGGTGTTCTTGCGAAAGCACTTAAAATTGCAAAAGAAGAAATTAAAGAGAAATTATTTACATGTATGTCTTCAAACCGTAAAGAGATGATTCTAGAAGAATTAGATGGCTTAGGACCGCTTAAGATGACGGATGCTGAAAAAGCGCAGCAAACGATCACTGGTACAGTGAAAAAGCTAGAAAAAGAAGGAAGAATTATCGTTCAAAGAGGTGAAGAGGATGTCCTTATTTAAAAACAGAATTCCGAAGAATTCTGTTTCTTTTTCTGAAGAAACGTATGAATTACAATTTCCAAAACCAGCTTCAGTTCGAATAGAAGAGGAAGAATTACAAGCTGATCATGCAGAACTTCGCGCCCAGCAAGAATCGTTACATATGGAAATGAATCAGCTAAGGCAAGAGAAGCAAATGCTAGAACGAGAGCGGCAGCAGTTATTACAAGATAAAGAACAATTTCAAATGCATATTCATGAACAAATGGAACAGATGGAAGCAGCGCGTGTGCAGTTTCAAAAAGAACAACAAGAAACAGCATATGAATGGACAGAGTTATTATGGGATCAATCTTTTCATCTAGCAGAAAAAATCGTGAATCAAGCGGTAGATTCACGATCGCTTGATGTGTTACCTATTTTAACTGGCATCGTGCAAACATTGCCAACTTCGTTTGAAAAATTAATCATTACAGTACATCCAGAAACGTTTGAACGTATTCAAGAAGAGAAGGAAAATACGAAAGAATATTGGTTACTACAATTAGTAGAATGGAAATATGATTTCTCCCTGCAGTTTGGTGAATTTGTTCTGGAAGAAGAGAAAGAGTTCTTTGAATTTAAATTTGCACCTATATTTGCGAAACTTCGTCAGAAATGGGAAGAAGAGAAGCTATTTGAGGAGCAAAATGTATGAGCCGTCTGTTAATGAATGAGAACGAAAAATGGAATAAGTTCATTGAAACACCACTGTATACGAAAGTAGGCAAAGTTCATAGTGTACAAGAACAGTTTTTCGTAGCAAAAGGGCCGAAAGCGAAGATTGGAGATGTTTGCTTCGTTGGAGAACATAACGTCTTATGTGAAGTGATTGCTATTGAAAAAGAAAATAATATGCTACTTCCATTTGAACAGACAGAAAAAGTATGTTATGGAGATTCAGTGACATTAGTTTCAGAAGATGTTGTTGTACCACGTGGTAATCACTTGCTCGGAAAAGTGTTAAGTGCAAATGGTGAAGTGTTAAATGAGGAAGCTGAAAACATTCCATTACAGAAAATTAAACTAGATGCACCGCCTATACATGCATTTGAACGTGAAGAGATTACCGATGTATTTGAAACAGGAATAAAATCAATTGATTCTATGCTAACAATTGGTATCGGTCAAAAGATTGGTATTTTTGCTGGGTCAGGTGTTGGTAAATCTACTTTACTTGGAATGATAGCAAAAAATGCAAAAGCTGATATAAACGTTATTAGTTTAGTAGGAGAACGTGGCCGGGAAGTAAAAGACTTTATTCGAAAAGAGTTAGGCGAGGAAGGTATGCAAAAAAGCGTCGTTGTTGTAGCGACGTCAGATGAAAGTCATCTTATGCAACTTCGTGCAGCGAAACTCGCAACGTCTATTGCTGAATACTTCCGTGATCAAGGCAATAATGTATTACTTATGATGGACTCTGTTACTCGTTTTGCCGATGCACGAAGAAGTGTTGATATTGCTGTTAAAGAGTTACCGATTGGTGGTAAAACACTGTTAATGGAAAGTTATATGAAGAAGTTGTTAGAGCGGTCTGGGAAAACACAAAAGGGATCTATAACAGGTATTTATACGGTGCTTGTTGATGGGGATGATTTAAATGGTCCTGTACCAGATTTAGCACGTGGTATTTTAGATGGACATATTGTATTAAAGCGTGAGCTTGCAACGCTTAGTCATTATCCTGCAATTTCAGTATTAGATTCAGTAAGTAGGATTATGGAAGAAATCGTGTCGCCACATCATTGGCAACTTGCAAATGAAATGAGGAAAATTTTATCAATTTATAAAGAAAATGAATTGTATTTTAAGTTAGGAACGATTCAAGAAAATGAAGAAAATGCTTATATTTTTGAATGTAAAAATAAAGTAGAAGGTATAAATACATTTTTAAAGCAAGGTCGATCGGATAGTTTCCAATTTGATGATATCGTTGAAGCGATACACCATATAGTATAAGGCCTCTGCCCAAGAGGTCTTATTTTTTTGTTTTTTAATATTTCACAGATTTTTTTGGAAAAAAACTATATAATAGAAAAAGAGAACGTTATAATAGGAAGGGGCTATGAAAACAGGTGGATAAACAGCAGTACGACACAATAAAATTGCAAATAAATCAAGAAAAAGAACATATTTTAAAAGAAGTGTATGAATTAACAGCTGAAAAAAGAAAAATAGAACAAAAAAAAGAATATGATTTATATGTTGTGAAATCGCGTAGTAAAGTCGTACAAACTGGGCAACGTATTATGGCTGGCATGCTTTCTTCACATACGTTTTCACCTGAAAGAATAGAAGAATGGAATCGAAAAATTAAAAAAACGGAAGGTTTTATTCAAAAAAATGAAAGCCTTTTAGAGCAAGTAAAAGAAAAAGAACGTGTCATTGATGAGATGTATCAAGAAAATTGCAAAAAGCTTGCGAAAGCACAAGAAAAGCTGGAAGAAAAAATGCTTCTGGATTTGAAAATGTGTATGAATGGATGAGGTGAATGTAGTGATACAGTCTGTATTACCGGTGCAACAAAGTTTACCTCCGCAAAAAGAAAAAGGGCTAGAAGTACAATCAAAAAATGAAGATTCTTCATTCGATCGTACGATGAGAATGGAAAATAAAAAACAGCCGCAAACGGAGAAAACGAAACGAGAAGAAGCACCAACAGAAGAGAAAAAAGATTATATTCTTTCTAAAAAATCGGTAACGAAAGAAGAGCCTATTGTAAAGAAAGAAGAAAAAAAAGAGACAGAACAGTTGTTATTAGCTGTATCTGAGCAAATGGTTGCAATTGAGCAATTACATGTGCAGCCGGAATTGTTATATCAATACATACAAAAAATACAAGAGCTATATAAAGAATATGGCAATATTAAACTTAATGAATTACCTGCAGCTGAATTACAACAATTACAAGAACTTCTTTCAAATATGAATATCAAAAATGCTATATGTTTAGAAGATACAATGCAAATGGTATTAGACAAAATGAAGATGCCAGAGCAAACGATGCAAGCATTGAAAGTTGTAGAAACAGAAACTTGTAATATTGCAAAGAAACAAGAAGAGTTTAAAGACGTAGATCTTCCGAAACTTGAGAGCGATGATGCAAAGGTAGAGTTGCCAGAGGTTGATGCATTAAATGATTCGAGCTCTGCAGGTGCAGAGTTATTAAATAAAACGACGAGTACCGAACAAGTAGGGAAATCAAATAGTGGTGCTGAGAAAGTTTCATTACCTGACTTAGGAAAGAAAATGGAAGCACAAGTAGAAGCGCTGCAAAAATTTGTAGTGAAACAAGAACGTGTTTTATTTCAGTTAAATCCAGAAAAACTTGGTACATTAACAGTGTTTATGAAAAAACACGGAGATCAAATTGATGTTCACGTAGAAATGGAAAAACACGATGCGAAAAAACGTGTTGAAATCATTTTTGATGAATTGAAATTAAAGTTAAAAGAAAAAGAAATCAATATTCAAATTAGCTATTCAGATAAAGATGAAAATCGTAAAGAACAGCGAGAACAAGAGCAAAGGCAAAAACAGAAATTAGCAAATACAAATCATGAAAAACAACAATCAACAGAATTTGCGGGATTATTGGAGGAATAAAGCGTGCCAACAGTTGGATTAAATACAACGAGTACAAATCATATTCCGTTACAAGCAGGAGCGCAAAAAAGTAATGTACCTGTTAATGGTGTACAATCGCCAGTGCAACAAAGTAATGGAGTTTCGGCAGGAGCGCAAAAGACTCCTGGGGTAATGGGGAAAGATGATTTCCTAAAATTGTTTTTATCAAGTTTCCAACATCAAGATCCATTTAATGCGATGGATATGAATCAAATGATGAATCAGACAGCGCAGTTATCTCTTATGGAACAAGTACAGAATATGACGAAAGCAGTAGATAAGCTGCAATCAACGATGTATTCAACAGCACTTGATGGTGGAATGAAGTTTTTAGGTAAATACGTAAGAGGTGTTGACGGTGACGGAAACAAAGTAACCGGTCAAGTAGAAACAGTTCGCCTTGCGGAAAATAACGATGTACAGCTCGTTATTAATAATAAGGTTGTATCTCTTCGTTTCGTTGAGAGAGTGTCTGATAAACCGATTGGGGAAACGAACCCAGAAGACGCAAAGAAAGACGATCAAAAAGTAACTGAAGAAGTAAAAACTACAAATTCATAAGGAGTGTCCATACGTTATGATTAAAGCGTTATATACAAGTATTACAGGGATGAATGCAACACAAAATGCATTAAGTGTAACTTCAAATAATATTGCCAATGCACAAACAGTAGGTTATAAAAAACAAAAAGCAATGTTTGATGATTTACTATATAACAATTCGATTGGTGCAAAAGGTGACGGTAAATACGCAGGAACAAATCCGAAAAGTATTGGTAATGGTGTGAAAATGAGTGGTACAGTTACGGATTATAGTGATGGTACAATTACGTTAACAGGTGGCAAAACACAAGCCGCAATGGAAGGTAATGGTTTCTTCGTTGTAGGTGATTCAAAAGGCGGAAATATGGAATTTACTCGTAAAGGTACGTTTGGGATATCTTCAGATTACTATATTACGAATACTGAAGGTCAATATGTATTTGCATACCCTGCGAATGAGGCAACTGGTGAAGTTGATTTATCTGGAATTCCAGGACCGTTGCAAATTCCAATGGGAACAGCAATTGGTGGTATTCGAACATCGAAAGGGACAATTAAAGGTAATATTCCAACTGGTGAAAAACAAATTACACAAGATTTACCTGTATATGATAATGCGGGGAATACATGGACAATGCGTGTCGAGTTTAAACAAACGAGCGAACATAATTATACATATAAAGTACAAATGCGTAATGACTCGAAAAAAGAAACAGAGTTTAAGGATGTTCCAGGTGCAGGTGGTAATATGACATTTGATGCTGTTGGAAATCCAAATCCGAAAGAGCAAGGGGCCAATATTCCATTTGATGGCGGCTCTATAAAATTAGACTTAAGTCATTTAACAAACCATCCAACAGATAAAACATTATCAGTAACAGACGTAGATGGTAGAGCAGCAGCGACGGTTAAAGATTGTTTCATTGCTGACGGTGGATATGTGATGGTAAAATATTCTGATGGAAGTATGAAATCAGCTGGTCAATTAGCTGTTGCGATGTTCCCGAACGAAGGCGGACTAATGAAAACAGGTAATGGTAACTATACAGCGACGAATACAACAGGTATTTTAGCTCTTGGTGCATCTGGTCAAAACGGTGCGGGTAAAGTACGCGGTGGTGCACAAGAAGGTGCCAATGTAGATTTATCTGTAGAATTCGTTGACTTAATGTTATACCAACGCGGATTCCAAGGAAATGCGAAAGTGATTAAAGTTTCAGATGAAGTATTAAATGAAGTTGTAAACTTAATTCGATAATATATCGTAAAGAAAAAATGTAATGGAGTAGAAAGGGTTTTTTATTCGTATGACAAGACAAGAGCGAATTTTACAATTGCCTTTTTTCGAAAATAAACGTGAACTTGCCGAGCAAGTATTAAAAATAGAACGAGAAGAGCATGTATATTTACCAGATCAATTTGAAATTAAGCAAGTGCCTCCATATTCATTTGGCGAAAAACAAGCAATCATTGGCCGCATCCATGAGTTTTATTTCATAAGTGTTGGTAGCGATAGCGTTTGGAAGTATCAACTGTTTAAGGATGAGATGAAGTGTCGTGAGTTTTTTGTTATGTTGCCAAATATTACGGATCAGCAGATAGCGTTTTGGTTTAATAACATAGAGTTATTGAAAGGTTCTTAAAAGCACTTTTTAGGTTTTGAGAGAGGACCTGGCGATGTTTTGGAGCAGTTAGTGCCTAATAGAGTCCCGACCGATGTGTAAGACCAGAGATATGTAGCGTTACTAGAGTAGTATGGTAGTGTAAGAAGTGGTAATATAAAATAGTTTAAGTTAATTTAAGGTAGTTGTAGTATACAATTAGACTGAATTTCTATAAAAGGAGAGGTGAGGAGGATGGCGCAAAATAAGTATCGCGTTACATTCATTTCGCCGAGTGAGGTTGAGCAGCGGACTGTAATGGCGGCGAATAGTTTGCCGGATTTAATTCGTAAAGTAGAGAGTATTATTGCAGATCCAAACGGTTATTTTGTGAATGATAAAAAAAATAATTGTTATTTTAAAGTGATTAAAGAAAATGTTACGTTTATTCAATATGAGTTACTATTTTCGGATAAGGAAATTCATATTGAAAAATTAAAACATATAGCACCGGTGGTATTAAAACGATTATTCGAAGAAATAAATGACCCGGAATTATATGCACTTGCGCTACTTGATGTTGATATAGCAACGAAAGAATATGTGCTAGCAGAAATGAATTCTGAGCTGAGAATAAGAGTAGAGACCGAGCTTTCGAAAAAATGGGAAGCAATGCCGACGGAAGTTGTAGGAGCACAAGAAGTGTTATTAGAGGCACTTGCTTCGTTTATACAAGATTAATTGTTTTTTAATAAAATGAATCGATCGACTATCTATATTTTTTATATAGGTAGTTGACTTTTTCTCTTTTATAAAGCTTAATAATTAGATATACGGAATTAATGGAAGGGGAGCGACACCTTTATGTCACAAGCACAAAGTATTTTATTAGAAAGCGGAACAAATGAATTAGAGATTGTTACGTACACTGTTGGTGAAAACCTATTTAGTATTAATGTAATGAAAGTACGTGAAATCATTAATCCATTCCCTGTTACAACTGTGCCAGAATCTCATCATGCAGTTGAAGGTGTTGTTCAAGTACGTGGTGAAATTTTACCTGTTATTAACTTAGCAATGGCTCTTAATTTAAAGTCAACAAAGCCACTTGATCAAACGAAATTTATCATCTCAGAATTAAACCAAATGAAAGTTATTTTCCGCGTTGATGAAGTGCATCGTATTCAACGTATTTCATGGGAACAAATTGATGAACCAGCTTCATTATCTATGGGACTAGAAGAAACGACATCTGGTATTGTAAAACTAGATGGAAAAATCATCTTACTATTAGATTATGAAAAAATTGTATGTGAAATTAGCGGCACTGGTTATGACAATACATCAATTGCAGGGTTAGAACAAAAAACAGATCGAGCTGAAAAAGTAATTTATATTGCAGAAGATTCAGCGATGCTTCGCCAAATATTAGAAGAAACATTATCATCAGCTGGATATACAAAAATGAACTTCTTCAGCAATGGTGCGGAAGCGTTAGCACAAATTGAAAAATTAGCGAAAGAGCAAGGCGAAAAAATGTTTGAACATATTCACCTGCTAATTACGGATATTGAAATGCCAAAAATGGATGGACATCATTTAACGAAAGTGGTTAAGGATAGTGAAGTAATGAATCGTTTACCAGTCATTATTTTCTCTTCATTAATTACAAATGAATTATTCCATAAAGGTGAAGCTGTAGGAGCAAATGCTCAAGTAAGTAAGCCAGATATTCAAGAGCTAATTGGTTTAGTTGATAAGTTAGTGCTTTAAAAGCTTCTATTTAGCCAGAATAGAAGCTCTAGCTAAGTGTTGAGCGGTCAATGCTTAATAGAGCCCTATGCGATGTTGAGACCAGAGATATGGAGTGGTTATAGGTAAGTAGAAGAGCTGGCGTATAACATTTTTCTATTTAGTAGGAATAGGGGAAACTACTTATGTAAGTAAGTTTTCAGTGATTAATAGAGTCTCATGCGATGTGAGTTCAGAGGTATGAAGTAGTTTTAGGTAAGAAGAAGTGAGACTTCGATTGAGGATTTGAAGATTGGGTTTATAACTCTATTCTGTTAGAGAGAGGAAGGAATTAGCCATATGTAGCATTGGCTAATTCCTTTTTGGTATTCTATACTCTAACCTGGCAGAAAAATGAAAGGTTTCTAAGATGTTTGGCGCTGTATGTATGAAAAAATCTTCAAATGAAGATTTTTGATTTGAAAATATAAGCAAACGTATTTTCGAAGGTTATTTTAGTAACATTTCGTGGTAACGCAAATTTTTTCGGTGAAAAAATATTCAAAATACCATATAATATAATTAAATGTAATTAATATGCAATTTTACATATTAATAAAAAAACATTTTCCAAATTTTTATACTTTCTATACATTTTTGTATGTTAATTATTTGACAGATAATTTCGAACTGTTATAATATGGATATGTAAAAATTGCTATTTTCTTAAAAGACATGGGAGTCAGATGAGAATTGTGAAAGGATGAGGGGGAGTGGCACAGATTATGTATCACCACACAGCAATTAATGTATTAGGTCTTTTACAAAACATGTCAAATAATAAAATGAACGATATGCAACTAGAGGTGGAATTAAAAAAAATAGAAAAAGAATTCCAAGTAAAGTATGAAGAATTAGTTGATTTACATAATAGAATGGTATTATTTCAAATAGATATAGAAAAAAATGGCGGGATGCGAGCGTACGAAAAATCAGCAATTACATGGCTGAAATCTGAACTAGAGCTACTGTATGAAGTGTATCAATTTTGTCAGCGTCACGGTTTAAACATTTTAAATATTTCAAAATACGTAAGTAAAAATGAACTAAATCTTTTTCCAAAAACAGAAAGTCAATTGCAAAATACGTATTATAAATTGAAAAAACGTGAAATACCGTTTGAAAATATTGAAAAACAGAAACCAGGACGAAAGCGAAAATATATACCAGTAAAAGAGACAATCGTTGCAAGAAAACAAGAAAACGAGTACGAATTAAAAGAAGAAATCCAGCATAAAGAAGATGAAAAAAATCTTGTAACAGTTATATCTGGTATCGTTGATAACTTTGAAACAATTAATCAATGTAGTGAAAGGAAAGAAGACGAACTACATCAGTTTATGGAAGGTATTTATAAGCTTTCTAGTATGGCGGCAGGGCGTTTTAGAGAAGCGAAGAATACACGTAGCCTAGAAGGTGAATTGCAGTCGTTACAACTAGAAAATGAAAGGTTAAAACGAGAGAAAGAAGAGCTTGTACAAGATATTAAAGGCATGACGCAGCTTTTAATTCATTTCATTACAAGTTCTGATATCGATCAAATTCGTAAATTACCAACTTTCGTACAAGATTGTAAAATGGAATTACATAAACTAGGGCTATATAATGCACAAGACGGTAAAATGAAAATTATGGTTGATCGTAGCGGACAAGTTATGACCGTAACACAGTAATAAAATTTGGGTACAAAATAAAAGGGAGATACATAGTTTATATGTATTTCCCTTTTATTTTGTATGGAATCGTTCCAAAGAAGGAAGATGAATTTTTAAGATTGTAGTAGTTTAGAAAGCATTTGCGGAATTTGGTTCGCTTGTGAAACCATACTAAGGGCAACTTCAGTTAATAATTTGAACTTTAAAAAATCACTCATCTCCTGCGCCATATCTGCATCTTCAACTTGAGATGCAGCATCTGTTAACGCCATACTTTGGCTATTTAAATTTTCAATATTGAGCTGTAAACGATTTATCATAGCTCCAAGATCAGCACGATGAAGTGATAAACTTTGCAAAGCCTCTTCAATTTTACGAATTGCCGTTCTTGCTTCTTGTTCTGTTGAAATCTTGATGTCATGTTGTGTAGGGGAAGGGGGGATAGATTTTGATATATGTACCGTATGACCGATATCGTTTAATGTAACAGGACGGTTTTGGCCGCCAAATACGGATAAATCATTAAACTCCGTCGTCTCACCGATATAGCCAATTTGCTCTGTTAAAGATTGAAACTCTTTATTTAACGAATCACGGTTTTTATTTGAATTTGGATAGTTCGCAGACTGAACAGCTAAATCACGCATACGATGTAAAATATTCGTCACAGTTTGAAGAGCAGCTTCCGCTGTCCGAAGCATTGATAGCGCATCCTCATTATTACGAATCGCCACGCGCATACCACTCGCTCTCGCATGCATACGAGTCACAATCGCTATGTTTGCTGGATTATCAGAAGCATGACTCAACTTCTTACCAGTCGACAAATGCTCCATTGTCACATTCATACGTTTCTCATTCTCATACAACGACTGCCTAGCATTCATACTTAAAACATTCGTACCAATACGCATAATAGACACTCCTTATAGATTGATATAGTTAGTGTTCTAAAGCTAATAAACGGTTATGAAAAGAAAAAGGGGCGTATGCTCACTATATCTTTTTGTTTTCATACACGGAACTAGGATAAAACAGGCCCTGACCGCTACTAAATATGATTAGAGCTTCTCTTTAAGTTAAAAAATCTTTCAATCTATCTATATAGAAAAAATAAACCTCTCCGCAAGCAGAGAGGTTTATTCAAGAAACTAGCTCAAATGGCTTATTGTAATAATTTAGAAACCATTTGTGGAGTTTGGTTTGCTTGAGAAAGCATGCTGATTCCAGCTTCGTTCAAGATTTTGAACTTAGTCATTTCAGACATTTCTTTCGCCATATCAGCGTCTTCGATTTGAGAAGCAGCTGAAGCCATAGAAGAAGATTGGCTCTTAAGGTTGTTTACGTTAAAGTCAAGACGGTTTAATGTAGCACCTAGAGTTGCACGGTTAGAAGCGATTGTATCTAATGCAGAATCAATTGATTTGATCGCAGCGCTAGCGTTTGATGATTTTTTTGTAACTTCACCAGCTTTAAGCATTGCTGCATCATCAAATGCAGTGCCAATTGCCTGTGCTGTAGTCACAGATTTAGAAGCTTCAAAAGCGTCAATTTTGTCCTGTACTTTTTTTACATCAGTATCATTCATGAAACCTTTAACTTTTTCAAAAGTTTCTTTGAATTTTTCAACTGCAGCTGCAGTTTCTTCAGGAGATGATGGTACTGCTGGAGCAGTTGCAGTTGCTTTTAAGTCAGCTAATCCTTGTTTCGCAGCTTTTACAGCGTCGATTTCTGGTTTAGCATCTTTAAGCTGATCAGCCGTAATCGTGATTTTTTGATCATCGCTTCCTTCAATAGATAACTTTTCAATATTTAATGCTTTAGTAGATGAATCAGCTAAATTAATATTGATTTGTTTCGTTGTATCAGCGTTATCTAGAGTTTGAATAGCAATAGATTTGTTATCGCCATTTAATAATTTTTTATCATTAAACTCTGTGTTTTTAGAAATGTAATCGATTTGATCTTTTAATGCAGCAAATTCTTTATCTAATGCTTTTTGGTTATCACCAGTGTTCGTACCATTCGCAGATTGGTTAGCGATGTCACGCATACGAAGTAAGATGTTAGATACAGAGTTTAAAGCTGAGTCAGCTGTACGGATTAAAGACATACCGTCTTGTGTGTTGTTAGCTGCTACTCCTAATCCACTTTCACGAGCACGCATACGAGTTGCGATTGCAAGACCTGCTGCATCGTCAGAAGCGTTGTTGATACGTTTACCGCTTGATAAACGGTCCATAGCGTTGCTCATTTTTGCTTGGTTTTGGCGCATGTACTCTTGAGTACGCATGCTGTTAATGTTTGTATTAATTCTCATGTTAAGAAACCCCCATTTTTTTATATTGACTTTTCTGCAAATTGAAAAACGGTAATATGCGAAAAAATCAATTTCGAGATTTATTGTAATCCTTGCTACAACGGGTGTCAACTAAAAATTCGAATTAATAAATATAAAAAAATAACAGTTTAACAATATATTCATTTTTTTATTACATAATTATTAAAAGGATTATTGCAAACTTTAAAAAAAAACTCTAATATTAGATTATCTTTGTTTACCGAAAAGGTGATATTATGTTAGTTGGAAATATAGTAAAAGAAGTGCTTGCATATAAAAAAGGGCAAATTCAGCAAAAGCTAAGTAGTCCACAAGCATTCGTTAGTAGTCGTTTTCAAGAGAAGTTGCAGAGTGAGCCTGCGAAGGAGACGAAAGAAACTACGCAACCGGCAAAAGTAGAAGATATGAGTCAGCCGGTACAATCTACGAAAATAGAAGCGGTTGTTAATAAGCCGGTAGAAACTATTAATAAAGTAGAGGAAGCGAGTAAGTCTGAAGAAAAGGCTGAAGCGAAGAAAGCAGATGAAGTGCAAGTTGCGCAAAAAGAGTTTGAACGACGTTTCCCAGAAACGAAAAATGAGGCTGTTGATACGTGGGGATTAACGAAGAAGTATAATATTCAAAAAATACGTTCTTCCAATGAAGGGAAGTATGAGGATATTATTGATCGTGTAAGTCGTACATACGGAATTCCGAAAACGTTAATTCAAAAAATGATTGAAGTAGAGTCTAATTTTAATCCGAAAACGGTGTCACATGCCGGTGCGATGGGTCTTATGCAGCTTATGCCAGCGAATGTGAAGGAGATGGGTGTGAAGAATCCATTTTCACCAGCTGAAAGTATTGAAGGTGGCGTAAAAGAGTTAAGCGGTTATTTAAAGAAAAATAACGGCGACTTAGTATTGGCGCTTGCTTCTTATAATGCTGGTCCTGGGAATGTGAGGAAGTACGGAGGCGTACCGCCATTTAAAGAAACGCAAGGATATATTAAAAAAATATTAAATATCGACGTTTCAAAATAAGAAGTTTCATATATAGAGAGAACATGAAATTTTCGTGAACATGATATGGGAGTTGGCTAGATTTGAAATTACAAGATGATATTCCGTTAACAATTTATTTTGAAATCGGAAATACGAAAAAGAAAATTGAAGATCTGCTTCATATTACGAAAGGTACATTGTATCGTCTTGAAAATTCAACGAAAAATACGGTGCGTCTTATGCTTGAGAATGAAGAGATTGGAACCGGAAAGATTTTGACGAAGAATGGGAAGATGTACGTTGAAATCGTTGAATTGAAAAGGTAGGGAAGGGGATTGTCATGAGTGGCGAAAAATTAAGCCAAGAGCAAATTGATGCCCTGCTGAAGGCGGTAAATGAAGGCGAGGAAATGCCAGCTTTCGCACAAGAAGCAGGAAAGCAAGAGAAATTTCAAGAGTATGATTTTAATAGACCAGAGAAGTTCGGTGTTGAGCATTTACGTAGTTTGCAAGCGATTGCTTCTACGTTTGGAAAGCAGACGTCACAAACGTTATCAGCGCGTATGCGTATTCCGATTGAACTAGAGCCTTCAACAGTTGAGCAAGTTCCATTTACGAGTGAGTATGTGGAGAAGATGCCGAAAGATTATTATTTATATTGCGTAATTGATCTCGGTTTACCAGAGCTTGGAGAAATTGTTATTGAGATTGATTTAGCATTCGTTATTTATATTCATGAATGTTGGCTTGGCGGAGATAGTAAGCGTAACTATACGATGCGCAGACCGTTAACAGCGTTTGAGTTTTTAACGCTTGATAATATATTCTTGCTTCTTTGTAAAAATTTAGAGCAATCATTTGAAAGTGTTGTTGCGATTGAACCAAAATTTGTAACGACGGAAACAGATCCGAATGCATTAAAGATTACGACAGCGAGCGATATAATTTCATTACTTAACGTAAATATGAAAACAGATTTCTGGAATACGACGGTGCGTATCGGGATTCCGTTCTTATCTGTTGAAGAAATTATGGATAAGTTAACGTCTGAAAATATTGTCGAACATTCTTCGGACAAACGTAGGAAGTATACGTCTGAAGTGGAAGTGAAAGTAAATCAAGTGTACAAACCTGTTCACGTTGCAATTGGTGAGCAGAAAATGACAATGAGTGAGATTGAACAAATTGAAGAAGGCGATATTATTCCGCTTCATACGAAAGTTTCGGATGAATTACTTGGTTATGTAGATGGAAAGCATAAATTTAATTGTTTTATTGGAAAAGATGGAACGCGTAAGGCGCTCCTATTTAAAAGTTTTGTAGAGTAGGAGGATCCATATGAAGCATGAAGTATCTCCTGTGTCATTAATGGGATTAGAAGATTTTGCAGGAAAGCGAAATGAAGCAGGCAAAGCACATATCGATACTGTTTCAGATATTTCGATTGAACTTGGTGTAAAGCTTGGAAAGTCATCTATTACGCTTGGTGATGTAAAGCAGTTAAAAGTTGGCGATGTTCTTGAAGTAGAGAAAAACTTAGGACATAAAGTAGATGTGTATTTAAGTAATATGAAAGTCGGCATCGGTGAAGCAATTGTAATGGACGAGAAATTCGGTATTATCATTTCTGAAATTGAAGCTGATAAGAAACAAGCGGCGCTTATGAAAGCGCAAAGTCAAATGCAAGATAAAGAGTAGAGGAGGAGTCATATGTCGTATATGACGACCTTATTTCAAGTCGTTTTACTGTTTGGTGCGCTCGGTTACGGTGCATATTATATGACGAAAAAGACGCGCAAACAGCAGTTTTTTAAGCAGGGTGAAAATGGCCATATTCAAGTAAAAGACGGCGTGTATTTAAATCATCAAACGAGTGCCTTTTTATTTGAAGTGGACGGAAAGCAAGTGTTCACTGTTATTAGTAATAACGGTGTGCAGTCTGTGCAATTAACCGGAACAGGAAATCAGTTTCAACAAGCACTAGAAGACGCGGTGAAGACTGAAACGAAAAAAGTAGAGGATCCATCATGAGAATAAAGAAACAGTTATCATTATTAGCCGTTATTTTCGTATTTTCTATCGTTTTTTCAATTATTTTTGTAAATCCAGCGTATGCGGCCCCGAACGGTTTTATTAATTTCGAAAATGGAAAAGAGTTTACGAGTAATTCAAGTGTACAACTATTTGCGCTCGTTACCCTTTTATCATTATCTTCTTCTATCGTTCTATTATTTACACATTTTACTTATTTTATGATCGTTCTTGGGATTACACGTCAAGGACTTGGGGTAATGAATTTACCACCAAACCAAGTGCTTGTTGGACTTGCATTATTTTTATCACTCTTTACGATGCAGCCTGTACTCGGGCAACTGAAGAGCGATGTGTGGGATCCGATGACGAAAGAGAAAATAACAGTAAGCCAAGCTGCGGAAACGACAGCTCCTATTATGAAAGAATATATGTCAAAGCATACGTATAAGCATGATTTGAAAATGATGCTGAAAGTACGCGGAGAAGAGTTGCCGAAAGATTTGAAAGATCTTTCCTTATTTACACTCGTACCATCCTTTACGTTAACGCAAATTCAAAAAGGTTTACTAACAGGGATGTTCATTTATTTAGCGTTTGTATTTATAGATTTGATTATTAGTACACTTTTAATGTACCTCGGGATGATGATGGTACCGCCGATGATTTTAAGTTTACCGTTTAAAATACTCGTTTTCGTATATTTAGGTGGATATACAAAAATCGTCGATATTATGTTTAAGACGGTCGCCTGAAGCGCTTGATGCTATGTGATAGGAGTCATATAAATGAATACGTCACCAATTATAGATATTTTCCAAACCTTTTTTTATAAAGGGGTTATGATTTTAATGCCGATTGCCGTTGTAAGTCTGATTGTCGTTATTATTATCGCGGTTATTATGGCAATGATGCAAATTCAAGAGCAAACGCTGACGTTTTTACCGAAAATGGCGAGTATTGTGCTCGTTATTATCATTTTAGGTCCGTGGATGTTCCAAGAGTTAACGATGCTTATTTTAGATTTATTTGATAAAATCCCATCGCTATTGCGTTCGTACTAAGATAGGTGAACTGAAATGAATATGGAATTATGGGCGGCGACGTTTTTTGCGTTTTGTCGCATTACTTCATTTTTATATTTTTTACCGTTTTTCTCAGGCCGATCCATTCCAGCAATGGCGAAGGTTACAGTTGGACTTGCTCTTTCAATTACAGTGGCCGATCAAGTGGATGTCTCTCACATCAAGACAGTTTGGGACGTTGCAGCTTATGCAGCAACGCAAATTGTAATTGGTTTATCACTTTCAAAAATTGTAGAGATGCTGTGGAACATTCCGAAAATGGCAGGGCATATTTTAGACTTTGATATCGGTTTATCACAAGCAAGTTTGTTTGATGTAAATGCGGGCTCACAGTCTACTTTACTATCAACCATTTTTGATATATTTTTTCTCATTATTTTTATTTCACTTGGCGGCATTAACTATTTCGTTGCCACGATTTTAAAGTCGTTTCAATATACAGAGGCGATTTCAAAATTGTTGACGACTAGTTTTTTAGATAGTCTACTCGCAACGTTATTATTTGCGATAACATCAGCGGTTGAAATTGCTCTGCCGCTTATGGGAAGTTTATTCATCATTAACTTTGTTCTAATTTTAATTGCAAAAAATGCTCCGCAATTAAACGTTTTTATGAATGCATACGTAATTAAAATTACGTGCGGTATTTTGTTTATTGCGATGAGTGTACCGATGCTCGGTTATGTGTTTAAAAATATGACGGATGTATTACTTGAAGAGTATACGAAACTATTTAACTTTTTCTTAACGAAGTAGGGGGACGCGCATGGCAAAGGATAATAAAACAGAAAAGGCCACCCCGCAGAAGCGTAAAAAATCGCGTGAAGAAGGGAATATTGCCCGGAGTAAAGATTTAAATAATTTATTTTCCATTCTCGTATTAGCAGTTGTCGTTTACTTTTTCGGAGATTGGCTAGGTTATGAGATTGCAAATTCCGTAGCGGTGCTGTTTGATCAAATTGGAAAAAATACAGATTCAACCGAGTATTTTTATTTAATGGGGATTTTATTACTGAAAGTATCGGCTCCGATATTAATACTCGTATATGCTTTTCATTTATTCAATTATATGATTCAAGTCGGCTTCCTATTTTCTTCTAAAGTCATTAAACCGAAAGCGTCACGTATTAATCCGAAAAACTATTTTACGAGATTGTTTAGTCGTAAAAGTTTAGTAGATATTTTGAAATCACTGTTCTATATGGGATTAATCGGTTACGTTTCGTACGTTCTTTTTAAAAAGAATTTAGAGAAAATCGTCAGTATGATTGGTTTTAACTGGACTGCGTCACTTACTGAAATTATTAGGCAAATTAAATTTATCTTCTTAGCAATTTTAATTATTTTAATCGTTCTTTCTATTATCGATTTCATTTATCAAAAATGGGAGTATGAACAAGATATTAAGATGAAAAAAGAAGAAGTGAAACAAGAGCATAAAGATAATGAAGGGGACCCGCAAGTAAAGGGGAAACGAAAAAACTTTATGCATGCGATCTTGCAAGGGACAATCGCGAAGAAGATGGATGGTGCAACGTTTATTGTAAACAACCCGACGCATATTTCAGTGGTGCTTCGGTACAATAAACAAGTTGATGCGGCGCCTATTGTCGTTGCAAAAGGGGAAGATGAGCTCGCATTATATATACGAACGCTTGCCCGTGAACATGAAATACCAATGGTGGAAAACCGTCCGCTTGCTCGTTCTTTATATTATCAAGTCGAGGAAGATGAGACAATTCCTGAAGATTTATACGTAGCTGTAATTGAAGTTATGCGCTATTTAATTCAAACGAATGAACTTGAAGTATAATAGCGCGTTTGGAGGGGATCTCTTTGTTTAAGATGGATTCTGCAAGAACCTATTTTTCTATCTTTTTAGCAGCGTCATTCGTTGTGGCGCTCTTAATTCCACTTCCACCATTTATACTTGATATCGTTATCGTTTTTCTACTAAGTATGTCAGTGCTTATTTATATGCGAGCGACAAGTATTAACGAGTGGGATGAGTTAAAGTCATTTCCGACGATGTTGTTATTAATCGGGATTTTCCGCGTATCGATTAACGTTTCGACGACGCGAGCGATTTTAACAGACGGAAATGCGGGTCATGTTATTGAAGAGTTTGGCCAGTTCGTAATTGGCGGGAACTTATTAATTGGTATCGTTATTTTTATAGTTTTAATCATATTCCAGTTTATCGTTGCAAACGGTGCATCTCGTACAGCTGAAGTAGCAGCTCGTTTTACACTTGATTCTTTACCAGGGAAACAAATGTCTATCGATGCTGATTTAAACCAGCGTATTATTTCAGAAAAAGATGCACAGGCAAAACGTAAAAAATTAAATATGGAAACAGAGTTTTACGGAGCGATGGATGGTGCCGGGAAGTTCATTAAAGGGGACGTTATTTTCGGGATTGTCATTTTATTCGTAAACATTATTTTCGGTTTAATTGTCGGCATGATGCAGCAAAGAATGAGCTTTGCAGATGCAGCTCTTCATTATACACAGTTAACTGTCGGTGACGGAATCGTAAACCAAATCGGTTCATTAATGCTTGCAATTTCAACAGGTATTATCGTAACGCGTGTATTTGACGGCTCACCGGATACAGTAACAGAAGGTATCTTTAAAGAGCTATTAGCGCATGAAGTCGTTGTATATGCACTAGGTGGTTTATTTATCGCAATGGGTATTTTTACTCCGCTACCGTTTTTACCATTCGCACTCGTTGGTGGAACGATTATCTTCTTAGGCATTCGTAATAAAAATCGAATAAAGAAAGAAAAAGAAGACGAGCTTCAAAAAGAATTAGAAATGATTCAAGGCGAAGATGAGCAACTGCAACAAGTGGAAGATTCATTCGGAGTATTTACGGATAAATATCCGATTATTGTAGAACTCGGTTTAGATTTAGCAGCACTTGTAAAGCAGAAAATTAACGGGGAAACAGCTCGTGATAAAGTTGTTCTTATGCGGAAGTCGATTATTACTGACCTTGGTATTAACGTTCCTGGAATTAACTTTAAAGATAATACGAGCTTTAGACCACGTGGTCGTTACATTATTCGTATTAAAGGTGCGAAGGCGGCTGAAGGTGTTTTAAAATCAGGTTATTTATTAGCACTAAAAACACCGAACGTAATGGCTGATTTAGATGCAGAACCAGCGAAAGATCCAATTTTCGGCGAAGATGGATATTGGATTTTAGAGCATATGGTGCAAGATGCACAAATGAAAGGCTATCAAGTGTTAGAGCCACTTAGCATATTAATTACACATTTAGATGTTGTCGTAAGGCGTAATCTGCATGAATTAATTCAGCGCCAACATGTAAAAGACTTAATTAACTCGCTTGAAAATGACAATGGCGTTCTATTAGAAGAGATTAAGAAGAAAGAAATTGATTTATCACTCGTTCAAAATGTTATTAAACAACTTCTAAAAGAAGGTATTTCTATTCGTGATTTACCAACAATTATTGAAGGTATTATTGACGGAAAAGAAGTGTATCAAAATCACGTTGATGGTGTGACATCATTTGTTCGTGAATGTATTTCAAAAGTTATTTGTGAAAATGCGAAAAATCCGGACGGAAAAATTTATGCAGCGCTCTTCTCTGATTCAATTGAGTTAGATGCGGATGTTGTGAATAATTCATATCAAGGTTACTTGTTAAACTGGGATTTAGATTTAGAAACACGTGTCGTTGAGCAAGTGCAGCGCGTCTTTAAGCAAGCACGTTTAATGGGAAGAGAACCAGTGTTATTAACACGTAGAAAAGATTTTAGATTTGCAATTGTAAGACTGCTAGAACGTTATCAAGTAGAAGCACAAGTACTTTGTATTAGCGAATTAGCACCAGAAATTGTTGTGGATCAAATTGCCTATATTGAATAGTAGGGGGTGAAGTAATGGAAAGTACAGAAAAGAAAGAAGCGTTAATGCGAATAAAAGCAGCTTCGAAAAATGAATTGTATCGAAAGTTATTTGACCAATATGGTACAGATTATTATTACGTTGTCGATGAAAGTGTAAAACGAAATATACCGTTTTTCTGGAAAAAGGATTATGAAATGTTAGTTGCTTTTCCAGAAGAAAAACAGGAAGAAGTGAATGAAGGTACAGCTCAATTTCATGAACAGTTAATGGATGTTGTGAATGATCCTTCAGAACAAATTGTGAAGGCGAATGGAATTCAATCAGTACTGCACAATTTAGAAAACGTAACGACTTCTATGTCATACGCGGCAATGCAAACAGGAAATAGTGAAGAATGGGCAAGAAAAAAAGAAAAACTATTAAAGCTGTTTGAAAAAGGAATTGTCGTGGTGAAACAGACGAAAGAAACGGAAGTACCGAAAAAGAAAAAAGTTGTGAAACAAGTCGTTCCGGTAAAGAAAGAAGAAGTAGTTCCAAAGAAAGAAAGTCAAGAATCTGTACCGTTTATTATTCAAAAGGTAATTCGGATGCTAGAACAAAACGATGTGGAACAATATTTCATTTATGCATATGCTGAAAAGTTAAAAATAAAGTTTGAAAATGCAACGATGATTACGGAAGAAGAAGTTATTAGGTACATATTGGAAGATATGAAATCTCATTTCAATACGGAAAACGTCTTTGAAAAAGAAGTACAAACAATTGCATTAATCGGTCCAACTGGTGTTGGTAAAACGACGACGCTTGCGAAAATGGCATGGCAATTTCACGGTAAGAACAAAACAGTTGGTTTTATAACGACAGATCATTCGCGCATAGGGACAGTGCAGCAATTGCAAGATAACGTAAAGACAATTGGATCGGAAGTAATTGCTGTGCGTGATGAAGCTGCAATGACAAGAGCGCTTACGTATTTTAAAGAAGAAGCGCGCGTCGATTATATTTTAATTGATACAGCCGGAAAAAATTATCGTACGACAGAAACAGTAGAAGAAATGATTGAAACGATGGGACAAGTAGAGCCAGATTATATTTGTTTAACGTTATCAGCTTCGATGAAAAGTAAAGATATGATTGAAATCATTACAAACTTTAAAGATATTCATATAGATGGTATTGTGTTTACAAAATTTGATGAAACAGCAAGTAGTGGTGAATTGTTGAAAATTCCAGCAGTATCATCAGCTCCTATTGTATTAATGACAGATGGCCAAGACATAAGGAAAAATATACATATCGCTACAGCTGAACATTTAGCGAAACAAATGTTACAAACATCGTAGAAAAGAGGTGAAGAATAAGGCGCTTGCCTTATTCAAACGAATATGAACGGTCTTTATATAGGTTCTATGGGTATGATGAACTACATGCAGCGAATTAATGTTCATTCGAATAACGTTGCAAATGCTCAAACGACAGGATTTAAAGCAGAAAATATGACGTCTAAAGTATTTGATGTACAAGACACATATCGCCGCGGAGATGGGGCGGTAACAAATATCGGTTCGGTCGATTATGCTGTAGTACCAGCTGCAACACATGTGAATTTAGTACAAGGAAATATACAAATGACAAATAGCGCTACAGATTTCTTTTTAGATGACGGCGCAGCCGGCACAACATCATTTTTCGTTACTTCTAAAAATGATGAAACGTTTTTAACGAGAGATGGTAGTTTCACATTAAATAGTGATCGTTATTTACAAACATCTTCAGGTGCTTTCGTAATGGGAGAGAATAATGAGCGTATTCGTATTCCGGAAGGAGCAAAGGTTGCTGTACAAGCAGACGGTACATTATATGATGAAGTAACACAAAATAATATTGCTCGTTTGCAAACAAAAACAGTAGATGCAGAAACGAATGCTCGTCTCGTACAACGTGAAAATAAAAGCTTTACACTAGCAGAAGGAAACATTGCTAATTTACCGAATGGAACAGGAATAGTAAAAAATCATATGCTAGAAAATTCAAATGTAGATATGACGAAAGAGATGGCCGATCTTATGACAGATCAAAAGATGATTCAAGCATCACAGCGCGTTATGACGTCATTTGATAAAATTTATGAAAAAGAAGCGAATGAAATATTGAGATAAAGGACTTCCAAAAGTGGGAGTCTTTTTTGTTATTGCTTTTATTACAGTTACATCATAAAATGATAATGATTATCAATATCATTTTATCTATTTTCATAAGAATAGAATTTCATAATGACAGCAACATTTGTTTAACTAAGTGAATTAAAAACAAGGGGATGGTGTATATATGTCTACAAATAATCAACTTTGCATTGGATTATGTTTAATTTCTAGAAAGAAAGAACAAGAGAATGAGTTTAATTCCGGAATTGATGAACAAGTAGAGTTGGCACTACAGGCAGAAAAGGCTAAGTTAGATTTTGTTTTTAAAGCCGATTATTTAGTGGCGCACCCAGATTTAATTGCTCGTAATAAAGGGAGTGTCATTTTAGACCCGACGTTACTGTTTACTGCTATTGCTTATGCGACAGAAAAAATTGGAGTCGTTACAACTGCTTCAACTTCGTTTTATCCACCATATATATTAGCAAGGCAATTACAATCGTTACACTGGATTAGTAACGGCCGAGTAGGGTGGAATATTGTTACATCCATTGACGGTGCTGAAAACTTTGGTGAGGAAGGGATGCCATCATCTGAGGAACGATACGCGAAAGCGGCAGAATGTACAGAGTTAGTAAGAAAACTTTGGAGGAGTCACCCTAATGAAGTATTGAAAGTAGATAATCCTGATGTTATTAGAGAGATGGTAAAGCCTATTGAGCATAATGGTGAGTACTTTAAGGTAAAAGGTCCACTTAATATTCCGCAGCATATACCAGGAGAAATGCCATTATTTCAAGCCGGTGCTTCAGAGTCTGGTCGGAATTTTGCTGCTTCTGTTGCTGATGCAATTTTTGCCGCAACGCCAGATGTAGAGTCAGGAATTGAACTTCGTCAAGATTTAAGAAGAAGAGCAGAACAGCATGACCGTAGCCAAGATGCTATACGTGTATTACCTGGATTATATTTCTTTATAGGTGATACATATGAAGAAGCGTTAGAAATGCATAGGCAAGCTCATCAACATCTTACAAAAGAGAAGAGATATGCGTTACTTGAAATGGTTCTCGGATTAGATGCGAGAGGGATTCCGCTAGAAAGTAAAATTACGGAAGAGATGCTGCCAAGTCGGGATCAAACTGTACGTAGTAAAACTCATGCCGAGTTATTACGGAACTTCATTATTAAAAATGAACCAACAGTTGAACAAATACTAGAACGACCAGAAGTTGTTGGATCGGCTCATTGGGTTGCGGTTGGTACACCACAAGACGTTGCGAAGCAAATTATGGATAGGTTTGAGGCAGGGGCGTTAGATGGATTTATTGCTATTCCAGGAGGACCTCCAAAGTCACTAGATCTATTCTTTAGTGAAGTCATCCCTTTATTTGTGAAGGCGGGTGTATTTAGGGAAGAGTATACAGGTTCTACTTTACGGGAGCATTTGGCGGGGAACATATTAAATACTTTACAGTTAAAATAATAGCATGTAGAAAAAAGCCTTATTGTAAAAGGCTTTTTTTATTTAAAATTAAAAATTCTGAAATATAAGTTGACTGTATGAATGTTATTTTTTATATTAGTAGGTATAACTATAACTACTAAAGAGGTGAGAGTATGACAACGGCATTATATTTAGAAGATGCATACAAAACGAGTTGCGAAACAGAAGTGATAAAAGTAGAAGGGAATAAAGTATTTCTAAAAGAAACAGTTTTTTATCCAACTGGTGGAGGGCAGGAATGTGATACGGGTGTCATTGTACAAGATGGGTCTGTATTTGAAGTTGAAAAAGTAAAGAGGGAGCAGGGAGAAATAGTTCACTATATAAAAGATGAAGCTCAAGTAAAATTAGGTCCAGTTAAATTAGAGATTAATTGGGAAAGACGTCATAATTTAATGCGTCATCACTCGTTACTGCATCTTATCGGAGCTGTTGTTTATGAAAAGTATGGAGCACTATGCACCGGAAACCAAATTTATCCTGATAAAGCACGTATCGATTTTAATGAGTTACAAGAGTTATCGAGCGTGGAAGTAGAAGAAATTGTTGAGGAAGTGAATAAACTTATTGAGCAAAATAAAGAAATTTCCACTCGCTATATGAGCCGCGAAGAAGCAGAAAATGCTGTAGGAATGATTAAAACAGCAATAAATCTCCTGCCAACTACTATCCAAGAAATCCGCATTGTTACAATTGAAAATTTAGACGAACAAGCTTGTGGAGGCACACATGTGAAAAATACGAGTGAAATAGGAACACTTGTTATTGATAAAGTAAAAAGTAAAGGGAAGCAAAATCGTCGTTTTGAAGTAAGGGCGATTTAGATTGTGAGGGGTTACCGATGGATGAAATTATAAAGGAATTACAAAAGTTAGGATTTTCCCAGTATGAATGTAAAGCGTATATTGGATTATTAAAACACTCCCCAGTAACAGGCTATGAAGTGAGTAAACAAACAGGAGTACCTCGTTCTATGATTTACGAGGTACTCGGTAAGTTAATGGATAAAGGAGCGGTGCATATTGTACCTTCTGAACCAGTTAAATATGTACCAGTACCAGCTACCGAATTAATGAATCGAATGCGAAAAGACTTTGAAAAGTCCTTTGAATTTTTAGATGAGAAATTAAATTGTTTAGAACAAGAGCGACAAATAGATGTAATTTCGCATATTCGCTCAAATGATCGTGTTTTAAAAGAAATATGCAATATAATTAATAGGGCAAAGGAAGAATTATGGATTTCTGTATGGGAAGAACAAGTGCATGAAATTGAGCCATACATTCATCAAAAGGAAGAGGAAGGCGTACATATATTTTCAATCTTATTTGGAGCTCCAGAAACAAAAATAGGAGCCACGTTTCATCATAATTATATGACGCCCCATGTTGTTGAAAAGAGAATGGGTGGTCATTTAACTGTTATTGCTCGTGATGGAGAGGAAGTATTAATTGCGAACTTCTCAAATGATAGCACTTCATGGGCCGTTACAACGTATGACCCAGCGCTAGTTCTCGTTGCGACAGAGTATGTGCGGCACGATATTATGGTTGAAGAAATCACAAAGGAATTTGGAGCTGATAAGTTAGATACGTTATGGCGTGAAAATATAGATTTAGTTCATGTCGTAACAGGAAAACGAACTTTAGAAGGAATGGAGGATGATAGAGATGAGTAAAGCTGAGGCACATGTAGCTTTGCAGAGCGATGATACATTTCAGCAAGGAGTAAAAGATTGTTTACCAACTGTATTTGGTTATTTGAGCATCGGTATAGCAGCTGGTGTAATTGCAAAAACAGCAGGTTTTTCTATCATTGAAATTGCATTTATGTCCACTTTAATATATGCAGGTTCTGCCCAATTTATATTAGCTGGTATGTATGCAGCCGGTGCTCCTGCTTCCGCAATTATTTTCACTGTATTTTTTGTTAATTTACGCCATTTATTAATGAGCGCAGCGCTTGCACCGTACTTTACGAAAATTCCTCTATTTAAAAACTTAATCATCGGTTCTCAAATTACAGATGAAACTTTCGGCGTTGCAGTGCAGCATGCTGCGCAAAAAGGATATTTAGGTGAAAGATGGATGATAGGGCTTAATGTAACAGCGTATTTAAATTGGATTCTTGCTACTATCATTGGCGGGCTATTTGGTGAGTGGATACCAGATCCACATACATACGGCATGGATTATGCATTACCAGCGATGTTTATCGGATTATTTGTTCTTCAGCTCATAAGTAGTAAACCGAAACTAGCAATTCATTTAAGTGTTGCAATTGTAGCGATTATTATCGCATACGTTTCACACCTATTTATGCCAGATAGTATAGCGGTTATTATCGCAACCTTACTAGCTGCGACGATTGGAGTGTTGATTGAAAAATGGAAATGAGATTAGATGTATTATTACTTTTACTAGCAGCAGGAGCTGTTACACTCGTGCCACGTATTTTACCTCTACTTGTATTTAGCAAACTACAAATTCCTGACTGGGGTTTAAAATGGTTAAATTACATACCAATTGCGATATTAGCAGCGCTTTTAGCACAAGTTTTATTTATGCATGAAACGATGCAGTGGGATTATCTTATTGCAGCAATTCCAACATTTCTTGTAGCGATATATACTCGTAGTTTATTAGGTACAGTATTAACGGGAGTGATTGTGATTATTTTGTTACGTTTCCTTTTCTAAAAAGGATTACGCTCATATCATAGCGAAAAGTGTAATAACATGAAAAATATAGGGGTGGTGTTATGATACTTTTAACGATAGGAGCAATTTTGTTAACGTTATTTATTTTCTTTATTATCGGCTTTATTACGTTTATGATGTTTGTTGATAAGGCGACACCTCAAATATATTATACACCTTGTGAATCAGTGACAGTGAAAACTAAAGGTAAACATAGAAGGAAGAAAAGTTGAAAGTTGGCTTTTCTTCCTTCTTCTATTACATCCCCGAAAGAACTAACAACAATAACCCAAATAAAAAACTAGTCAAGGAAAGAAAACAGATACATATTGAGAATACACGATTATTCCCCATTCGCGCCAGAAAGTTATAAAACCTAAAATACAAAGGAAAAACCAAATGGGTAGGAATAGGAACTCACTAACTTTCGCGGGGAGTAGCGAATAAAAAGTTGTTACATATAAGATCCAATTAGTAAAAAATAAAATGCAAACGATAATAGATTGTAAGTAGAGGCGGTTGAAAAATCTCCTTTATAAGATTGTTTTTATCACGCATTAACAGCCCGATTGGTGAGGGGGAATAATCAGTGGAGTATTAACCCACCCCACTGATTGAAGTTTCACTTTACAAGAAATGAATCTATTAAATTGTATGCTTGTTTTGTAGAGTGCTCGTTATATTTTTCAGTGTACGGATTTAGAAATCCATGTTCACCGTGTAGTTGTTTTATTTCTAATAAAGGATTCTTTTGTTGCTGCAATGTGTGAATTAAAGAGGATACTGAAAAACTAGATTCTTTTTCAGGGAAAATAAGTAAGGTAGCACATGTTGGTTTTATATGAATATAGTCACGTATACGAGAACCGTAACATCCGATAATAAAATCAATTTTCGGATTGTTACTACATAGCCAGGAGATGGTAGCTCCAACACTAAAGCCGATAAGTCCAATATGTGTATAACTACTAGAAAGATGAGAAATGAATTCTTCAATTTGCTTTTTTCCATAATCAAATCCAATATGATTTACAAAATGTTCATATGCTTTTTCTTCATCACTATAATGAAATGCATGTTGTAATTGTAGAAGATTAGGACAGAATACGTCTATATGAGATGAAGTAAAGTGCTGGGTAACGTGATGCATATGGTCGTTCACACCATATATTTCATGAACAATAACGAGAGCTACTTTTTTCTTCATAGTTATAAATCGCCTCTATGAAACTTAAATTCTTTCTCAACAAGGCAAATACGCAGGTGGAAGTTTTCATACCAGTGCTCACGACCTCTTTTTTTCGCTTCTTTATGTAAGGTGTTCTTTTTCCAATTTTCAATTGCATCAAGTGATTCCCAATAAGAAATTGTTATTCCGAGCCCAGAATTACCTCGTGCACTTTCTACACCTAAAAATCCAGGTTGTTGCTTTGCGAGTTTTTCCATTTCTTCGGCAACGGTATTATAGTCAGTTGTATCATTTGATAAATTAGAAGTGAATATAACTGCATAATAAGGCTTGTTTTTTTCTAAATTAGATGCCATTATTTTTCCCCCTTAATGTATAGTACGAATAATTAATCCATAGTTTGTATTTTAGCAGGTCATAAAAAGAAAAGAAGTAGAAAATTCTTATTTTTTCAGCTCATGTAAAATAAAAGATTGAAGAAATTTATAATAAGTAATCTGAAATAAGAAAAATGCCACTTCAAAAGAGAAGTGGCATTTCTTATATTTCCTCTAAGCTATTAACTGGAACAGTTAATTCGCGTCCTGGGTTTTTTACTTCATATATGCGGGCGGTTTCATTGCTTTCATCGACGTGTTGAATCATAACAGGCATGCCTTGAAAACTGACATTGGCTTGTTCCGCTGACACAGAAAGCTCTATTGCACGTTGTATATTCATTTATATTCCTCCCATCATTATTATCTTTGCTAAAAAAGAGGAATAATATACCATTTAGAGACATTCTTAAAGTTTTTGTATTATTTGTAATGTTTCTTTAATAAATGAAGAAAAGATGGAATCAGGATAACCATCTATCGTTTGAACTGCTTCTTTTGCTTCTTTCAGAGCAGCTGGTTTATCTTGAAGTTCTATATGACACAGGGCACGATATGAGCCAGCTGTTAATAACCATGACTGATCAAGTGGATGACTCATATAATCTGGAATATTAGCACGTTTTAATGTTTCCAAAGCTTCCTCGTAACGTTTTAAACCATACAGAGATTTTCCTTTTTCAAGATAATACAATCCATCTTCTTGAAAAATCGGTACATCTTTTAGTTTTTCTCGGAATTGTTCTAAATGTTCTAATGCAATTGTATATTCATTTGTAACGGTATTGTAGTAATAAGCTTTTAATATATCTATATTTGCAGCGGATAAAGTATCTTCTGTAAAAATGGCAAATTGCTCCGATTTTTTTATGTAATATAAATATCGTTCTTTATCGGTTGTAATGATTTTTTGATAAGATAAAATACGGTAAAATTCATCTGTTTTATAATACACTTGATGTTTTTTTGAAAATGCAAGTGCATCTAAAATGATTTTTTCACATTTTTCATAATTACCATATGCGAGTAAAATAATTGCTTCTTTTAAATATAATTGTATATGTGTAATAAGATCCATTTCTAAATTCTTCGTTTTATATTCATCGCGAATTTTGGTAATCAACTGTAAACATTCTTTATATTTTTTCCGTTTGTAGAGCATATAGTAAAACAGTAATTTCGTTTCGGTACTTTCACGATACAAAGTATATTTTTCAAATATAGAAACAGCTGTTTCAACGTAATATTCAATATTATAATCGTTCATAATGGCCGCTCCAGTTATGAATTGTTTATATAAACGTGCTGTGTTTAAAGTAAGGGATAGTTCTTTTTGAACGATAGGTAGTAAAGTCTTGTATACTTCATCGCATTTATTTGATTTTATTAATGGCTCCATTTTTTGAATGAGTTCCACAATTTCTTCTTCATCTTCTTCTAATAAAAAGCTAGTTTCACATTCAAGTTTTTCCGCAATATATTGTAATGTTTTCATAGAAGGGGTAGCTTTTCCATTTTCAATTTGACTAAGCATACTTTTTGTCAGTTCCGAACCTGCCAGTGCTGTTTGCGTAAGCTTTTTATCTTTTCGTAATGCTTTAATTTTTTCACCGAGAGTTGCCATATTATTGCTCCTTTATATTTAAAAAGTTTAATTGTATTTAACTTTTTGTTGTGAAAATTGGAAAGTTGATTATATAATAAGTTTAACACAATTTAACTTTTAAGGGGAGAGAGTCAAAAATGGGAGATATAAGTATAGGACAACATGATTCAAGAATGAAGATTGCAACTAGAAATATCATTTTAATGATGATTGGAAAAATGACGTCTTTATTAGGCGCAGGTATTTATACGTTCGCAATGGGGTTATATGTATTAAAGACTACTGGTTCAGGGATGGGGTTTGCAATTACGCTCGTTTGCGGATCACTTCCAAGGATGATCTGTGGCCCAATTGCTGGTGCTGTAGCAGACCGTGTGAATCGAAAATGGCTTGTCATTGGTACTGATTTATTAAGTAGTTTAACGATGCTTAGTATGTTTATTCTTGCTACTATATTTGGGCCATCACTTCTTTTTATTTATATTTCAGCAGCATTATTATCAATTTGTGCAAGTTTTTATTCTGTTGCATTAACTTCGTCTATTCCGAGTTTAGTAGATGAAGGACGTATTCAAAAAGCGAGTGCTTTAAATCAAACGGCAGCTTCTTTATCAAATATTTTAGGACCGATTATTGGCGGAGTTGTATATGGTTTCTTTTCAATTAAATCGTTTTTCCTATTAAATAGCATTACGTTCTTTTTAGCGGTTATTTTGCAATTATTTATCGTATTTGATTTATATAAAAAAGAAGTGGCTGAAAGTACAGAGCATTTCTTGACGAGTATAAAAGAAGGTTTTTTATATGTAAAAAGACAACGTGAAATATATGGTTTAATGAAAATAGCATTGTGGGTAAACTTTTTTGCGTGTGGTCTAACAGTTGCACTTCCGTACATTATCGTCCATACATTGCATTTATCTTCAAAGCAACTCGGTACTGTAGAGGGAATGTTAGCAGTCGGGATGCTAATGGGAGCGATTGCTTTATCAGTGCGTAAAGAAGTGAATAATCCATTTCGTTCTATTTATACTGGATTGTTTTTGTTTGCAGGTTTAAGTTTATGTACAGTCTTTCCGTTGTTAGTTGTCATTCCAAAAGTAGCAAGTTTTATTTACTATATTGCTTTTATGATGTTAACTGGTATAGCAATTATGATTGTAAACATTCCAATGCAAGTACATATGCAAAAAACGACAGATCCGAGCTACCTAGGGCGTGTGTTTGGCCTACTTGAAACAATTGCGACTGCAATCGCGCCGCTTGGTATGATTGTATATGGACTACTATTAGATATGTTGCCAACTAGCATTGTTATGATGACAATAGGTGGAGGGTTATTGTTAGTTGTATTAGTTGGAGTAAAGCAACATATGGCGAAAAAACAAGTAGATGTGTCCGCTTAAAAATAAGAAAATAATAAAAATTTGACTTATCATTATAAAAATGACTAAATTAGTATTTTAGTTTTTGAAACTCTTTTTCATGTATGTTAAAGTAAAGTGAGCTTGCAAAGAAAAGGAGACAACAGCATGAAAAAATTAAGTTTTGTTATGCTTTTTCTATTAGTCGTAATGGCTGGATGTAGCAATTATGACACATATATTGAAACAGGTATGCAATCATTGAAAGATGAAAAGTATAGTGATGCAACAATGTGGTTCGAAAAAGCAGAAAAAGAGAAAGCAGGAAATGAAGCGAAATCATATAAAGAAGTTGCTGAGAGAATGGATCACGGAGCAACAGCATTAAAAGACGGTAAGTATTTAGAAGCGAAAGACATTGCAAATGAAGTGTTACAAAAGAAAAAAGATGATGAACTTGAAAAAGCTGTAACATCAAATGCAGAGAATATGCTTCAAAAAGCAAAAGATGTGGAAGAGAAAGTAAATGAAAGAGTGGCAAAGCGTAGAAAGGTAGAAGAAGAAGGAATCGATAAAATTATTAAAGCTGTCGATAGTATAGATGAAGTGAAAGAAAAAGAGAAGAAAGTATCAGAAGCATTAGATAAGGCTGAAGAGGCGCAAGCAAAAATTGAGGCAAAGAAAAATAAATAGATTTATAGTTTGAAAGGCTGTCGTGCATAATGACAGCCTTTTAATTTTTTGTTGCAAATGAAGTGATGCTCTGTAGTAAAAAAGAAATGATTTTAGAATTCCATCTGTCCTCATGATGAATCGTATAAATGTTACGCTGAAATTCAAATTCAGGGATTGGTATATAGCATAGCTCATTTCGTTGTATTTCTTGCTCGATAGCAAGTTTAGAAATAAAGGCAATTCCATTACCATATTTTAAAATTTGTTTCATCGTTTCTAATGAGTCTAATTCAATTTCAGATTGGAATGTAATGTTGTGCGCCAATGTCCATTGTGTAAGTAAATCTCTCGTTGTAGATGGATTACGATGCAATAGTATGCGTTCCTTTTCGATATTTTGTAACGATACATTGTCTTTCTTTGAAAAATAATGTTCTTTGGAAAAGGCAAGAACAAGTGTATCGGGCATTATATTCGTTTGTTTTAAAAGTGGTTCATCAAATGGAGCAGCGGAAATTATCCCAAGATCGATTTCGTGATTTTGTAGCATCATTCGAATTTCAGGGGCTGTTTTCACTAGTAGCGTTATTTTTATATTGGGAAATTCACATTGAAATTGATGAACGACTTCTGGCAAAAGATAAGTCGCTGGTACATAACTAGCGCCGATTGTTATAGCACCTTTATGAAAATCTTTAAACTCTTGCGTGACACGTCTAGCTTCTTTCATAAGTGCATCTATTTTACAAGCATAATGGTGCAAAGCCTCACCAGCCTCTGTTAAGAAATACCTTCCAGAACGTAATTCGAATAGAGATACACCGAGTTCTTCTTCTAAGCTTTTTATATGAAATGTAATAGTTGGTTGTTTAACGCCAAGTTTTTCTGCAACGATTGTAAGCTTTTTGTATTTCTTAATAAGTACTATAATTTCTAATTTTAAGAGATTCATTATGAATTGCCGCCTTTTTTATTTTAACTATAGAAAAAATCTATAGAAATAAATAGTTTATTAGAAGTTTTTTAATTTAATCTTTACAGTACATTAACATTCAGTATAAATCTTCCATATAGAATGAAAGCAGGTTAAGAATGAGGGGAGAGAGGTGAAGCAATGGATATTACAATTAGTGGATTAGAAAAGACATTTGGAAAAATACAGGCGTTAAAGCCGTTGCAGATTGTAATGAAACAAGGGGAATTCACTACACTTTTAGGACCTTCGGGATGTGGGAAAACGACTTTACTTAGAATGATAGCAGGGCTTGAAGAACCGGATAAGGGAGAAATATATTTTGGAGACCAGTGCATGTATTCTGCTGCAAAAAAGATAAAGACATCTCCTCATGAACGGAATATCGGTATGGTATTTCAAGATTTTGCTTTATGGCCGCACATGACTGTTTTTGAAAATGTTGCATTTGGTTTAAGAGCTACAAAGCAAACGAATCAATTGCGAGAAAAAGTAGAAGATGCGATAAAGCGAGTTCGCCTGCAAGGTATGGAGAAAAGGTATCCACACGAACTTTCTGGTGGACAGCAACAACGTGTCGCATTCGCTAGAGCAATTGTAACAAAACCTCATTTTATTTTGTTTGATGAACCGCTAAGTGCACTCGATGCAATTTTGCGAGAAGAAATGAGAATAGAGCTTATGGATATCGTTCATTCCATTGATTTAACTGCACTGTATGTCACTCACGACCAAACAGAAGCAATGTCAATGTCAGACCAAATTATTGTCATGAAACAAGGAGAAGTATTACAAAAAGGAACACCGGAAGATATTTATGTGAAACCGTCTCATGAATTTGTCGCCAAATTTGTTGGTAAGGCGAATTGGCTTGTAGAGGGTAAAAAAATGGTTCGTCCAGAGCATGTGAGCTGGACGAAAAATGAAGTGTGCGAAATGTATACAGGTGAAATTAAGCACGTTACATATGTAGGAGAACGGTATGAAATAAAAGTAAACATGGGGGCACTCGGAATATGGACAGCTTATCACAATAGTAAATTAAGCATCGGTAAACCAGTATCGTTATATGTACCAAAAAAATGTATTCATCATATAGGGGGAGAATCGTATGAAGAAATTCAGTTTGCTTAAGTCTTTATTTGTATGTACTTTATTATTTTCGGCTGTAGTAACAGGGTGTAGTTCAAAGACAGGCAATGCAGATGCAAAAAGTAAAAATACGACTGAAAAGAAAATTGTTGTATATAGTGCAGGGCCAAAGGGGTTAGGAGAAAAAATTCAAAAAGACTTTGAAAAGAAAACTGGTATAAAGGTGGAAATGTTTCAAGGGACAACTGGTAAAATTTTAGCGAGAATGGAAGCTGAAAAGAAAAATCCAGTCGTTGATGTAGTCGTACTTGCATCATTACCAGCGATGGAAGGATTAAAGAAAGAGGGTCAAACGTTAGCTTATAAAGAGGCGAAACAAGCTGATAAGCTGCGTTCTGAATGGTCAGATGATAAAGGGCATTATTTCGGGTATAGTGCTTCAGCATTAGGGATTGTGTACAATACAAAAAATGTGAAGACAGCGCCTGAAGATTGGAGCGATATAACGAAAGGAGAATGGAAAGGGAAAGTGAATCTTCCAGATCCAGCACTTTCAGGTTCAGCTTTAGACTTTGTAACAGGATACGTGAAAAAGAATGGACAAGATGGATGGAATTTATTTGAGCAGCTTAAGAAAAATGAAGTTACAGTAGCAGGAGCAAATCAGGAAGCGTTAGATCCAGTTGTAACAGGTGCGAAAGATATGGTAATTGCGGGTGTTGATTATATGACGTATAGCGCAAAAGCAAAGGGGGAACCTGTTGATATTGTATATCCAAAAAGCGGAACAGTTATTAGCCCACGTGCAGCGGGGATTATGAAGGATAGTAAAAATGTTGAAGGTGCAAAAGAGTTTATTGATTATTTATTATCCGATGATGTACAAAAACAAGTTGCTAAAGCGTATTTATTGCCTGGTAGAACAGATATAAAAGCTGAAAATAGACCAAATGTAGAAGAGATTCCAGTATTAAATATTGATTGGAAAACAGTTGAGAAAGAGCAAGATGAAATAGGAAAACAATTTAAGAAAGTATTTCAATAAGATGGTGATTCCATGGTAAATCGATTCGTATCAGTAAGACAAGTTGGAATGACGGTAGCGTTATTGCTTGTGGCGATGTTAATCGTCATTCCCCTTTTTCTTATTTTATTTTCTAGTATATATGAAAATAGCAGTTGGAACTTTTTAAAGCCTTTTGAAGTGATGCAGAGTGGTGGATTAGCTGGGATTTTTCTGAATTCGCTGCTTCTAGGTGTACTCGTTGTAATAGGAGCTACAATATTTGCATTTCCATTGGCGTTTATTATGAGCAAAACAGATGTAGGAAAGTATAGTAAGTTAGATATTGTTTTTATGATTCCATTTATGACACCGCCGTATATTGGATCAATGGGCTGGATTTTGTTCATGCAACCTAACGGCTATTTTGAACAATTTTTTCCGATGCTAAAGACAGTTTCATCATCGTTTTTTAGTTTAGGAGGTATGGTCTTAATTATGAGTCTGCATTTATTCCCATTCCTTTATTTCATGCTGAAAAACACGTTACTTCAGATTGGGAGTAGTAAAGAAGAAGCTGCAGCAGTTCATGGCGGAAGTTTTTTCTATCGTTTAAGAAAAATAATATTGCCGTTATTAGTATCAAGTTATGTAATGGGTGCTTTACTCATTTTCGTAAAGACGATTGCTGAATTTGGAACACCGGCTACATTCGGACGTAGAATAGGATTCCACGTGTTAACATCAGAAATCCATAAATTTATTTCGAGTTGGCCAATTGATTTTAGTAGTGCAACAGCATTATCTTCTTTATTACTTAGTGCTTGTATGCTTATTTGGTATATGCAAAATGTATTGAATCGAAAGTATTCATATGCAATGGTTAGTGGAAAAGGTGTGAAATCTAAAAGATATACTTTGTCTATATTTACGCGCGTTGTAGCATGGATGTATGTAATTGGTTTATTAATAGTATCAATTGGAATTCCATACTTTTCTATACTTATTGCTTCTTTGTCAAAATTAAGAGGCGGCGGTTTACATGTAAATAACTTTACAACAAGCCATTATGAGGCATTGTTTACAATAGGATCTCCGGGATTAGAGGCTTTATGGAATAGTTTTCTTTTTTCACTCGTAACAGCGATTATCGCGGTAATGATTGGAGTCTTTTTGGCACTTATGATTCGAAAGGGGAAAAAAACCTCTGAAAAATGGCTTGATATGTGCGGTATGTTACCGAATATGGTACCAGGAATCGTTATGGTTGTAGGTCTTATTCTATTTTGGAATTCACCATATATGCCTATGTCAATTTACAATACACCAATCATGGTTATCGTAACGTATGTTGTTCTGTTTTTACCTTACACGGTGCAATATGTAAAATCATCACTCGGACAAATTGATGATTCTCTCATGCAGGCAGGAAGTGTTTTTTCTGGAAATTATATTTATATTTTTAGAAAAATAAGAATGCCTCTTATTATCCCAGGCATTCTTGCTGGATGGGCGATGACATTTACAATTTCGATAAGAGAGTTAGTAGCATCGCTTCTCGTATTACCTCCATCAGTAGAAACGTCAGCAACGTTTATTTTTGCTCAATTTGAACAGGGTGAAGTATCTATAGGCATGGCGATGGCCGTTGTTTCTGTTGGACTTACAACAATGTGCTTATTACTGCTGCAACATATGGAGCAAAAACGAAAAGGGGTAGCATGATGAGAGTAGAAGTATGGGGAGGAGCTGGAGAGTACGGTCGCTCCTGCTATTTTGTAAAAAATAAAGAGACGAAAATAGTATTTGATTGTGGTATTAATCGATCTTATGAGGATAGTTATCCAAAAATAGAGAGAGAAGCTGTTCCATTTCTAGATGCGGTATTTTTATCACATATTCATGAAGATCATACGATGGGTTTACCTTTATTAGCGAAGTATGGCTATAAGAAAAAAATTTGGACGACTCGTTATACGAAGGAGCAACTGCCGTTATATTATGAAAAATGGAGAAACTATAATGTGATGCAAGGGTGGGATTTACCTTATAGCGACCAACACATAAAAGATTTAAATTATGTATGTATTGATGAGATTAGCAATCCAAATGAATGGGTACAAATTACTCCTACATTGCGGTTTCAATGGGGATATAGTGGGCATGTATTGGGAGCTGTTTGGTTTTTAGTTGATATGTATAATACATACGTATTTTATTCAGGCGACTATTCAGCAGAGTCTAATATACTACGAGCTAATTTACCTGAGAAATTGGGCCACAATATAAAAGTCGCAATTGTGGATGCCGCTTATCACACAGATGATGTTTCGCAAAATGAACGTGTAAACGAACTATGTGCAGAAATTGAACGAGTTATGCAAAATAAAGGAATAGCATTATTACCGCTGCCACAACTTGGTAGGGCGCAAGATATAGTATTGTATTTATATGAACGATATAAAGAATTTCCTCTTATAGTAGATAAAGAAATCTTGGCTGGATTTGAAGAGATGTTCGCATATAAAGATTGGATAAAAAATAATAAAGAACTTAAATGGGTTATGAAGAGTCTAAAAAGAAACATAATAGTGATGGATAATGACATTAGTCTGCAAAATAGTTACGGAATAGTTGTAATGAGTGATGCGAATATGCAAACGAGACGAGCACAGTTATACTATGAACAGCTTCGGAATGAAAAGCGGAATGCCGTTATTTTTACTGGGCACATTGCGAAAGGGAGTTTTGCAGAAAGAGTTATGAAAGAACCTGTAAGGAGTACATGTAGGGTGAAGCGAGTTCCGTATAAAGTTCACCAAAGTATAAGAGACGTTAAAGAGATGTTAAATACATTATTACCAGAACATACGGTGCTAGTACACGCTTTGAAAGAGGATACAGATCGATTACAACAAAAGCTAAGTACAGCAGGATATGAAAATGTATATTCACTTGCAATGGAACGTATAGAAGTCAGTTAAAATGTAAAGGGGATAGGTATATGAAAAAAGTATTTGTATTCGTAAGCATTTTCTTTTGTTGTTTCCTTTATAACGTTAAGGAAGGGGTTACTGCTAGTCCAATGAAACCTAGTTTTGAAGTAAAGTTATTATTAAAGCCAGAACAAGTATTAGGTGATAACAAAGAGATGAAGCAAGAGGTGCTAGAAAATTTCCAGGCTGGTACAAAATATGAAAGAATACAAGTGCAATTTTTAGATACTGCGAATAAAAGTTTAAGTGATGAAGGTTGGTTTGCTAGAATTCGAAAGAAAGAATTTAGTAAAGATTTTGAACTAACATATAAAAAAAGATATCCTATTCAAAATGGTGTAATTCAAGATGCACTAGAAGTAGCTAAAAAAGAAGGATTCGATAGTAATACGGATAGTTATGAGGCGGAAATAGATTGGGGATTTGAGAAGAAAACATTAAGCATTTCAAATAAGAAAAGTTACAGTGCTAAAGGATATGGGATACTTGATTTACCAAATGAACAAGCTGCTCAAAACATGTTAATAGAAAAATTACCAGGGAAAATGAACAAATGGTTGTATACAAATTGGGGAGAAGAGATGTTAAAGAATTCCCGTATTTACGGTCCTGTATTAATGAAGCGATATACAGGAGAGTTTGAAAACATAAAAGCAAATATTGAAATTTGGCCATTAAGTAATACTGGGAAATTAGAAGATGACTTCGTAATAGAAGTGTCATTTAAAACAAATGAAGAAAGTATTGCGACAAAACAAAGGGAATTATTAATGGCGAGTTTAGAGAAAAAAGGCTGGTTGTTACCGAAAGATAGTTTGAAGACAGAGCTTATTTTTCAGTAAATAGTAAAAAGGAATCCATATGCCATGGATTCCTTTTTATATATGAGTATTAAGCTAAGTCAGCTGACACGCACATATCACTATTTTGAAGATTTTTAGAGCGTAAACTATAAGCAACTACCTTCTTTTTATATTGTTTTACAACATCAACATGCTCTTCATGACTGTAAATATAAAATGTGAAATCTTTTTTACCACGTTTTGCATGGATAATTAAAGGAGTGCCTTCATTATGGGGTGGTGCATAATAGCGATCTAAAAATAAACCTTCGTTAAAATCATGAATAATTTTTGATTTCTGTTCGCCTTCTACGTTATTTCCATGAATTGTAATAGTCACATTCTCTTCTTCAAGTTTTGGATGTGTTTCGTACTTGCTAATAATGGATTCAATAACAGTGTTAGGAAGGCTAGAAACGATAATTTTAAATGCTCCAAATACAACTAACATTACAATAAACCAAGTCGTCATAGTAATCATCCCCTTTATTCTATTTAATAATATAACTCATATGGTAATAGTACATATGGTGAAGTTTTGTATAATTTGTGAAAAATATGCCATTTTTACGAACGAAATATTAGAAAAATCAATTTTGTTACAAAAAGTTGAAATTGAAGTATTTTAAAAGAAAAAGGTTTATAATAAAAATATAACTAATAACCACATTACTAATTATAAGGAAGTGTAACTATGAGTACTGTAGCAATCGTATATGGTATTATTCTTTCCACAATTATTGTTTTGTTTTTCGTTGGGGTTTCACGTTATATTCATAAATGGAAAGAAGGCGTTGCGAAATTAAATCACATTGAAGAAGAACTTAGTGATTTAATGTTACATCATGGTAAATAAAAAGATAATTTTTTAACGAAACAATGTGAAGAATATCACAAAACATGCTCTCATCATGAAAGCATGTTTTTTTGTTGTTTAAGAAAAGAAGTGTTTTGTATAAATAATCTAATTATTACTTAAAAAGGGAAATTTATTTAGTATAATATATAATATGTTTATTTTAGGGGGAGTATCATGAGGGGATTAAAAGTTGTTGGAATTATAGCTGGAATTACTATAGTAGGCTGTATAGCTTTCTTTTCAGTGAAGGAATATGTCAATTCCAAAGAAGACTCTAATTATGTGCTAAATTACATAAAAGAACATAAGGATGATAAAACAACTTCTTTAATTGTTAAAAGAAATGGTGAAACATTGACATCAATAAATGAAAAAGAAAAACTACCGCTAGCAAGTATGTCGAAAATCGTTATAGCAATTGAATATGCTAAGCAAGTAGCTGAAGGGAAAATAAGAAAAGACGAGCAAATTTCATTGAAAGAATTAGAAAAATACTATGTGAAAAATACTGATGGTGGTGCACACCCTGCATGGCTAGATGATGTAAAAGTTAAAGAGTTAGTGAAGGGTGGTCAAACTTCTTTAGAAGAAGTAGTGAAAGGAATGATCCATTATAGTTCGAATGCGAATACATCATATTTATTGGACAAGCTTGGAGCAGCGCGGATAAATGAAAGTTTGAAAGAGTTAGGCTTAAATAGTCACGATGAATTTTATCCAACGTATACAGGGGCATTATATATGAGGGGCTATGTTGAAAAAGAACTGCATATTCCTCAAAATAAAGCATTGGACAAGCTACGTAATATGTCTAATGATGAATATGTTAAGCATGTATGGCAAATACATGAATGGATGAAAGACGAGAAAGAATGGACAAAACGCGAGATATCGTTAAAAGCCGATATGGACTTTCAGCGTATTTGGTCAGATCGGTTTATAGGTGCAAATGCGAAGGATTACATGAGTTTACTGGAAAAGATAAATAGCAGAAATTATTTTACACCACAAATGCAAGGTGAGATTGAGAATATATTTAAAGGAACCGTAGGAGAGGGTATGTTCGAATTTGCTGGACAGAAAGGTGGTTCTACGGCATTTGTATTAACAAATAGTTTCTATGGTACTGATAAAAAAGGGAATAAGATTGAGATTGTCTTTATGATGAACAATTTGAGTGAAAAAGCATTTGAAAAACTTCTAAGTAATATGGATTACTTTATTCGAGATATTGCCATAAGTGAGGAATTCAGAAATAAATTATAATGAAATAATTTTATTATGTAAACAAAAGAGCGCTTATGCAAAGTGCTCTTTTTTAATACAGGATTTTCCAATATTGTTATTGAATATAAATTGAAAATAAGAAAGGAGGTTGAAAAATGACAACAATCTATTTCGTTCGCCATGCCCATTCTACATATACAAAAGAAGAACGGGAGCGACCTTTATCTGAAAAAGGGTACTTAGATGCAGAGAATGTAACACGCTTATTAAAAGATAAACATATTGAGGTTGTGATTTCTAGCCCGGATAAAAGAGCAATCCAAACTGTACAAGGAATTGCGCATACATATAAATTATCAATACAAACAGAAGAAGATTTGCGTGAAAGATTATTGAGCACAGAGCCGGTATCAAATTTTAATGATGCTATGCAGAATGTGTGGGAAGATTGGAGTTTTGCATACGAAGGCGGAGAATCGAATGATGTCGCACAAAGGCGCGCTGTAATATGTATGCAAAATATATTAAAACAATATGAAGGTAAGAATATTGTAATAGGTACGCATGGAAATATTATGGTATTACTCATGAATTATTTTAATTCGAAATATGATTTTGAGTTTTGGAAAACACTTCATATGCCTGATGTGTATAAATTAAATTTTGATAAAAATCGTTTCATTTCTGCTGAAAGAATAGAGAAAACAGGTCATCAGTTAAATATTTTGTAAAAGTTTATCAAAAAAAGAGGAAAGAGAGAAGTTATTGTAGAAGTATGACTTTGTAACATAAAAAATATATGTTAAAGGAGGCTGTTTACATGTTTGAGAAAGAGAAAGAAGGGCTTATTGAAGTTCAAAATGTATATGAAATTGCACCAGAAGATGGAACAATTATTGGTATGGCAACGGAAGAAGAAATGGAAATTGCTGCTGAACTAGAGTTACAGTACTATGCCCATTCTCGTTTGTTAGAAGCAAATATTCAGTTAGACGGTTCCTCCTACAAAGAGTTACTTCAGGAGTTCCAGGAGTACGAAAGAAAATCAATGAGCTTTTGGCGAGCGATACATAAACGTTTAGCTGTGCCATGGGCGTGGGTACTACGTATTGATGTTGCGAATGGCCCTATATATGTAAGTAATGGAAGTTCATATTACGAAGAAATCGATGATGAAGAAGATTATGAATAGATAAGTAAGGAAGCAGCTTTAGTTGCTTCCTTTTTTTATTTGTAAGAAATGAATCGCCTCAATAATAATATCTGGTCGATCATTTTCTATACCGTGACTAGCATGTTCGGCAAGAATATATTGGTTGTTAGTTGAGAGGTGTAATTGTTCGTGAATTAGTTCTTGCCACATTGCTTCAAGTTGTGTTGCTTCCTCTTTTGGCATGCCGCCATTAGTCAATTGAGTAATAGAATATTGAGGATTTCTACCGATAACGATTAATGGTATTTCTAATGTTTTACATAGCTCTTTTAGTGAGAGAGCACAGTTTTTCCACTCCGATAGTTCAGAAGCTGTCGCTTTATATAATGAAGACGAGGTAGAGAATTCAATTTGCTGTTTTGATTGATCGGTGAGCATAGGTTTTAGTTCATTATAAAGTGTGTCTACATCCATTTTGGAATATATATTATATTTTTGAAACCAAACATCATCAGAATCAGTTTGATCAGAAATTGGTAAATGAAGTTCATCTAAACGGTGTAAGTTCATCGAAGTAGAATCAACTAAAATAAGTGCTTGCAGCTTATCTTCATGTAACATTGCAAAATGTTGTGCACATAATCCTCCATAGGAATGACCGATTAGAATAAATGGCTCTTGAATAGCTAGTTTGTTTAGTAACATATGTAGCTCTTTTGTAACTTGCCTTATTGTACGTGGCTGATTGCCTAAATCACTTTTCCCGTAACCTGGGCGATGGTATGAAACGACTGTAAAGTGCTCTGAAAGCTTTTCTATAATAGGAAACCAATCATAAAATGAGCAACTCATTCCGGTTTGAATGACTACAGTTTGTTTACCAATTCCTTTTATATGTACTTCTATATTTTGCCCCATTATTTCTACAAATTTATGAATGTTAATTCCTCCTAAGCTTGAAATAATTTTTGACAAGCAAAAACGATACACCACACACCTATACCGAGTAGGACAGATGTACTAAGTGTAAATGAATTTTTTAAACCAATATAGACGATAAATAATAGTAGTGCTGATGCGGGGAATCCATATAATACCCCTAAAGCAAATTGACTCAATTCTTGCTTATTCCCGCCTTCGAATGAAAGCCAAAAGAGACTAAGTAAACTCACGAGAGGAAGGGCAGCAATAAAGCCACCTATCGTACTGTAATGTTTAGCGACTTCAGTGATAATGCCGATAATAAGTGCCGAAACGATTACTTTAACGAGGAAATGCATATTTTGCCTCCTTCGCTAATAACGAAAATGCTTTTTCAATTAATTGTTGTTCTTCTTTTGATAACTGTGATTCTAATATTTTTATCTTTTCTTTATCTAGTAAAGTATGTTTTTCTAATCCTTCAATTCCTTCAATTGTTAAAGTAAGGTTTACCACTCTTTCATCTTTTTTATTTCTCTCTTTAACGATGAAACCCTTTTGAATAAGGCGCTTTATGTGTTCAGACGCTGTGTTATGAGAAAGACTAAGCTCAGTAGCGACTTTTCCAATTGTTATATCTTTCTCACGAGAAACGATTTGTAAAATACGAATTGCTTGGTGGGAAAGGTTGTCCTCGTATTCGTATCGTAAGTGATAATAAATGCTCTCCCAATGTTGATTAATGTTGTTCATAATAATAAATCCCCTTTTTTATATCGTATAGTAAGATATATTCGTTGTTTTAGAAATAAAATCCTTTTATTTGGATAAAAAATGTTGAAAAAGTTTATTTTTATTGAAATATAAGGTAATCTATGTGTAAAGGTATACATTTAGCAAGAGAGAGGATGATAGCTGTGAATACATTCAAATGGATTAGTCATGAACAGATGTATGTAGATGAAATACATGTTGAAAAATGTGGTCCTCTTTCAGTCGGCGTATATGGGGGAAATCAAGAGAGTGATGCATATGAACGAGGAGATGCGGTGCTTGCTTGGTGGGATCCTGAATTACAATTTGAATTTGTTATGATTTTTGATACACATCACAAAACAAAAAATATAGATTATATAATAGAAGCGATTTCGGAAAGAAAAGAAAAACTAAAAGATTTATTCTCATATCCAATACATTTAGCTTTTCATCATACACATATGTACTTATTAGCGTTATTTACAGATGAGTTATTTATTAAAAAGTGTGATCAAGATGATGAGGAACTCGCTTGCTTAATTTGTTTACGAAAAGGCGAATTTTTATATTGGTTATCAGTTGGTGATTGTTTTGCATATTTATTCCATTCTGAGAAAACGAAAAATGGAAAAGGACGATTAAATAAACGGAAAAATTACGAATATATTGGCAGGAAAAATATTTTTGCAGCAAATACACCTTGCTTTACGTCAGGTGTAAGAGGATTAGAAAAAGGAATGAATCACATTGTAATGGCAACGGACGGTATTTTAGAGTGTGATAAACGAAGGTTTGATGATGATCAATCTTTAGTAGAAATATTACATGACGGAAATAGCTTGCAGATTGAGCCAGTATTAACAAATGTACTGCAGTGGAAAGGTAGAGACTGTGCCACGATTATTGGATGGTCTATTGATACTGATAATAAACAATGTGCTAATTAATATAAAAGGAGTTCAAGGTTTTTATCCTTGAACTCCTTTTTGTTAAGCAATATGGATGTGATATGTTTTCAACCATTCATTTACTTGTAGCATATACTCCATGGCACTTCTTGCCTCAAAATTGTTAATCTCTTTATTACTTTGATCAGCAATTGAAAGTAAGATGGAATGGTTAATAAGTGAGAAAATAGGATTGTTTTTATTGTTACACATATCAAGTGTTAAATTACGGATTGTTTGTAAGTAGAGTGGATCTTGTGAAGTTGGATAAGCGCTTTTTCTTCTATTGCGTACATCGTCAGGTAAAGCTGGTTGTAGTGCTCTACGTAAAATGCCTTTTTCAATATTATCAATACTTTTTATGTTGAAAGGAACATTCCATAAATATTCAACTAATCTATAATCGCAAAACGGTACACGAACTTCAAATCCAACAGCCATACTCATGCGATCTTTACGGTCAAGTAAGAAAGGAAGGAATCTTGTTAAAAATAAATAAAACATTTGACGTTGTTTCGCGGATTTTTTACTTTCGCCTTCAAGAGTAGGTACTTCAAGTATCGCTTCTTGGAATCGTGTATCAATATAGTCTTCTAGATTACATTGGTTATTTACTTCATTTAGTAGAAGAGGAGATGTATTTTTCCAATTTGTTAGCCAAGGAAACTTATCTACATATAGTAGTTCTTCTTGATGAAACCAAGGATATCCACCGAATACTTCATCAGCCGATTCGCCGGATAAAGCTACGGTCGCATCTTTTTTCATTTCGCAAAATAGTAAATATAGTGAAGTTTCCATTTCACCAGCACTCGGTAAATCTTTTGCATGAAGGGGAACGAATAATTGATTTGCTAATTCTTCAGCATTCACAATAATATCATGATGCGCTGTCCCGACATGTTCAGAAACGCGTTTTACCCAAGGTGCATCTAAACCAGTGCGAGCAAATGTCAGTTCGAAATCTTTTGCGCTATTTACAAAGTCAACAGAATACGTATGAAGTGTTTTATTTTCAGCAGCAAATTCTTTACCCGCAAGTGCAGTAATACCGCTAGAGTCTAATCCGCCTGATAACATACAAACGAGAGGAACATCGGCAATTAATTGTCTTTTTACTGTATCTTGTAAAATAGATAAAATATGCGAAGATGTATCTTCTATAGAGTCTGTATGGAACTTACTTTCTAAATTCCAATACTTAGTAACTACTTTTTTATGACGTGTAAATGTTATAGAATGTCCAGCACGTACTTCTTGAATATGTTTAAAGACGCCACATCCTGGAGTGCGAAATAAGCCTAATCCAAATATTTCATTTATTCCATCCGCATCAATTTCAGCAGGGACAGATGGATGGGCTAATAATGCTTTAATTTCAGAGCCGAAAATAATACTGCCATTTCTTTCTGTAAAAAAGAGTGGTTTTACACCTAAATGATCTCGTGCTAAAAACAATTGTTGCTTCTGATCATCCCATAAGGCAAAAGCGAAAATTCCGTTTAAATGTCGTACGCAGTCTTCTTTCCACTCTAAATAAGCATGCAGTAATACTTCTGTATCTGAATGGGTTTCAAATGCATGCCCACATTTTTGAAGCTGCTCTTTAAGTTCCCGGAAATTATAAATTTCTCCATTATAAGTAAGAGCATACGTATAATCACCAGCACGGAATGTCTTCGGCTGTGTCCCGCCTTCTGGATCAATTACAATTAAACGCCGGTGTGCAAAGGCCGCATGAGGTGAAAACCAAAATCCTTCAGCATCTGGACCACGATGCTGAATACTATTTGCCATCTTTTTTAAAATAACATGTTGATTTGAAAGGTCTTCCTTCCAATCTACCCAACCTGTAATTCCACACATACACATCTCATCTCCTAAATTAAAATAGTAGATTAACGAAATAAAATGTACATCAAGTTAAAAAATGACTATATAAATAGTATACTACATGAATTAAATTACAGACTTGAGAAAATTTTCTTTGAACGCATAGTTATGTGAGACAATGGCTAAGGGAAAGTATTCCATTACATACAAAAAATAAAAAAGATGAGAGAAAAAATTTTCTCAGACGTTATATAGGGTGTAAAAGCTTTTACAAAACAATAAGGGGAATCGCTACATGAAATCAAATGAGAAAAATTTTATAAAAAGATTACAGCGGCAAAAAGAAGACGCGTTAGAATTTGTTGTCGATACATACTTACCACTCATAAAGGGGATCACGCATAAAGTTCTACTTCCAATTCAAAATGATGGACTCATAGAGGAATGTATAAACGATATATTTCTTTCCATTTGGAATAACGCAAATAAATTTCATGGAGAGCCGAGTGATTTTAAAAAGTGGATTGCAGCGATTGCAAAGTTTAAAGCAATTGATTATTACCGGAAATCGACTAAAACAGTAGAAATCATTTCAGATGAGTTTCATATCAGTACAGAAAAATCAGCAGAAGACGAATTAATCGTTATGGAAGATAGGGAAGAATTATTGAAGCTCATTAATCAATTAGAACCGCTAGATCAAAAGGTGTTCATTATGAAATATTTACTTGGTATGAAGACAGAGGAAATAGGTGACAAGTTAGGATTAACTCGGGCAGCAATTGATAATCGAGTGTACCGTGGGAAAAAGAAACTACAACAAAATGCTACGAATATTAGTTTTGGAGGTAGTGCAATATGAAAGACATTTATGAACTATTAAATGATATTGATATAGACGAAAAAGAACTAGAAGAAATTGAGGCTTCTGAAATTGAAAAGGAAAAAGTAAAACGAAATGTAAAACAATCGATACGTACGAAGAAAAAGATGAAAAGTTGGAAAAAAGGTGTGGTTGCTGCATCTATTTTAGTAGGATTATCAGTTGCAACACTCGGTATCGGATTTCCTACATATGCGGGGGGATTGCCAATTGTAGGTGACATATTCCGATTTTTAGATAATGGTAGAACAGGGTTATATGAAAATTATAAAGAATTTTCGACTGAGTTGAATATGACGAGAGAGAGTAATGGAGTTAAGGTTACAATTAATGATGTAATTTCTGATGGCAGAACATTATCTATAACGTATTCACTGGAAAGTGAGCAGGACTTAGGGGAGGATCCTATCATATTAGGTGGATTGGATATAATGGACGCTCATGGTAGTTCAGGCAGTGGTAAAATGACTAAAGTTAATGAAAAAAAGTATGTAGGTATGGTAACAACGACGCATCATGATAGCAATAAAAAGGACAAAGTAAACTTTAGATGGAATATAGAGAGAATAGAGATGCCAGATAGGAAAAAATCAATACAAGGTAATTGGAATTTCGCCTTAACTGTAAAATCAGTGGATAGTAAAGAGAGAACAATTGGTGGGAGTTCGGAAAAAGAAGATATAAAAGCAAATATGGAAAAGGTCGCAATATCGCCAGTTTCATTTATTCTTTATTACAATCAAGAGGTTTCTAAGGGCGCGAGGAAAGAATGGGATAGTGTAGATGTTGAATTGACGGTTAAGGATGATTTAGGGAATAATTATTCGGGTGAAGGAAATGGGGGAAGTGGCAACGATCCTTACAATATCCATTGGAGTGCCACCTTCCAAAAACTAAACGAAAATGCAACAAAGCTTATCGTTACACCTCGCGTGCACTTGCGAGTACATACACCTGAAAATCATGGTGGGGTAGAGTATGTGAATGGGAAAGAGAAGAAAATAGAAGTGCCGAAAAAAGAAGCGAAGAGTAAAGATATTGTGTTAGATGATATTGTCATTGATTTAAAGAAATAAAAGAGAGACTGCCTAAAACCATTTAGGCAGTCTTTTTTTCGTTAAGAACTAGTAACGAGCAATGCATGCGGATGCTGCGTTTTATATTCATCTTTCCACGGAATATTTAGTTGTTCCCACGATTCGCCGCTATCATTGGATTGAAAGACGCCATTGTTATTTAACGTGTAAAACGTATGTGGTTCAGCCTTGTTTGTCGCAAACATCGAAATGACTGTACCGATTGCAGATGGTAGTCCTTGTTGTACTTGCTGGAACGGAGTATCTTTCGTTTTTCGATAAATATAAGATTCATAAGGGATACGGTGATGAGCCAGATCAGCACTCGGTGCAGCTGAAACGAGAATCGTATTGCAATCAGCTGGATCAATTGCCATGCTGTATAAATAATGATGTTCAAGTCCTTCACTACATGAGATCCAGCTGTTTCCATTGTTATAACTTTCAAGATAAGCACGATCAGGTCCGCCCATAAATCCGTCACCACATGATGCATAAAGACGATTTGGTGCTTCAGGGTGCATAAGTAATTGATGAGCATCGATAGGAGCACCGAATTTTTTATCAATCCATGTATGCCCTTTATCATTACTTTGAATAACAGCACCAGCTTCGATTGAAACGTGTATTGTATTAGGGTTGTTTGGATCAACTGTAATCCAGCGTACGTGATGGGTAAAAGGTCTAGGCGGGAAAGCCCACGTATAAGAAGATAATAATGATTTCATATTTTTAAGTTCAGTCCACGTTTCACCACCATTTTCAGAGCGAAATAAAGCGCTCGGTTCTGTGCCGACATAAACGACCCCATATCCGTTCACTTGTTCATTTGAGCTTATTGTTATGGAAGTGATAGAGGAGTGTAAAATACCATCTTCTTTAGGGAAATCAAAGTAACGATAAGAATCTCCAATTGGTCTCCATGAATCCCCGCTATCGTCACTTAACCATAGACCTCGTCCAAATGTTCCGCAATATACACGGTTTGGGTGGAACGGATCAACAGCGATACAGGTAGGTTGCATATTTTGTAAGTGGTAAGTCGTTTCATAGTTATCATATTGTTCTTTCACTACAACAAGTTCACGTTCCATACAGAGAAATAAACGTTTCATTTAAGTAACCTCCTTAAAATTCTTTCATTAGTAAACAATATGAAAATAAAAAAGAAGTAGTCTTGTTTTATTTGAGAAAAAGGGATTGTCTAAAAAATAGCGAAGTGTGTATACAGAGGAAGCGGGCGTTTACAATCAGTCGATTCGGGATAAAGATGGGGAGTTTGTTTCATACTAACATACAGATATTGTACTTAAAGGAGTATAAGTATGGGACATTCGCATGATCATGGTCATTCAAAAAATAAAAAGGCGTTACTAATTGCCTTCCTACTAACAACAAGTTTTATGATTGCAGAAGTTATTGGTGGATTTGTAACAAATAGCTTAGCACTACTATCTGACGCGGGGCATATGCTAAGTGATGCAGTATCTTTAGCTTTAAGTTTACTTGCGTTTAAGCTCGGAGAAAAAACAGCAACAACTGTGAAAACATATGGATATAAGCGAGTCGAAATGTTAGCAGCATTATGTAACGGTGTCGTTCTTATTGTCATTTCGGTATACATTTTTATTGAAGCAATCCGTCGTTTTAAAGAACCAGTTGAGATTGCTAGTAATGGGATGCTCATTATTGCAGTCCTTGGTCTGCTTATTAATATTTTATCAGCTTGGATATTAATGAGAGGCGGAGATGTGAAAGGTAATTTGAATTTAAGAAGTGCTTTCTTACACGTACTAGGCGATCTATTGGGTTCCGTCGGAGCGATTATTGCTGCGTTACTTATTAAATTTTTCGGATGGACTGCTGCAGATGCGATTGCTAGTATTCTTGTGTCTATTTTAGTCATTATTAGTGGATGGCGTGTAACACGTGATACGGTTCATATATTAATGGAAGGTGCACCACAGCACATAAATGTTGAAGAGGTAAAAAGTACGTTATTAAATATTCCGATTGTCAAAGAAGTTCATGATTTGCACATATGGTCTGTCACATCAGATTTTCAAGTATTAACATGTCATCTTATTATTAAAGGGAATGAAACGCAAAGTGTATTAAAAGAGGCTACGTATGTATTAAAGGAGAAATTTCATGTAGAACATGTCACCATTCAAGTAGAAATAGATGGTGAATTTAATCATGATGAGACAACTTGCAAAGTATGAAAGAAAAAGGATAAGAAAAAGTGTCATAACATTTTTCGCACGGCATACATATATATAATGTGGCCACAAATACTTTGCAAGGTAAATATTTCATGAAATTACTTTACTTATAAAGAGTCATCTTTTATAATCAAAAGTGGTAATTGATAAAGATTATCATTTTCAATGATCGTAGAAAGGAGTTTTTTAAAAGATGAGTAGTCAACTCCGTTTTGCTGTTGAAAATCGTAAGAGGCATTTAATTGATGAGTTAATTGGAGCAGGTGTGTTTAAGATTCGCGACCGACAATTATACGAGCTGTCTTTAGAGGAATTGGAAAAAGAGTACGAAGATATGGAAGATTATGCAAATATTCAGGCGTAGCTATATAGATTAGTAAAAGGAGAGCTGGTTACGATTTTGTGTAACCAGCTCTCTTTTTATTTCGTAGAAATTATTTTTTGTATTTCTTTCATGGGACGGAGCCAGTTTTGAGTCATTATTTGTTCCATTTGTTTTTCGTCCTGCTTCTGCAATGCTTGAATGATAGAGTGATGTTCTTCAATAGATTGACTTGCTGGAACAAAGTTTTGGAAAAACAAATATTCAAGACGTAAAACGTGAAGTTGCATATTTTCTAGAAAGGGTTCAATATATTGATTTTTAGCAATAGAAGAAATTATATTGTGGAATTGTATATCTAATTCTAAAGCTTGTTTTGCGTTTTTTTTCTCTATAGAGTGCTGAAAATGATCATTTATTTCAGAAAGTAGTTGAATATCAGCGTCTGTAATGTTTTGAAGAGCTTGCTTTCCTATAATAGAGTGAAGACCAGCCATCGTTTCATAAATGATAGATACGTCGTCTAACTTAATAGGAGCAATTTTTGTTTTTTGCCCTGGTACCATTTCCACTAATCCAGAAAGCTCTAATATTTGAAGTGCTTCCCTTACAGGTGTTCTGCTTACTCCTAGTGCCTCAGCCAATTCCCCATCATTAATTTTTTCATTGGGTTTCAGTACACCTTCAATAATCCAATTCTGTAGTTGATTTAAAACGAGTGATTTTGCTGAAATTCTTCCTGGTTTTTTATAATTTTGAGGGACAGGCATAGTGAATTCAATCCTTTCATTGTATATTTTCCTTTTTTGCATGAACAAGCTTTAATTTTTGTTTCCCTTCATCCGGCTTTTGGCTTAAGATGAGCACCATTACAATGACACAAAAAGCGCCTAATAACTGAAAAGATTGAAATGGCACGTGCAATATAAGTACAGAAGAAATAATAGCTGCGAGTGGTTCTGTGCAACCAAATAATGTTGTTTCTTTCGGAGTCAGGTATCGTATGCTGTCTAAGTATAAATAAAAGGCAATAAGTGTCCCGAAAATGACGACAAATGTGATGAGCGGTAGGGTACTTAGTTTTACATATTTCATAGTTGATAATAAAATGAATTCGTTTGTAGAAATAAAGTGTACAATCGTTACACCAATACCCCCAATAATCATGCCCCATCCAACGATAACGGAGGAAGACCATTTTTCTAACAATTCCTTTGAATATAAACTATAAAAAGCGAGAGATAATCCAGATAAAACACCCCAAATAATAGCTGGTGTAGAAACAGCCAAGTTATGAACAGACGCGTTTGTTAGTAAGAGAAAAGTGCCTACTAATGAAAGGGTAATTGAAATGAAATCAATTTTTGATGGACGAACGTTCCATTTGAAAAGTAAGTATACAGTGATGAATATAGGAGCTAAATATTGTAATAATGTTGCCACGGCAGCATTTCCTTCTTTAATTGAAGCGAAATACGTATACTGTACAGCAAGCATACCGAATAGACCAAACAAAATCATTTTAATAGCATCAGATTTTTGTTTCCAAATGCCAAATATCTCTTTTTTTCTCGTTCCGAATGAGGAAATAATGAGCAAAATAATTCCAGATATAAGTAAACGGATCGTAACTAACCATTCGGTTGAAACATTGTCATATTGAAAAAGTTGTTGTGCAGCTGTACCAGACAAGCCCCATAAACAAGCACCGATTATGACCATTATAATTCCTTTTAATCGATTTGAATCCATATGATCTAAAATTCTCCTTTCTAAAAATACAAATTGAATACAATATGCAATATATCACAGAATGACTCATTAATAAACTGAAATTTCTGATTTGTTTTTTGTGTATAGTAAAATATTGTAGAGGAGGGGGAGTATATGTTAGCTGGATTTTTAGTTTGTTTATTTGTAGGGTTACTTATCATTTTTTTAGGGTATCAAATACATGTGAAAAAGAGGTTGTTTTTGTTAGCAGGATATCAAGAAGAAACGTTTGTTGGAGATAAAAATAAATTAGCGAAGCTTTCAGGAGCATTTTCTTATATAGTCGGAGTTGCTACTATAATATTACCGCTTAGCTTAGAAAAAATAGGTGATGTAGTTGGTATCATATATGCTATATTAATTGTTTTAGGTACAGTTGTATTTATAATTAAAGCAAACCTATTAAATAAGAGTGCTATAAAATAAAAAGGCTTCATTCTACTGAAGCCTTTTATTAATTATTATGAAGTATAAGTAAAAGCCGGAATAGGATCAATAAATGTATTCCACTTTTGTCCCATTTCCTTTTCTGTTAATAGACAATCATCTAATGATTGTTCAATCACAGAACGATTCATATCAATACCGATAAATACGAGCTCAGTTATTCGATCTCCATATTGCTCGTCCCAGTTTTTTAATACTTCTGGTTCTTCTGCAATCATTTGATTTCTTTCAGTTTCAGGTAATGCGGCTATCCATTCACCGGCTCCTTGAATTGTAATAGAGGAACCTGCTTGAGATAGAAGCCCTATCATATTATTACGAGATGCGAGCCAGAAGAATCCTTTCGCTCTTACAACATCTAAAGGCCATTTTTCTAGCCAATTCATAAGGCGCTCGGGATGGAAAGGATATTTGCGACGGTAAACAAAGGAATTGATACTGTATTCTTCCGTTTCCGGTGTATGATGTTCACTATTTAATTCTTGTATCCAGCCGGCCGATTGACTAGCTTCTTCATAATTAAATAGATTTGTGTTTAAAATTTCTTGTAATGGTACTTTGCTAAACGAAGCTTCAAGAATTTTTGCATTAGGATTTAATTTTTTTAGTAAATGATGAAGCTCTATCACATCTTCTTTTTCTAGCAAATCTATTTTATTAAGAATAATTACGTTTGCAAACTCAATTTGATCTATTAATAAATCAATAACTTCCCGGGTATCATTCTCATCGATTGCTTGTTTTCGGTCTAATAAACTTTCTCCGTCTGCAAAATCATCCCAAAACCTATTTGCATCTACAACTGTAACCATCGTATCGAGGCGACAATTTTTCGTTAAATCAATGTTAAGAACTTCGTCTGTATAAGTAAATGTTTGAGCAACTGGAATAGGCTCACTTATACCAGAAGATTCAATAATAATATAGTCAATATCACCATTTTCAACAAGACGATTCACTTCTATCATTAAATCTTCTCGTAGTGTACAACAAATACAGCCATTTTGAATTTCTACTAGTTTTTCCTCCGTACGTGAAAAACCACCCTTTTTTATAAGAGATGCATCAATGTTTACTTCGCTCATGTCATTAACGATGACAGCTACTTTTAAGTTATTCTTATTAGTCAAAATGTGATGTAGTAAGGTAGTTTTTCCAGATCCTAAAAAACCACTTAATACAGTGATAGGTACTTTTTTCATGAAATGATCTCTCCTTTAAATCGTAATGATTACGTTTTATGTTAAACGATGGGAAAAGAAAAAGCAAGAATAAATCATAATGATTACGATTTAAGAATAGAAATAGACTATAAAATTTGTGCTGTAGTATGGAGCATTTGGACAAGCACATGTTTACATATAAATAAAATGGAGGCGAGAAGCTTGGTCTTTAATAGAGTTTCAAAAGAATTAGTAGGCATAGCTCTTATCGCTATGTTTCTCTTTTTATTATTTTTTGTAGATTTTACAAGTCTAGCAAATTTGCACAAAAATATGCCACAGGAATGGTTGAATGTGAATACATTATTTTTAAGTATCATTTTTGAAGCAATACCCTTTATTTTATTAGGGGTAATTGTTTCTTCATGTATTCAAGTGTTTGTGACGGAAGATATGATTCAAAAAGTCATGCCGAAATCTCCAATTGTTGCAATGATTCCAGCAGTATTTGTGGGAGTTCTTTTTCCAATGTGTGAATGTGTCATTATACCAATTGTAAGAAGGTTCATTCAAAAAGGGCTACCACTTCATGTAGGCATTGTTATTTTATTGAGTGCACCCATTATGAATCCAGTTGTTCTTTTATCTACTGTATATGCGTTTCCCAAAAATGATTACGTTGTATATGCACGCTTTGGGATAACAATTTTAGTTGCTCTATTTATAGGGCTAATTGTGTATTACTGCTATCGCGAAAGAAATGTTTTAAAAGACGTAGAGGTTTCAGTTCAAATAAGCAAAAAAAAGAGTTGGAAAGATGTTATGAATCACATTGTAGATGAGTTTTTTGATACTGGTAAATATTTATTGATAGGTGCTTTTTTAGCAAGTGTATTTCAAACGTTTTTTGATCGGAATGTACTGGATGCAGTAGCACATAACGAAGTAATTGCCCCCTTTATTATGATGGGATTTGGTTATGTTTTATCAATTTGCTCTGCAGCCGATGCTTTTATAGCGGCATCTTTTGGACATGTTTTCTCGGTAAAGGCACTTCTCGCATTTCTTGTGTTTGGGCCTATGCTTGATATGAAAAATACGTTAATGCTATTTGCGTATTTTCAAAAGAAATTTGTATTCTTTTTGATGGGAATTGTCATTGTATCTGTGTATACCATCCTGCAAATCATAATGTTATAGGAGGTGAGAAAGAATGGAGAAAGAGGAGCAGAAGGCGTATCATCGCTATATACGTGGCATTATTTTAATTGGTTTAGCAATGCTCTTATTTAAACTACTTGTAACAGGAAATATTTATAATTTTATCGCTCCAAAAATGATCAAATTTACGTATATAGCTTTTGTAGTAATTTTAATTTTTGGTATTGTACAAGTTTGGGGAGATGGAAGAGAAAAACAGCATGATTGTAATTGTTGTAAACATCATACAACATCAAAATCAGGGATAAAAAGTTTCTTTGTATATGTTTTATTTGTTGTTCCGATAGTTAGTGCTTTTCTCTTTGGAAGTGTAACAATTGATGGAAGTTTAGCAGGAAAAAGGGGTATGAATCAAAGTGTACAGGCGAGAAGTCTGGAAAGAAACGAAAAAGAGGGGAAACAGGTTAAGTTTGATGAGCGAGAAGTATTAGTTGATTCAGAAGAAACATCAAATTTAGCAACGACTTATAAAACGGAAGAGCAAGTAGTAAAAAGTATGTTAGGACAGCGTAAACTACAAGTAAAGGATAAGGATTATGTTCAAACAATGAATGTAATTGGTCAAAATGTTAATTGGTTTAAAGGGAAAGAAATTACATTTTTAGGGTTTATATATAAGGATAAAGATGTGACGGGTAATAAAGCAGTAGTGGCTCGATATGGCATAACTTGTTGTATTGCGGATGCATCAGTCTGGGGGATGATTGTTACCGGGAAAAATATTGAAAAAATTCCAGAAGAAACATGGTTGAAAATAACAGGATTATTAGATGAAACGACATATAAAGGAACAGTCTTTCCACTTGTAAAAGTAAACAAAATCGAGAAAATTAATAAGCCAACTGACCCATATGTATATGATGCTTTACCTCAATAGAAAAGAATAAATTCTTCATATTTTCATGAAATAGAATCATAATCAAGGCGATAAAAAAATAAAGATAAGAGTAATTTGGTTTGTTAAAAATATGTGCAGAAGGAGTTATGCGATGAACTGGGTTACTCATAAACCATCATTTGAATTTGAAACATTTAGTCCTATTATTCGGTCACAATCTGCGTGGAGTGGACATTTAGATTTTGCATATGACTTAGTACGATTTGAAAAACCAGAAACTTTAGTTGAGTTAGGTACACATTTAGGAGCTTCCTTTTTTAGTTTTTGTCAGGGAGTAAAAGATGGAGGGTTATCGACTAAATGCTTTGCAGTAGATACTTGGGCTGGAGATGGGCATACAGGTCCATATGGAGAAGGGGTTTTTCAAATAGTAGAAAAAGTAGTGAGCGATAACTACCTTAATATAGGAAATTTAATTCGATCTACTTTTGATGATGCTGTAGACCGGTTTCAAGATGAAACGGTAAATCTTTTGCATATTGATGGCTATCATACGTATGAAGCTGTTTCTCACGATTATAATACATGGCTACCGAAAGTCGCGAAAAACGGTATTGTATTATTTCATGATATTGAAGTTAGAAGTAGTGATTTCGGCGTATATAAGTTTTGGGATGAGGTAAAAGCGAAGTACCCTCATTTTCAATTTGCGCATTCATATGGACTGGGAGTGTTATTTCCGAAGGGTTGTAGTGATAAGTTTGAGGAAATACTTAAAAATAAAGAAGAAATACAAAATATGTATAAATAAAGGTAGGGCATGCATCATTTTAATGATGTGTGCCCTATTTTTGTGTGGGAAATTATGGTGTGAATTAAAAATTGAAGATAGTTGTAAAAAGTTTTGTTGCAGCAAATATTAAAAAAGTTAGTATGGGATTTTTCTTTGTAAATAAAGTGAAGCTTTAATACGTTCATATCAATTCGGAATTTTACAGTAGTTAATTTCTTACCTAAGTGCTTTGCACTTACTGAATTTTAAGGCGGAGGTCTTATTGGCTGAAAATATCGGGATAAATAAAAATACAACATTTTTTATATTTTTCATTGCGAAAAACGTAATCTACTTTTACAATAGAAAGGGTTGTGAATATATTATACTGGAAAAATAAATCGAAATAATATGAAAATTTTGTTTTGTCTTCGCTAATTGTATATTACATACATGTAAGACGACATACGTCATGTTATCGACTTGTAAGGAGAGAAAAAAATGAAAAGTGTAAGATTACCATCGATGCTAGAAATCATAGTTCTTTTATTACTATTTCTTGCTGTTGTCTTTTCCTTCCAAACGATTTTTGATCTCCCAATTCAATTAGCGCTATTTATTTCATGGTTTTTAGTAATTGCGCTTGGATTAAGATTAGGATTTCGTTATCAAGAATTGCAAGATGCAATTACGAAAGGGATTTCTAACGGATTAGAAGCAATACTGATTTTAGTTGCAGTAGGTGCTTTAATTGGAACATGGATTGCTGGTGGGGTAGTACCAACATTAATCTATTATGGATTAGAATTTATTCACCCTAGCATATTCCTATTAGCAACATTAATTATTTGTTCTATAACTTCTATCGCAACAGGAACGTCTTGGGGAACAGTGGGAACAGCAGGTATTGCTATGATGGCGATTGGTGAAGGACTTGGTTTACCACTTCCGCTTGTTGCTGGTGCAGTTCTTTCAGGAGCTTATTTCGGCGACAAATTATCACCACTTTCTGATAGCACAGTTCTTGCAGCTTCTATGGCGAAAGTAGATGTTATTGCTCACGTTCGAGCTATGCTCGTATTAGATGTTCCGGCTTATATTATTACTAGTATTATGTTTACTGTAGCTGGTTGGATGTATGGCGGCGATAATGTAGATTTGAATCGAGTAGAATTTTTAAAAGAAGCTTTATTAAAGCAATTTGATATTAAAATATGGATGCTTGTTCCGGCGGTCATTGTTATCGTTCTATTAGCGATGAAGAAACCGTCTATGCCAACAATTGCAATGGGAGCTTTAATTGGTGCAATTTGGGCAACTCTTTTCCAAGGGATGAACTTTGGAGAGGCGATTGGAACAGCTTATAACGGATTCTCAATTCAATCTGGTGTTGAGTTTGTTGACAAGTTATTAAACCGTGGTGGAATTAACGGCATGCTTGGCTCAGTAGCCGTTATTATTTTCGGTTTAGGATTTGGTGGATTACTTGAAAAATTAGGTGTTTTAAAAGTAATCGTATCAAAATTTGAGAAGAAATTAAATTCTGCAGGTAATGTAACATTGTCTACATTAATCGTGGCATTCTTAGCTAATATATTTGGTTGTGCGATGTATGTATCACTAATTTTAACACCAAAAATTATGGAAGATAGCTATGATAAATTAAAAATAGACCGTCGTGTATTAGCGCGTAACTCAGAAGTAGGTGGAACGTTAACTTCAGGTATGGTTCCATGGTCTGATAATGGTATTTTTATGGCTGGTATTTTGGGTGTAGCAACGTTCTCATACGTTCCGTTTATGTGGTTAAGCTTCGTATCGTTAATTTTAGCAGTTATTTACGGATATACAGGCAAATTCATCTGGTATGTAGATGATGCAGATAAAGGAAAGCAAGCATCATAAAATAAAAATCACCTTCTACAATATGTAGAAGGTGATTTTTTTATTTTTTTATAGCATTTTCTGAAGTTATTTCATTCTCATATTTAGCAATTTTTTGTTGTATCTTTTTTAAGTTTTTTTCAGTGTCTTGAATGAGCTGTAAGACATTGGTCTCCTGTTGTTTCATTAATTCTAACCTTTGAAGGATGGTAGATTCTCCTTCCATAGACCAGTCGATAAATTGTTTTATTTTTTGAATTGGCATACCAGTGTTTTTTAAACACAAAATCATCTCTAAATATTTCAGTGCTTCTTCATCAAAAACTCGATCTCCTTTTTCGTTTCTTTGCAGAAAAGGAAACAGTCCTTGTTTATCGTAATAACGTATTTGAGAAATAGTTAAATGTTGCATTTTGGCGACTTGCCCAATTGTATAATACATATCATTCATCCTTTTATTACCAAGGTATAATGCCATCTTTGTTAAATATTTTACCATTATAGTTTGTTTCACTTAATGCATATTTAATAATAATTTTAGCACTTTCAGTGGTTGTATGGCCACCGGGGGAATTTCCATTAAGATCCGTAGTTGTAAAACCAGGAGTTACTCCAAATACTTCTGGACCGTTAGTGGCAAATTCTTTACTAAAAGCTAATGTTAAAGCATTAATAGCTGTTTTGGAAGAATTATATCCTAGTGTATTAATTGGATGTGTTTCACCATTAGCAAACATTGTTAGTGAGGCCATGTCAGTTGTTACATTTATGATTTTACTGTTGCTTGATTTCTTTAATAATGGTAAAAAGGCTTGCATCATTTGGAAAGTTCCAAAAAAGTTAACTTCAAATCCTTGGCGTAAAGTTTCAATATTTAATTCACTAGGTAGCGTATTGAAGTCTAGCGCTATGCCTGCGTTATTAATTAATAAATGTAAGTGGTCAGTCGTTTCGTAAATTTTCTTTGTTGCTTCTTGAATGGATTGTGAATTTGAAATATCTACTTGAATATAGGAAACGTTTGAAACATTTAAAGATTCTACGGCTTGTTGTCCAAGTTGTTCATTACGAGCACCTAAAAATACGTGATAATCTTTTTCTGCTAATTGACGAACAAGTTCATATCCAATTCCTTTATTCGCACCTGTTATAAAAGCATATTTTTTCATATTGAATTCCTCCAGTAGTGTTATAGTAGGTTACAATGGAAAGGATACAGCCTAAACTTAAGTTTAGGTCAAGAGGAATTTTTAAAAATAAATATAGAATATCTATATATAAGAGTGAGAATTCTTATCATTTAAGAGGAAGTCTGTTATTATAAGAGATGTAGGTATTATATTTTCAAGGGGATGAAAACATGGAGTACAGAATTGAAAGAGATACATTAGGAGAAATAAAAGTTCCAGCTGATAAATTATGGGCAGCACAAACACAACGTAGTAAAGAAAACTTTCCGATTGGAACAGAGCAAATGCCGCTTGAAATTGTAAAAGCATTTGCAATTTTAAAGAAGAGTGCAGCGCTTAGCAATCAAAAATTAGGAAAGCTATCAGAAGAAAAAGCAGAAGCAATTGTAGAAGCTGCGGATGAAGTGATTGCAGGGAAATGGAATGAACATTTTCCGCTTGTCGTATGGCAAACAGGTAGTGGTACACAGTCAAACATGAATGTGAATGAAGTAATTGCAAATCGTGGGAATCAAATTTTGAAAGAGAAGGGATCTGACGTACATATTCATCCGAATGATGATGTGAACATGTCACAAAGTTCAAATGATACATTTCCAACGGCTCTTCATGTAGCTTGTGTAATCGCAGTAGAAAATCACGTATTACCAGCAATTACGAAATTAAAAGAAACTTTAGCAGAAAAAGTAACTGCATTTGAACATATTATAAAAATTGGTCGTACACATTTACAAGATGCAACGCCGTTAACTTTAGGGCAAGAAATTAGCGGATGGCACCGTATGCTTGAAAAAACAGAGCGTATGATTGCAGAGAGCAATACATATATGAAAGAGTTAGCAATTGGTGGAACTGCGGTTGGAACAGGTATTAATGCTCATCCTAAATTTGGTGAGATGGTATCAGAGGAAATTAGTCAATTTACAGGTAAACAATTTGTTTCTGCACCAAATAAGTTCCATGCATTAACGAGCCATGATGAAGTTGTATATACTCACGGTGCATTAAAAGCATTAGCTGCGGATCTAATGAAGATTGCTAACGATGTACGTTGGCTTGCAAGTGGTCCACGTAGTGGTCTTGGAGAAATTATTATTCCAGCAAATGAACCAGGGAGCTCTATTATGCCTGGTAAAGTAAATCCAACGCAAAGTGAAGCATTAACGATGGTTGTAGCGCAAGTGATGGGGAATGATGCAACAATCGGATTTGCTGCGAGCCAAGGTAACTTTGAGTTAAATGTATTTAAACCTGTTATTGCTTATAACTTCTTACAATCAGCTCACTTATTAGCGGATGCAATTGTTTCGTTTAATGACAATTGTGCAGTTGGTATTGAAGCAGATGAAGAAGTAATTAATGAAAATGTGAATCGTTCACTAATGCTTGTAACAGCGCTAAACCCACATATCGGATATGAAAATGCAGCGAAAATTGCGAAGCATGCTCATAAAGAAGGATTAACTTTAAAAGAAGCAGCGTTGCAATCTGGACTACTAACAGAAGAGCAATTTGATGAAATTGTAGATCCAAAGAAAATGATTGCTCCAAAAGAGTAATAGAAAAAGCCAAGATTCTTAGTATAGAATCTTGGCTTTTTTGATGTCCATTTTTAAGTTTCATCTACTTGCAATAATGCAAGCTTCAAAATATATTATTTGTTAGCAGGCGTATTCATTACTTTCATCTGTGGGCAGTTCTCTTTTAAGAGTGAAATGAATTTTTCTTCTTCTTGTGGTACGAAAGTGGTCACTGAGTCAAATAAATTATAATTAATTTCTAATTGTTGCCTAGTCCATTTTTTTGAACGAAGTTTTTTGCCAGAGTACTTAATATGGCGAATGTCTTTAAATGGGATTTCAGTACGAAGTATGAAACCGTGTTTTACAACAAGAGATGATTCCGTTACGTTGTAGTGAGAGAAATAGAATGAAGAAAGATTCACGATATTTAATAGCATCATGAGAGTGAAAAAAATAGAATTTTCATTTTGGAAGAATAACGAAACGAAAAAAATAATTATAAATAATGTAATGAAAATGACGTGGAATGGATTTTTTTTCGCTTTAAACTTCAAGTTAGTCACCTCGGTATACTTGTTCTTTAACTAAATTAAATCATAACATTGTGATAAAACGTGTGAATATGCAGAATTGCATATTCGCACGTTTTATTATTCATGTAAAATTTCTTGATGGGATAAATTCAAAAGAAGTTTTGTAATAGTGGAGTGGCATGAAGTGACTTACAAGAATAGAAAGATAGCGTTAGTCATAATTAGTTGTATGATGATTATGAGTAGTTGTGCTAATAAATTTGTTGAAGATAGAAATCGAAAGCATACATTTGTAAAAGCAAGTAAGGTTTTAGTAGAGACTGTAAATAGAATATATAAAAAGTAAAGGATGTTTTCTTATACGAAAACATCTTTTTTGTAGTTAAAATTGAATACTGAAGTTTTGGAATGAGTGAATACCAGTCCCATATTCACTAATCGCATATGTATTCTGTGCAATTTGTTTAACGGTAAACTAAGGGTCTTGAAGAATATTTAAGTTCTATTTCACATCCTATAAAATGAATTTGTATAAACTTATTCGCTTTTCGTTGTATTAAACCCTTTTGTTAGATGTTTTTATAAAAGTTTATAAAATGGGTAAACGAAACATTGAAATGTTTGTTTGCGTTGTGATAAGATGGTGAAGTGATAATAAACGTTATGCTGATTTGTTTGGTTTTAAATAAACATTTTAAAGGAGTGTTTAGTATGAGTGATATTTCAGAGAAGTTTTGGGATGCGTCAATAGAGGAATTAAAGAAAGGGTATGTGTTTGATGAAGAAAAAGAGGAGTACATTTGCTTAGCTTGTGGTGAAACATTTATTAAAGGTGTTATTTATCAAGATAACCAAATTTTGTATGAAGCAGAGAAGTTCGTCCAATTGCATATTCAAAATGAGCATACGTCTATGTTTGATTATTTGTTAAATATGGATAAGAAATTTACTGGTTTAACGGATTTACAAAAGAAAATGGTTCAGTTTTTCCATATGGGACTGAATGATAAAGAAATTGTAAAAGAAATGGATGGCGGAAGTACATCAACAATTCGTAATCATCGATTTACACTGCGAGAGAAAATGAAGCAAGCAAAAGTATTTTTAGCGCTAATGGAATTATCAGAAGAAAAATCAAAAGTACAAACGAAATTTGTGCCAATTCATAGAACAGCAACGATGGTGGATGATCGATACAATATTACGGAAGAAGAAAATGATGAAGTATTAAAAGCTCATTTTACAGAAGGATTAGATGGACCTCTCTCTAAATTTCCGAAGAAACAAAAGCGTAAATTAATTATATTGCGCCATTTAGTGAAGAAGTTTGATAGTAATAAAAAGTATACTGAAAAAGAAGTAAATACAGTGATAGAAAATGTATACCCTGATTTTGTAACATTAAGAAGATATTTAATCGAATATGGATTTTTAGATCGAACAGCCGATGGAAGTCAATATTGGGTGAAGTTATAATTATACGAAAAGAAAATGAATAGAGGCACAGTATTATAACAACTATACAAAGAGATAGAGATTGAAAATAGATGTTTAATAAAAGGAGAAATGAAATTTGAAACCACCTGCAGATAACAATAAAGAAGGTGCGGAGTCACATAAGTTGGAAAGTGAGAGTAAACCGATTTGGAAATCGATGTCGATGTTTTTAGTACCGTTATTATTAAGTAATGTACTACAATCAGTTGGACAATTATTTGGTATGGTAGTAGTAGGAAGATGGCTTGGAGTTAATGATTTAGCGGCTATATCAGCATTCTTCCCATTATTTTTCTTGCTCGTTTCATTTGTAATTGGTATCGGTTCAGGAAGCTCTATTTTAATTGGTCAGGCGTTTGGTGCTAAAAACGAAGATCGTTTAAAAGCTATCGTTGGTACGACGTTGACGTTTACCTTTATTATTGGAGTTGTGTTGGCGATAATAGGCAGTATTTTTGCGATGGATATTATGCGTCTAATGGGAACGCCAGAAAATATTATTGAAATAAGTGTACATTATGCACGGATTTTATTTATATCGATGCCAGTATTATTTTTATATTTCGCATATACAACATTTATGAGAGGTACAGGAGATTCTAAAACGCCATTTTACTTTTTAATTGTAAGTACAGCGCTAAATATGATTTTATTACCAGTTCTTATTTTTGGATGGTTAGGAGCGCCGAAATTAGATGTGTATGGAGCGGCCTATGCATCTGTTATATCTACAGTTATTACGTTTATTGTCATGCTTGTGTATTTAAAGAAGAAAAATCACCCATTACAACTAGATGGCACGGTTAGAAAATACCTTCGAATGGATGGGGAGTTATTAAAGCTATTGCTAAGGCTCGGTATACCAGCAAGTATAAATATGATATTAGTATCATTATCTGAGATTGCCGTAATCGCATTTGTAAATCGTTACGGTTCGGATGCAACAGCTGCTTACGGCGTTGTGAATCAAGTTGCAAGTTATGTACAAATGCCAGCAGTTAGCCTTGGTATTACAGTTTCCATTTTTGCGGCACAATCGATTGGTGCGAATCAATTTGATCGATTGCAGAAAGTTGTGAAGGCTGGAATTATTATGAACTACGTCATCGGTGGTGTGTTAATATCTCTTATTTACTTATTCTCAAGAGACATCTTATCACTATTTTTAACGAGTCAAACTACAATTGAAATTGCTCATAGCTTAGTTATGATTACGTTATGGAGTTATTTAATTTTCGGTCATGCACAAATTATTAGTGCGACAATGCGAGCGAGCGGTACAGTACTTTGGCCAACTGTTATTGGAGTTGTTTCAATTTGGCTTGTAGAAGTACCCGTAGCATATTATCTTTCTTACCATACAAGTCTTGGAATAGAAGGCATTTGGATCGGGTATCCAGCAGCATTTATTGTCAGCTTAATATTACAGTATGCATATTATAAGCTTTCATGGCAAAAGAAACGAATTACACGATTAGTTAGTTAAATAGAAAAATGTCCCTAAGTTATTAGACTTAGGGACATTTTTTCGTAAGTGCAGGTTTACAAATAGCTTTTTAAAGTTATATCAAAATGTTGTCTAATGAGTGTTTTATCACTCATATAAAACTCCCACGCTTTTTCCGGTTCACCGATAATCTCAAAGGATGCCTCTGTAATATATAAAGCGCAATTATCCTCCAGTGCAATTCCTTCTATATTCCCTTGATGATTTTGTAAAAAGGAATGGAAGGCGTTCATTCTGTTTAATTGATTATAATGTGGACAAAATCTTTTATTAACAATACCCCATCCGTTACTCTCTATATAACCAGAACCTTCATAATCTGATCGGATACTAGACGTGAACCAACACATAGCACCAGCGCTATAACCAGCAATAAGTGTTCCTTGCTGCAGAGCCAATAATAATTTTTCATCGAGTCTATGTTCTTTCCATTGCGTAAGCATGTGAATATAGTTCCCGCCACCTAAATAAATTAAATCGGCTGAATGAATCATCTCGTCTATTTCATACTTTGAAGGTGAATCTGTTGTAGTACGTAAAATTTGTACTTCACAATGTAATTGTTTTTCAAACGTGTCTAAAAATAATTTTATATAGCTTTCATCATCATGACTAGCCGTTGGAATAAACAATATTTTTGGGTACTGTTTATTTGTTAATTCTATAAGGCGTTCATTAATAGGCAAGTGATTTAAATCTTGTAAATCACCGCCACCAATGACAGCTAATTTCATAGTAAAGCACCACCTAATCATTTTTGTTATATAAAAATTCGATAGAAGAGAGTTACATTCCTTCCGTAATGTAATCAATAATTAGAAAGTATAGCTTAAGTATATCGGAATAGTAAAGAAACTACTGACTATATATACCAATGCATTAGAAACCATTCATTGATATATAATATTTCATACTAATGTTTCAAAATATGGAAAAAATATGTTTAAATAGATATAATGACGCATTCATTCATATTGAATTTATACTTATATTTTAAAAGGGTATCGGAAATAATAGCGATTTTCTAAAACACTTTTTACTTTTAATAGGAAGTTTTATTACAATATGGTAAAATTATTTCAATATATTTATTTAATATGAAATACAAAGAAGGAGCGTGAAAAAAGTGGATTTTCGATTTGAATTTACAACGAAGCTGAAAGAATACTTAGACGATGAGAAGGATGAAAAAATAATAAAAGATGGACATAGAGATGTAATTTTTCACTATTTATATGCGTTAGAGACTGAAATTGGCGTTGTTAAAAATCCTAATTTTACTTTTTTTGCATCAGGAAGACGTTCACATATAGTGTTAGAAAACGTTGAATTTAAAACAGAAGTGAATGTGAAAAGTAATATAATCGAAATTGTAAAAATAGTGGATAATGTAGTTATTCCGTTAGATACTATCGTAGCGAAAGATCGGGAATTATTTGCCCTTGGGCGTAATGAGAAGTTTAGTGTACAAATATTAGAGCAGTACCTTTTTGATACATTTGGAGAAAAATTAGGTTTAAAATGAATGGAATAGCCTATGTATTTATAGGTAGTTAATTTTCGTATATATCATTTACGTTTGACCTTTCATTTAATTTATACTACAATTCGTAGTGTGAAAGGAGTTGTACAATGTTTACTCAAAACTATAAGTTAAATGAGCACGGGTTAAATCATTTCTTTGGACCGCTTGAAGCAAAAATTATGGAGATTGTTTGGTCTAGCGATGGTATTACGATTAAAGAAGTGCAGCAGAAATTAAGTGAAGAATCACCTGTGAATTTTAACACTGTTATGACAGTTATGAACAGGTTAGTAGAGAAATTACACTTAGAAAAACAGACTGTGAAAAGAAGTGGCATATATCGTGCTGTACAAACGAAAGAAGAATTCTTATCCAATCAAACGAAGAAAATGACACAGGAATTGATGGGGGAATTTGGAGATTTAGTTGTAAATCATATGTTAGATGAGTTAGAGCAGGCTGATCCGACTTTAATAAAAAAGTTAGAAGACAAATTGAGTCAGTTAAAAAAAGAGGATTAATGAAATGAAATGGCAAATGCGTAAAATCTTATTGTTAGCAGTAATTGTTAGTACCCTCTTTTTCAGCTTGTTACTGTATTACGTTACATATCCATTTCTGTTTCAAAATAAGATGTTCTTTCTTTCAAGTTTTTGTTTGTTCCAGTTAGAAAAACATATGAAAGAATTATCGCTGATTCGTATTATAATCGCTGGATTATTATTACTTACTGTATTAATCGTGTGCAAAAGAATTTGGCGACAATTTTTTTATAGTAAAAAATTACAAAAAGTACTTATCCCTTTCATCCGAAAAGGAAAACAAATATATATATTACCGACTACGGAAGTTGCGGCATTTACAGTTGGGCTATTTCGTCCGAAAGTTGTCATGTCAGAAGGGATGCTTCAGACATTTTCAGATGAAGAAATGGATGCAATTATTTTCCATGAAGAATATCATCAAAATAATCGTGATCCGTTAAAATTATTTTGTTTTACGCTATTAGCAGAAGGGATGATGTACATCCCGATATTAAAAGGATTGTTACAACGATATCATACGTATCAAGAGTTAGCAGCAGATAAATATGCGATGCGAAAAATGGAATCTTCATTTGAGTTAGGTAGCGCGTTATTAAAATTAATTAAAATAAAGACAATGGAAAATCGATGTGTTACAGCTTCATTTGCAAGAACAGCAATAAATTTACGAATCGAGCAAGTGTTAAATGAAAAGGTTGTTAAGCTTACTATTCCGTTACATACGAATTCGGTATATGTAACAGTAGGTTTATTCTGTGTGTCGGTTGTCCTTATTGTCGGAGAGTGCATATAGCCTCTTATTTTTAGAATAAACACTACTCGTTGTAGTGTTTAAGGGGGAATAAAATGAATGCAGCAGATTTAACAATTTGGCTTGTGGCTGGGGCGGGAGTATTGTCATTTATATCACCGTGCTCTTTACCGCTATATCCATCTTATTTATCTTATATTACAGGTGTGTCTATTCAAGATTTAAAAGAAAATCGTGGGATTATGCAAAAATCAGCGATTATACATACAGTATTTTTTATGATCGGATTTTCGGTTATATTTTACGCGTTAGGTTTATCGGTAAGTTGGATTGGAATAACATTTTCATCTAACCAAAAATTGATTCAACAAATTGGTGGGATTTTTATTGTTTTAATGGGGCTATTTATGACGGGCTTGTTTCAGCCTAAGTGGCTTATGGCAGAGAAAAAGTTGCAGTATAGAAGTAAATCGACTGGATTTATTCGCTCGATTTTAGTCGGTATGACATATGCAGCGGGTTGGACGCCATGTGTTGGACCAATATTTTCAGCTGTACTCATGCTTGGCGCGACGAATCCTGAAGGGGCACTTCTTTATATTACAGCGTATACTCTTGGGTTTGCGGTTCCATTTTTCGTGATGGCGTTCTTTATTGGGAAGGTAAAATGGATTGTTACATATGCCAATGTCATGATGAAAATTGGCGGTGGAATGATGATTGTAACGGGTATTTTATTGTATACAAATCAAATGACGAAAATTACAGCATTCTTTATTCGTCTATTCGGTGGATTTACAGGTTTTTAAAAATGAGGAGGAAGAAAAGTGAAGAAAATAATTGCTATTATACTAGTAGGTGCTCTCGTTTGGGCGGGGGTTAACTTTTATAATTCAAAGAAAGAAGAAAAGGAAAGAAAAGCAAAGCAAGCAGAGTTACAGGAGAAAGAAGTATTACCACAAGTCGGTTTTAAAGCACCTAGCATCACATTAAAAGGATTAGACGGAAAGTTGCAGTCGTTAAATGATGCTAAGGGAAAACCATATATTATTAATTTTTGGGCATCATGGTGTGGACCGTGTGAAATGGAGGCACCTGATTTAGTTCATATGTATGATAAATATAAAAAGGATGTTGAAATTTTTGCGGTGAATGCAACTGTTAGTGACCCAGTACAAGAAGCAAGCGCATTTGCTAATCGCTATGGGTTTGAGTTTCCTGTTCTATTAGATATGGACGGAGTAGCTGGACTAGATTATAAAGTATTCTCTTTACCGACGACATTTTTTGTTAATAAAGATGGAATTATAGTAGATCATGTACGAGGTGTATTACCACCAGATCAATTAGAAAAGAAATTTAAGAAATTAATTGAGAATTAAAAGGAGATTTCGTGACGATGGAGTGGATAGTGAGGTTACAACCCATATCTCTTATAATTGGAAGTCTATTTGGATTTGTGTTGATGAAACGAAAGATGAGGCATCAAAATGTATCATATGAAAAAATGATGGATGCCGTAACAAATGCTTTTCTTATCATCGTATTTGTATGGAAGTTTGCACCATCAATTTTAAATCCTGTATGGGCCTTTGGGGCGCCAGTGCAAGCAATATTAGCTGTTGGAAGTATGCAACATATTGTAGTAGGATGCGTGATTGCGAGTGTATACATTGTTTGGAAAAGTAAAAAGGAGCAATTTTCGCTTCGTATTTTACTTGATGCATTGCCTTTTGGTCTGTGTGTGAGTATTATCTTTTATTTTCTATTACATCATGAAGTAGGTGCACAAACGACACTACCATGGGGAATGAAAATATATGAATCTAAACTTTTATATCATCCTATTTTCGTATATGAGATCAGCCTTGCTCTTTGTATAATGGGCTTGTTATGGATGAAAAATGAAAGGCTCGGAAATGGAAAGAATATAAGTGTTTTTCTAATTATTGAGGGGTTTGCTCATATTATTATTTCGCTTGTTAGTGAACAAAATTCGGTTCTGTTTGGTCTATCAGCAGAGCAAATAATGAGCCTTTTTATTATTAGTTTAGGGATTTTGTTGGTGCCGAAAAAATAAAAGATAGCCATGTACAGAGAGTATATGGCTATCTTTTATAAGCATATTTCTTCATCATATGCTAAATCATTATATTATAGAAACCTAAAAACCCCTTTATTAGGGGTTTTTAGGTTTCTATAGGTCTGCATGTGTTTCTTGTTTATCTGTATCCCATTTTGGAAGTTGTTTTGCTTGTTGACTTTCAGTAAAATTATTAAATCCAAAAGCAAGTATGCATGTAAAGGTTAAAATAGCTAAACTAATCTTTTTCATTATCTTAGTGCCTCCTTAGTTAATAATTTTTGTTTTGCTTCGTAAGTATTGAAAAAATATTTTTGAGATTTCTCTATTTTATTCACTTTATGAAATTCTACTGCTAATAATTCGTAATATTCTTGTACATAATCGTATAATTCTTTACTGTTAAAATATGTAGTGCCTGCAATGATTGCGTTTTCTAAGTCGTCTAGAATACCAGTGTGTTGTGTTTTTAAGATAGTGAAATGGTGTTTATATTCTTGATTATTTAATTCATTACAAATTTCTAAGCCTTTTTGAACCCAATCGTTTGCAATTTCTTTTTCATTTAAACTAAAATGTTCTTTGGCTTGTAGAAAATTGGCTTTTAGGTGTTTAGGTAATTTGTTTGTAACTATTGTAAGATGTCTAATAGCAAGGGTTGATAGATTTTGAGAAGAGTAGAGCCAACCTAAGTTATTTCGAACTTTTAAGATTAGTGTATCGTCTTTCAGCTTTTGTAAAATATTGATTGCTGAATTATAGTTCTCTTCGGCTTGTTCGAATTGTTTTAAATAAACAGAACATGAGCCTAAAATGTTTTCGCATAGAGCTATTTTAATTTCATAACGTGGATATTTTGAGAAAATCTCTTTAGCTTGATTTGCATAATTGATTGCTGTAAGTGGTTTGTTTGTATGGTGATTAAATATAGCGAATTTATATTTATATTCAGCTTCTTCTAGTTCGCCTGGTACATGTTTTAAAAGGGATTCAGCTTTTTCGTATTCTTTTTTTGCTTCATCATAATTTCCAATAATGGTAGCATGTTCAGCTTTAAAAAAGTGATAATAATAAGTAATAAAGTCTTCAGTTATTGGATTGTCTAAACGAACAATTTGACTAAAAGTATCATATTTAATGTTTGTCCAATCGGTTAGGACCTTATATTTAAAGTTTAGTAGGGAGTAGTAAAGCGATAGATTTTGATCAGCTTCAATTTTATTAATCTGTTTCTCTATTTTTTCTTTTAATTGTTTCGCTTCAATTAATTGCTCCGCTACCATTACTTGATATAAAATGTTTAATTCGTTGACAATCTGTTCATGCCCTTTTAATAACACACTCATTATATATTCCCCCATCCGATAAAAGTATCCTAATTTAATTATTTCTATAATAGCAAAATAGAAGAAGTATAAGAGTGATTTTACCATATTTTTCAACAAAATTCTGAAAAAACAATTAATTTTTACGTGTTTCTTATTTTTATGTGAATATTACAAGTGCCTCTGGTAGTGGTGGGATGAATCTGACTCATGATACGTTAGCATCAATGGGAGGGATAGTTTCACTTGTAAATATGTTATTAGGAGGATTGTTCGAATTGGGTCCAACTGTTAAGTTTTTAACAAAAATTTCACTTTCTTATTTAACAAAACAGGATAATCCTCATTTTATAAGAATCATCCTGTTTTTATTGATATATTAAAAAATCGGCGGAGTAACAGAAAATAAGACAATCGCGTTTTTTTCAAAATGATTCACCCATTTATGCTTTAAATAAGCAGGTATTTTTACACTGTCGCCAGTTTCTAATACGTATTCTTCCTCATTTAAATATAATGTGATTTTCCCATCTAAGACAAATGCTAATTCTTCTCCTTTATGTTCTAGCACATTTTCTGATGAAGCTGTATTAGGCGGGACGGTCATAATTGCTGTTGCTAAATTTCCAGTGAAATCAGGTGAAAGCATTTCATATGATAAATTATCAATAATCATTTTCTTTCGTTTATGGGAACGTACAATTAAATCGTCTGTATTTGTATCTTCAAGTAAAAAGCTAAATGTTGGCACATCAAGAGCTTTAGCAAGCACTTTTAATGTTTGGATAGAAGGGTTAGCGGACCCGCGCTCAATTTGACTTAACATTGATGGTGTAATATCGGCCATCTTTGCTAGTTCTTTACTAGTTAAACCTTTTTCTTTTCTTTGTTTTTCAATTTTTTTACCAATATCTATATTTTCCATAATGAAAATCTCCTTAATAATTATTAAATTATATTTAAATAAATTAAATTAAAATTAACTTAATTGGATTGTTTGTGTTAAACTATATTAAAATTAATTTAATTATAATTTATTGTATGGTGAGCTACAAGGATATAAGGAGGAAACAAAATGAAAGAAATAGGGGCATTACAAGCAGAATACCCGTTAGTGAATAAACTTATTGCAACAGAAGAAGTATTTTGGATAAATCCAAACATAGAAAAGTATGAAACAGCAATAAAAGATTCACCACTTAATGAAGAGAATGTAAAAGATGCAGAAGAGAGATTAAAGCGTTTTGCACCATATATTGCGAAAGTTTTTCCTGAAACGAAAGGGACGAACGGCATAATCGAATCACCTTTAGTGAAAATACCTTCTATGAAAGAAGCTTTAGAGACAAATTACAAGCAACCTATTTTAGGAGAATTATTATTAAAATGTGATAGTCATCTTCCGATATCAGGATCAATTAAAGCTAGGGGCGGCATTTATGAAGTGTTGAAACATGCTGAACAACTAGCTTTGCAGCACGGTATGTTAATAGAAGAAGATGATTATTCCATTTTAGATAGTGATACATGTAGAGAGTTTTTCTCGAAATATTCAATTGCAGTAGGTTCTACAGGGAATTTAGGACTTAGTATAGGGATTATGAGTGCGAATCTAGGTTTTAATGTAACTGTTCATATGTCAGCAGACGCAAAAGAATGGAAAAAAGATTTATTAAGAAGTAAAGGTGTAAACGTTATTGAGTATGAAGCTGATTATAGTAAAGCAGTAGAAGAGGGGCGTCAGCAAGCAGATGCCGATCCTAGCTGTTATTTTGTAGATGATGAAAACTCCCATGATTTATTTTTAGGATACGCAGTAGCAGCATCACGATTACAAAAGCAATTAGAAGAGTTAGAGATTGTAGTAGATGAAGAGCATCCTTTATTCGTTTACCTTCCGTGCGGGGTAGGAGGCGGACCTGGCGGCGTCGCATTTGGTTTAAAGTTATTGTATAAAGACAACGTGCACTGCTTCTTTGCGGAGCCTACGCACTCTCCATGCATGTTACTCGGTTTAATGACAGGACTTCATGATAAAATTGCTGTTCAAGATATCGGGATTGATAATGTAACAGACGCGGACGGACTAGCGGTAGGAAGGCCATCTGGATTTGTCGGTAAAACGATGGAACCATTTTTGAGTGGGAATTACACAGTAAGCGATGAAGAGTTATATAGATTGTTAAAAGAAATAGCTGATACGGAGAATATTTATTTAGAGCCTTCTGCACTAGCAGGTATGATAGGGCCAGTGAAAGTATGCAAAGAAGGTGAGTATTTACAAAAGCAACAGGTAACAGAGAAGGTGAAAAAAGGTACTCATATTGTGTGGGGAACGGGTGGAAGTATGGTTCCAAAAGATGTAATGAATGAGTATTATAGGAAAGGTTTGGAATTAACGGTATAAGAAAAATGAGGCTAGTTGTAGCCTCATTTTTTCATGTACATAAAAATCTTTGTTATTTTCACAATAGTTCTTTATAGTATATATAAAGGATAACAAATATTGAATAAATACAACAAAAAAGCTTTATTTTACATAATAAGAGGATGTGTATACGATGTCATTACAGACTAAATATATAGCGGGTATTTCGCTTGGGGTTATGGGTGTCGGCTTTGCGGCTTCTATCCCTTTTCAAGGAACGGTAGCTGGAGAGATTATACAAGGTGGATTTGAAGCTGGATTGGTTGGTGGACTTGCGGATTGGTTCGCGGTTACAGCTTTATTCCGTCATCCGATGGGAATACCAATTCCGCATACAGCTTTGTTACCTAAAAACCGTAAACGGGTAACGAAAGGACTCATTCATACGTTAGAAAATGAATGGCTGACGAAAGAAAGTATTACGAATAAAGTAAAAGAGATGCAGTTAGCACAAATGGTACTGCAAATTGCTGAGAGAGAAATGCAGTCTGATGCTGTGAAAAAGGGGATTGTAACGATTGCAGAGAAAGCAATTGTTACAATAGATACAGAAAAGTTAGCTGTTATTATTGAAAAAGAATTAAAAACATATTTGCATACAATTAATACAAGTAACATTTTACAAGTGCTTGTTGATCAATTAGTTGTGCAAGAATATGATGAAAAGACACTTGATTACATATTGGTGAAGGTAAAAGATTGGACAGCGCAAGATGAAGCTCGTTACCAGCTCGGTAGCTTAGGTATGAAGGCGATGGAAAATATAAAAGTAGATGGATTCTTGCAGTTTACTTTGAAATCATTTATGAATATTGTAGATGAAGATAAAATTGGCGGCATTTTGCAGAAGTTTATCATTAGTAATATTAACAGCTTACAAGAGGCTGATAATAGCACAAGACAACTTATATTAGCGAAGATTCGTCAAGAAATTATCAATGTAAAAGAAAATGAAGCCTTATTACAGGAATTAGAAAATTGGAAAGAAAAGTGGATTGCGAATTGGAATGCTACTGACAAAATAAAAGAGATGCTAGAGCAAGTACAACAAAGAGCAGTTGCTTTTGTAAATAATGAAGAATTTGCTGATAAATATGTTATTCCATTTTTACAAAAACAAATGAACAAAATAAAAGAAGATGAACAAACTGTTCAAAAAATAGAGGAGTGGTTACAAAAGCAAGTTGTTACACTTGTGGAAAAGAACCATTCGAAAATCGGTAAGCTTGTACAAGAAAATCTTGATAAGTTAGATGATAAAACGTTAATCGAAATGATTGAAAATAATGTCGGTAAAGATTTACAGTGGATCCGAGTAAACGGGGCGGTTTGCGGATTTATGATTGGATTAGTGTTAGAAGGAATTAAAGCGATTATATGAGAAAAACCTTCCGCAATTGCGGAAGGTTTTTTATTTTTCGAGAACACTCATATTCAAATTATAAGCTTTCTCAATATTTAACTTGTACGTCCCATTTCCAGTTTTAATCGAATTTTTATACCAATGTTCTTGGTTGTTTAATTCTGGATGTTCTTCTGAAGAAGTATTTTCGTTTTTCGTTAAATCTTCTACTTGTTCCCAAGGTGTGCTTCCATGTGTTTCTTTTTGATTTGTTACTGCTGTTAAAGATACATCACTCTCTTGTGCAAGATGGACAGACACTCTTGAGCTTTCCTGTACAAACCAATTATTTTGTAATTGACCTGGATAAAGAGATAGTTCGTTATTTGAAGCACGGATTTCCACATTTTTATTTTGCGGAAGAACAAGCGTTGGTTTCACCTGTGGTGCTGAATTAAATAACGTATGCTGAACAGGTAATGATTTTAAAGTGATATACATCGTTTCTCCAGCCGTTTGAACTGAAAGGAAATCATCTTGTTTTAAATTGAGTTTTTCATTTGCTTTCGTCGTCATTTCATAAGTTCCCAAAAGGTGAATTTGATTTGTATTATTTCCCTCTATCGTTAGAGGCTGATGACCTGCATCTACTACGATTTTTTTGATAGATTCAGGTATATCAAATTGTCCGTCTGGAATATTACTCGTTTGCCTCGTTGTGTTAATAGAGTGACGAACTTCTTCTAGTAATCCAGTTGATAATAAACAGTAAAAAGCAATTCCGACGCTTCCTAAAACACCGATAAAGAAAATACTAAAAATATCATATTTAATAAATGATTGTTCCTTCTTAGAAAATAGAAGGTATAGTAAAACTTCAGCTCCAAGTATGATAAGTAAAACTGGCCACCATGCAGTTAGTGTATCTAATACTTGAATTCCTTTTACGACTGAAAATAGTAAAAAGCATCCTAACGATATAATAGAAAGACCCATTGAGAATGTTCCAACACGCCAAGTCCTCATTCGCTTGTCCCACCTTTGTTTTCTTTATTTCCAAGTAACAATTTAAAGCCGCCGCCAATTAAAAGGAGTGCAACGATAGATGTCTGGAAATAGCGATAATATAGTTCACTAAGATGAATATTAAATATAGTTACAAAATAATCATTCAAAATAGGAAGGACTGTTTGATTTAATAAATAATAACCACCGAGTGTAATTAATCCGATACCGATCCATCTTTGATGATTTATAAAATAATCGATAATGGGTTCGTCTTGTACTCGTTCTTTTCCGTATTTTGCTGTTTGCTGTAACGCATCAAAAAAGCTATAGAACCAAATGATTGGTACTAAAAATAAAAACGCAGAAAGTCTTAATAAGTCGAGTAAATAAATAGATAGTAAAAAGGCTGCCATAAGCTGAAGACCACGGCGTTGTAAACCTAAATACATATGACCTGCTCCAGGGAACATCGCTAAAATAGAAGCAAATGTTTTACTTTTCTTTCCTTGCTCTCGATGTTCTTCAAACTCTTCGAAAATAGTACGATCATCTAGTTGCTCGCCACGTTCTTTTTTCTGGAGTTGCTGAACAACATCGAAGAAATTGTAAATCCATAAAACAGGTAATGTAATAAGGAAGATAAGAAAACTTTCTTGCGATGTTAAAAGTGCAACGAAAATAATCATACTTCCGATTCCTGTGCAAGCTACTAAAAACGTAAGACCACGTTGCATAAGTCCTAATTGGAAATGGCCAAGTCCAGGGATGATAGATAGGAGAATGATATAAAATCGTTCGCTCTCTTTAGAGGAATTTATCAATTCTCCAGCTTCTTGTTTTTTCGTTTGTTTTATAATGGTGATAACTAAATCTAGTAAGTTAATTACCCATAGAACAGCTAGTAAAAATAGAGAAAGAAAAGCAATATCACGTTCTCTTACTACTATGGTACAGAATACTGCAAAGGAGAATAGAAATAAAGATCCTCCGCTATATAAAATAAACCGTCCTAGCTTTTTTAAGTATAAATGTCCAAGCCCAGGAATTAGCCCTAATACAAGTGCTAAAAAGGGATTTTTATTCATGCTTTGAACCTCCGTCCTTTTTCGATGTGTCTACCGATTTGTTTACAATTTGTTGTGAAATAGAAGACTCGTTATGTTTTGAAGATTTCTCTAAATTTGATGTCGCTGTAAAAATATACTGAAATAAACCACTTACCATAAAAATAATTGTAGCCGCAGTCGCAATTATGTAATGAATGATCGTGCGCTTTAGTGAGGTTGTTTTTATATTTTCATTAGACTGTAGCGTTTCAAAATTAATTTGCGTCATAACTTCGTTCGTAAATGAATCATCATTTATCATTGGAAGGTTTTCATGTTGTTCATCAATACTTTCCATATAAAGTGTTAAACAATGATCACATTCGTAAAGATGTTCTTCCATAGATTCACGTTCATTGCCTTCTATAAAAGCTAATGTATAATTGCGCCAATCTTCTTTTGAATAATGCATCATAGAAACTCTTCCTCCTTCCAATGTTTTTTAATCCATTTTCGTGCCCGATACAGTTTCATTTCAACTGTTTTCACTTCGATGTTTTCCTGTAAAGCAATTTCTTGATAGCTTTTTTCTTCTAAGTAATGTGCGAGAACGACGTCACGGTAATTTTCCGGAAGTTCTCTCAGTTTTTGAGCGATGAGTGATTTTTGCTCTTTCGTCAATAATAAATCCTCAATATTATGAGAGGATTTTATATTTCCCTCAGTTTCTTTACATAAGGAGAGTTCTTCGTTTTCTCTAGCTTTCTTCCTCTTATAATCAATAGCGTGATTGGTGGCAATACGCGCCATCCACGTTTTTAATCCGCGAAATTGATAATTAGGGAGAGAGGCGTGAATTTTTACGAATACTTCTTGTGTAACATCTTTCGCATCTTCTTCATGTCTTAAAATAGAAAAGATAACTTGGAAAATATAATGACGATATGTTTGCACAAGGATACGAAAAGCATGTTCGCTTCCTTGTTGTGCTTTTTCAATTAATTGTTTTTCCTCAATGGGTCTCTCCCTCCTTTTTGACGCATTCTATTATATAGACGTAAAGAATGATAAGTCACCCTACACATTTTATAAAAAAAGAATAATATATTTTTTGTAGGAGAGCTAGATGAAAAAAGGTGTGAAAAAATGGTAAAGAGAAGTATATAATGAGCAAGTGGGAAATGTTACACGTAGAAAGGATGTGAATGTTAGTAGGAGGAAGGTCCATACTAACAAACATGAAAATTACAATATTGATAGCAGATGATAACTCTTTTATTAGAGAGGGCATGAAAATTATTTTAAATACATACGAAGAGTTTGAAGTAGTAGATACAGTAAATGATGGGAAGGAAGCAGTGGAGTATTGCAAAAAGAACGACGTTGATATCGCTCTATTAGATGTTCGCATGCCAAATATGAACGGGGTAGAGGCGACGAAATTCATTTGTGAAGAGACGAAAACAAAACCGCTTATTTTAACGACGTTTGATGATGATGAATATATTTTGGATGCAGTAAAAAACGGAGCTAAAGGTTATTTATTAAAAAATAACGATCCGGAGCGGATTCGTGATGCGATAAAAGGAGTATATAACGGTCAAACTGTTATGCAAGATGTTGTCCTCGATAAAATTAAGTCTAATTTAATGGAAAGTAAAGAGGAAGAATGTAAAATTGATAAGAGTCTTTTCACAGAAAGGGAGCTTAGTATTATCGCATTAATTGCAAAAGGTTTCTCAAATAAAGAAATTTCGAAACAGCTTTTTATATCTGAGGGAACAATTGCAAATTATATTACGTCAGTTTTAGGGAAAACTGGACTTGAACATCGCACACAAATTGCGATTTATTACTTAACAGGGAAAGTAGATTAATGATATGGAATTTTGGTTAACTGTAAGTAAATTAATTGTCTTTTTATATATTGTGTTTAGTTATATTTACGCAAATGTAGCAAATTTACCGTGGGTTATATTTACTTTACTTATTTACCTCTCTGTAAACGTAATGATTTCTATATTTAAAAAAGATACGTATAAAAAAATATTAATCTGTATGTCCATTGGCGTAGTTATGTTATTTACATGGAGGATTCATCCATTTTTTATTTTGTTTTTACCTTTGAACTTATACGAAATTATATTCTATTACATAGAAAAGAATTGGCCACGCTTTGTCATTATGATGCTCCCAATTACAATTGCAGATGAAAGTATTCGAATGACTTATGGATTAATTGTTGCATTTTCTTTTCTCGTTTTAACTATTGCAGATCGATATATATCGCGTGTAGTAAAGCTTGAATCGCAAAATGATAAGATGCGAAAAGATATGCAACGACTTACGAAAAGCTTACATGAAAATAAAGAGTACATAAGACAATCAGAATACACGTTTAAGCTAGAAGAGAGAAATCGGTTATCACAAGAAATTCATGATAAAATTGGCCACTCGATGACGGGTGCATTAATTCAAATGGAAGCAGCAAAAAGGTTAATGGAAATAGATAAAGAAAAATCTGCGGAGTTATTACAAAATGCAATTCACATTTCAAAAGATGGAATTGAAAGTATTCGCATTACATTAAAAAATATGAAGCCACCAACTGAGCAAATTGGCATTCATCGTATGAAATTATTCATAGAGGAATTTGCCGGTAAGAATGATGTGAATATTCCTTTTGTATACAAAGGGAACTTAGATATGATTTCTCCCATTCAGTGGAAAATTATCGGTGAGAATGTTACAGAAGCACTAACAAATGCAATGAAATATGCTGATGCGACAGTCATTTCTATAGATATTCATGTACTTAACAAGATGGTAAAGGTACAAGTGAAGGATAACGGAAAAGGGGTAGCTCTTGTTAAAAAAGGTCTCGGTATTATGGGGATGGAGGAGCGAACGGCGTCTGTAAACGGAAAAATTATTGTAGATGGGACAAGTGGTTTTTCAGTAACGATGTTGTTGCCAATATAAAGAGAATGGTACGAGGATGAACCATCTCATATGAAAAAAGTGAATATTCTCATGTGAAAAGAATGAACTTCTGCACTGAGCAGGTTCATTCTTTTTGTTTATACTAAAAGCAGAGAAACCGAAATAGGGGTGAAAATGATGAATACATTAGAAATTAAAAATTTAACGAAAAAATTTGGTGATTTCATCGCAGTTGATAATATGTCTTTATCTATTAAAGAAGGAGAAATATTTGGCTTTTTAGGATCAAATGGTGCTGGTAAGAGTACAACGATAAATATGATTGCTGGTTTGTTAAGAAGTAATGAAGGTGAAATTAGCATACTAGGAAAAAATATAAAGAAACATAATCGATTTGCAAAGATGAATATCGGTATTGTTCCACAAGATATTGCGATTTATGAAGAGTTAACTGCCTATGAAAATGTGAAATTCTTTGCTGGATTGTACGGATTACGAGGAGCTGAATTAAAAGCTAGGGTAGAGGAAGCTCTTCAATTTGTAGGACTTAGTGATAAACAGAAAAGCTATCCGAAGAACTTTTCTGGTGGGATGAAAAGAAGATTAAATATTGCTTGTGCAATTGCACATAGACCGAAGTTAATTATTATGGATGAACCGACAGTTGGAATTGATCCGCAGTCAAGGAACTATATTCTTCAGTCTGTCCGGAAGTTAAATGAAATGGGAAGCACTATTATTTACACGAGCCACTACATGGAAGAAGTAGAAGAGATTTGTACGAAAATCGCAATTGTCGACCACGGTAAAGTGATTGCAGAAGGTACGAAAGAACAGTTAAAAGCGATTATTACAGATACGAAAGATATTTGGATTGAAGTGAAGTCAGTAGAAAATTTAGATGTAGAAAAGTTAAAAGAGATAAACGGTGTGAAAGCTGTTCAGATTGAAGAGAACGTAATCAAGGTAAACTCGGATGCAGGATTAAATAATTTAAATCAAATTATTCAGCATTTCATTAATCATGACATTGAAATTCGTTCGTTAGAGGAGCAGGCTCCAAACTTAGAAACAGTATTTCTTACGTTAACCGGAAGAAACTTACGAGATAAATAAAAGGTAAATGAAGAAAAGGTAAAGGGAGGTTCATCAATTGAACATCTTCAATATTGCAATTATGCATATTAAAAGAGATTTCAGAGACGTAAGAACTTTAGTTTTTATGTTAGCATTTCCGATTGTGCTTATGCTTGTGTTAGGAACAGCGTTAACCAACGCATTTAATAGTGATAGTCATTCGATTAAAGATATACAAGTGCTATATAAAGATGAAGCGAGTAGCACGTTTTCTCAATCATTTGAAGCATTTACGAAAGAAGTGGATAAATCAGGTATTCATTTTAAAAAAGCTTCCGAAGGTATAGATGGGAAAGAAGAAGTGAAGAAAAATAAATATGCTGCTTATGTAGAGTTAAATAAAGATGGTGCAAAATTTTACGGAAGTGACAAAAGTAGTATTGAGGGGAGTATTGTGGAAGGAATGCTTACAACATTTGTTGATAAGTACAATGTAGCGGTCGAAGTTGCAAAAGTAGATCCTACTAAGGTGAGCACAGTTATTTCAAACGGAAATCATAATGATTATATAAAAGAAACATCCTTACAAGCTGCGAAAAAACCAGGTTCTATGGATTACTATGCGGTTGTAATGACAACGATGATTGCACTATATGCTGCGATGGGAGCGAGTTCTTTAATTCGAGGAGAACGAATACGTAAAACAGGAGATCGTCTCATTGCTGCACCTATAAGTAAAGCTGAAATATTCATTGGAAAAGTACTTGGTAGCCTAGTAGCAAATGCCCTGTGCATATTACTCGTCATGTTATTTAGTAAATTTGTTTTTCAAGCGAATTGGGGCGACCATCTTGGAATCATATTTCTTATTTTATTAACACAAGTCTTTCTAGCAATTAGCTTCGGTTTAGGAATCGGATATATTACGAAAACAGCTGAAGCGTCTAGGGCAATTATTATGGTTGTTGTGCAATTAGCTTCTATTTTTGGAGGTGCATATTTCGTAATAGAAGAAAATTTCGTTACGAATTTATCACCATTAACTTGGGCAAATACAGCTGTTATGAAAATTATTTATGCAAATGATGTAGGGGCAGCATTATCAGTCATTTCTTTAAACCTTGGAATTTCAGCACTCTTTTTATTAATTGCAATTATTGCATTACGTAGACGGGAGGGGCTATAGTATGAAGGATATTTTATGGCTCATACAAAAAACGTTATCTGTGCTTTTGAAAAATAAAAAAAGTTTACTCATTATAATTAGCTTGCCGATAATAGGGACGCTCATTTCCTTCTCGATATATGGAAATGCAGGGCAAGGAACGTTAAATATCGGGATTGTAAATAAAGAAAATGAGCCGATAACAAATGATACGATAAAGTTTTTAGAAGGATTAAATCATGTGAATGTGAGTAAGGTTAAGGAGTCTGAAGTAGAAGATAAACTCACTTCCAAAAAACTTGATGGAGTTATTACATTGGATTCTGGTTTTTCAAAAAGTGTTCGAGAAGGGAAACCAGAGCATATTGAAATTTCATCGATTAAAGGTGATCAAGTAACAGGATTTATAAAATCATATTTATATAATTATATTGATAATATAGCAGCTATTAGTAAAGTAGCAGGAACAGATCAAAGTACATTCGACAATATGTACGCAGGGTATCAAAAAGGTTCATTTAAAATGAAAACTGAGACGCTAGAAGATACTTCGAAAAATAAAGATATGACAAATCAAACGATGGGTTACCTTATTATGTTTATGCTGTTTTCAGCAGCTAACTTATCAGGTCATATTTTAAAAGAAAAAGAGAATAGAACGTACTTTAGACTATTATCAACGCCGATAGATGGGAAGAAGTTCATATTATCTAATGTCGGGGTAAATATGATAATACTAACAGTACAAATTTTGATTACAATCCTATTCCTGACGAATGTTTTTCATACGGATATCAATATGTCTTTCATAGTGATGATGGGCGTACTAATGCTATTTGCATTAATCGCAATTGGAATATCATTAGTCCTTGTAGCTTTTTCGAAAAACTCAGCATCGGCAAATGCGATGCAAAATATGATCATTGTACCAACATGCTTACTTGCGGGATGTTATTTCCCATATGATATTATGCCAAGTGCAGTACAAAAAGTAGCTAATTTTCTTCCACAGCGCTGGTTGTTAGATACGATATCAAAACTACAGCAAGGAATTCCATTCTCTGAGTTGTATTTAAACATTTTAATTTTATTCGCTTTCGCGATTGCATTCTTCTTAATTGCGATTTATAAGTTTGGAAGAAATAATGATGCGAGGAATTTTGTTTAATGTGAAAAGGATGTGACGTTAAGTCACATCCTTTTTTGTATGAAGCATGAAATCTAAACTTGAATGACAAAATAGAAAGGTGGAAAGAAAATGATCGGAAGGAAATCAAAATGATTAAAAAAATATTGCGAGTTACTTCTATTGCTATTGCTATTTTCGTTTTTATTTTAATATGGATGCATATCGATGTTACCTTAGGTAGGAAAATGGAAGCTGGGAAAAACATGCCGACAGAGTATGCGCCTCATTATAGTGACTTTCAATTATATGTAGAAGGGAAGCCTTTTTATAAACAATTATTTACTGATATAAGAGAAGCTAAAAGCTCCATCTACACTTATTTCTTCATTTTGTCGGATGATAAAAGTAGCCATACTTTTTTAAACTTATTAAAAGAGAAGGCAAAAGAAGGATTAAACGTCTATTTATCAGTTGATCGCATGAATGATTTATCATTTGAAAGAAAGGTGATAAATGAATTGCGGGAAAGTGGTGTACATTTTACATATAGTAGAAAACCTACATTACCATTCGGATTTTATTCACTTCACCATCGTAATCATCGCCGTATTACGACGATTGATGGAGAAATTGGCTATACAGGCGGATTTAATATAGGAGATGAGTACTTAGGGAAAGATAAGCGATTTGGATATTGGCGTGATTATCATGTGCGGCTTAAAGGAGAAGGAGCAAAAGATTTAGAACAGCAATTCGCTTTAGATTGGAAACGAGATACGAAAGAAGAGATAAAGAGGAGTACGAATAAAGCTAGTAAAGGGAATACATTACATACTATGACTAGTTACAATGGGCATTACGTTGCTGAAAAATATATAGAGCTCATAAAACAAGCTCAGCACTCCATTGTAATTGCAACACCGTATTTTATAGCGAAAAATAAAGAATCTATGAATGCTTTAATCGCGGCGCAAAAGCGTGGTGTTACAGTAAAAATACTTTGGTCATATAAACCGGATCTACCTCTTATAAAAGAAGCGGCGTATCCATACATACGTCAAGCTGTTAATAATGGGATTACTGTATATGGTTATAAAAAAGGAATGTTCCATGGTAAATTAATGCTTATTGATAATGAATTAACCGTTATTGGTACAACAAACTTTACTTCGCGTAGCTTCAATATAAATGATGAAATGAATTTTTATATTTATGGTGGTCCTATTGTAGGACAAGTTAATAAGGCGTTAACAGAGGATTTTCATGATTCGAAAGAAATGACGAAAGAGTTTTTTGAAAAGTTATCTTTTTGGGAGCGTTGTAAGGAGAAAGTGGCAGGATTGGTTGACTTCTATTTGTGATGATGAATTAGGAAAGGGTGCCTACAAAAGGCACCCTTTTTGGTGGGGAATTATTATTTTTCATGCACCAGCATCGTAACATCATCATTGATCAACGTCCCCACATGTTCGCCTAAACATATTTTCTTCATGACCCCAGGCTCATCAAAGTTAAAGACATGCGTTGGTAAATTGTAGTCTCTGGCAAGCAGTAATGCCGCTTGATCCATGACTTGTATATTTTGTCTAACGACATCATTATAGTTTAGTTTGCTGTACATTTTTGCTGATTTATTATGCTTTGGATCACTTGTAAAGACGCCATCTACCCCTTGTTTTGCGACTAATATGGCATCACTATTCATCTCGATGGCTCTTTGTACACTTGGATAATCTGTTGTCACGAACGGTTGGCCGTTTCCGCCTCCAAAGATAACGATATAGCCGTTATCTAAATGGTGGACTGCACGCAAGCGAATGTATGGTTCAGCTACTGCATTAAATGGAATGGAAGTCATAACGCGTACTTCTCTATTTGTTTTACTTGTTAAAACACCGCGAAGCATTAAGCTGTTAATGATTGTACCTAACGTACCGATATTATCAGCTTCCACGCGATCGATTCCCCATTCTTCAGCTAGATGCCCCCTAAAAATGTTACCGCCACCGATGACGATGGATACTTCGATACCTAAATCAACAATAGATAAAATTTCGTTTGCGATATGTTCTAATCGTTTGGAGTTAAAGCTATTTCCAGTTTGATCGGCAAGTGCACCGCCGCTTAATTTAATTAAGACACGTTTATATGGTCTCATAACAATTCCCCCTATATAGATCGCAATAAAAAAGGAACAAAGGCGAATGCCTTTGTTCCTTTTTAAGAAAATGAAAAAGAAAAGAAGAAGATAGGACGAATTGCTTTGTATAGTTTTTCATAACATCCACTCCTTTTCATTTTGATTTGTTTTAAGTATATATCTTTTTGATTATACGAAACAATCTGATTACTTATCAAGTTTATTTTATCGTTTTTTAACAAAATGGTGTCAATGAAAAAAAGAAGAAAAATATTTGAATTTTTTGTGACGAACTTGTAGGTTTTTGTATGATTTTGTAGGTTCGCTTATAAGATGTGTGAGTAGCTTTTATAAATTCAAATTGAAAGCGTTCGCATGAAGGGGATGAACATAAATGAAAAAATTCGGATTGGCAACACAAATTTTTGTCGCGCTTGTTTTAGGGATTGTAGTAGGGGCAGTCTTTTATGGCAATAAAACAGCGATTTCTTATATCACACCAATTGGGGATATATTTATTCACTTAATTAAGATGATTGTAGTACCAATTGTTATTTCAGCATTAATTGTTGCGGTAGCTGGTGTAGGAGATATGAAAAAGCTTGGGAAACTGGGCGGTAAGACAATTCTTTATTTCGAAATTATTACGACGATTGCTATTTTAATGGGATTACTTGCAGCGAATATATTCCAACCAGGTACTGGTGTTGATATGAGTAATTTACAGCAAAGTGATATTTCTTCTTATAAACAAACAGCAGATGCAACGGAGAAGAAAGGTTTTGCTGAGACAATTGTTCACATTGTACCGAAAAACGTATTTGAATCGATTGCACAAGGTGACCTATTACCGATTATATTCTTCTCAGTATTATTCGGCTTAGGAGTTGCGGCAATTGGGGAAAAAGGAAAGCCTGTTTTTAACTTCTTTGAAGGCGTACTCGAAGCAATGTTTTGGGTTACAAATCAAGTTATGAAATTTGCACCATTTGGTGTATTCGCATTAATTGCCGTTACAGTTGCAAAATTTGGTGTAGCAACATTACTTCCGCTAGGAAAACTAGTGCTAGCTGTATACGTAACTGTTATACTATTCGTTGTGATTGTATTAGGTATTAATGCACGAATGGTTGGAGTAAACATTTTTACATTAATAAAAATTTTAAAAGAAGAACTGATTCTTTCGTTTACGACAGCAAGTTCAGAAGCTGTTTTACCTAATATAATGAGAAAAATGGAAGAGTTCGGTTGTCCAAAGGCAGTTGCCTCTTTCGTAATTCCGACAGGTTATACATTTAACTTGACTGGATCGGCTATTTATCAAGCGTTAGCGGCATTGTTTGTTGCCCAAATGTACGGTGTGCACATGTCACTGACAGAGCAAATAACGTTATTATTCGTTCTCATGTTAACATCCAAAGGTATGGCGGGAGTTCCAGGTGCATCGTTCGTTGTTGTATTAGCAACGTTAGGTTCAATGGGGTTACCACTAGAAGGTATCGCGTTAATTGCGGGAATTGACCGCATTTTAGATATGATTCGCTCATCTGTCAATGTATTAGGGAATGCATTAGCGGCCATTGTTATGTCGAAGTGGGAAGGCGAATTCGATAATGAGAAAGCAAAACAATATGTAGAAACAGTCAAAGAAACAAAAGCAGCATAAGAAATCGTTAAGGAGTGAATAATCATGGCAACATTAACTGAAGTTAAAAATGGTGTTCGAATTGAAAAAGATTTTTTAGGTGAAAAAGAAGTACCAAACTATGCATACTACGGCGTACAAACGATGCGTGCAGTTGAAAACTTCCCGATTACAGGATACAAAATCCATGAAGGCTTAATTAGAGCGTTCGCAATTGTAAAAAAAGCAGCAGCACTTGCGAATACAGATGTAGGAAGATTGGAATTGAACAAGGGTGGCGCAATCGCAGAGGCTGCTCAAGAAATTCTTGATGGAAAATGGCATGATCATTTCATCGTAGATCCAATTCAGGGCGGAGCAGGTACTTCAATGAACATGAATGCAAATGAAGTCATTGCCAATCGTGCTCTTGAATTATTAGGAATGGAAAAGGGAGACTATCACTATATTAGTCCAAATAGTCATGTAAACATGGCGCAATCAACAAACGATGCATTCCCAACAGCGATTCATATCGCTACATTAAACGCATTAGAAGGTTTATTACAAACGATGGGTTATATGCACGATGTATTTGAATTAAAAGCAGAACAGTTCGATCATGTGATTAAAATGGGTCGTACACATTTACAAGATGCTGTGCCAATTCGTCTTGGACAAGAGTTTAAAGCATACTCTCGTGTACTTGAACGTGATATGAAACGAATTCAGCAATCACGTCAACACTTATATGAAGTGAACATGGGAGCAACTGCAGTTGGTACAGGCTTAAATGCAGATCCAGAATATATTGAAGCAGTTGTAAAACATTTAGCTGCAATCAGTGAATTACCGCTAGTTGGTGCAGAAGATTTAGTGGATGCGACACAAAATACGGATGCTTATACTGAAGTATCTGCAGCACTTAAAGTATGTATGATGAATATGTCTAAAATTGCGAATGACCTTCGCTTAATGGCATCAGGTCCACGTGTTGGTTTAGCAGAAATTATGTTACCAGCTCGTCAGCCAGGTTCATCTATTATGCCAGGGAAAGTAAACCCTGTTATGCCAGAAGTTATTAACCAAATTGCGTTCCAAGTAATTGGTAATGACCATACAATTTGCCTTGCTTCAGAAGCAGGACAATTGGAATTAAACGTTATGGAACCAGTACTTGTTTTCAACTTACTGCAATCAATTAGCATTATGAATAACGGTTTCCGTGCCTTTACAGATAATTGCTTAAAAGGAATTGAAGCGAATGAAGATCGCTTAAAAGAGTATGTTGAGAAAAGTGTAGGAATTATTACAGCCGTGAACCCTCATATCGGTTATGAAGCTGCAGCTCGCGTTGCGAAAGAAGCAATCGCGACAGGGCAATCCGTTCGAGAACTTTGTGTGAAAAATGGTGTACTGTCACAAGAAGACTTAGAGTTAATTCTAGATCCATTCGAAATGACACATCCAGGGATTGCAGGAGCAACTCTTTTAAAGAAAAATTAAAAGAAGAGGGGGGACAAGCCCCTCTTTTTTGTTTACAATATAGAAATGCTATATGAATAGAGGTAGGGATGTTATGAGCAAGTTTACAGTAGCTTCTAATGGTGCATTAGAAACAACATTAAGAGGAGCAGAAGTATTATCAACACCACTTTTAAATAAAGGGGTAGCCTTCACACAAAATGAAAGAGAAGAGTTAGGTTTAAAAGGGTTATTACCGCCAGCGGTTTTAACGTTAGAAGAACAGGCACGCCGAGCATACGAACAATTTAGTTCGCAGCCGGATGATTTATTAAAGAATGTATACTTAACTGCGTTACATGATCGAAATGAAGTATTATTTTATCGTATATTAACAGATCATTTACGTGAAATGTTACCGATTGTATATACACCAACTGTCGGTGTAGCAATTCAAAGGTATAGTCATGAATATCGTAAACCACGTGGTATTTACTTATCAATTAACGACCCATCAGGTATTGAAGAAGCGTTTGCCAATATCGGTGCAACAGCTGAAAATATTGATTTAGTCGTTGTAACAGATGGAGAAGGTATATTAGGAATTGGTGATTGGGGTGTTGGCGGTATTAATATCGCAATCGGAAAATTAGCTGTTTACACTGCCGCAGTTGGAATCGATCCTAGCCGCGTATTACCGGTAATTTTAGATGTAGGTACAAACCGTGAGGAACTATTAAACAATCCATTTTATATTGGAAATCGTCACCCTCGTATAACAGGTGAAGCTTACGATGAATTTATTGATACGTTTGTACAAGCGGTAAATAAACAATTCCCGAAAGCACTTTTACATTGGGAAGACTTTAGCTCTCGTAACGCACGAAAAATTTTAGATAAATACCGTCATGACGTTTGTACGTTTAATGATGATATTCAAGGTACAGGTGCAGTTTCACTTGCGGCAGTATTATCGGCAGTGAAAGCTTCTGGTGTACCGCTAAGTGAACACCGCGTTGTTGTATTTGGTGCTGGTACGGCTGGAATCGGTATCGCAGATCAAGTTAGAGATGCGATGGTCCGCGTAGGTGTATCTGAAGAAGAATCATATAAGCGTTTCTGGTGTATTGATCGTAACGGGTTAGTTACAGATAATATGGAAGATCTTCTTGATTTCCAAATTCCGTACGCAAGAAAAGAAGCAGAAGTAAGTGAGTGGAAAGAAAATGATGTGATCGGACTTGCTGAAGTTGTGAAACATGTAAAACCGACAATTTTAATTGGTACATCTACTGTTGCAGGTGCATTTAAAGAAGAGATTATTAAAGAAATGGCTTCTCACGTAGAAAGACCAATCATTTTACCAATGTCGAATCCGACGCCACTTGCTGAAGCAAAACCAGCAGATTTAATCGAGTGGACAGAAGGAAGAGCGTTAGTTGCAACAGGAAGTCCATTTGAACCAGTTACATATAACGGTGTAACGTATGTGATTGGACAATCAAATAATGCACTTATTTTCCCAGGGCTTGGTCTTGGAACAATTGTAGTACGAGCAAGCGTCATGACGGATGGAATGTTCGCAGCGGCTGCTGAAGCAGTTGCAAGTATGGTAGATACAAGTCAGCCAGGAGCACCTATTTTACCAGAGGTCGAAGAATTACGTAATATCTCAGAAATGGTTGCAATTGAAGTAGCGAAAGTTGCAGTTGCAGAAGGTGTTGCAAGAGTGAACTTAAGTGATAACGATATCAAGATGGCAGTGAAAGAAGCAATGTGGAAGCCAGAGTATCGCCAAATAAAAGCGGTAGAAAAGGTTAGAATATAGAAAAAAAGCCCGTTTATAACAATAAGCGGGCTTTCGCTTTTACTACTGAAAAAAGTATAGGAAGTGTCACCTTTGAATTGGAATCAATTATGGAAGAAAGATATGTCCCTTTTAATTATATTAATGGTCGTTGTTCCGATTGCTGGGGAGCTGAACTTTCATCCCTTTAATGATACGTTTCGAGTTAGCTTCGGTACACCGCTATTCTTCTTTTTATTATTATTTTTAAGAAGAGTACCAGCAGGAGTTGCAGGTATTCTTGTTGGTATATCTGTAGTCTTATTTCGAGTATGTCTTGACTGGATCATGCAAGGTTCATTTCATATGACAGAATCATTTTATTTGCGTTATCCTGTGTTCTTCTATTATTTTATTTATGGCAGTCTTTTTTCGCTTTGCAGGGTAAATAAGTTCCACCAGAAACCAATCATTATTGGATGCCTTGGAATTTCAATTGAAATTGTTGCAAGTATGTCAGAACTTGCGTTTTATCACATGTTAGTACTCGGTACAACAATAACGATTTCTGAAGTAAATAAACTTATTATTATTGCTATTTTTCGTAGTTTCTTTGCACTTGGTTTTTTAAATATGATGAATTTATATGAAACGAAATTAAAAGAATCGCAAGTTCGAAAAGAAAATGAAAATATGTTAATGCATCTTTCTAATTTATATGTGGAATCTGTTCATTTGAAAAAGACGTTACAAAATGCGGAGTTAATTACACAAGAAGCATATCAACTATATCGAAATTTACAAGTAAACGCTGATTCAAGTAGTAAAACAGCATTGAAAATAGCAGGGGAAGTGCATGAAATAAAAAAGGATAATCAAAGGATATTTGCAGGATTATCTAAACTGTTATTAGATAAAAATGTGGCTGAATATGTAGAAGGACATGAGTTAGCAGAAATGATTGTTAGAATAAATGAAAAGTATGCTGAAATGCTAGCAAAGGATATACGTTTTTCTAAACATATAGAAGGTGAGCATGCTGCATACCACGTGTATACAGTTCTATCAATTTTTAACAATTTAGTTTCGAATGCAGTTGAAGCAATTGAAGATAAAGGTGTCGTTATTATTAAGCTATATAAAAGAGATCAACATATATTTTTTGAAGTAATTGACGATGGGCCTGGTATTGCACAAAAGTATAAGAAATTAGTATTTAAGCCAGGATTTACTTCCAAGTATGATCAAACGGGAACGCCGTCAACTGGTATTGGGCTTTCTTACATAAATGAAATGGTAACAGAGCTAGGCGGAGAAGTCAGATTAGAAGACCGAGAAAATAAAAGAGGATGTAAGTTTATCGTTTGTTTACCGGAGGGTAGTTTAAAGCGGGAAGGGGAATAGATTTGTTTTATTATATCGTAGACGATGATGAAGTTTTTCGTTCAATGCTTTCGCAAATTATTGAAGATGGAGATCTTGGAGAAGTAATTGGTGAGGCGGATGACGGAGCTTTTATTGAAGCGGATCAACTAAATTTTAAAAAAGTAGATATTTTATTTATTGATTTGTTGATGCCGATGAGGGACGGAATTGAAACAGTTCGTCACATTGCGTCAACTTTCACGGGGAAAATTATTATGATTTCTCAAGTGGAATCGAAGCAGCTTATAGGTGAGGCATATACACTTGGTGTAGAATATTATATTACAAAACCATTAAACAAAATCGAAGTTGTATCTGTTGTACGCAAAGTGATAGAGCGTATTAGATTGGAGCGTTCTATACATGATATTCAAAAATCATTGAATAACGTGTTTCAGTGGGAAAAACCGCAATTGCGTACTGAACCAGTACAAGAAGGAAAAAAGATAGGGGATTTAGGGCGCTTTTTACTATCAGAACTCGGTATTGCGGGAGAGAATGGAAGTAAAGATTTACTTAGTATGCTGGAATATTTATATGGTCAAGAAAAGGCACAGACATTTGACTTTGGCTTTCCTGCGTTAAAAGAAATTTTTCATCATATTACGATAAGGAAATTAGGGGATATAGCTTTAGAGGCGGATATTGATAAAGAGAAAAAAGCGTCTGAACAAAGAGTACGTCGAGCTATTTATCAGTCGTTAAATCATTTGGCTTCTTTAGGACTAACAGACTTTTCAAATCCAAAATTTGAAAGCTATGCTCCAAAATTTTTCGATTTCACTGTAGTTAGAAAACGGATGACAGAAATGACGAAAGATGAACTTGCATCTTCTGGTCATACGCGAATTAATACAAAGAAGTTTATTCAAGTGTTGTATTTTGAGGCGAAGAGGTTGATGGAGATAGAGTGAAGAAGATGCTTATAAATAAGCATCTTTTTTGTTAAATCAACATTTTATATTTTCTCGTGGAGCATGTAAAATGTTAAGTAAGAGAAAATGGTTTTATATTAAGGAAGTGTCAAAGCGATGAGTTTCACATTGAATAAATCGATTATTAAAGAAGTGTGCGGAGAGACCTCATATAAAAGAGGTGAAGCCTATTATAAATCAAATAAAGTGATAATAAATCATTATGATGAAAATAAAGAAATTTGCGAGGCGACAGTAAAAGGGAACGAGGATTTCCAGGTTACAGTAGAAAAAGCTAAAAAGGGTGATGTTGTTGCAAAATGTAGTTGTCCTTCATTAGCGTCTTTTCAAACGTACTGTCAACATGTTGCAGCAGTATTAATACAAATAAACTATAATCAACAAACAGGTGGAATGAGCTCCACTAGTAACAGAAATGATCAATTGACAAGTGGTATGTTTCAGCTGTTTGCAGACAAACCACTGAGGCCAAAAAGTAAACAATACCGTTTTGATACACGTGAAATATTAGATGTTGAGTTTATATGTACACCAGTAGCTACGAGAAGTGGTGGTGCTCTTCTTGGAATTCAATTGAAACTTGCCAAGGTGTATTTCATAAATCATATTAGAGAGTTTCTTTCTAAGGTGGAGAAAAGAGAGTCTTTTCATTGTTCAAATGAATTTACATATACACCAGATGTACATAGTTTTAAACAAGAAACGGATGCAATTATTCAGCAGCTCATTAAAATGTATCATAACGAAAAAATGTATGAGGATGCGCTAGAAGTACATGCGAAACAAGATGAAAGTATGATATTTATACCACCAGCTTCATGGAAAGATATGCTCTCTTCACTTTCTAAAGTTGAATATGTACAGCTGAAACAAAATAAACAACTGTTTCAGGGATTACAAGTTTCAAAAGGTTTGTTGCCGTTACACTTTGAATTTACGAAGGGAAATAATGGCGGATTTACACTTCATATAGATGGTCTAAATCGTGTACAAGTTATGGATATGTATAACAATGCACTTTATGGTGGGAAATTATATCACTTACACATTGAAGATTGTATGCGACTTATTGAATTACAAAAGATGATGAGTCGCTCAAATAGTAATCAGTTTTATATTCCAGAAAGTAAGATGGAACATTTCGTCGCGAAAGTTGTACCAGGATTAATGAAGCTCGGAACGGTACACATTGATGAAGTAATATCGGATCGTGTTGAAACACCTTCGCTAAAAGCGAAATTGTATTTAGACCGCGTGAAAAATCGCTTATTAGCAGGTCTTGAATTTCACTATGGGAACGTCATGATTAATCCGCTAGAAGAGGATGGACAGCCGTCTGTTTTTAATCGTGATGAGAAAAAAGAAAAAGAGATTTTAGACATTATGAGTGAAAGTGCCTTTGCAAAAACAGAAGGCGGTTACTTTATGCATAATGAAGAAGCTGAGTATAACTTTTTATATCACGTCGTGCCAACATTAAAAGGTTTAGTTAATATTTATGCGACGACAGCAATCAAATTGCGAATTAGTAAAGGGGATGCAGTTCCTCTTATTAGAGTGAGAAGAAAAGAAAGAATTGATTGGTTGTCATTTCGTTTTGATATAAAAGGAATACCAGAAGCAGAAATTAAAGGTGTATTAGCGGCCCTTGAAGAGAAACGTAAATATTATCGATTGGCGAACGGTTCGTTTTTGTCGCTAGAGAGTAAAGAGTTTAATGAAATTAATCAGTTTATAAAAGAATCAGGTATTCGGAAAGAATTTTTACATGGAGAAGAGGTAAATGTTCCGCTTATTCGGAGTGTAAAATGGATGAACGGACTTCACGAAGGCAATGTTTTAAGTTTGGATGATTCAGTTCAAGAGTTAGTAGAAAACATTCAAAACCCGAAAAAATTAAAGTTTGCTGTGCCAAATACTTTAAATGCAGAAATGAGAAAGTATCAAGTATATGGGTTCGAATGGATGAAAACACTTGCTCATTACCGTTTTGGCGGTATTTTAGCAGATGATATGGGACTTGGAAAAACGTTGCAAAGCATTGCTTTTATAGATTCTGTTTTGACTGAGATTCGAGAAAAGAAACTGCCAATATTAGTCGTTTCACCATCATCTCTTGTTTATAATTGGTTTAGTGAATTGAAAAAATTCGCCCCGCATATTAGAGCAGTTATTGCAGATGGAAACCAAGCAGAGCGCCGGAAAATTTTGAAAGATATAACGGAATTTGATGTCGTAATCACGTCATATCCATTACTGAGAAGAGATATAAGATTATATGCAAGACCATTTCATACACTATTTCTTGATGAAGCACAGGCGTTTAAAAACCCTACAACGCAAACGGCAAGAGCTGTGAAAACAATTCAAGCTGAATACCGTTTCGGACTAACTGGTACACCTGTAGAAAATTCATTAGAAGAGCTATGGTCTATCTTCCATGTCGTCTTCCCGGAATTATTACCAGGAAGAAAAGAGTTCGGTGATTTAAGGCGTGAAGATATAGCGAAGCGAGTGAAACCATTCGTATTAAGACGATTAAAAGGGGACGTATTAAATGAGTTGCCAGAGAAAATAGAGCACTTACAATCATCGGAGTTATTACCCGATCAAAAGAGTCTCTATGCTGCTTATTTAGCGAAGTTAAGGGAAGAAACGTTAAAGCATTTAGACAAAGACACGTTACGTAAAAATAAAATTAGAATTTTAGCTGGTTTAACGAGATTGCGACAAATTTGTTGTCATCCCGCTTTATTTGTTGATGATTACAAAGGAAGTTCAGCTAAATTTGAACAACTGTTAGAGATTTTAGAGGAATGTAGAAGTACAGGGAAGAGAATATTAATTTTTTCTCAATTTACGAAGATGCTTTCCATTATTGGTCGTGAGTTAAATCGACAAGCAATTCCATACTTTTATTTAGACGGGAGTACACCAACGCAGGATCGTGTAGAGCTGTGCGATCGGTTTAACGAAGGAGAAGGAGATCTATTTCTCATTTCTTTAAAAGCTGGTGGTACCGGACTTAATTTAACTGGTGCAGATACAGTAATATTATATGATTTATGGTGGAATCCAGCTGTTGAACAACAAGCGGCCGATAGGGCGTATCGAATGGGACAAAAAAATACAGTGCAAGTTATAAAGCTAGTAGCTCAGGGAACAATTGAGGAGAAAATGCATGAACTGCAAGAAAGTAAGAAAAATTTAATCGCTGAAGTGATTGAGCCGGGAGAAGAGAAATTGTCCTCAATCACAGAGGAAGAAATTCGAGATATTTTAATGATTTAATATAAAAAAGCTATGCCTTCAAATTTATGAGGGCATAGCTTTTTTGTTGTAATAATTATATTTTGTTTTGTACAAAGTAAAGAAATCAAATGTTATTTAAATTACTTCTTTGTACCTTTACTTTTGTATGGTTTGGCAGCTGCCTTTTTCTTTGCACTTGATTGCCAACGGTTCCATCCTTTACTTCCTGTACCTTGTCCTACACCTTTTTTCGGTTTTGCTTTCGTTTTACTCATATGATCACTCCGTTATATAAAAATCTTATTTGATAATAGTCAATGATTTAGAAAATACTCTTTATAAATGACTATGATTGCTTTAAGTAAAAATAAACTGCTTGAATGCTATAGTATAACATGAATTTGCAAGTAAACTGAAAGGAATTATAAAGAAAATGAAAATAATAAGAAATACTGCAGATTCTATATTCCGAACGATCACATTAATTGTTGTGTATACGTTAGTTTCGGTCAGTGAAACATTTTTTGGATTGACGAGGCAGAAAAAGTAAAGATGTTAAATTAACAACAATCAATAAAGCCGTAAAATAAAGAATTGAAAAACATTTTAAAACTTTTTGTTGACTTTCTTTATTTTTTGTATAGAATAATCATTAATAAAATGTTTCAGAGATGTGACAACAAAACGACTATGAAAGGACGAGTAGTAGTAGGACGTAGTTTAAGCGAGTCAGGGGTGGTGTGAGCCTGATACGAAGCCTATTATGAAGAACCTCCTGGAGTTGCTAACCGAAATCCTTTATAGGAAAGTAGACTTAGCCGGGAACTTCGCCGTTACAAGAAGAACAGTATCGAGATATTTCATCTCCGTATTGTATAAGTGAGCAACCTCTGTTGCTAATTTGGGTGGTACCGCGGAACCAAAGCCTTTCGTCCCAGTTTTTTGGGAAAGAAGGGCTTTTTTTGTTGGCTTCTTTTCACAACATCCAAACATTTTAGGAGGAAACCACCATGTATCAATCATTAATGACAGTAAGAGAGACTCAAATCGCAATTAAGGAAGTTAAAACATTCTTCGAGGACCAATTAGCAAAACGCCTTGAACTATTCCGCGTATCTGCACCATTATTCGTAACGAAAAAATCAGGATTAAACGATCACCTAAACGGTGTAGAACGTCCAATTGAATTTGATATGTTACATTCAGGAGAAGAATTAGAAATTGTTCATTCACTAGCGAAATGGAAACGATTTGCATTACATGAATACGGATATGAAGCTGGTGAAGGTTTATATACAAACATGAACGCGATTCGTCGTGATGAAGAACTTGATGCAACGCATTCCATTTATGTTGACCAATGGGATTGGGAAAAAATCGTTCAAAAAGAATGGCGTACTGTTGAATACTTACAAAAAACAGTACAAACAATTTATGGAATATTCAAAGATTTAGAAGATCACTTATTTGAAAAATATCCGTTCCTTGGAAAGTATTTACCGGAAGAAATTGTTTTCGTTACTTCTCAAGAATTAGAAGATAAATATCCAGAATTAACACCGAAAGATCGTGAACATGCAATTGCAAAAGAACACGGTGCAGTCTTCATTATCGGAATTGGTGATGCACTTCGTTCAGGTGAAAAGCATGACGGACGCGCAGCTGATTATGACGATTGGAAATTAAACGGTGACATTTTATTCTGGCACCCAGTACTACAATCTTCATTTGAGTTATCATCAATGGGAATTCGTGTTGATAGTAAATCGCTTGATGAGCAGTTAACGAAAACTGGTGAAGACTTCAAACGTGAGTATGATTTCCATAAAGGTATATTAGAAGACGTACTACCATTAACAATCGGCGGTGGCATTGGACAATCAAGAATGTGCATGTACTTCTTACGTAAAGCACATATCGGTGAAGTTCAATCTTCTGTATGGCCTGACGATTTACGTGCAGCTTGTAAAAAAGAAAACATTCATCTGTTTTAATAGAAGTGAGGGAATAGCTTAAATATAGAGCTATTCCCTCTTTTTTAAATTGTGTAAACGAATGGTTTACAGAGAGTTTTACTAATGGTTTCTTTCATTTATATCTCTTTTTATGTAATAATTTGTTAAAGGAGGGGACGTTATGAGCATAGGAAAGCAGCTAAAAAAACTACGAGAATCAAAGGGATTTTCGCAAGAGGATGTTGCTAAAAAGATTGGTGTGACGAGGCAAGCAGTGTACAAATGGGAAAATGATAAAAGTTATCCTGATATGGATAATCTAATTTTACTAAGCGAAATGTACAATGTTACGCTTGATGAGTTAATAAAAGGGAAACAGAATATTAAAGAAAAAATACATATTGATGAAGAAGATGAGGATTTTGAGAAAGAGAATGATTTTGGTTTTTATATTGGGTTTGGATTGCTAATTATGAGTGCATTCATTGATTATGAAGGAATACAAGTATTTGTATTAGGAGTTGCACTATTCATGATGGTTTTTTATTCGAATGTGAAGAAAGTTATTTTGAATGAATATAGATCGTTTTTTCAAGAGAAAGAGCGAAAAGATATATGTGATAAAAAGTGAGAAGAGTTAGTTATATTTCCTAGGAAAGGGTATAACGAATATTTTCATTGTATTATAATGATTTTGGGATATCGGTAATATGAAAGCTATTTGGGTAGATCCTTGAAATCTATATGTAAAATGATAATAAAGTTATTTAATTTTAAAAGCTCAAACAAGCATAACCCCGTTCTAAAGCTAGGACGGGGTTCAAAATATAATAATAAAATCGCTTAAGAGTCTACGTTTTATTCAATGATAGTGCCTTTTTATAAAACGTCACTTGCTTATTTATTACCGAGTTCTTCCGCTAAACCGATTAAAATCCCTTCGACTCCACGAATGTAGCAGAGACGATACGAGTTCTCGTACTGAACTACTTCGCCAACGAGCTCTGCACCATGCTTAGTGAGTCTGGATACCATTTCGTCAATATCTTGAACGGTGAACATGACGCGTAGATAACCGAGGGCGTTTACAGGAGCTTTTCGGTGATCTGCTATAGTAGGAGGGGTGAGAAATCGCGAAAGTTCAATTCGGCTGTGGCCATCTGGAGTGACCATCATAGCAATCTCTACGCACTGAGAACCGAGTCCAGTTACGCGACCAGCCCATTCACCTTCGACATTGGCTCGACCTTCGAGATTCAAGCCAATCTCCCCAAAGAAAGAGATTGCGTCATCAAGGGATTCTACAACGATGCTGACATTGTCCATTCGTAGTAATTTGTTTTTTGCCATAGTCTTATCTCCTTATGTATAAAAGTTCATTATTTAATCATCCTCATAATTATACTACTAAGTAGTTACAAATTCCTTTCAGTCAAAAACACCTTGTCACAGTATAGGAAAAATTGACAAGGTGTTTTTTTATATGTCATATAGCATCTTGTTAACGAACAGCTTTTATTTAATAGGAAGGAAGTAGATTAATATGATTTTTTTATAAGTGTTACTGAGCATATCAAATTAGCTCATTTGCACTAAAGGCTCAATTTTCGCCATAAATGATTGATGCAGTGCCTCAACACCTGTTACTAAATGAAGGCGGTCAATAACGACAGACACTTTAATTTCTGATGTACTTACCATTTTAATATGAATATCTTCTTCTTTTAAAGTAGTAAACATATTTGCAGCGACACCAGGGTTAGATACCATGCCAGATCCTACGATTGATACTTTTGCTAAATGATTTTCATATTCTACTGCTTCATAGTGAAGTGCCTCTTGATTTTGTTCCAATACTTCTAATGTTTCTCTTAAATCATTAGAATGGATGGAGAAGGAGAGATGAACAGTTCCTTCATTTGTAATACTTTGAATGATGATATCTACATTAATATGTGCCGCTGCTAATGTAGAGAAAACAGTTGAAAGTGAACCTTGTTCTAATCCTTTCACTGTGATGCGTGTAATATTATCTTCAAATGCAATACCTTTAACGATTGATTGTTGTTCCATGTTACATTCTCCTTTTACAATTGTTCCGTTTTCTTGTTCCATACTTGAGCGAACTTCTAAAATGACATTATGATTTTTAGCAAACTCAACAGCACGCGGGTGTAATACACCAGCACCGAGGTTTGCAAGTTCTAACATTTCGTCATAAGAAATTTCATCTAATTTATAAGCATCTTTTACAACTCGTGGATCCGTCGTATATACGCCGGTCACATCTGTGTAAATATCACATTTTTTTGCGTTTAGTGCAGCAGCTAATGCGACAGCAGTTGTATCAGAACCGCCTCGTCCAAGCGTTGTAATTTCAAAATCTTCACTGACTCCTTGGAAACCAGCTACAATAACAATCGTGCCTTTAGTAAGATAAGACTGAATTCGATCTGTATTAATTTCAGTAATCCGTGCACTACTATGTACAGATTCTGTCGTAATACCAGCTTGCCATCCTGTTAATGAAATCGCGTTATACCCTTTTGCTTGTAGTGCCATCGTTAATAATGAAATAGTTACTTGCTCTCCTGTCGATAGAAGTATATCCATTTCGCGTTTACTTGGATTTTCTGTAATTGCGTTAGCAAGTGCGACAAGTTCATCCGTGCTTTTTCCCATTGCTGAAACGACAGAGACAACGCTATGACCTCGTTCATATTCTTCAATAATTAAATTTGCTACATGTTGAATGCGCTCGACGCTCCCGACAGAAGTGCCACCAAATTTTTGAACAATTGTTTCCATTGCAAATTCCTTCTTTCGTCTATTTTTAAGAATAGATTAGGAAATATATAGATCCCAATACTCCTGTAGTTACCAGAAAGACAAACAAAAAACACCATCTCAAATAAGTGAGGATGGTGCTGTTACAGGAAAAGGGAAACAGAAAACGGAGCTAATAAAAAAACCGCCAAAAAAGGAATATCATAAAAAATGATATCTCTTTTTTGTAGATAGCTCTTCATACATACACGTCTGTACATATGACAGTTCTGTTTCTATTCGAAAACAGCCCCAATTGATAAATGCAGAGAAATTTATCAATTTCGGCAATACTTCCTTTCATCTAAGTTCATAGACATCTCTGTGTCTCCATTAGAATACTCATAAGTATTGCAACCTCTATCTCACGTTTTAGGCGAGAGTGTTTGATTTATGAAGTTGTTGGTAACATTTGTTTTATAATAATTTAAATTTTTCGGGGAATCAAGTGTTTTATATATATTTTAAAAATTCTTTCTTTTTTCTGAGGAAGTTTGTGAAAAATGTAGCAAAATAAATTCATTGCATGTACATTAAACTTATAGTGCATAGGAGGTGGGGAGAATGAAAAGGAAACAGCCTATTTATGTTGCGACAAAAATGAACACGACGATGGGGAAATTATGGGAATATATGCAAGAACCAGATATACATACAGAGTGGGATGCTCGCTTTACTGAAATTTCGTATTTAGAGAAAAAAGAAGGAGAACCACAGAAGTTTTTGTATAAAACAAAGATTGGATTTGGGTTTGAAATAGCTGGAGAAGGGGAATCAATAGGTGAAATAAGAAAAGATATTTTAATGCAGTTATGCAATTGGATGGAAACGAAAATGAAATTGTAGATTATTTTGGCGAACCACATTTACTCGTTTCTACACTGCATTTTCATATCGATGAGTTAGGGGCAATGCATATTTCTTCAAAGAAACAATGGTTTTATATGTTTGGAAGAAAAATGCCGTTACCAAAATTTTTGTATGGTGAAGCAAAAATTGTTGAAAGTTATGATGCAACACTACAGTGTTTTCGAATTCATGTACAAGTACGAAACCCGTTAATTGGCTCGCTTTTTTCATATAAGGGAACATTTGTGGAAAGGAAATAAACGATATGAAAAATATAATATTTGGGCTTGCTTGTTATGTTGTTTTTCTAATATATGAGTGGTCGAATATAAATCCTGTTGAAGCAATTATATTATTATCTGTTTTATTATTTATACCAATGTCACTTTGTATTAGTGATAAAAGAAAAAGAGATGGATCGTATTTATTATTTTATAAATTCGTATCGTTTTTATATCCAATCGCAGCAATTTGTGCAATGCTAGCTTTCGTCACAAATTACAATGTATTTGCGCTAGTTTGGTTTGTATATACAGGAATTGTTGCGTTATTTGGTGTAAGTAGATTGCTAGAAAGAGGATGGAAGCCGTTAGAAGAGATCGCCATAGATAGTGCGTTTATTTATTTGTTTTTAGGTGGTTTTTGGTTTTTTGCTTCAGTAGCAAAACTTTCAATTATGCATTTTAGCTCTGACATTGTTTTACTCACAGCAGCGCATTTTCATTATTCGGCGTTTCTATTGCCATTATCAGCTGGTTTAACAGGGAGAAAAAGAGAAAAGAGAAGTAAAGTATATGATGCTATTATGTTTATCATCATGATTTCACCAATGACAGTTGCAATAGGAATTACATACTCGAGAATATTTGAATTTTTTGCAGTGCTCCTATATTTATGTGCGATTTATGGATATGGATTTTACGTTTGGAGAGCAAAATTTAATGCTATCAGTGCAAAGATTCTTTTAATCGTTTCGTCTAGTACACTCATGGTTACAATTATGTTCTCACTTATATACTCATACGGGAATTTGAAGCATGTAATGACGATTACAATTGCTCAAATGGTTTGGATTCACGGTGTTGTCAACGGAATTGGAGTAGCGTTACCGGCATTTGTCGGCTGGATGATCGAAAAGAGTGTTCCGAATTATAAATACTATGGGAAACCAATGAGTAAATTAAGAGGAAGTGTGGCAATTGGTGAGGCTTTTTTATATAGCGGCAATTTAGTAGGCAGTAAGGAATACAACGGTTTAGTTGATCAAATAACTGATTTTCATAGTGAGTCATTTGACGTGACGAAGGTACCTTTAAGTATTATTCGTTTTTATGAAAATACAACAGAGTATGAGTTGCAATCAAATATTAAATGGGCTCGTTGGTTCCGCCTATTTGCATTTTGTTATGAGAAAATGAGCAAGCATGTAGGACAAATACATTTAGGAATGGGCGACAAGTGGGAAACGATGCATGGCTCTATCATTGGTGTAATGGATGAGGAAGATGGAAGAGAGAATGTAAGGGCTTGGCTAAGGAAAAATGAAGCAGGTGAATCTATTTTTGTAGCTCTTTATTCAAAGCATACAGATAAGGATGAGACATATATGAATATCGCCTTGCCTTTACCTTATTCGAATATGACTGGTATTTTGAGGCTATGTAATGATAATCATGATTTAATCATTACTAGTAAGTTAAGAGAAAATGGCCAGGGAGATGAGGGGATTTATTTACATACTCGGTTCTTAACAATCCGTTTACCGTTAGCAGAGACTTTCATCATTACAGAGGGTAAGGATAAAATGTTAACAGCTCATCATAGCATGTGGCTATTTGGACTTGAATTTTTACATATTCATTATAAGATTGAAAAAATTGCACAGAAGTAAGAAAGGCTTGGATGGGTTTCCAAGCTTTTTTATGTATGGGTAATTGTCATAGAAATTTGTTTATTTAGCTCATTATCCCAAACACGTTGAATTTCAAAAGTGCCTGTTTCAAAAAATAATGGGAATCTTTCTTTAAACCAAGTTTGCATAGGTAGCTTTAGTGCTGTATCGATTGGTATCCATAAGAAAGAATAAGCCCTAAAGAAATTAGGACTTATTCTTCATTAAATACAAATGTTTGTTTCATTTTTTTACCTTCATTTACCGGATGGCCGTTATAAGAGAAATTCTTTTCTTCCCAAGTGATCACAACCTTAAAATTATGACTATTAAAGTCTAATGGGAATACCATGTAGTCAAAGCTTGTATGACTTTTAGAAATATTTTCATTAGGTGTAGTAGGTTTAAAGGTAGCTTTAGAGGTAGGATTGTTATCAAGTATTTCCACAGATACATTTGATACATCATGACCGATGTTTTTTACGAGTAAACTATACGTATCAAATACACCTTGTTTTGGCTGGATTGCTTGCTTGTTTGGATTATGGGATTTATCAATTTCGACATACCATTGTTTAGACTTTGACGCAATCGGCAGTGACTGAAATGTGTAAGCACTAGCTTGCATTGGTAGTGCTAAACATATAAGCGTAAAGAGAGTTAATATTTTTCGTTTCATTTTTTTTAGAGCTCCCATTCTTTAATGGATTTACTTGTTATTATCTTCTTTTTACGAGTTAATATACCATATAATGTAAAGTGGTTGTTGTGAGTAGTGAATCAAAATCTTATTCACTACTCTTATAGCTAGCATAATTACGTATGAAGTAAGAAAGAATAAATTTGTTTTTTCTATACTTAGATTACTGCCCTTTTTAAAAGGGCTATTTTTACGTTTTAACAAAAAGAATATACTAAGAATTCAGTATAAATTATTTATTTTAATGTAGTTAAATGTGCTTGTATATGTGAAATTAGAGAGGGAAGCTGTGTAGAGATGTTTCTACACAGCTATTTAGGATATGAAAAAATTACCAAAAATATGTTAAAATAACATTGTCATACAACAAGGGGGATTTGTTTTATGGAAAATGGACATCTTGCTAAAGTAGACTTAACGAAAAAAATTGAATCAAAATCTCAGTACAATAAGAAATTAGAAAAATATCAAAGGCGCTTATTAGCATTAAAACAAATTTTGAAAGAAGAAAAAATCGCGGTTATGCTTGTTATGGAAGGATGGGATGCGGCTGGTAAAGGTGGGGCAATTAAGCGGGTGACGGAACATCTTGACCCACGTGGGTTCCAAGTAGATCCAATTGGAGCGCCTGCACCTCATGAAAAACGTTACCATTATTTGCAACGTTTCTGGCGTAAAATTCCACAGTACGGGCAAATTACTATTTTTGATCGCTCATGGTACGGTCGTGTGTTAGTTGAGCGTGTTGAAGGTTTTGCTACAAAGGAAGAGTGGATGAGAGCATATGATGAGATTAATGATTTTGAAAAACGACTAACAGATGACCATTACATAATAGGGAAGTTCTTCTATCATATAAGTAAAGAGGAACAGTTAAAGAGATTTAAAGATAGAGAGAAAAATCCTTTGAAAAGATGGAAAATTACAGACGAAGATTGGCGTAATCGTGAAAAATGGGATGAATATGTTGAAGCAATGGAAGACATGTTTGAAAAAACAAGTAAGCCAAATGCGAAGTGGCATATTATTGAAAGTAACGATAAATTGTATGCCCGTGTGAAAACGTTAAAAATCATTATTTCATTCATTGAGGATTATTTCTTAGAACATGGTATAGAATTGCCTTCTTATTATTATGAAATGAAAGAGGATATTGAAGTTTTGCAAGATGTAGGTGTTAAAGAGTAAAAAAGAAAATGGTCCTGTGAATTGGTGAAACCAAATTATGGGGCTTTTTTATTTAGAAACATTTTACAATTAACAGAATAAGGTATATAATCAATAATCATATTAACATTGTTAATATGATTATTGATTATATACTATGTGGGGGTTTTACTTTGAAGGGAAGAGATGTTGTTTTAGGTTTATTAATGGAAAAGGAATTGTCTGGTTACGATATTAAAATTGTGTTTGAAGACGTATTTACTCATTTTTTTGATGGAAGTTTTGGAATGATTTATCCAACGTTACGACAATTGGAGAATGAAGGGAAAATAAAAAAAGAGGTTGTCATGCAAGAGGGAAAACCGAATAAGAAAATGTACTTTATTACAGATGAGGGGCGTGAAGAATTTTATCAATACATGCAGACACCTGTAGAGAAGGATGTTTTACGTTCGGATTTTTTAATGAGAATGTATTTTGGTAACTATAGTGATGATGTAACAATAAAAAAATGGATTAAAGATGAAATTGAAAGAAAAGAAGCGTACATTGCAGATCTTCGATTGAAATATGAAAAGTGGAGAGTAGGTATTACTTTCGTCGAAGAAATTTCACTAGATGTAGGTATTGCATCGTATAGTGCACAAGTGGAGACTTTGAAGAAAAAATTAGAAGAGTTAGAGGCGAAAGAAAACAATAAAACAGAAGAATGAAAAACGCGTTCACAATAAATAAAGGGGTATATAAAGATGGAGCAATCAAAGGGTATTAAGATTGTCTTTTTAATGTGTCTAGGTATCTTTCTTTGTATGATTGATACGACAATTATGAATATAGCTTTACCGGCAATACAATCGAGTGTAAATACTTCGTTAGAAAAGATGTCTTGGGTATTAAATGTTTATACAATGACGATTGCAGTACTTGCCATTCCGTTAGGGCGGATAGCTGATATCTTTGGAAAAGCAAAGATGTATATTCTTGGTCTGGTGATTTTTGGTGGTGGATCGGTACTTTGCGCTTTTGCTAATACAGGTGATTTTCTTATTTTTTCTCGTTTTATACAAAGTATTGGGGCAGCGATTTTATTTCCAACAAGTATGGTAATTGGTGTATCAGCTATGCCATTAGCTAAAAGGCATGTTGCGCTTGCGATTTTAGGAGTAACACAAGGATTGTCAGCTGCTATGGGACCAGTAATAGGTGGAATTATTACGCAAAATTTAGGATGGAGATGGGTGTTCTTCGTTAATGTTCCGGTTTGTATAATAGGAATCGTGTTATGTTGCATCATGCTACAAATAAAAAATGAAGAACGTATTATTTCAAAAATAGATTGGATAGGACTACTATTAAGTAGCACAGCAATTTTTTCATTTACTCTCATATTAGTAAAAGGTAATACATGGGGATGGCAAAGTAATATTGCTTTGTCTTGTTATGCAATTAGCACTATTTCTCTTATTCTATTTGTTTTAGTAGAACGAAAGATTCATAATCCAATGGTGAATTTAAAGTTATTTCAAGATCGAATGTTTGTCGGAGCGTCTATCGTTGTTATATTAAGTAATTTATTTTTAATTGGAGTTACTGTATTGCTTCCAACGTTCTTGACGAAACTACAAGGTCGAACGGAAATTGAAGCGGCTTTTTTAGTGACACCTATTTCAGCAATGATATTTTTTGTCTCACCAGTTGCAGCAACTTTAATTAAAAAACTCGGAAAAGTAACTATTATTTTGTCAGGATTTCTTATTATGGGGCTTTCCTACTATTGGTTGCAAATGATTGATGTGCATTCAACAAATATAGAAATTATTATTCCATGTATGATATTAGGTGTTGGATATGGTTTAGTAGTGGGGCCAATTACAGTTTTAAGTGCGTCTTCGTTTGAAGGAGAATTGTTAACTGCTTCTCAAAGTGTTGTATCAATGTTACGACAAGTCGGAATTGTATTGGCAGTCGCAATATTTGTCTCTAACTTAACTCACAATTTAACTGTAAATAAAGAAAAAGTATATCGTTATGCAGAAGAAAAGGTGCGTACTATTCATGTGAATAGTACTGAGCAAACTGAAATTTTACAAATGACTAAAGAGAAAATAGAGAATCAAAGTTTAGAGTCGAATATAAATAAGAAACAAAATGCAATGACAATGGGATTAAGTAAAGAGAAAAAGGAAGAATTGATTCGCGACAAGACGGATGAAATATTAAGAAAAGTTCCAGTAGAATATAGAGATGTAAAAAGAGAAGAAGTTATGAGGCAAGTGACAAAAGAAGTTGAAAAACAAGAGGAAAGTATAAAGAAAGAGGTACTCACATTTTCAAATGATGTGAATCATTATGCCAAGAATCAGATGGCTATGAGTTTTACAGATTTATATAAAGCAAGTGTGCCAATTATTTTAATTTGTGCTTTCGTAAGTTTGTTGTTTTGGGAAGGGAAAGCTTTGAGTAAAAAGAGAAGGGGAAGATTAGTAGAAGAAGCGTAAAGAAAAACAGGCTATAGCAGCCTGTTTTTTTCATTGTTTTCTCCTTGCATATTGTGAATAGTAGTATTTTTAATATAGCATGGGATAAGTCGAGTATGATTAGAAAGTTTTTTAGAATGAAAGGAAGGAATGGAAAATGCCATTGAATATGTAACGTTATACATAGTACATTAACAAGAGGGATTAATTTTAAAAGGAGGATGGGGAATTGCTAGATAAGGCAGGGGCTTTAATAGATAATCATGTGTACACAGAAGAAGAGCAACAAAAACTATACAAACGAACGTTAATAATCGTCAGCATTTCACAAATGTTTGGCGGTGCAGGACTAGCTGCTGGTATTACAGTGGGAGCACTTCTTGCGCAGCAAATGCTTGGAACAGATGCATTTGCAGGATTACCAACTGCTATGTTTACATTAGGATCGGCATTCGCAGCTTTCATAGTAGGGAAGCTTTCGCAACGATATGGACGCCGGATAGGTCTTGCAACAGGGTTTATAGTAGGCGGATTTGGAGCAATTGGTGTTGTAATGGCAGCTTTAACAAATAGTATTATTCTTTTACTTATTTCTTTACTTATATATGGTGCCGGTACAGCCACGAATCTACAAGCTCGTTATGCAGGTACAGATTTAGCAGATAAGAAGCAGAGAGCAACGGCTGTTAGTATTACGATGGTAATGACGACTTTCGGTGCAGTTGCAGGACCAAATTTAGTAGGGGTAATGGGAAGTTTTGCTCATTCAATTGGAGTTCCTAAACTTGCAGGTCCGTTCATACTATCGGCAGCAGCATTTATACTGGCGGGTCTAGTTCTTTTTGTTATGCTTCGTCCAGATCCTTTGATTATTGCTAACATAATAGAAAGATATAAACAGGAACATACATATAAAGGACAACCAATAACAGAAGAAGCGAAAGAAAATAAACGAGGTATTACAGTTGGAGCAATCGTAATGATACTTACGCAAATAGTGATGGTTGCGATTATGACGATGACGCCAGTTCATATGGGACACCACGGTCACGGTTTAAGTGCAGTAGGACTTGTGATAGGTTTTCATGTAGGTGCAATGTATCTTCCATCTCTCGTTACAGGAATGTTAATTGATAAAATTGGCCGAACTACAATGAGCATAGCTGGTGGAGTGATTTTACTTGCAGCGGGTGTCATAGCTGCGACAGCGCCAAGTGATTCTTTATTATTATTAATCGTTGCTCTGTCTTTACTTGGGCTAGGATGGAACCTCGGATTGATAAGTGGTACAGCACAAATCGTTGATTCCACAACACCGTCTACACGTGCTAAAACACAAGGGAAAATAGATGTTTTTATTGCGCTAGCTGGAGCTTCTGGTGGAGCAATGTCAGGTATGGTAGTAGCGAATTCAAGTTATGCGGCATTGTCATTGGCTGGAGGGGTGTTAGCGTTATTACTTATTCCTGTTGTGATATGGTCTCGAAAAGGGGCAAGAAATTAAATGAAAAAGAGGTTCTAGTTACTGACTAGAGCCTCTTTTTATACACTTAAATTAAATTCCACTCTACAATAAGCCCTAAATACGTAAGTCCGCCACCAAATCCGTATAGTAAAAGTGTGTCTCCGTTATTTAATTTCCCTTCTTTTATAGCTAAATTTAAAGCGAGTGGAATGGTGACTGAAGAGGTATTCCCCATATATTCCACGCTCGTTAATGTTTTTTGTATTGGAATTTGAGATTTTTCGCAAATAGATTCGATCATTCGTAAGTTAGCGCTGTGGGGTATGAACCAGTCTATATCATCTACTTGCATATTTACGGTATGTAATAAATTTTTTATGCCTTTTGGTACTGTGCGTGTTGCCCATTTATATACTTCTCTTCCATTTTGAACGATTTTTTCATTTGTTTGCAGTGGTGTGCCATTCATAGTAGTAGATAAGTTTGTTCTATATAGATGAATGCCGCCATCACCGTTTGTTCCCATGTGAGCAGCGATAAAGCTTTGGGTGTTTTCATCTCTTTCTAATAAAATAGCTCCAGCACCATCACCGAATAAAATACAGGTCGTTCTATCGGTATAATCAGTAACTTTAGATAATGTCTCTGTCGCTACGACAAGTACTTTTTCATGTGATCCAGAAGTGATTAAGCTATTACCGATGTGTAGTCCATATGTAAAACCAGCACAAGTTGCATTTAAATCAAAAGCTAGTGTATGAGGTATGTTGAAGTATTGTTGTATTTGGCAAGCAACACTAGGGAAAACGTAATCAGCAGTAGTAGTAGCGACAATGATACAGTCGACATCTTCTAAGTTTTTCTTATATGTTGTACATAAATTTTCAATTGCTTTAATGGCTAAGTTTGAGGAGTATTCTTCGTCGCTAGCGATTCTTCTTTCCTTCATTCCTGTTCTTTGTACAATCCATTCATCATTCGTATGGACCATCTTTTCTAAATCGTTATTAGACAATATTTGATCTGGAACATAAGTACCAATTGCAGTAATACGAGATTTAGAATGCATAGGAACATCTCCTAACTTTTATTTTTATAACCTGATACTAATATTAGGTTATAAAAATGTCAATAAAGATTTTTGTTGTATTAAAACGATAATACTTAACTTACTATGAAGGAATTTGGCGAGTGCTGTAAAAATAATATACGAGAAGTTTCTAAAATTGATAATTGCTTTTGTTATTTTTATTGTGAGAAAAATTCGCAAAAAATGACGATTAAAGTAAAAATATAAAGATTTTCTTTAGTGTGATATAGGTTGTTAAACCTTGTGAAAGCGAATTACTTATGCTACACTTTATGTAACTTAAAATGAACGGAGGGGCTTCCTTTGATCTTAATCAGATTACGTCTCAATACTTTGTGCCAATAATTGAATAGCGCTCAAAGGCTCTGTCTGTGTACAGAGTGAACGGGATTGGTCTGCCTATTTTAAAGGAACCCTTTATTAAGCTTATATGTGAAAAAGAGGGAGGGACGAATACGCCCTCTTTTTGTTTTGCCTTTATAAATAGAATGGGATTGTATAAGTGAACACTTACTGTGGATACGTATACAATCTTGGGACTTTTTGACTATAAAATAGGATGAAAGCATAGCTTTCTTCTATTTCTTTGGTGAACCCTTATCCGTTTACGAAAACACAGGCAGCGACCTGTGTTTTTTATTTTACGTAATCGAAATGGAGGAATAAATATATGGAAGAAGTATTACAAAGAGCAGTTTTAGTTGGAGTAAATTTAGGTAATGAAGATGATTTTGCATATTCGATGGAAGAGTTAACAAATCTTGCGGAAGCTTGTGATGTAGAGGTAATTGGGCAAGTAATGCAAAATTTACAACGAGTAAATCCATCGCATTATATCGGAAAAGGAAAGATTGAAGAAGTTGCAGCGTATGTACAAGAAATAGATGCGAATATGGTTATCTTTAATGATGAATTATCTCCTTCACAAATTCGAAATTTAGAAGAGGATTTAGATTGTAAGGTAATTGATCGTACCATTTTAATTTTAGATATTTTTGCGCAACGTGCGAAAACGAAAGAAGCACAGCTACAAGTAGAAGTAGCACACCTTCAGTATATGATGCCTCGTTTAATCGGTCTTCGTGAATCGTTAGGGAGACAGAGCGGCGGCGTTGGTACGAAAAATAAAGGTGTCGGTGAAAAGAAGTTAGAGTTAGACCGTCGTAAAATTGAAGAACAAATTTCAGTTTTGAATAAAGATTTAGAAGCGCTCGTTGCCCAGCGTCAAACGCAGCGGAAGCAGCGTAAGAAAAATGAAATACCTGTTGTAGCATTAGTAGGTTATACGAATGCAGGAAAGTCAACGACGATGAATGCAATGCTTGAAATTTATAATGGTACAGAAGAAAAACAAGTATTTGAAAAAGATATGTTATTTGCGACGTTAGAAACATCTGTACGAAATATTGATTTGCCAGATAATAAATCATTTTTATTAACAGATACAGTTGGATTTGTAAGTAAATTACCACATCATCTTGTGAAGGCGTTCCGTTCAACGTTAGAAGAAGTAGCGGAAGCAGACCTACTTATTCACGTTGTAGATTACGCAAATCCAAATTATGAACAATTAATTGATATTACAAATGAAACGTTAAAGAAAATTGGAGTAGAAAATATTCCAACGATCTATGCTTATAATAAATCAGATATGGTAGATGTTGAAATTCCGAAAGTGCAAGAAGATCGCGTTTATTTATCAGCGAAGAAACATGTTGGAATTGAAGAACTTGTAGAAATGATTGGCTCACACATCTATAAAGAATATACGAAGTGTGAAATGTTAATTCCATATGATCAAGGACAGGTAGTTTCGTATTTCAATAATCATGCACACGTTTTATCTACGAGTTACGAAAACGAAGGTACCAAATTACAAATAGAATGTAAGACGAGTGATTATGAGAAGTATAAGCATTTTGCAATTTAATGTAAGAGGCAACCCAGTATGTGATTGGGTTGTCTTTTTTTTGTACTGTTTTACCGCTGAAAGTTACAAGGATGCAAGCCAATGACGGGAGTTAAGTTATATTTCTGGAAAAAGAAATGAAAGCAGTATAGAATAGAAATGTTTCAAAAGTCAGAATTTATTACACCTACTGTAATAAATATATATTTTGTACAGAAAGGGGAGATTCACATATGCAGGCAGTTTCACACAAAAAAACTGTAGAAACACCGACAATATATCGAATTTTATTTGCGATTAGCTTTGGGCATTTTTTAAATGATTCGATGCAAGCAGTTGTGCCGGCGTTGTTTCCTATTTTGGAAAAAACGATGAATTTATCCTATATGCAAGTAGGGTGGATTGCGTTTGCATTAAATATGACGTCATCGATTATGCAACCGGTGTTTGGTATGTATTCAGATAAGAAGCCGTCACCATTTTTATTACCACTCGGCATGTTTTCAAGTATGCTTGGAATGATTGGACTCGCGTTTGCACCAAACTTTATTATTGTTATTATTTCTGTTTTATTTATTGGTTTAGGTTCCGCGGTCTTTCATCCAGAAGGCGCTCGTGTTGCGTATATGGCGGCAGGTGCAAAACGAGGGTTAGCGCAAGCAATTTATCAAGTTGGGGGAAACACGGGGAATTCTCTAGCTCCTATTTTTACAGCGCTAATTTTCGTTCCACTCGGTCAAATTGGTTCATTAGGTTTTACAGCATTTGCAGCAGTAGGAATTGTATTATTAATTTTCGTATCGAATTGGTACAAAAATGAATTAGCAACGGGTGCTGTAAGAAGGAAGAAGAGGGCTGCACTTGAGGCGGAAAATGCAATTGTAAGTACACACATTAAATTCGTTATTATACTTCTTGTTTTTCTTACTTTTGTACGCTCTTGGTACGGTGCTGGTATCGGGAATTTCTATCAATTTTACTTAATAGAGCATTACGGTTTATCTATAAAAAATGCCCAGTATTTCGTATTCGCATTTATGATTGCTGGTGTGTTAGGAACTTTCTTCGGAGGACCGTTAGCAGATCGATTTGGTAAGAAAAATATCATCGTATTTTCAATGTTAGGTTCAGCGCCACTTGCACTGTTATTACCACATGTCTCACTTGTGTGGGTCGTACCGTTATTTTTATGTATCGGTTTTATTAGTTCAAGTAGTTTTAGTGTAATTGTTGTATATGCACAAGAGCTTGTACCTGGAAAAGTGGGAATGGTGTCAGGATTAATCGTAGGTCTTGCGTTTGGACTTGGAGCATTAGGTGCTGTAGTTCTTGGGAAATTAGCAGATATATATAGCCTGCAATTTATTATGCTATTATGTAGTTGTCTACCATTAATTGGACTCACTTCATGGTTACTGCCAAGTGATAAGAAAACGATAGAATAGGGGATGCGCTATGAAATTGTGTGAAAACGTTACGGAATTAATAGGAGATACACCTGTCGTCCGATTATCTAAATTTATTCCGGAAGACGCAGCAGATGTGTATGTGAAACTAGAAATGTTTAATCCATCGCGCAGTGTGAAAGACCGTGCTGCTTATAATTTACTTCACGTTGCAGAAGAAAATGGTCTCATCAAACCAGGAGATACAATTATTGAACCGACAAGCGGGAATACAGGGATTGGTTTAGCGATGAATGCAGCAGCTAAAGGGTATAAAGCGATTTTAATTATGCCAGATAATATGTCAAAAGAGCGTATTAATTTATTGAAAGCATACGGAGCAGAAGTAGTTTTAACACCAGCAGAACAAAGAATGCCAGGAGCAATTGCGAAGGCGTTAGAATTGCAAAAGCAAATACCGAATAGTTTTATTCCGCAACAATTTGAAAACCCAGCTAATCCGAATATTCACCGTTATACGACTGCGCTTGAAATTTACGAACAAATGGATGGAGAGCTGGACGCTTTTGTTGCAACGGCAGGAACAGGCGGAACGATTACAGGGACTGGTGAAACGTTAAAAGAGAAATTACCAAACTTATATATTGCAGTAGTGGAACCGAAAGGATCACCCGTTTTATCAGGTGGTGTGCCAGGTCCTCATAAACTAGTAGGAACAAGCCCAGGGTTTATCCCGAAAAACTTAAATACAGAAGTGTATAACGAAATTATTCAAATTGCAGACGAAGAGGCTTTAACGACAATGAGAAACTTAGCTAGACAAGAGGGATTATTAGTTGGGCCGTCTTCTGGAGCATCTGTTTATGCTGCAATCATGATAGCGAAACGTCTAGGCGCTGGTAAAAAAGTTTTATGTATTGCGCCTGATACAGGTGAACGTTATTTGAGCATGGGGTTATTTGAATAAAAAGGATAGAAACACCTTAATAGTGAATAGCTGCTATTAAGGTGTTTGTTTTATGGAATGAAGAGGGGGAGAAGAACAATGAAACTATTAAAACCAACCCATGAATATAGTGAGCATATTACAGCGTATAGACACGCGTTTTTACACTCAGGGGAACAACCACATGGAAGTAGTTCTTTACAAAACTTTGATTCTCTTGATGAATGGTTTGAAAAAGTGAGTAAACAAGAACTAGGAGAAAATTTACTAGCTAATCGAGTGCCATCTAGTCAGTTTTTAAGTTTTGAAAAAGAGGAACTTATAGGTTTTGTGAATATTAGACATAGATTAAATCCAGAATTATTACGGGAAAGCGGTCATATTGGATATAGTGTCCATCCAAATAAACGTCGCCACGGTTACGCTACGAAACAACTACAACTTGCATTAGCTGAAGCACAAAAATTAGGATTGCAGAAAGTATTAATAACTTGTGATAAATCCAATATCGGTTCTGCTAAAACGATTCAAAAGGTTGGCGGTGTGTTAGAAAATGAAATAGTTTCTTCTCGTACTGGTGAAGTTATTCAGCGCTTTTGGATAGAAATATGATGTAGTAGGAATTTGAAAAGGTAATGCAAGCTGTAATATCGAAATAGATAAATGAAATATAGGGGATTACTGCAATTTTAGGGGGAAATGAAATGGGATTAAAAGAGAAAGCAATAGAGATGTCAGAGATCTATAGGCAAAATCCGAAAGTAGAAGCCATTATTTTAGCGGGTTCAGTAGCTAGAAAGCTTGAAGATGAACATTCAGATATAGAATTACATATTTTATGGTCAACACCGCCAGAAGATGAGGATCGTAGGGCCCCTATTCATCATATTGATGGGACAATATTATCGTATTATCCGTATGAGGAAGAAGAATGGTCGGAAACGTATTTAACGAAAGAGGGAATTAAATTAGAGATTAGTAACTTTTTAACAGAGACAGTAGAGAAAGTGATTTCGGATGTGGTGGATCAATATGATATAAGTTATGAAAAACAATGTATTGTATCATCCGTTCATGATGGTGTTAGTTTGTATGGAGAAGAGAAAGTGAATGAATTAAAAGATAGAGTAGTGGTATATCCAGATGAACTAGTAAAACGAATGATTTCAGAAAATCTATGGTTAAGTAATCGTTGGCACAATCGAAAGGCGCTTTTAAAACGGAAAGATTGGCTTATGCTTTATGATGTTATTTGCGAAGTACAAAGGAACGTATTCGGTGTTTTATTTGGTTTGAATAAAATGTATGTACATCATCCAGCGTTTAAATGGATGCCTAATAATGTGGAACGAATGACTATTAAACCTGAAAATTTATATGAACGTATGGCGGACACATTAATAGGGAGTCCAGAAAATAGTGTGCAGGAGTTAGAGTTGCTAATAGAAGAAGTGTTGCAACAAGTTCATACATACGCGCCAGGAGTAAATGTGGATGAGCAAGAAAAATCGATTTTTTATTTTGTGAAATAGAAAACAGTAATAAGGGGGAAGTTATGGGTTTTTTTAATAGGTTTTTTAAAAAAGTTGAAAAAGTAAATGAGCAAGAAGCCACTCTTCATGAATTAAGTGAAGAATTGTATGTTGAATCACCGGTAGAGGAAGCGACTAGTTACTGGGTATCAATGGCACAAAATATAATTGTTAATGCTGTAAAGGCGGCTGACAATGATGTGGAACGTGCCTTCGTATTATTGAATTTGAAGAAAGGTGAGGCTTCATTTGATATTTTCTATCAAATAAATGGGCAATTGTATTTCTGGGATCAGCTAGAAAATGAGACGATAAGAAATAGAATTCAGAACGAGTTGTTACCGCAAGCTCCAGAAGTTTCAAATGCAGTAAATGAGCAATTTCATGAAGCTGATCACCCTATAATTTCGTTTGCGCAATTGCAGTTTGAATGGGAAACGAAAGCCTGGTTTTCACATATAATTTGGGAAGATAACCTTGCTGCTCAATTGCCCAAAACTCAAATTCTAAATGAATGGTTTCGTGTAATTAAAGAAGAAACGAAAAATAGACCACTGGATAGTGATGCGAAATTTTCTTGGTATCCATCAAACTCTTAAAAAATTAATACAGAGAGACAGGTTATGTTTCTAGATGATTTGTATTATTGAATAAGTATCAATAATACGTAATTCTTTTTCTATTGCCTGTTAGAATTCGTTATGTACTAATCCACTTGTTTTCTAAACTAAAAACTTATATTTCGAATTTTGAAATAGATTGTAATACATAAAAATTCGAAATATAAGTTGACACTATTTTTAATGTGTGATAAAAATGATAGTAATCAATTCGGAAAATAATATTTGGGCAATGAAAGGGTATAGTAGTGAATATCTCCCTATTTCAGAGAGCTGATGGTTGGTGTGAATCAGTATATAGATTATTCATGAAGTTCGTCCTGGAGCATCTTTCATAAATCTCGCATTATGAGGAAATGAAAGACGGTAGTTTATACCGTTATCAAATAAAGTGGTGAAGATTTTTTCACAACTAGGGTGGTACCGCGATATTTATCGTCCCTACGTATTTACGTAGGGACGTTTTTTATTTAGGTCCTAACTTTGGTGTGTCTTCATAACTAGGGTGGTACCGCGATATTTTATCGTCCCTACGTTTTTGCGTAGGGGCGTTTTTATTTAGGTGGTTTCTTAGTGTTCTTCACAACTAGGGTGGTACCGCGATATTTTTGTCGTCCCTACGTATTTACGTAGGGACGTTTTTTTATTAGGGAGGAAGTGAACGTATTAGAAAAGAGTATTGATAGAACAATATAAATACCGAATTGTAACAAAGAAAAAGAGATAGAGAGGAGATTAACAAATGAATTCACAGCAATGGACATCGAAATTAGGTTTCGTATTAGCTGCAGCAGGTTCGGCAATTGGTCTTGGAGCGATTTGGAAATTCCCATATATGGCCGGCATTGGAGGAGGCGGAGCGTTCTTCCTAATTTTCATCGGTTTCACATTATTAATTGGTTTACCGCTATTATTAGCTGAATTTGTTATTGGAAGAAGTACACAAAAAGAGGCTGTCGATGCATATAGAGAGATTGCTCCTAAAACGTTATGGCCTTGGTTAGGTAAATTAGGAATTGTAACATGTTTCATATTACTTTCTTTCTACAGTGTTGTAGGAGGCTGGATTTTATTATATTTATGGAATGCAATTACAGGTAGACTATGGGAAGGAAATGGAGCATACGAAGCTACGTTTGGTGAAATCATTTCCAATCCATATTTAGCAGTTGGATCACAGCTATTATTCATCCTTATTACTATTTTCATCGTAAGTAAAGGTGTACAAAATGGTGTTGAAAAAGTAAATAAATATTTCATGCCAGCATTATTCGTTTTATTCTTTGTATTAATCGTTCGTGCACTTACATTAGATGGTGCTGGAGAAGGCGTTCGTTTCTTCTTACAACCTGATTTCTCACATGTAACATCAGAAGTTATATTATACGCAATGGGGCAATCGTTCTTCTCATTATCTGTCGGGGTAGCCGTTATGGTAACGTATAGCTCATACTTACCGAAAGAAGAAAGCTTACCACGTTCAGCATTTTCTATCGTAGCCTTAACTCTTGTTATTACATTACTTGCAGGACTTGCAATTTTCCCAGTTGTGTTCGCATTTGGAATGGAACCATCTCAAGGGCCGGGACTATTATTTATCGTGTTGCCAGCTATTTTCAGTAAAATGGCGTTCGGAAAATTATTCTTCATTGTTTTCTTATTACTATTCTTCTTCGCTACGATTACATCAGCAATTTCGATGTTAGAAATTAGTGTTGCATCGTTAACATCAAAAGGTAAAGGGAAACGTGAAAAAATGGCCTTAATCGTAGGGTTATTAATCTTCGTTGTTGGGGTACCATCAGCATTATCATTCGGTATATTAAGTGATCTGAAGATTTTCGGAAAGACAGTCTTCGATTTAGCGGACTATGCAGTAAGTAACGTTTTAATGCCACTTGGTGTATTATTAGTTTCTATCTTTGTTCCTTTAAAAATGAAGAAAGATGTATTAATGAAAGAGCTAGGTGTAAGTAAAAATAAAGGATACAAACTATTTGTGTTATGGTTATTCTTACTTCGTTATATCGCACCAATTGCGATTATTATCGTATTCTTAAATGTACTTGGCATTATATAAAAAGAAAGGTAGCGTATCATACATAGATACGCTACCTTTTTATTTTGCTCTTTTTTGCAATTCATTTACTGTTACGAACTGATAGCCCTTCTTAGATAAAGAATCTAAAATACCTTCAATCGTTTTAAAATTTTCATTAGACTCATCATACATAGAATGCAGTAAAATGATAGAACCTGGTTTTACATTTTTATTAACATATTCAATTTTATCAGCTGCAGATTTATAAAAAGTATCGGGCTCAAGATCCCATATAATGGTTTCGATATTATTTTTATTTAAATAATAGGGTAGTCCAATTAATTTTTTTCCGTTAGGGGGCCTAAAATCAATTTTGTCTGTAAATCCTGTTTGGCGGATTAATGAATTCGTTTTTTCTATTTCATCTTTAATAAAAGAAGGTGTTTTGAAAACCATTCTATTATGAGAATATGTATGGTTTCCAAGTTGGTGCCCAGATTGCGCGATAGCTTCTCCTAACGATAAATTTTGCTCTAATTCATTTCCAATTAAAAAGAAAGTAGCTTTAGCGTTGTATTTATCTAGTAGCGGTAATATTTGTTTTACATTGTTAGTAGGGCCATCATCAAAAGTTAAAGCAATCACTTTTTCATTTGTTTCTACGCGTTGTGTTAAAGCTCCAAATAATTGAAAGCTTCTTGCGTTCATCAATTTGTATGTTCCGAATAATGCCGTGATAATAAAGAATAGTGTAACGATTGTAATGATAATTTTTTTCTTCATAATGTAACCTCACAATGATTTTTAATTCAGTTAAAAAGTATTATATCAAACTAAGTAATTTCGTGCTTTAAGAAGGGTGTGGATGCAAGGAGAAGGAATTTATCATATAATAAAATGCAAAAGGTATATTAGGAGGTGTTTATATGGCGATTATAATTCAATTGCCAGACACTGCAACGTCTCATGCAAAGCCAAGTATGGAAATGGCGATACTTTGCGTGAGGTAGACAAGTAATATACAATCGCCTATATGAGCTCGTATCATTTTTTATATTTGGCTTTGCACCTTATTGAAATGAACCATAAAAAATAAGGGGCGAGCAGAAATGAAATACGTAAAAGCTAATGCTGTTTTACCAGAGAGTTTAATTACTGAAATTCAAAAGTATATACAAGGTGAAACAATTTACATTCCGAAACAAGAAACGAAACATTATAAATGGGGTACACGATCTGGCGGAAGAAAACAACTAGATGAAAGAAATAAAGCAATTAAAGAAGCGTTTAAAAGTGGGATTGCTATTCATCAACTTGCAGAAGAATATTTTCTTTCTGGGGAAACGATTAAAAAGATTGTGTATTCTAAATAAGAGGAAAAGAGTCTGATTCATATATTACTTTGAATCAGACTCTTTTTGTTTTATGTGTATTGGATATATGAGGTGTGAACGGGCATGATAATAGAAAAAATGTGCCGTTTTTTTATTAAATGGTATACAGAGCACTTGAAAAGTAGAAAGGTGAACATATATGAATCATATTGGACAAATAACGATAGAGCTTTTAGTTGGTTTTTTTGTTCTATTAATTGCTACAAAAATATTAGGGAAAACACAAATATCTCAGCTAACGCCATTTGATTTTATTTCTGCAATCGTCCTAGGTGAGCTCGTTGGAAATTCAATATATGATCCTAAAATTAAAGTATGGTCTATTTTATATTCAGTATTTGTTTGGGTAATTTTAATTTATACTATAGAAGTGATAACACAAAAAGTAAGAGGAACAAGAAGGTTTTTTGAAGGATATCCTTCAATTATTATTCGTAACGGAAAGATTGATCGTGAACAATTAAGCGTAAATCATTTGGATATAAACCAATTACAACAAATGCTTAGGCAACAAAAAGATATATTTTCAATCCGAGAAGTTGAATATATGATATTGGAACCGAACGGAAACATAAGCGTTCTGAAAAAAAGTAAATACGAATCTCCTACTATAAATGATTTAAGTTTAAAACATAAGCCTGTATACTTACCAATTTCATTAATTAGTGATGGAAAAGTAGTTAAGGATAATTTGAGGGAAGCGGGATTTGATGAAGGATGGCTTTATAAACAAATAAAGCAAAAAGGAATTACTAAATTTGAAGACGTATTATATGCGGAATGGAAAACAGATGATGGCTTCTTTTGTCAGGAAATGCAGCGGTAGAGAATAAGTGATATATGTAATGTTTGTTTCTAAGTTATCTTTTACATATCAAAAAACGTAATCATTGTATACAATAAAACTAGATCAACAATTTGTATGGAGTGATAAAGATGGAAGCGTTTATTAGAAGTGATCAATATAATTTTATAAAATCACAAGCTTATATTTTAGCAAACGGGCATGCAACGGCAAATGATAGAGGTGTAATTCAAGCGTTAAAATCGCTTGCGATTGAAAAGATAATACATGTATTTGAGAATTTAACGGATGAACAGAAAGAGTTAATTGATACGGTATTAACAGTTCAAAATAGAGAAGATGCAGAATCATTTTTAATGAAAATAAATCCGTATGTAATTCCGTTTCAAGAAGTTACAGCACAAACATTAAAAAAATTATTTCCTAAAGCGAAAAAGTTAAAACTTCCTGATATGGAAGAAATGGATATGAAAGAAATATCTTATTTAAGCTGGATTGATAAGGGGTCAAGCAGGAAATTTATTATAGCGAAAAATGATAAAAATAAATTTGTTGGTCTGCAAGGAACGTTCCAAAGTTTAAATAAAAAAAGCATTTGTTCGTTATGTCATGGACATGAAGAAGTAGGAATGTTTTTAGTTGAAATTAAAGGCGATGTACCAGGAACTTTCGTTAAAAAGGGAAACTACATTTGCAAAGATGGTGTAGCTTGCAATCAGAATATGAAATCGCTAGATAAATTGAACGATTTTATTGAACGCTTGAAGAAATAACGAGAAAACCTCTAGTATTTAAACTGGAGGTTTTTATTTTTTGAAGAAGTAAAATAAGCTTTCTTTGTAAATGTAGATTTATAATGAAATTTGATAAAAATATCTATTATGATACAGTTGCTTATATGCAAGGAGGTAAAACATGGATTACCTTTTATCGAAAGAAAAAGTGAAACGATGGCCTAAAGATACGATAGCGGCGGGGCGTTGTCATACAGTTGGCCTGAAATCGGATGGCACGGTAGTAGCGGTGGGCCGGAATAAAGAAGGGGAATGTAATGTAAGTGGCTGGCGAGATATTGAAGCAGTCGCAGTGGGCAATGTTCATATGGCAACGAACACGGGTAATGCTCATACAATCGGTCTTACATGTGACAGTACTGCGGTAGCAGTGGGTTGGAATAAGCATGAACAATGTGATGTAAACGATTGGCATAATATTGTAGCGGTTGCGGCAGGGTGGCGTCGTACTATTGGCCTGAAATCGGATGGCACGGTAGTAGCGGTGGGCCGAAATAAAGAAGGAGAATGCAATGTAAGCAGTTGGCAAGGTATTGTGGCAGTCACAGCGGGTGACTGGCATACAGTCGGTCTTAAATTGGACGGCACATTGACGACTGTGGGGAATAATCGATATGGTCAATGCAATGTAAGTAGCTGGCGAGGTATTGTAGCGGTCAAGGCTGGGTATCTTCATACTGTTGGTCTTAAACGAGACGGTACGGTGACAGCAGTGGGGAATGATAAACATAACCAGTGTGATGTAAGTGGCTGGCGAGATATTGTAGCAATAGCGGCTGGTACGAATCATACAATCGGACTTAAATCAAACGGTACCGTGGTGGCAGTGGGTTGGAATGAGTATGGTCAATGTAACGTAAGTGATTGGAGAGATATTGTAGCGATAGCGGCTGGTTGTGCACATACAGTCGGACTAAAATCAGACGGCACGGTGATCGCGGTAGGTAATAATGAATTTGGCCAATGCGATGTAGGTAGCTGGCGCGACATTCGGTTGCCTGGCAAATAGTCAATTTACAATAAATCATTAGTAATAGTATTCTATTTTAGGAGTAATTATGGAATAGGATATGTAGAAAATAATTAAACTTAAATCTGCTGAATAAGAATCTCTTTTGAAAAGGGATTCTTATTATTTTTCATAAAATGAGGGTGTAAATGGAATTTTTGAACAAATTTTATTTCAAAATTACAGTAGAAGATATAAATTAAAAAGTATAGAGGAGATAAAGGAATGCTTAAAAGGTTTTTACTTTCTTTACCGGATGTTTTACTTATATGTATCGTTCTCTACATAATGTACACAAATTCTTTTAGTTTTGGACAGATGCTAGTAATTTCCATTGCAATCGGAATTATTGGTGGTCTTGCTATTAGAATTTGTAAGGATGTATTCACGTATATAAGATGGACAATTAAACAAAGAAAAAATTGAATATGTTTAATAGTTATTAGGAGGGAATGAAATGACTAAGAAAAAGAATAGAGTGAAAAACGAGATAGTACTTTGGTCACTAACAGCAATTGTTTTATTAATTGTATGGTACTTTTATCAAAAATAAAAACGCATCGTACTCAAAAAGCACGATGCGTTTTTATTATTTTTTTTGCCAATTTTCTTTTATAAAGTCTTCACGACCAGATTCCTTTTGCTCAGTAGCATATTTCTCTGGATTCTTTTTATAGAAATGTTGGTGGTATTCCTCTGCTTCGTAAAAAGGTGCAGCAGGACGAATTTCAGTCACGATTGGATCTTTAAACATACCGCTTTCTGCAAGAGCTTGTTTTGATTTTTCAGCAAGCCCTTTTTGTGTTTCGTTATGATAAAAAATAGCGGTACGATAAGATGGACCACGGTCAAAAAATTGTCCGCCATCATCAGTTGGATCGATTTGTGGCCAATATAAGTCTAGTAATTTCTGATAAGGAAAAATAGAAGGATCGAATGTAATTTGAACAACTTCTAAATGTCCAGATGTTCCAGCTTTTACTTGTTCATATGTTGGGTTTTCTACATGACCTCCTGCATAGCCAGAAAGTACTTTATGAATACCAGGAAGTTCATCAAATGGTTTTACCATGCACCAAAAGCAACCGCCTGCGAAGGTTGCGAGTTCGTATGTTTTTTCGGACATTGCTGTAATCCTCCTAAATGTATATGTTTTATATAGTATTATATAAATTGTTTTATTGCGCAATAAAAAAGATTTGAAAATATATGTTTTTTATAAACAAGATCCTCCGCTCACATCAATTAATTGTCCAGTAACCCAGCGGCTGTCTGGAGAAGCAAGGAATGCAGCAGTATCGGCAATGTCTTCTACTTCACCTAAGCGATTGAAAGCGGAAATAGTAGTAGCGTACTGCTTCATCATCGGGTCGCTCAAGAGTTCTGCATTCATATCTGTTTTAATAAATCCTGGAAGTATTGCATTCACCGTTATTCCTCGTGCTCCAAGCTGTTTTGCTAGTGTAAAAGTCATTGTATTAATAGCGCCTTTCGTCATACTATATGCAACAAAATCAGGTAAAGAAATGCGGGTGGCAGCGGATGAAATATTAATAATTCGGCTATTGTCACGTAAACGTGGTAGTGCTAGTTGAATGATAAAGAATGGAGCTTTTGCATTTACTGAAACCATTCTATCAAAAAATTGTTCAGTCGTTTCTTCAATAAAAGCACCAGGACCAATGCCAGCATTGTTTATTAAAATATCAAATTGTGTTTCACCAGTGCGTATTTGTAATTCAGTATCTAAAGCGTTATAAAGGTTTTCTACACCGTGTAAGGATTCTAAATTTGCGCAGATAGAAAAAGCTTGGCCACCATCTGATCGAATTTCATGAACAGTTTCTTCAGCGTCATCTTTTCGATTACCGTAATGAACAGCAACCAATGCACCGTCATTTGCTAAACGTTTAGCGATTGCTCGTCCAATTCCTCGGCTTGCTCCTGTAACTAACGCTACTTTCCCTTTTAACATAGTTTCCTCATCTCCTCATAAACTTTATAAGTTTTTCTTTATGTAGTAATGCAAACATACTTAAGTAATATATGAGTGTATGTAAGTAATACATTCCAATTTTGATTTGAGAAAAAATAAATAGAATGAATTTTGATTTTTTTGAAAAAACATGTTGACAAGGAAAAGAGCAACGTCCTATAATACGTGTAACAAATAAAAGTTAATTAAGAATTTTCTAACTTTATATGTTGTATATGCAAAGAAGAGGAAAGTAGATGATTATGATCGTTTCAGAGAGCTACTCCAAGGCTGTGAGGGTAGTAACAATCGAATCATTGAAGATCACCTCGGAGCATCGCTTGCGAAAGGGAAACTGAGTAGAGGGCGGCGGCATCGTCTCCGGTAAAAGGACGGAGGTCTGATTGGACCTACAAAGCTTATATTTCGTGAGAAGTATAAGGAAGCTGAGTGGTAACGCGAAACTCTCGCCTCAGCAATCAAAGCTACTAAATTGTAGTAGTTGATTGCTGAGGCGAGAGTTTTTATTTTTAAAAATAGAAGAAGAGAATGCGTAGAAGAGGAGAGTAAATGATAAAGATTGTTTCAGAGAGCTGCCCCGAGGCTGTGAGGGTGGTAACAATTCACTCATTGAAAATCACCTTGGAGCACTACTTTTGAAAACTAGTAAAAAGTAGCGGGGTTGTTCCCGATAGAAAAACAAAAGTCTAATTGGACTTGCAGAGCTTATATTTCGTGAGAAGTATAAGGAAGCTGAGTGGTACCACGATTCCCTCGTCTCAGCAATGGATTGCTACAAGTATGTAAGTAATCGATTGTTGAGACGAGTATGTTTTTAAGATTTATATACTGAATATTCTGTTAAAAATACTCATCTCAGCAATCGATGTAGAAATAGATTGCAAAAAATAGAGGAAAAAAGAGGAGCGATGTGAGATGGGAAACCAGTACATTTACATGAATGGGGAATTTGTAGAAAAAGAAAAGGCAGTTGTTTCAGTATATGATCACGGTTTTTTATACGGAGACGGTGTATTTGAAGGGATTCGTAGTTACGGAGGAAATGTATTTTGTTTAAAAGAACATGTGAAACGATTGTATGAATCAGCGAAATCTATTTTACTAACAATTCCAATGACGGTAGAAGAAATGGAAGAAGCAGTTTTACATACACTCCAAAAAAACGAATATACTGATGCTTACATTCGCTTAATTGTCTCAAGAGGAAAAGGTGACTTAGGGCTCGATCCGAGAAGTTGTGTGAAGCCGAGCGTAATTATCATTGCAGAACAATTAAAGTTATTCCCACAAGAATTTTATGATAATGGGCTAAGCGTTGTATCGGTTGCATCAAGACGTAATACGCCAGATGCGTTAGATCCACGTATTAAGTCAATGAATTATTTAAATAACGTACTTGTAAAAATTGAAGCAGCACAAGCAGGAGTGTTAGAGGCTCTTATGTTAAATCAACAAGGATATGTTTGTGAAGGTTCTGGTGATAATGTTTTCGTTGTGAAAGATGGAAAAGTATTAACCCCGCCATCCTATTTAGGAGCATTAGAAGGTATTACGAGAAATAGTGTTATCGAGCTATGTGAGCGACTGAGTATTCCGTGTGAGGAAAGACCGTTCAATCGCCATGATGTATATGTAGCGGATGAAGTATTTTTAACAGGAACAGCAGCGGAGTTAATTCCAGTTGTAAAAGTTGATTCCAGAGAAATTGGAGATGGGAAACCAGGAAGTGTAACGAAACAATTGACCGAAGAATTTAAAAAATTAACGAGAGAAAGAGGAGTACGTGTTCCCGGGCTGACGGAAAGCTTAGCGTAAATAAGGAGAGGAGTTAATGGAAATGAAGCAGCAGTATACAGCGTATGAGAAATTACAGTATGAAGAAATGACAGGCGCTGGGCACGTGATTCAATGTTTGAAGAAATTGGGTGTAACGACCGTTTTCGGCTATCCAGGCGGAGCGATTTTACCAGTATACGATGCGTTATACGAAAGTGGTTTGAAACATGTTTTAACTCGTCATGAACAAGCTGCCATTCATGCGGCTGAAGGATATGCGAGAGCTTCTGGAAAGGTTGGGGTAGTCTTTGCTACCTCTGGCCCAGGGGCGACAAATTTAGTTACGGGTTTAGCAGACGCTTATATGGATTCGATTCCTTTAGTTGTCATTACCGGGCAAGTTGCAACGCCTTTAATTGGTAAAGATGGATTTCAAGAAGCGGATGTTGTCGGAATTACAGTACCTGTTACGAAGCATAATTACCAGGTTCGTGATGTGAATCATGTATCACGAATTGTGCAAGAAGCTTTTTATATCGCCAAAAGCGGGCGCCCGGGACCAGTATTAATTGATATTCCAAAAGATGTTCAAAATGCAAAAGTCACCAGTTTCTTTAATGAAGAAGTTGATATTCCGGGGTACAAACCAGAACTTGTACCAGACAGCATGAAACTTAGAGAGGTGGCTAAAGCAATTTCAAAATCTAAGCGTCCACTTCTTTATATTGGAGGAGGTGTCATTCATTCAGGTGGATCCGATGAACTCTTCGAATTCGCAAGGGAGAACCGTATTCCAGTCGTTTCAACTTTAATGGGACTTGGTGCATATCCACCGGATGATCCATTGTTTCTAGGGATGCTTGGTATGCATGGGACATACGCTGCTAATATGGCGGTAACAGAATGTGATTTACTACTTGCATTAGGTGTTCGCTTCGATGATCGTGTAACAGGAAAATTAGAACTTTTTTCTCCAAACTCGAAAAAAGTACATATTGATATTGATTCTTCTGAGTTTCATAAAAATGTAACTGTAGAACATCCGATTGTTGGTGATGTAAAAAAAGCGTTACACATGCTGTTACATATGTCTATTTATACACAAACAGACGAATGGCTTCAGAAAGTAAAGACATGGAAAGAAGAATATCCACTTTCTTATAAGCAAAAAGAATCTGAGTTAAAACCACAGCATGTGATCAACTTAGTAAGTGAATTAACGAATGGTGAAGCGATTGTCACAACAGAAGTAGGTCAGCATCAAATGTGGGCTGCTCACTTCTATAAAGCAAGAAAACCTCGGACGTTCCTTACCTCTGGAGGATTAGGAACAATGGGGTTTGGTTTTCCAGCAGCAATTGGTGCTCAGCTAGCTAAAAAAGAAGAACTTGTCATTTGTATTGCAGGTGACGCTTCTTTTCAAATGAACATTCAAGAACTACAAACAATTGCTGAAAATAACATCCCTGTAAAAGTATTTATCATAAATAACAAATTTTTAGGGATGGTAAGGCAATGGCAAGAAATGTTTTATGAAAATCGTTTATCAGAATCAAAAATTGGATCACCAGATTTTGTGAAAGTAGCAGAAGCTTATGGAGTAAAGGGATTAAGAGCAACAAATTCAACCGAGGCAAAACAAGTGATGTTAGAAGCATTTGCTCACGAAGGTCCTGTCGTAGTTGATTTTTGTGTAGAAGAAGGTGAAAACGTATTTCCGATGGTTCCGCCAAACAAAGGGAATAACGAAATGATTATGAAGAGGTGGGAAGAATGAGTCATACTTTTTCACTCGTTATTCATAACGAGCCAAGCGTCTTATTACGTATAAGTGGGATTTTTGCTCGGCGTGGTTATTATATTTCTTCTTTACATTTAAAAGAAAGAGATACTAGTGGTGTTTCTGAAATGAAACTCACAGCAGTTTGTACTGAAAATGAAGCGACATTACTTGTTAGTCAGTTGAAAAAATTAATTGATGTTCTGCAAGTAAATAAATTATAAGGAGTGTATGGAATATGAAAACATATTATGAAAAAGATGCAAATGTAGAGTTATTACAAGGAAAAACTGTTGCAGTAGTTGGTTATGGATCACAAGGTCATGCGCAAGCACAAAATTTACGTGATTCTGGTGTAGAGGTTGTAGTTGGTGTTCGTCCTGGTAAGTCGTATGAAGTAGCGAAAGCGGATGGATTTGAAGTAATGTCTGTTTCAGAAGCGGTTCGAACCGCACAAGTTGTACAAATGTTATTGCCAGATGAACAGCAAGCTCATGTGTATAAAGCAGAGGTAGAAGAGAATCTTCGTGAAGGACAAATGTTACTTTTCTCACATGGATTTAACATTCACTTCGGACAAATTAATCCGCCAAGTTACGTAGATGTAGCGATGGTCGCGCCAAAAAGTCCAGGTCATCTCGTTCGCCGTGTATTTCAAGAAGGAAATGGTGTTCCAGCATTAGTCGCAGTGCATCAAGATGCGACGGGAACAGCGCTACATGTAGCACTGGCGTATGCAAAAGGTGTAGGGTGTACACGTGCGGGGGTAATTGAAACGACATTCCAAGAAGAAACCGAAACGGATTTATTCGGTGAGCAAGCTGTACTTTGCGGCGGGGTAACTGCACTTGTGAAGGCCGGGTTCGAAACGTTAACGGAAGGTGGATATCGTCCTGAAATTGCATACTTTGAATGTTTGCATGAATTAAAGCTAATTGTTGACTTAATGTACGAAGGTGGATTAACGACTATGCGCCATTCTATTTCAGATACGGCAGAGTTTGGAGATTATGTAACAGGATCGAGAATTGTTACAGATGAAACGAAGAAAGAAATGAAGCGTGTTCTGACAGAAATTCAGCAAGGTGAATTTGCGAAGAAATGGATTTTAGAAAATCAAGCAGGGCGTCCGACGTATAACGCAATGAAAAAAGCAGAACAAAATCATCAATTAGAAAAAGTGGGAGCAGAGCTTCGTGAAATGATGAGCTGGATTCATGCACCGAAAGAATTAGTAAAGAAATAGAGTAAGAGAGTATAAATGAAAAATATGTAAGAGGGGATTTGACAAGATGAGAAGTGACATGATTAAAAAAGGTTTTGATAAAGCACCGCACCGTAGTTTATTAAAAGCAACTGGTTTGAAAGATGAAGATTTTGATAAACCTTTCATAGCGATTTGTAATTCTTTTATTGAAATTATTCCAGGGCATAAACACTTGAACGAGTTTGGGAAACTTGTAAAAGAGGCAGTTCGCGCGGCAGGTATGGTACCATTCGAATTCAATACAATTGGAGTTGACGATGGTATTGCGATGGGACATATCGGTATGCGTTATTCTCTTCCGAGTCGTGAAATTATTGCAGATTCAGTAGAAACGGTTGTAAATGCACACTGGTTTGACGGCATGATTTGTATCCCAAACTGTGACAAAATTACACCAGGTATGATGATGGCTGCACTACGTATTAATATTCCGACTGTGTTTGTTTCAGGCGGCCCGATGGCAGCAGGAAAAACATCTAAAGGGGAAGTTGTTGATCTGAGTTCCGTTTTTGAAGGAGTAGGAGCTTATCAATCTGGGAAAATTTCAGAAGAAGAATTAAAAGATATTGAAGATCATGGCTGTCCATCTTGTGGCTCTTGTTCGGGTATGTTTACCGCGAACTCTATGAATTGTTTATGTGAAGTGTTAGGTTTAGCTCTTCCTGGTAACGGGAGTATTTTAGCAATTGATCCAAGACGCGAAGAGTTAATTAAACAAGCAGCAGAGAAATTGAAAATTTTAATTGAAAGAGATATTAAGCCGCGTGATATTGTAACAGAAGAAGCAATTGACGATGCTTTTGCACTTGATATGGCGATGGGCGGATCAACGAATACAGTATTACATACGCTAGCACTCGCACAAGAGGCAGGACTAGATTATGATATGAACCGTATTGATGCAGTTTCAAGACGTGTACCTCATTTATGTAAAGTAAGTCCAGCCTCAAATTGGCATATGGAAGATATTGATCGTGCGGGCGGGATTAGTGCAATTTTGAAAGAGATGAGCCGGAAAGAAGGAGTACTTCATCTTGATCGAATAACTGCTACTGGGCAAACATTAAGAGAAAATATTGCTGAGGCAGAGATTAAAGATAAGGAAGTTATTCACTCTCTCGAAAACCCTCATAGTGAGGAAGGAGGATTGCGTATATTAAAAGGCAACCTTGCGAAAGATGGAGCAGTTATTAAAAGCGGTGCAACAGAAGTAAAGCGTTTTGAAGGACCTTGCGTTATTTTTAATTCACAAGATGAGGCACTTGCTGGCATTATGCTTGGGAAAGTGAAAAAAGGAGATGTAGTTGTCATTCGTTATGAAGGACCAAGAGGTGGCCCTGGTATGCCAGAAATGTTAGCACCAACATCAGCAATTGCTGGAATGGGATTAGGTGCTGAGGTTGCATTATTAACAGATGGACGTTTTTCTGGAGCTTCACGTGGAATTTCAGTAGGACATATTTCACCAGAAGCAGCAGCGGGCGGGATGATTGCACTTCTTGAACAAGGGGATATTGTATGTATTGATGTTGAAGAACGCTTGCTAGAAGTAAGGGTGAGTGATGAGGAATTAGAAAAGCGTAAAAAAGAATGGAAACGACCAGAACCGAAAGTGAAAACTGGCTGGCTTGGACGTTATGCACAAATGGTAACATCGGCGAATACAGGGGCTGTTCTGAAAATCCCGAATTTTGATTGAGCCAATTTAAAAAAGATAAGGATGATATATAATGGTGCAAAAGGTAAAGGAGAGAGTGAAAATTGAAGATATCTTAATGGCCCATAATTGCCTGAAAGATATCGTTATTAAAACACCGTTACAACGTGATACAGTTTTATCTGAGAAATATGATTGTGACGTTTATGTAAAACGAGAAGACTTACAATTAATTCGCTCTTTCAAAATTCGTGGTGCATACAATTTGATTCAAAGTTTACCGAAAGAAAAGTTACAAAACGGTGTTGTTTGTGCAAGTGCTGGTAATCATGCGCAAGGAGTTGCTTATACGTGTAATTTATTGAAGATTCCGTCAAAAATATTTATGCCCACCACAACACCGAAACAAAAAGTATCACAAGTACAATTTTTCGGTGGTGATTTCGCAGAGATTGTATTAGTTGGTGATACATTCGATAGCTCTTTCCAAGAAGCACAGTGTTATTGTGAAGAAAATAGAATGACATTTGTTCATCCGTTTGATGATCCGTATGTAGTTGCTGGTCAAGGGACAGTGGCAGTTGAAATTATGCATGATATGGAGAAACCGGTTGATTATATCTTTACAGCAATCGGTGGTGGTGGATTAGCATCAGGAGTTGGTACATATGTAAAAGGTGTTAGTCCTACTACAAAGGTTATTGGTGTAGAGCCAATGGGAGCTGCATCTATGAAAGAGGCTTTTCTTCAAAATGAAAATGTAGCATTGGAGAAAATAGATAGCTTTGTTGATGGGGCAGCTGTTAAAAAAGTAGGAAAGTTAACATTTGAAACTTGTAAAGATGTAATTGACGATATTATTTTAGTACCAGAGGGGAAAGTTTGTACGACGATTTTAGAACTATATAAGAAAAATGCGATTGTAGCTGAACCGGCTGGTGCACTCTCTATTGCAGCGCTTGATTTATATAGAGATGAAATAAAAGGTAAAACAGTTGTATGTACGCTAAGTGGTGGAAATAATGATATTGATAGAATGCAAGAAATGAAAGAGCGTTCGCTCATTTATGAAGGACTGAAACATTACTTTATCATTGAATTTCCGCAGCGTTCAGGTGCGCTAAGAGAATTTCTTGATAAAGGATTAGGACCAGAAGATGACATTACGCGCTTTGAGTATATTAAGAAACATAATAAAGAAAATGGTCCAGCATTAGTCGGCGTAGAATTAAAACATAAAGAAGATTATGAGCAATTAATTACTCGCTTTAAAGAAAATAATATTCAATTTATGGAACTTAATAAAAACCCTGTTTTGTTTGATTTGCTTATTTAATAGAAGGAAAGAGTTAGAATGTAAATAAAAAAGATAGATACAAGCGAGGGAATATAGTGCTTGTTCTATCTTTTTTATAGTTAAACTAGGTACTCATTAAATTCAAGAAGAATAAAGCTAGCTAACCAAAAGAGTATCGCAATACGAATGATTACATACATTGTAAATTCAAAAGGAGTAAGATTTCTCTCTCGCTTTATTTTTTTAAATAGTCTCACAGAATAAAAGGAACATAAAAGTAGAACTGCTATAGAAATTTTATAAACGTTCTCTAACAAACTTACATTTTCTAATAAGTCTTTCAGCATGTTTATCACCTATTCTGTAAAGTATATTACAGAGAAATAGATCTTGAGCTGTCTAGTTTCGTTTGTTTTTTATTTTCCCTGTATCATCAATTTCTACATCAGTTGAAATTGTTTGTAAATATTGAAGAGCTTTTTTCTTTTCTCCCTCATTTACAGGGGAAACTTGGTTGTTGCGAATGATATAAGGATTGAATGACATTTGGACATCCTTTCCTTTAAAAGTTAAAGTTAATACGCCAGTTTCAGCGCTTTTCCCATTCACATAACTCGGGAATAAAAAGTTACCTAATGAGTAAGCGATAGGAACTTTATTATAATACTCAAACCCTTGTAACCAATGTGGATGGCTTCCGACAATTGCGTTAGCTCCTGCTTCAACCATTTTAGGTACATATTGCTTTTGGTATTCTACCGGACGATTTGATTTTTCAACGCCCCAATGCATATAGACGATTAAATAGTCTGCATCTTGTTTTTGTTCTTTAATTGTTTTTGTTACAAGATTTAAATCATAGCCATTCGCAACGCCAGGTTTATTCTCACCAGCTACCCAATTAGAATCAGGCATAAATCGAACGAAGGAAAGAAATTTAAACTTTTTTCCTTTTACGGTCATTTCTCGTGCTGTATATGCATCTTTCGCATTTTTTCCGGCTCCAATGTAAGGGAACTTTAATTTTTCTACGTGAGAAATCGTATCTAATAATCCATCTTGCCCATAATCAAGTGTGTGGTTATTCCCAATATTTACGATGTCATATCCAGTGTTTTTAATAGCTTGTAGTGTAGATGGATCACTTTTAATCCAAAACAGTTGCCCAGGTGCTTTCTTTTCTTTCGTTGTAAATGCCGACTCTAAATTCACAAAAGAAATATCAGCTTTTTTTATTTCTTCTTTTACATGTTGGAATGGGTAATCAGCCCCATTCTTTTCGATTATAGGACGTAATTGCCAATCGAACATTGTATCACCAGAGAAGGTGAGTGTGATTTCTTGGTCTTCTATTTTCTTTTCGCTTTTTGAAGCGGTTTTACTAGATTTGTTTTGCAAATCGGGTTTGTCTTTTGCTTTTGAAATAAAAGAGTAATTGATTAATAAAACAATCGGTGTAATGAAAAAGGCTATTAACAAAAATCGTTTTAGTAAAGTTTTCATATATACCTTCCCTTTTAATATTATCCCGCAATTAAATTAACACTGAATCTATTAAAGGTAATTAAAGTTACAAAAAATAGCGGGTTATGTAGTGGAAAACATTTGTTAATATTCTCAATATTAAGTTAACATATAGATAACCTGTAAATCAATGTATAAACCAAAATATAGAAATAAAGAATTCGAAGGGTGAAGAATGAGAAATGGTTATATTAGGAGCAGTTGTAAATGGAATTTGTATTATATTTGGTACTTTACTTGGTAAATTATTTAGTAGGATTCCAGAAAGTATGAAAGGGACGATAATGCACGCAATCGGTTTAGCGGTTACTGTGCTTGGGCTTCAAATGGCATTAAAAAGTGAAAACTTTCTTGTTGTCATACTGAGTTTAGTGATTGGTACGGTAATTGGAGAATGGTTACAATTAGAAGAAAAGTTAAAACATTTAGGGGATTGGCTAGAAAATAAAGTTGGATCGAAAGGGAAAGGTAGTATATCAGAAGGTTTTGTAACAGCTACTTTAATTTTTGCAATTGGCGCGATGGGGATACTTGGTGCACTTGACAGTGGGATTCGCGGAAATCATGATATTTTATTTACAAAGGCGATTATCGATGGATTTATTTCTATTATATTAACGACAACTCTAGGAATTGGCGTAGTATTTTCGGCGATTCCAGTTGTTTTATATGAAGGTGGTATTGCAGTTTTTGCAACACAAATTAATAGTTTTGTCCCGAAAGAATTAATGAACCAATTTATAGTGGAGATGACGGCTACGGGCGGCATTATGATATCTGCTATTGGATTGAACTTGCTTAGTATTATTAAAATCAAGGTGGCAAATTTACTTCCAGGTATATTGGTAGTGGGTGTAATTGTTTCAATTATTTATGGTTACGGTTTAATGGATTATTAACCAACTTCATTTAGTGGGAGTTGGTTTTATTATGAAAAAAATGTGGGATTGTAGTGATTTTCACTAGAAAATAGCGGGTTTTGTAGTAAATCTTACATATAAAGCAAATTACTAAACTTTTTACAAGAAAGGGTGTAGAATGGGTATCTAAAGAAAGAAGGTGTGAAAATGGCCAGCTGGAAACGGAATTTAATGATTTGTTGGCTAGGTTGTTTTACCACTGCAGCCGGTATGAGTTTAGTAATTCCTTTCTTATCTTTTTATATTGAGGAATTAGGAGTAACTGGCACTTCAAGCATTGCACAGTGGTCGGGACTTGCATTTGGTGTAACATTTTTAATGGGTGCGATCGTATCACCAATATGGGGGAAGCTTGGTGATATACATGGACGGAAATTGATGCTTATTCGCGCTAGCCTCGGTATGGCGATTATTATGACGCTTATGGGGTTTGTAACGGATGTGTATCAACTAGTCGCACTAAGATTTTTAATGGGAGCAGTATCTGGTTTCCTTTCAACAGCGATGACATTTATTGCAGCAGAAACTCCGAAAGAACATTCAGGTTGGGCGATTTCCACAATTTCAACTGGTGGTGTGAGCGGTTCGTTACTTGGCCCGTTACTTGGAGGTTATTTGTCTGAGTTAATTGGAATGCGTCATGTCTTTCTTGTTACAGGAGCTTTTTTATTCCTTTCCTTTCTCATCGTTTTTTTCTTCCTGCATGAAGAAAATCACTCTGCTCAAGCAAAAAAAACACAGCCGAAAAAAGTATGGACGATGGTCCCAGCGAAGCATTTAATTATTAGTTTATTTGTAACAACATTTATTATTCAACTTGCTAATATGTCAGTTCAACCCATTGTTACATTGTACGTGAAAAATTTAGTAGGTCCTCATGCTGCACATATTGAAACAATTGCGGGAGCAGTTATGTCAGCGACAGGATTAGCAGTTATTTTGGCAGCACCAAGACTAGGAAGATTATCAGATCATATCGGTCCTCAAAAAACGTTAGTTGTAGCGTTATTTGCAGCAGGAATTATTTTTATCCCGCAAGCATTTGTAACCTCAGCTTGGCAACTATTAATTCTTCGGTTTTTATTAGGTATCGCACAAGCAGGATTATTGCCTTCCGTACAAACTCTACTAAAACAACATACACCAACCCATGTTACGGGACGAATATTTGGATATAATCAGTCGTTTCAGTTTTTAGGAAATATGATTGGTCCAGTGCTCGGGGGACAAATTGCAGCGCATGCAGGCTTCCAATATGTTTTCCTCTCTACATCATCACTATTATTTATTGCGTGTATTTGGGTTTATTTTCATAATAAGAACGAAGAAGTATCAGAGAAACAACGTTTGGAAGTTAGTTAACTAAGTGAATGAAAAAGAAAAAGGATGAAGCAACATGTGCTTCATCCTTTTTCTTTAAAATCGAAGACAGAGATAACTTAATGTACCAAGCTCATAACTACGGTGAATGACTTCACCGCTATTCTCGCCACTTCCCATTGCAATAAACAAAGGAACAAAATGCTCTGCTCTTGGTACTGCTAATTGTGCATGAGGAGCATTATTCTCCCAATTAAACAATGCATCTTTATCGTTATTCTGTATATGTTTAATAATCCAATCATCAAATTCAATTGCCCATTTTTCAGGAGTAGTTTGATTCCATTTCAGTGCTCGTAAATTATGAACGGTAACGCCACTACCGATTACTAAAATATCTTCTTGTCCGAGTCCTTTAAGTGCTTCTCCAATTTCAAATTGTTCTTTTGCAGAAAGGAATGGATTTACTGATATTTGCACGACAGGAATACTTGCTTCTGGATACATGCGGTGCAGGAGTGTCCATGAACCATGATCTAAACCTCTCGTCATATTATGATGGACTGGAATACCTTTGTTTCTAAATTTTGTTTCTAACATAGATGCAATGCTAGAAGAGCCTTTCGCACGATATTTGATTTCGTATAACTCAGGGGGGAAACCTCCAAAATCATAAATTGTTTCATACTCGTTATCTGATGAGGAAATCGTTAATACTTCACTTTCCCAGTGAGCAGTAAAAATAACAATTGCTTTCGGTTTATATGTTTCTCCAAGTGTTTTTAAAAATCGTGTATAGTCTGTATCTTGAATAGCGAGCATAGGCGAACCATGTGCTAAAAATAGTGATGGCATCATAATAGTAGAAACCTCCTAAAAATTATATAATTACTTTATGTAAGTAACTATATAATTTTATTTTCGATTCGTCAAGAGATTAGTTTGAAAGCAAGTCTGAAAAATACATCATTTGTCATAATGAAAGCAATTACATATAATATAAAATAAGAAAAGTGAATGGATATTCATTTTTCTTAAAGGTATACATAATAAATTTGGGGGCTGACGAAATGAATGTACAGGAAAGTTTCGTTACGGCATTGGATGGATCGGAAATTTATTTGCGTAAATGGTTACCAGAAGGAGATCCGAGAGGAATTATTCAAATTGCACATGGCATGACAGAGCATGCAGGGGTGTATACAGAATTTGTAGATGCTTTATTGGAAGCAGGGTATGGTGTTTATGCGCATGATCATAAAGGACATGGGAAAACAGTAAAAAAAGAAGAAGATTATGGTCATTTTGAACCAAATATAGGGTGGAATCAAGTTGTATCGGATGTTATCTTTGTTTCAGAAAGGATAAAAGAAGAGCAGTCAAGTCCTTTGTTTTTACTTGGACATAGTATGGGTTCTTTTTTATCAAGACGTGCTGTACAACTTAGGGGTGAACTATACGATGGATTTCTGATTTCAGGAACAGGTGGAAATCCAGGGCTTTTAGGAGCTATTGGTCATAAAGTAGCAACAATCGAAATGAAATTGCGCGGGGCAAAAACGAAAAGTCCAATGTTAAACTTTTTATCTTTCGGAAACTTCAATTCGAACTTTAAGCCAAATCGTACAAAATTTGATTGGTTATCTTCAGATAATAATCAAGTTGATAAATATATTGCGGATCCGTTATGTGGTTTCATTTGTACGACGAGTTTTTACCGAGAATTATTTTCTGGAGTATTAGAAGTAAATAAACTAGAAGAATACAAGAAGACGCCAAAGAATCTTCCAATACATATATTCTCTGGTGATCGTGATCCTGTTGGCGATATGGGGAAAGGTGTAAAAGAAGTATATGAAAACTATAAAAAATGTGGTGTGAAAGACGTGACACTACGTTTATATGAAAATGGTAGACATGAAATGTTTCATGAAGTAAATAAGGATGAAGTATTTAAAGATTTAATTTCGTGGTTAGATGCGCATAATGGATAAGAAAAACCTCACTTCATGCTGAAGTGAGGTTTTTTGAAAAACTGGAGGTATGGTTATGAGTGAATTTGTAAATAAAGAATATGTAGAAATAAATTTTCAAGATGTTAAGAATAATTTCTAATCAACCTTTTTATAAAGCAACAGATGCCTGTTCATAATAGTAGTATAATAGTGAATGAGGTGTTAATAGAATGGAAGATAGAACGTTAGGTTTATTACTAGATGTTGTTGGGGAATTATTTTCAGATGAAATTTCAATTGCTGTTTCGAATACGAAAGAATATATTTACTATCGGCCAAGTAAACGAATTGATTTAAAGATTAGTGTCGGGGATCCTATAAAGGAAGGAACGATTGCTCATAAAGCGATGGTGATGAATCAAAAAACCTCTGAGTTTATTAATCGGGATGTTTTTGGTATTCCTTATCATGGAATGGCTGTACCATTTTCAAACAATGGAAAGCTTGAAGGGTGCGTAACGGCAATTTATCCAGCTTTAACGGATGGAAAGTCAGTTGTTACTTTAAAAACAACAGACGGCTGGATTCCGGTTCCTTTTTCAAAGGTTATGTATTTAGAGGCTAAAGATAAAAAGACGTATGTGAATTCAGAAGAGTTATCAGGAACACATAAATACTCTCTGCAAGAATTCGAATACTTGCTTCCGAAAGATTCATTTATTAGATGTCACCGTTCGTTTATTGTAAATGTTAATCATATTAAAGCGATTTATCCTGATACCCATTCTACTTTTGTACTTTCAATGGATAATGGTGAGAGAGTACCAGTTAGTCAATCATACGCTAGTTATTTCCGTAAACTTCTAGGATTCTAAATTTTTCTGCTTTAGAACCTAGATTTGCTGTTCTGTCTGAATTTTCGGCATTGTATACTAAAATCCCTATTTTGATAGTGTTAATGTGTAAAATAATTATGAATATTCAATGAGAGAGGGATTACATATGGAGAACAATTTAGATAGAATCAGAGATCAACGTCTAAAAGATCGGGTAGTTACACCTGAAGAAGCAGCTTCCTGGATTCAAAGTGGAATGACTTTAGGCTTAAGTGGGTTTACACGTGCAGGTGATGTAAAAGCAGTCCCATTTGCGCTTGTAAACCGAGTTAAGAATGATGAATCTTTTAAAGTAAATGTTTATACTGGGGCTTCTTTAGGATCGGATGTAGACAAATTATTTGCTGAGGCAGGAATTTTAGGGAAAAGATTACCTTTCCAAGCTGACGCGACTATGCGAAAAGGAATTAATAACGGAGACTTTTTATTTGTGGATCAACACTTGTCTCATACAGCAGAGTTACTCCGTGCTGACGTTCTGGATATAGATTTCGCCATTTTGGAAGCGGTTGCGATTACAGAGGACGGAATGATTATTCCAACCACTTCAATTGGAAATTCCTTAGCGTTTTCCTTAAATGCTAAGTCTATTATTATTGAAATGAATATGGCTCAATCCGCGCAATTAGAGGGGCTACATGATCTATATGAACCAGGTAAACAAGGGGAGAGGCTTCCAATTCCGCTTGTGAAAACAGATGACCGAATTGGAACAATCGGTATTCCAATTGATCCTGAAAAAGTAAAGGGAATTGTGTTTACGAATCAATTGGATTCGCCATCGACAATTGTTCCTCCGGATGAAGAAACTGTTATTATGGCACAGCATTTAATAGAATTCCTTCGAGAAGAAGTCAAAGTAGGCCGATTAACAAATCGTTTAGCGCCGTTACAATCAGGAATTGGTTCAGTGGCTAACGCCGTATTGCATGGAATGTTAGATTCAGAATTTGAAGATTTAGAAGTATATTCCGAGGTTTTACAAGATGCAGTTTTTGATCTTATGGATGCTGGAAAAGTCAATTTTGCTTCTTGTTGTTCTATCACGCTTTCTGAAGAGAAAATGCAACAAGTATTTTCTAACTTTGAAAAATATCGTGACAAATTAATGATGCGTCCACAAGAGATTTCCAATCATCCTGAAATTATTCGTCGCCTTGGATTAATCTCAATTAATACTGCATTAGAATTAGATATATACGGAAATGTTAACTCTACTCACGTTTTAGGTACAAAAATGATGAATGGTATTGGTGGGTCTGGCGATTTTGCAAGAAATGCCCGCCTAGCTATCTTTGTTACTAAATCGATTGCGAAAGGTGGTAACATTTCAAGCATCGTTCCTTTCGTTTCTCATGTAGACCATACTGAACATGATGTAGATGTTATCGTCACTGAACAGGGGTATGCTGACTTAAGGGGACTTGCGCCAAGAGAAAGAGTGGAACTTATTATTGAGAATTGCGTACATCCAATGTATCGTGCCCAGCTACGAGCTTATTACGAAGAAGCAAAAATAAGAGGTGGACAAACTCCTCATATTTTAGAAAAAGCTTTTTCTTGGCATACGAACTATGCTAAAAATGGAACAATGCTTGAAGCGGTAGTAGAAACTGTATAGGTTTGTATCGTACGAAATAGTAAAACGAATGAGTGAGCTTGAAGATTAAATTTTAGAAAAAGAGAACGCCAACTTTTAGGGATGGCGTTCTTTTTCTTTAAAAAAATTGTTGAAAATCGTACTGATTATAATAAAGATTTATAAAATTAATTTCTAATTTATGGAAATTAAAGGTTTTTTGAAGTGCTTTCCGAATCAATTTAGTAGTGTACATATTGAAAGTGAGGAAAAAGAATCATGAAGATAAGAGAAGCATTATTAAGTGAAGCAAATGAATTAAGTGAACTCGCACTACATTCAAAAGCAACGTGGAATTATAGTGAAGAATTCATACTTGCTTGTAAGGAAGATTTAACAATTACGGAAGAGTACATAAAAAATAATTTTGTATATGTTTTAGAAAACGATAATGCGAAGATTGGTTTTTTCTCATTTTTACGTAATGATAAAGCTCTCGATTTCTTGTACATTCATCCTCATTACAAAGGAAAAGGTTACGGGAAAATACTTTGGGAGTATGTAATAGAAAAAGCCAATGAACTAGGATTAAAAAGTTTTACAATTGATAGTGATCCGAATGCAAAAGGATATTACTTGAAAATGGGAGCACAGTTAATAGGAGAGACACCATCAACGGTCTTTAAGGGTCGTGTACTGCCTCTTTTGAAATATGATGTGTAAAACTATTAATAGTAGGGGAAGATTAGAATGGATGATGTAAAGGAAAAAAGAATATATGAAGCACTAATAAAATCGTGGTCGATTGAAACGAGTTCAAAGTGGACAATTGAAAACCCAGCAAAGGGACAATGTGGTGTTACAGCTCTTGTCGTTCAAGACATATACGGAGGAGAAATTAAAAAGACAAAAGTAAGAGAGGTATGGCACTTTTATAACTTTATAGATGGGCAGAGATTTGATTTTACAGAGACTCAATTCAATGGGAAATTGAATTATATGGATGAAAAGTCAAATCGGGAAGAAGCATTTGCAGATACAAATGAAAAACAATATAGCATTTTGAAGGGAAAAATAACGAAAGAATTAAAATTATCTTTTGACTCTTAATCTTTAATAAGTTACTATAATGGTGGTAACTTCATTAAAGGGAACTTCATAGAGTTGAAAGGGGAAATACTTTTGAAAACAACTTATGTAAACGCTACAATTGTAACGATGAATGAACAAAACGAAGTGATAGAAAATGGATATATCATTGTAGAAAATGATCAAATTATAGATGTAAAGAGCGGAGAATTTGCAAATGATTTTGAAGTAGATGAAGTAATTGACATGAAAGGAAAGTGGGTTTTACCAGGGCTTGTAAATACACATACACACGTTGTAATGAGTCTCCTAAGAGGTATTGGAGATGATATGTTATTACAGCCATGGCTTGAGACGAGAATTTGGCCACTGGAAAGTCAATTTACTCCCCAAATTGCGGTCGCTAGTACGGAATTAGGATTACTTGAGATGGTGAAAAGTGGTACAACATCATTCTCTGACATGTTTAATCCAATTGGAGTAGATCAAGACGCAATTATGGAAACGGTATCAAGGAGCGGGATGCGAGCTGCTGTTTCAAGGACTTTATTTAGCTTCGGAACGAAAGACGATGAAAAGAAAGCGATTGAAGAAGCTGAGAAATATGTGAAGCGTTATTATAAAGAAAGTGGCATGTTAACTACGATGGTTGCACCACATAGTCCATATACATGTAGTACAGAATTGTTAGAAGAGTGTGCTCGTATTGCAGTAGAGAATCAAACAATGGTTCATATCCACCTTTCTGAAACAGAGCGTGAAGTACGTGATATTGAAGCACAGTACGGAAAACGTCCAGTAGAATATGCAGCGAGCTGCGGATTGTTTAAACGCCCAACAGTTATTGCACACGGTGTAGTATTAAATGATGATGAGCGTGCATTTTTAGCAGAACATGATGTTCGAGTAGCTCATAATCCGAATAGTAATTTAAAACTAGGTTCTGGTATAGCGAATGTAAAAGCGATGCTAGAAGCAGGAATAAAAGTAGGAATTGCAACAGATAGTGTTGCATCTAACAATAATTTAGACATGTTTGAAGAAATGCGCATAGCGACTTTATTACAAAAAGGTATTCACCAAGACGCAACAGCATTACCAGTTGAAACAGCTCTTTCTCTTGCGACAAAAGGAGCTGCGGAAGTAATCGGGATGAAACAAACAGGGTCACTAGAAGCTGGTAAGTGTGCTGATTTTATTACGATTGACCCGTCTAACAAGCCGCATCTACAACCAGCAGATGAAGTGTTATCACACCTTGTATATGCTGCGAGTGGTAAAGATATAAGCGATGTAATTATTAACGGAAAACGTGTCGTTTGGAATGGTGAATGTAAAACGTTAGATGAAGAGCGTATTATATTTGAAGCAAGTCGTTATAAACGAGGTTTACAAAGATAACTTTTTTAGGCTGTGGAGAGAATCTTCTCCACAGCCTATTTCTAATTTGTAAACCTCACTATATTTTTTAAAACTTTGCAACAGAAGTGATAATGCTAACACTACTCAAAAAATTAGATGTTGACGCTAGTTTTAGAGTACATTGATAGTTAGGACATGTATTTATTTTTGGTTTTTAATAAACTTATTGTATTATTGTGTATTAAATGAACTATTAAGGCGATTAAAGGTAAAGCAGCTCCAATGAGTAAAGTTACTTCACTATTAAATTTATAGTAAGTATAACTTCCAATCCATGAACCAAAGGCTCCTCCCAAAAAGAAAATAGTCATATATAATCCATTAAGTCTGTTTCTTATCTCGGGATTCAAACCAAAGATAATTTTTTGACCTAATAATAAATTTCCTGCTACACCAATATCAATGCAGATACCTGAGATAAGAATTAAAATTATGCTAAATAGTGAATGATCTTGAACAAAGAATAATAGTACGATCGATAATAGTACGAGTGCCATTGATACATTAGTCATTGTAAAAATATAACCTTTATCTGCTATTTTACCAATAGTAGGAGTTAATAAAGCTCCAGCAATTGCAACAAAGCCAAATAATGCAATTTCATTATTTGAAAAATGTAATGGCTCTGATCTTAATAAAATTGGAATAGCTGTCCAATAAAGGCTAAATGCAGCAAATAAACATGCGTGATAAAAAGCTCTTTGTTGTAAAGGAGAAGTATTTATTAGTAGCTTTACCATAGAAGTTATTAAATTTGGATATGTCATGTTACTAGTTGAGATAACTTCATAGTTGGGTAAAAATTTTAGAATTAACAGTAATACGGTAACTAGGGTTATTAATGAAAAAAGAAATACCATTCTCCAGCCAAACCACTCTGTTATTCCGATAGATAATGGGCGAGCAATCATAATCCCAATCAATAAACCACTCATCACTTTACCCACATATTTACCTGCCTCTTCAATTGGCACGATTCTCATTGTTAGTGGAACTAACATTTGAGCTGCACAGGCCCCAATGCCAATTATAGTTGTTAATAGTAAAAAAATAATTCCGTTTGTCGAAATTAGCGTACCAATTAATGAAAAAATAGTTAGCCCGATAAGAATTCCTATTATTTTCTTACTTTTCAATAAGTCAGCGATCGGTACGATAAAAAATAACCCCAATCCATACCCAATTTGTGTCAAAGTAGTGAGCAATCCAGATAAATCAGAAGAAATGTTCAGATCTTTTGCAATGAATTGTACAATTGGTTGTGCATAATAAATATTTGCAGCAAGTGAACCACAACTAATTGCTAAAATAAATATTAGAAAATTTGTCTTTTTAGTCAATTTTATCATTCCTTTTATTTATTTTGGTACGTTCGTTCCAGAAACTTTAAAAAAGAAAGACTATAGGTCTGCAATAGTCTTATCCACTAGATGATAGGCTAAATCTTTCTCTTTTTTATATCTGGACATTAAATTAATGCTATGATTTAAACTTAATAAAGAATATGCCATTAATTCAGAGTTAGCATCTTGTGAGATTTCTCCTTTCTTTTTTCCTTCTTCAATGACTTGTTTAAATACTTTATCAAGTTCATTAAAATCATTTATAAGTATTTCTTCTATGGAAGGATCAATATGTCCAATAAGCAGTGAAGAGTTGGTTATAATACAACTTTTTGGAATGTGATCTGAATAGCATTTTTCAATATGTTTATAAAAAAAGGATTTAAGTGAGGCTTTCGTGTTTATACCACTAAAAAGTAATTGTCTCTTTTTATAGCTATAGTTTTTATAATGTTCTAAAACCAGTTTAAATAATTCATCCTTATCTCCAAAACTATCGTAGAGAGTAGAGCGACTTATACCCATCGTTTCAATAAGATCTGATATATATGTAGCATCATAACCTTTTTCCCAGAATAAATGCATAGCTTTATTTAAAGCGTGTTCTTTGTTAAAACTAATACTTCTACCCAATTTATAACACCTCCATTCATGTAACTTAGTATAAATATTCCGGAACGATAAGTCCAGAATATTCGTCTTAATTTCCGAAAGTTTTGTAAAATATCCGTAAATGTTAATTTGGTATTGTGGTATTTAGATGCTATAAAATAGAAAGTATGTATTGAAGCGACAATTAAATTCGATTTTATTGATGAAAAGTTGAGCTCCTATTAGTTTATATGTTTTTTTCGTTAAAAATCGAAAAGATTCCAAGGTAATCCATATCCTTTTAAAAGGATAGTTTTTTTCTTGAACGAATAAATATTCAAAAGAATGTCGCATCTTTCTGTTAGTATTTCTGCTATAATATATTACGCTTTATAATATTTTATATTTAAGGAGAACAACTCATGAAGCGAAAAAAGAGCCATTTAATGGTAATGGCACTTGTTACATCTTTATTATTAACAGCTTGTAATAATAAAGCGGATAAAAGTGACATAGAGGTTAAAAAACAAGTGTTAAATGTAACAGTATCAGAAGAAATTCCTTCTCTGGACACTGTGAAAACAACAGATGGTACATCAGCACACATTATGCAGAATATATTTGAAGGGTTATATGTATTAAACGATCAAGATCAGCCTACTCCAGCCATAGCAAAATCGTTTAAAAGAAGTGAAGATGGTAAGAAATATACATTTGACTTGCGTAAAGATGCAAAATGGTCAAATGGGGATAATGTAACAGCAAATGATTTTATATTTGCTTGGAAACGTGCAATTAACCCTGAAACAGCCTCTCAATATGCGTCCATGCTCTTTTATGTAAAAAATGCGAAAGAGATCAATAAGGGAACAATGCCTCTTGATGCACTTGGGGTTAAAGCGATAAATAATTATACGTTAGAAGTTGAACTCGAACAGCCAGTTCCGTATTTTTTACAGTTGTTAGCGCTACCTATATACTTACCACAGCATGAATCATTTTTGAAAGAACAAGGAAACAATTATGCATTGGAACCTAGTAATCTCATATATAACGGTCCATTTGTATTAGAAAAATGGAAGCATGAACAAGAGTTTCAATTAAAGAAAAATACTACATATTGGGATCGAAAGAAAGTGAAATTAGATGAAATAAACTTTCATATCCTAAAGGATACAATGACAGCTGTAAATTTATATGAAGCCGGAGATTTGGATCGAGTACCTATTAATTCGCAAGTTGTAGACAAGTATAAAGGGAATAAGGAATTACATATGTCGAGTGATCCTGGAATTGCTATGCTTCGTTTTAATGAAAAAAATAACGCGTTAGCAAATAAAAAGGTACGTCAATCTATTTCATTAGCGTTAAATAAAGATGATTTCGTTGCTCACTTTATTAATAACGGAGCAAAACCTGCAAGTGGACTTGTACCAGTTGGTCATGTAAATGAAGTGACTGGTAAAGATTTTAGAAAAGAAAATGGAGATATTTCCTCATATGATTTGCAAAATGCGAAAAAACTTTGGGAAGAAGCGAAAAAAGAGCTTGGGGTAGAACAAGTAAACCTAGAGTTCTTAACGTTCGAACAAGATAATGCAATACGTATGGCAGAATATATAAAAGGTGATTTAGAGAAGAATTTGCAAGGGTTAACGATACAAATTAAACAACAGCCATTTAAGCAAAAATTACAGTTAGAACAAATAGGTGATTACGATATAACTATGGCAAATTGGGGACCTGACTATAAAGACCCAATTAGTTATTTAGAGTTATTTACGACAGGGAATCCGAATAATAAAATGAATTATTCTAATGTTCGTTACGATGAATTAATAAAGAAAGCGAAAACGGATTTTGTACTAGATACGGAAAAACGATGGGAAGCGTTGCGAGAAGCCGAGCAGGTATTATTAGAAGATGCTGCGGTGGCGCCGCTTTATCATATTGGCTCAGCATATGTACAAAAGGATTATGTAAAAGGAATTGAAAAGCATCAATTTGGTGGTATTTATACTTATAAGAATGCTTATATTGCTAATGAATAAATACAAAAAACCTTACTTTTTAAAAGTAAGGTTTTTTACACATGAATTCTATTAAATCGATTTTAATAAAGCGTAAAAATTCGTATCATATGGGATATCATTTTGATACATATAATTTTTTAGAACGCCTTCTTTTTCAAAACCTAATTTTAATAATACTTTATTGGAAGCTTTATTTTCAAGAAATACAATTGCCCCGATCCGCTTTAAATGAATCGTATGGAAACCGTATGATATAACCTCAGAAACAGCTTCAGTCGCATAGCCTTTTCCCCAGTGTTCAGGCAAAAAGGCATAACTTATATTGGCTCGTTTATGCTCAGAAGACCAATCGTGAAAACCAATGGTACCGATGAGTTCTTTCTTGTCTTTTAATTCGATTCCCCATTTTATACCGTTTCTTGCATTGTAACTCAACTTAAAGTTATGAATGATTTGTTTCACTTGATCAACATCTTGTAACGGTTTTTGGCCATAATAGCGCAGTACATTAGTATTAGAAAAGCATTGTAGTATACGCGGTGCATCTTCTTCGGTAAGTTCTCTTAAAATAAGTCTTTCAGTTTTTAATAAAGGAAACATATTTTCGCTCCTTTTCACATGAAAATAGAATGTATTTGTTATTATATAATTTAATCTGAAAATAAAGATTATTCAAGACGTAAGGGAATTATTGTCTGGAAATAGATTATATAATTTATCTTAAAAAGAGTTTATAGGATTAATACAAATAATGAATTGAAAAAGGGTATTCCAAATAAAAATTGGAATACCCTTTTTTCATTACCCTACAAATGTTTGATACAGTAAGAAGATATTTAAAACGATAACGAGAGCAGCAATTATCCATGCGATAAATGTTGTTATACGGTGGTTAACGAGTGCACCCATAATCTTTTTATTACTTGTAAACATAATAAGTGGTACAAGTGCAAATGCAATACCGAATGATAAGACGACTTGACTCATAACTAGAGCGTAAGTTGGATTTACACCTAAAGCGATAATAACTAGTGGTGGAATCATTGTAATAAATCGGCGTAAATATAACGGAATATGCATGCGAATGAATCCTTGCATAATAATATCGCCTGACATTGTACCGACAGAAGAGCTTGATAAACCGGCTGATAACAAACCAATTCCAAACAAAGCAGCTGATATAGGACCTACTAAGTTGGTAAATTGAGTGTAAGCAACATCTAAATCTTCAACATGCATACCATTTTTAAAAAATAGTGCAGCTGCAACAATTAACATACTCGCATTAATTGCTCCAGCGATAACCATTGCAATAATAATATCGATAAATTCGAAACGAAAAATCTTTTTCTTTTGTTCGTCAGTTGTTCCGACCACGCGGCGTTGTGTTAATGCAGAATGCAAGTATATTGCATGCGGCATAACTGTCGCACCTAAAATCCCTGCTGCAAGTAATATACTGTCTACACCTTGGAATTTTGGAATAAATAGTCCTGAAAGAAGGGGACTTAATTCTGGTTTTGCATAAAAAACTTGAATCCCAAAAGCGATTACTACAATGAAAATCATTCCTGTAATAATAGCTTCTAGTGGACGAAATCCTCTACGTTGAAATTCAAGGATAATAAATGATCCGGCTGCTGTAATTAAAGCGGCAGGTAGCATCGGGATTCCAAATAGTAAGTAAAGCCCCAATGCAGCTCCAATAAATTCCGCTAAATCTGTAGCCATAATAACTAGTTCACCTTGTATCCATAAGCCGATAGACACAGGCTTTGGAAAGTTTTCACGAGCTATTTCGGGTAAATTGTTTCCTGTAGCAATTCCTAATTTAGCCGATAAAGTTTGGATTAATACAGCCATTAAGTTAGAAGCGAGTATAACCCATAATAGTAAATATCCATATTGTGAACCAGCTGCGATATTTGTAGCAAAGTTGCCAGGATCAATATAAGCAACGGACGCGATAAAAGCGGGTCCTAAAAATGGTAACAGTCTTTTCCAGCCTTTTGTTTCTCCACTTAAAGCTAAGTGAGCTGATTGTACAGTTGTACTTTCAGAAGGGAGATGTTTATCTTTTGTTATATCTTTATTCATAGTAGTTTTCCCCTTTAAAATGTTAACTTGATGAAATTATTGTATTTATTCTTACTCATTATTTCAATACATTTAAATATGTTATGTGATAATTTCATTTGAACACGAAAGTTTCCTTAATGCAAATTATATGCCTTTATGCAATGGATGGTGTGATAATGTAAAATGAATTGGGAGTTTATGGTGTGATGACATGGGGAAACATAGTGAATTAAAGGGCTGTTTTTGAAATTTATGTGAACATAAAGCTGATAATACAGCATATTAATTGATGGAATTGCAATTGTATGATATATAATATATTGGGATTACAACATAACCATAGTGTTATGATGTGTAATCTTGTTTTTTATTTTTGTTAACTGATAGAAAATAGTATAAAGAAAAGAAAATGGGATTCATTTTCTTATTATATATGTTTTGATATGAACGTTAACTTATACATGATTTTAAAAATTAGATAGGTGGTAGAAATACATTGGCAACTACAAAACCATACAGAGTATTACTATATTACATGTACACAACAATTGAAAACCCAGAAGAATTTGCTGCAGAGCATTTAGCATTTTGTAATTCACTTGAATTAAAAGGAAGAATTCTTGTAGCAAAAGAAGGTATTAACGGAACTTGTTCTGGAACTGTAGAGCAAACAGAGAAATACATGGAAGCAATGAATAATGATCCACGTTTTGATGGTATCGTATTTAAAATAGATGAAGAAGAAGGGCATGCATTCAAGAAAATGCACGTACGTCCTCGTCCAGAATTAGTTACACTTCGTCTAGAAGATGACATTAACCCACACGAAATAACTGGGAAGTATTTAGAGCCAAAAGATTTTTATGAGGCAATGAAACAAGAAGATACAGTTATCATTGATGCACGAAATGATTATGAGTTTGATTTAGGACACTTCAAAGGCGCGATTAAACCTGATATCGAATCATTCCGTGAATTACCAGATTGGATTAGAGAAAACAAAGAAACACTTGAAGGTAAAAAGATTTTAACATACTGTACAGGTGGAATTCGTTGTGAGAAATTCTCTGGTTGGTTAGTTCGTGAAGGTTATGAAGATGTAAGTCAGCTTCACGGCGGAATTGTAACGTACGGAAAAGATCCAGAAGTACAAGGTGAGCTTTGGGATGGGCAATGTTACGTGTTTGATGAACGTATCGCTGTTCCAGTAAACCAAAAAGAACATGTTATCGTTGGTAAAGATCACTTTACAGGTGAACCATGTGAGCGCTATGTAAACTGTTCAAATCCAGAATGTAATAAGAAAATTTTATGTTCTGAAGAAAACGAAGCGAAATATTTACGTGCATGTTCTCATGAATGTCGTGTAAGTCCACGTAACCGCTACGTAATACAACATGAATTAACGGAAGAGCAAGTAGCTACTGCATTAGAGAAAATCGAAGCAGGGAAGTAAGCTGAATTCGTTTAATAAAAAAAGGTACTCCAAGTTTTATTTTGGAGTACCCTTTTTTATTATCCAGTCCTGTCATTTGTCGGTAAGTCGATATATTTAAAAAATCGCTGATATATCTTAAAAATCACTGATATATTTCGAGTTGCGCCGATATAATCGGAAAATCGCTAATAAAAATTTCATTTACTGCAGCACACCAAGAATTTGAAAATAACCTTCTTTAGTTTTTATCCTCTTTTTCTTTTACAGCAGACAGTACCGTTTGTTTTACCCAAGCTTTTCTTTGTTTATGCTGTAGACCCCATTGGTATAAACTTTGGGCTCCTAAAATAAGTGAAATGACAATGCCGCTAATCGCAATTAATAGAGCGAAAAATTCAAGAGGTGACGATATTTTGTTTGAATCGGTGTTTCTTAAAAGGTCGATCATAGTAAACCCTAACATTTGGCCCACTACAGAGTAGAGCGTTAAAATTAATAATAAAAGGCTATCTTTTTTAGAGGCGACATTTTCTTGATATTTAAACAAACTATCAAGATTTTGTTTCGCATTCGAGTATAGAACCTCAATATTAAAAAGTTTTCTTAAGCGAAAGAAAATATCTTCACTTTGTGATTGGGATACTAATTCTAAAGAAAAATAATTAGCAGTGAACGAATTGATCGAATAAATTAATTTCTCTATTTCATTAGTATCTTGTTCAATGTTTAGCTCAGCATAGGCGTTTGCCATTTTTAATAAAACAATTTTATGAAATAGGTTTAATAATAAAGCGTAATAAAATTCTCCGAACATTTGACTAGCAAGTTTAGAGATTTCGCGTTCTCCTTCATTTGTTACACATGTAAAAATATGTTCTTCCATTATGAAATAACGATTTGGAGCCCATCTCTGGTAAGCGTGTTTTTTTAAATAGTCATGAATGTAAGGAAGGTTATTTGCACTCACATAGGGCTTACCATCACTTGTTAATCCGGAAAGACTAGAAGTACGATAAACATCTACTTCATTAAGTTCCATACCTTCTTTTAGTGACAATAAAGTTTGAACGTACATTCTTTGGTCTTCAAAGAAAGGGAAGGTTTGAAAGTATGAACTTCTTAATCTCTTCTTTTCAAAGAAATCAGTTACACCATGAAATAAATAACCAAAAATGAATTTTTCAACTTGGGAATACTTCTTTCCGTTACATTCAATACAAATAGTCTCATTTGTATCATTTTTAGTTTCAAGTACACGGAAGCGAGCAGCGAATTCGATTGCTTCAGATAAAGTCATGTTTGGAGCAGTGTTTACTTCTGTTCGAATTGTTAAGAAGCCAAGTTCATAAGGACAAAGTGTTACATCAATAGAGTGTATCTTGAATGGAATTGAAATAAGGTTTGTTGTTAAATGTCCAGTTAAGTTAAGGTCCTTTGAATAACGTTGCAAGCCCTTTTGATGCTCTGAATGAGGAAAGAGAATTTTATTTGTAAATGAAAGATAGTATGCTTCCATATTTTGATGTGAAACTTTAAACTCCCCATAATATGTATTTTCATCATCGAGATGATCGAGCCGAAAAGGACGAAAATCGTTTTTTTGTAAGAAAGGGAACATATTTTGTTCATATCCAGCTTTAAACGAAAACGGGAATATAAATTGGAATATAGCTGTTGCTACACCTTTTTCCTCAATTGATTGTATTGCCTCCATCTACATTGTGTCCTTTCCATATATGCTATAGAAACAACATGCCCAAATTTATTTGAAAATAACCACTCTTTTATACTCAATTGAGAGTGAAAATTCAGCTTATTTATCAGGGAACATGTATAATGTTATGTATACTAAAAGTTATAAAATTGTATTTTGAAAAGGGGGATGCTGTATGCGGATTTTAGTATTAGGCGCTGGTGGAGTCGGAGGATTTTTTGGTGGCAGATTAGTCGAGAAGGGAGAAGATGTCACGTTTCTTGTTCGTAGTAAACGGAAAAAACAATTAGAGGAAAGAGGACTTGTAATCCGAAGTGTTAACGGGGATTTTTCCTTCCGACCGAAATTAATAACGAAAGAAGAGCGAACTTCTCCATTTGATGTCATTTTATTTTCAACAAAAGCGTATCACTTAAACGAGGCAATTCAAGATTTGAAGCCGTTTGTTGGCGAAAATACTGTAATCATTCCATTGTTAAATGGTATCGCTCATTTATCGCTATTACAAAAAGAATTCGGCGAAGAAAAAGTAATTGGCGGTTTATGCTTTATCGAGACGACGTTAAACAATCAAGGAGAAATTGTACAAACTAGCGCTGCCAACAGACTTGTGTTTGGAGAAATTAAGTCTCAAAATTCAGAGAGAGTAAAGCATATTTCTAAAGCATTTTCAGGTACGAAATCTAGTTTTGTTTTAAGTGAAAATATTACGCAAGATATGTGGCATAAATATTTATTTATTACTGTAATGTCAGGTGTGACAACGTTAATGCGTGCACCAATTGGACCAATCCGTGAAAGTGAAGGCGGCCGTGATTTTATCCGTAATGTGTTTGAGGAATCTGTACAAATCATGAGAGTATTAGGAGCTCCAGTAAAGGCTAATATTGCCCAGGAACATATGAAAACGATTGATAAAATTTCGTATGATATGAAGTCATCAATGCAACGTGATATGGAAAAGGGTTCGTTTATTGAAGGGAAGCACTTGCAAGGATATTTACTGGATGTAGCAGAGAAATTTTCTATAGCGGCACCATTATTAGAATCTATATATCAAAATTTAAAGGTGTATGAAGAGATGACCTTTAACAAATCTGTAATAGAATTAGATGTATGAAAAAATAAAAAAGATAGCAATATATAAGTGTATTGCTATCTTTTTTATTTTTTTGTATGACAAATTATTTATTTCTTTTCGTTCTATCTGTCAAATTTATTTCCTGTTCACGTTTACCATATAACTGATTAATTTCATTTGCTACTGCATCTAAATATGAATCGGAAAAAATAGGCTTCTTTTCTTTAGACATATGGGTCTCCTTTGCGGATTTTTAATATTCATTATGTATATTTCTCAGCGGATTATGCGCAATCATTTTAATTTTTTTCTTATTAAAAATTTTTGTTTACTTTTTGAAAATAAAGGAGTATTATAATCCACAGTTTCAATTTTCTAAATCGCTGAAACCGCATGGTACGGGGGACCCGTTTTTACGGATTAGTACATAATCCGATGGGGTGAATCCTTGAAAAAGGTAGGGCTACTCATAGGCCCGAATCCGACAGCTAACCTCGTAAGCGTTATATTGAGAAGGAAGGTGGAGCTTGTGCGACAAAAAAAATAATGTCTACAAGTCTATTTCGCTATGGCTTGTAGACATTTTTTGTTTTCTGAAGAAATAGTTTACTGGCTGTAACAAGCAGAAAAGTTCGTACAAAATTATTGGAGAGTGGACAGCATTGGTTTCATCTATTAAAAGATTTTTAATTGGAAGACCGTTAAAATCAACAGAGCTTGGAGAACAAAAGCTTAATAAAACGAAAGCTTTAGCTATTTTATCTTCTGACGCATTGTCATCAGTTGCTTACGGTCCAGAACAAATTTTAATTGCTTTAGCAGGTGTGGGAGCGATCGCTTATTGGTATTCCATTCCGATCGCTGTTGGGGTATTAGTATTATTGACAGCCCTTATTTTATCTTATCGTCAAATTATTTTTGCTTATCCGCATGGCGGGGGAGCGTATGTTGTATCAAAAGAAAATTTAGGGATGAATCCAGGCTTAATTGCTGGAGGATCTTTATTAGTCGACTATATTTTAACTGTTGCGGTAAGTGTATCTGCAGGTACAGATGCGCTAACATCTGCTTTTCCTAGTTTACATGCACATAATGTAATCATTGCGATTATATTTGTTATATTTATTACGATCTTAAATTTAAGAGGAGTAACGGAATCAGCTTCTGTTTTAGCATATCCTGTTTATTTATTTGTTTTAGCCCTATTTATATTAATTGGTGTAGGCATATATAATATTTTGACTGGTCACGTTTCACCAACTTTACACACGCCGATCGGAACGCCGGTTGCGGGTATTAGTTTGTTTTTACTGTTAAGAGCATTTGCATCAGGTAGTTCTGCTTTAACAGGTGTTGAAGCAATTTCAAACGCAATTCCGAACTTTAAAGATCCTGCGCCAAACAATGCTGCAAAAACATTGCTTGCAATGGGTGCATTACTTGCTGTGTTATTTTCAGGAATTGTATTTTTAGCTTATTATTACGGAGTGACGCCGAGTAAAGAAGTAACAGTTGTTTCTCAAATTGCTGAACAAACATTTGGACGTAATTTCATGTACTATTTCATACAAGGTACAACAGCTTTAATATTAATTCTCGCAGCTAATACAGGCTATTCTGCATTTCCTTTATTAGCGGTTAACCTCGCAAAAGATAAATTCATACCGAGAATGTTTACGATTAGAGGAGACCGTCTAGGTTACTCAAACGGTATTATAATACTTGGAGTTGCTTCGATTATTTTAATTGTAGCTTTCCAAGGACAAACAGAACATTTAATTCCGTTATATGCAGTAGGGGTATTTATTCCATTTACACTTTCTCAAACAGGGATGGTATTAAAGTGGCTTCGCGAAAAACCTGAAGGATGGGTTTTAAAATTAACGGTTAATTTAATTGGTGCAGTTATTAGTTTTATCGTAATGAGCATGTTCTTTTTAACTAAATTTGCACAAGTTTGGTCGATTCTTATTTTCTTACCTGCTATTATCTTCTTGTTTCATCGAATTAAGAAGCATTATGATGCAGTGGGTGATCAATTAAGTTTAAAAACTTGTGAACCTCTTATTCCAATTGAGGGGAATGTAATTGTCGTTCCTGTAGCAGGTATGACGCATGTAGTAGAAAATTCATTGAACTATGCGAAATCTCTTTCGGCAGATCAAGTTATCGCTGTATATGTTGCTTTTGACAGAGAAGAGGAAAAGAAATTTGAAGAGAAATGGAAGGTGTGGCAACCTGAAGTAAGGCTTGTTACATTACATTCTCATTATAGAAGTATTATTCAGCCGCTAACGAAGTTCATTGATACAGTGCAATATAAGGCAAGTGAATCGAATTACCGCGTTACGGTCGTTATACCACAGTTCATTCCGAAAAAAGGTTGGCATAACATTCTTCATAATCAATCCAGTTTACTCATACGTGCGTATTTACTTTATAAAAGAAATGTTGTTATTACGACAGTTCCATATCATTTGAAAAAATAAGAAGATTTTTGAAGGATAGCTTCGTGAAAATGAAGCTATCCTTTTTGTGTATATGCTATGCATAATTGCATATGGATTTAAAAATTATATTAATATAATTTTATCGGTTATTTGCAAGTAGTGTTTTCTGTTGTGATATATAGATATTTCAATCGATAAAGTGAATCGGATTATATTTTGAAATAAGGACATGAAAGCTTGAAAATAAAGGGAATGAAAATACTTCTTTACGTTATATAAACAGCTGTGTTTAAATGACCTTACAGTACAAAACATATATGAAAACAAAACGAAATTTCATATTTACGCATGTTGTTTAGTTTAAAATGAATAATATTTTTAAGTAATATATTCACTATGTGAATGTGAGAATTTCGATGAAATAGAAAATTTATACAATGTTATTCATACTAAACACATATGAAAAATAATAAAATGTTTTGTGACGATAAGTAAGTACTGTAGCAATACGAGAGAGGTGGTTCATACATGGATCACGGTGAGAACGTTCTCTATTTTAATCATCTCAAATTATGGGCAAGAAAATAGAATAATAAAATGCGATAGTAATAGTTGCTAATACATAGGAGGAGTTAAAGTGAAAAAGACTTTAATTACAGGGTTATTGGTTACAGCAGTATCTACGAGTTGCTTCATTCCTGTAAGCGCTTACGCTAAGGAGGGGCAAACAGAAGTGAAAACAGTATATGCGCAAAATGTAATTGCTCCAAATACATTATCCAATTCAATTAGAATGTTAGGATCACAATCACCGCTTATTCAAGCATACGGATTAATTATCTTGCAACAGCCAGACATTAAGGTAAATGCGATGAGTAGCTTAACGAATCATCAAAAGTTTGCAAAGGCGAATGTAAGAGAATGGATTGATGAATATAATCCGAAGCTAATTGACTTAAATCAAGAAATGATGAGATACAGCACTAGATTTAATAGCTATTATAGTAAGCTCTATGAACTAGCAGGAAACGTAAATGAAGATCAGCAAGCAAAAGCAGATTTTATGAGTGCATATGGAAAATTACAATTGCAAGTACAAAGCATCCAAGAGAGTATGGAGCAAGATTTATTAGAGTTAAATCGATTTAAAACAGTATTAGACAAAGATAGTAACAACTTATCAATTAAAGCCGATGAAGCAATAAAAACACTGCAAGGATCAAGTGGAGATATTGTGAAATTAAGAGAAGATATTAAAAGAATTCAAGGGGAAATTCAAGCTGAACTAACTACTATTTTGAATAGACCTCAAGAAATCATTAAAGGTTCTATTAATATCGGTAAACAAGTATTTACAATCACAAATCAAACTGCACAAACGAAAACAATCGATTTTGTTTCTATCGGTACTTTAAGTAATGAAATTGTAAATGCTGCAGATAGTCAAACGAGAGAAGCAGCTCTTCGCATTCAACAAAAGCAAAAAGAGTTATTACCACTTATTCAAAAGTTATCACAAACTGAAGCAGAGGCGACTCAAATTACATTCGTTGAAGATCAAGTAAATAGCTTTACAGAATTAATTGATCGTCAAATTACAACTTTAGAAACGTTATTAACGGATTGGAAAGTTTTAAATAATAATATGATTCAAATTCAAACAAATGTTGAAGAAGGCACGTATACAGACAGTAGTTTACTTCAAAAACATTTCAATCAAATTAAAAAAGTAAGTGATGAAATGAATAAGCAAACAAATCAATTTGAAGATTACGTTACAAACGTTGAAGTACATTAAACAGAAAAATAATTAGCGATATAGGGAGAGAAGAAAAATGACAAAAAAACCTTATAAAGTAATGGCTCTATCAGCACTTATGGCAGTATTTGCAGCAGGAAATATTATGCCGGCTCATACGTATGCAGCTGAAAGTACAGTGAAACAAGCTCCAGTTCATGCGGTAGCAAAAGCTTATAATGACTATGAAGAATACTCATTAGGACCAGAAGGCTTGAAAGATGCAATGGAAAGAACAGGTTCAAATGCTTTAGTAATGGATCTGTACGCTTTAACAATTATTAAACAAGGTAATGTTAACTTTGGAAATGTATCGTCTGTTGATGCGGCTTTAAAAGGGAAAGTAATTCAGCACCAAGATACAGCTAGAGGAAATGCGAAGCAATGGTTAGATGTATTAAAACCACAGCTTATTTCAACAAATCAAAATATCATTAACTACAATACGAAATTCCAAAACTATTATGATACTTTAGTTGCTGCAGTTGATGCAAAGGATAAAGCGACTCTTACGAAAGGCTTAACTAGATTATCAAGTAGTATTAATGAAAATAAAGCACAAGTGGATCAGTTAGTAGAAGACTTAAAGAAATTCCGAAATAAAATGACTTCGGATACGCAAAACTTCAAGGGTGATGCAAATCAAATTACATCTATATTAGCTAGTCAAGATGCAGGGATTCCGCTTCTGCAAAATCAAATTACAACGTACAATGAAGCAATTAGTAAATATAATGCAATTATTATCGGTTCATCTGTTGCGACAGCTCTAGGACCAATTGCAATTATCGGTGGTGCAGTAGTTATTGCTACGGGCGCAGGAACACCGCTAGGAGTAGCATTAATTGCAGGTGGTGCAGCAGCTGTAGGCGGTGGTACAGCTGGAATCGTATTAGCGAAGAAAGAGCTTGATAATGCACAAGCAGAAATTCAAAAGATAACAGGACAAGTTACAACTGCGCAATTAGAAGTAGCAGGATTAACGAACATTAAAACACAAACAGAGTATTTAACAAATACAATTGATACTGCAATTACAGCGTTACAAAATATTTCAAACCAATGGTACACAATGGGATCAAAATACAATTCTTTACTTCAAAATGTAGATTCTATTAGTCCAAACGACCTAGTTTTCATTAAAGAAGATTTAAACATTGCGAAAGATAGCTGGAAAAACATTAAAGACTATGCAGAAAAGATTTATGCTGAAGATATTAAAGTAGTAGATACGAAAAAAGCATAATCGAATACGAATCGTTAGAGCGTTAAGTGTTGATGAATGATTTGAAGCTCCTGTTCAGTTGTGAGCAGGAGCTTTTGATATCCTTATAAAGAGAATAGGTGAAAAATATGCAGAAACGATTTTATAAAAAATGTCTTTTAGCGGTAATGATTGCTGGGGTGGCAACAAGTAACGCATTTCCTTTACATCCTTTTGCAGCAGAACAAAATGTAAAGGTGCTACAAGAAAATGTGAAAAACTATTCTCTTGGACCAGCTGGATTCCAAGATGTAATGGCACAAACGACATCAAGTATATTTGCAATGGATTCATATGCAAAATTAATTCAAAATCAACAAGAGACGGATTTAAGTAAAATAAGTTCGATTAATAGTGAATTTAAAGGGAATATGATTCAGCATCAAAGAGATGCAAAAGTTAATGCAGCATATTGGTTAAATAATATGAAGCCTCAAATTATGAAAACGGATCAAAATATTATAAATTACAATAATACTTTTCAATCGTATTATAATGACATGTTAATAGCGATTGATCAAAAGGATAGCGGAAAATTAAAAGCGGATTTAGAAAAGTTGTATGCGGATATTGTAAAGAATCAAAATGAGGTAGATGTATTATTAGGGAATTTGAAAGCTTTTCGCGATAGAATGGCGAAAGATACAAATAGTTTCAAAGAGGATACAAATCAGTTAACAGCGATATTGGCAAGTACGAATGCTGGTATTCCAGCTTTAGAGCAACAAATAAATACATATAACGATTCAATTAAAAAGAGTAATGATATGGTCATTGCTGGTGGCGTACTTTGCATAGCATTAATAACATGTCTTGCTGGCGGGCCAATGATTGCGGTTGCGAAAAAAGATATCGCAAATGCAGAAAGAGAAATCGCTAATTTAAAAGATAGAATTTCAGGAGCGCAAGCAGAAGTCTTAATTTTGACTGATGTAAAAAATAAAACAACAAACATGACAGAAACAATTGATGCAGCAATTACAGCACTACAAAACATATCAAATCAATGGTATACAGTAGGTGCAAAATATAATAATTTACTACAAAACGTAAAAGGAATTTCTCCAGAAGAGTTTACGTTTATAAAAGAAGATTTACATACAGCGAAAGATAGCTGGAAAGATGTAAAGGATTATACAGAAAAATTACATGAAGGTGTGGCAAAGTAAACAGTGGACTAGTTCTGCTGTTTATTTTTTTATCCTGTTTTTTGTGAGAGTTGAACTTGCAATTATATATAAGTTTGTCATGTATTTTTATATTTTTTATAAATTCTAAAAGGACATTCCCTATTGTTGGTATGATAGACAGAAACTGTTTTTTTAGAACAGGAGACAATAAATAGGGAAAATAACATTAGGATTATTAGTTATATTTCTACTTATATTTATGTACATGTCTTTAGTAGGAGATGAGAATAAGGGTTCCTTAACTCCTAATCTGATTTCAAAGGAAAAATATTTAGAAATTGATTCTGTTGCTGGAGGTACATTTAGAGATTATGGTCAAGAAGCATAAGCAGTGTTTGAAAAACTAAGTAGTCAGAAAAATGTTGAAACAAAAAAGATTTTTTGAGGAAGAAATTTTTGAAGAATCATTATAGACTTTTACTTTATTAGTATTAACTGAAACTTATTCACTTAATTTCCTATCAGAAATTATAAAGTGAAAACAGAACATGAAATACGCAAAAAATATCACAGGGCAGATCCTCAAAATATTTCAAAATCCACCCTGTGATCATATACTCATTTACAAGTGAAAATAATTAATACCCTAAAATATCTACTTCAGCTGCTGAAGCAAATCCATTCTGTCCTTTCGTTACTTCCACTTTTACATACTTTGCAGTAACTGGGGTAAATGTTGCCGTTTTCTTATCACTATTATTTTCCCATGTTCCTGATGATATTTTGTCATACGTAATGCCATCTACACTCGTATAAATATTGTAAGTTAAAATACGGCCATTTTCTGACCAATCTTGCCTTGGAAGATATGCCAATTGTGAAATGGTACGTGTATCACCAAGTTCTAGTGTCAAATTGTAAGGATATTGATTTGGTGTCCAAGTACTATGCCAAAATGTATCTGTTTTTCCATCTATCGCCTTACTAGCTGAGCCCGTTGATTCCTCACTATTTGCACTTGCCTTCATTATTTTTTTTGACAATACAGCAAGTGGTTTAACAGGTTTAGCATCCGTCGCTTCCCATATAGGTGCAATTAATGTTGGGGTGTTTAAAGCTTCTACTTTTTGTCTCGTTTCTTGTGTTGCTTTCAATCCCCATTTATCAAAGAATGGCAGTACATTTTGTTTTGCTATTTTCGATGTATTGTAAATAAATGCCTGTATTTTATCCTCGTCTGTTTTGGGAAGTTGATCTTCAGGTATCTCACGATATAATTTGTGGAGATTTGGATAAAAATCATCCCCATATGCCAAATGAAGTTGCCAAAGCATAACAAGTTTTACAAACAGGTCGTCAATATTTTTATATTCTTTATTTGTTTGGTTTAAATACGCAAAAGCTCTATTATAATCTCCCTCTGTATCTAAACGTGTTGGTATATTTGGGTATATTTTCTTGAATGCAGCTAATGAATATAGATTATTCGTTACTTCACCCATACCTCTTAAATCATTCCACGTCCATGGATATTGTTGTCGTGCATGTCCCGCTTCATGCATTTGTCCCCATCCAAACTCATTTACATTTAAAGTACTTTTGATAGCTTCACCAGCAGTCGTAAAGACGGCTCCATCCCAACTTGCATACATGCCCCAACTTTGTGCGTTAGGATTTTCTACAAAGGCCCAAATACGACGAGTTGAACGATGTAAAGGATTAGGATCCGTTTCAGATAGCCCTGCTAACTTGTCTTGCGCTCGAATCATATCATCATATTTATTTAATAGGGGCACAGGATCTTGATTTACAATATATTTATTGGCACTATCACGAGTTACAGTTAGTACGGCTCGTTCTGATTTCAATTGTACTGCATGTGCATTTGGATAGTTGTTCATCATGGCAATCCAGTCAGCTTTTGTGTGTTTCCCTAATACAAAGAAAGGAATAGGACTACCGCCTTGCGTTACTTGCACCTTAACTGTTCCTGTGCTTTGAAAATTATCTAACCCTAATACGCCGCCGTTTGGTGAAGAGATAGTATTAGAGCCTGGAGAAAGATCAATTTCTTTTCCCCATTCTTTATCATATTGATGTGTCCCAATAATGGCTCTAATCTTTTGCGTTCCTGATACTGTAATTGTAACCTGTTCATTAGGTTTCACATATATGCCTGTTGGCATATAATTTTTTTGCTCACTTCTTTTTTCTCTTTTTGCTTCATCCCAAAAACTTCCTGTACCTGGAAGGTCAAACTCTCTTTGTTCAAATTGAGTTGCAGTTTGTGCAGTTTCTGCATGCACATCTAAATTGTTTGACATAATAGGTGCAAATAACGTGGTTGCTAAAATAGCGGATGTTGCAAACACCTTTATAGTTTTTTGTAATCTACAATTCTTTCTGCTGTCCATATAGATCAGTCCTTTCGTTCAAATTCATTAATTACTTATATACGAAATATCAGCTTTTTCATTAATGCCGAAAGTGGATTTTTTAAATTTGCACTTATTAAAAAATTTTGATGATATTTTTAGATGAGTAAAAAAAGCATAGTAACATTTCAAGTTCTCTTCCTGATTAATTTAGAAACACATTACCTTCATTGATTTTTTTAATCACTCCTCCAAGTAAACATTTAAGATAAATGTCCTATCTCAAAGCTCCTTTCCTAATTTTGGGATTACGAATTAAGTATAATTCAAAAATAAAGTTATACAATTGAGAAAAATTAAAATGTTAAAAATTTACACTCTCGCAAAATTTTTAACATTTACTAAAAAATATTTGTTATAGAGAGGAGATTCACATACCCATCAAGCTAAACTTTTGAAATATCCCCAAAACTAAAATTCTATCTCTTCATAATTACTCATAAAAATCCGGTTCAGTTTTCTCGTTTTGTGGCAACAATTAAACTCTTAACTTGATGGGCATGTGGTGTTACCTCTAGGAGATATCTTCATCTAGATAGGATAATATAAACATGAAAAAAGATTGGTAAAGTGGAAACATGTTTGTTTATTGGCAAAATGAATAAAAAGATAGCCCTCTTGCAGATAAATGTAGGGGGTATTTTTGAGCAGTAATTTCGTATCCATGTGTGCGTAAAAATCTTTTCGTTATCGCTCCCTTTGATAGAATCCATGTTCATATAGTTTTTTTTACCCAATTTTTTAAAAATTAAATTTTACGACTTGATAATTCGTTTGAAATGATTTAATCTTATATCAAATGATATGTTTATCTATCAAAAATAACTTTATAAAGAGAAAGGAGTGATTGAGAATGTTAAACGCCACATTGATGGAAAGCCTTTAGGTGCAGCAACATTGAAAAGATTGGGAAGAAATGAGTGAGCTTTCACAATAAAGAACTCTATAATTTGTTGTAGTGTTTGATACCTTCGATTAGATTTTTTGAAAAAAAACCAATATTATTTGAATCAAAGTTTAGAAAGTAAATATATGAGTAGTAGAAAAAATCCATTAGTTGTTATCATGTCTTGATGAAAAATGTAAAAAATAGGAAAGAGAAATTCTGAGAAAACCTGTTCAGAAAGTATGGTATGAAAGCAGGTTAGTGAGGGGAATTCAAAACCAATTTGATAAAAGCGAGGTAAATAATATGACTTTTGAAGAAAAATTACAAGCATATGCAGAACTTACGGTGAAAATCGGTGTCAATATTCAACCAGGGCAATACTTATTAGTCAATACATCAGTAGATACATTGGATTTCGCCCGTATAGTTGTCAAAGAGGCTTATAAGGCTGGGGCAGGGCGTGTTCATGTTAATTTTTCGGATGAAGAAATGGAACGTGCGTACTTTGATCATGCCTCAGATGAAGAATTTAATCGCTTCCCAGAGTGGATAGTTAAAATGAATGATGAGCTAATCGAACGTAAAGGAGCACTATTAATGATAGATGCTACAGATCCTGATAAATTTACAGGTATTTCATCTGATCGTCTAGTTACCTATCAAAAGGTAGCAGGAGCTGCTCTGAGAAACAATCGCAACGCCGTAATGAAGGATTCAATAGCTTGGTCGATGGTAGCAGTTCCTTCACCAAAGTGGGCATCGAAGGTGTTCCCGGATTTAGCAGCTGAGGATCAAGTACCAGCATTATGGGAGGCTATTTTTAAAGCTGTTCGTATTGGTGAAGGCAATGCTATTGAAAAATGGCGTGAACATGTAGAGAATTTAGAATCTCGTGCGGTCCTACTGAACAATAAAAAATATATGAAGCTTCACTATACAGCGCCAGGAACTGATTTAACAATTGCATTAGCACCACAGCATAAATGGATTACTGGAGGTGGTAAAACTCCTGATGATACTATCTTTATGGCTAATATGCCGACAGAAGAGGTGTATACGTTACCGATGAAACAAGGGGTAAATGGCTATGTAAGTAATACAAAACCATTAATTTATCAAGGAAATATTATTGACGGCTTTAAACTTACATTTGAAGAAGGAAAAATTGTTAAAGCTGAAGCACAGGTAGGACATGATTTATTACAGGAGCTTATTAATGTGGATGAAGGCTCTTGCTATTTAGGTGAAGTAGCACTTGTACCACATGAATCACCAATTTCAGCATCGGGAATTTTATATTTTAATACATTGTTTGATGAAAATGCATCGAATCATTTAGCGATTGGTAAAGCTTATCCAACTTGCTTAGAGGGTGGAAGAGATTTAGAAAACGATCAGCTTGAAACGTTAGGTGCAAATATTTCAGTAACACATGAGGACTTTATGATTGGTAGCAGAGAGATGGACATCGACGGTATTCTATCAGATGGAACTGTAGAACCAATTTTCCGTAAAGGTAGCTGGGCATTTTAAGTTTTTAATTTGAATAAAGGAGTAGAGTGGATGAAACGATTAGCATAATCGGTGCAACTATATAGGTGTTTCATCTGCTTTTGCTCAAACTGAAAACTACCTCTTTAATTAGAAGTAAAATGCATGCAAAGGAGATATGCCAATGAATTTCTGGGAAGTTGTTTTGATAGTTTTGAATTTTAGTCTATTAAGTTGGATACTGTTAGTAGGAAGAGAAACGAAAAAGTGGTCTAAATTAGCTACTTTGGTTGCCGTTGTAATGGTTACAGTTCAGCTATTGGCAGAAGGTTTTAGATGGCAGATGATTCCGGCATATGTATCCCCAGTTATCTTAATTTTATGCTATTTATTAACGGTGCGGAAAAAGGGCTTTAGAAGTTGGGGTATATTCATAGTTAAGGCTTCGTTGCTATGTATCTATTTGTCTGTAGCAGTTGCGCTACCCTTACTTATGCCAGTATTTTCATTTGAAGAACCAACTGGCCCACATAGGGTCGGTACGAAGGTATATCATTGGATTGATCATCAGAGAAATGAACCATATTCGAAAAATCCAACCGATCGGCGCGAACTGATGGTGCAAATTTGGTATCCTGCAGCTGAAAAAAGCAAGGGGGATCCAGAACCTTATATTCGTAACATAAATGAGCTCTCCAAGGGATTGGAAAAAACATTGTCCATTCCTGCATTTGCATTCAGCCACATGGAATTGGTAAAGTCTCATTCGTTTATGGATTTACAACTCTCAGACTCAGAGAATCACTATCCCATATTACTTTTCTCTCATGGTTTTAATGGTTTTCGTAATCAAAACACGTTTCAAGTTGAGGAGTTGGCTAGTCAAGGGTACATTGTTCTAAGTATCGATCATACCTTTGATGCTGCAGCTACCGTCTTTCCAGATGGTCGAACTGCTTACGTACAGCCCATCAATTTAACTGATGAAGGGGATAGTCACATAAAATTATGGGAGGAAGATGTCAGCTTTGTCCTTAATCAGATAGAAAAACTTAACCAAAATGATGAGACCGGCTTCTTTACAGGAAGACTGGATACATCGCGAATTGGAATGTTTGGCCACTCTTACGGTGGAGCTACCGCAACACAAATACTTGCAAAAGATTCTCGTGTCAAAGCAGCTATCAATATGGATGGTACATTGTATGGAGAATTTTTTCCTGAAAGTGGAATTGGAAAACCGTTTCTGCTCATGAGTGCAGAAGAGCCTGATGAAGCAGATCCCTATGAAGTGAGGGAGCGATACGGACGTGGGTTAGCTGGTGGTGGTATGTCAATGCTCATTCCTCATACGGATCATACAAGCTTCACTGATTTACATTTGTTCTCCCCTGTGTTGCAGAGCCCAGGTGAAAATCCAAAGGAAGTTCATCGTATTATCAACGAATTCAGTCTGGCATTTTTTGACCAGTATGTAAAACAGAAGGATGACGGCTCCACCCTTAAAAGGCTGATGACCAAATACCCGGAAGTGAATTTTAAGGAAAACCGATAACTTTATGCAGAAAGTAACTTCATTATAAAATATTCAGTAATTAAATGAAGTGCAAACGGATTTAATAAAAGTAGAAAAATTACTGTAATTATTAATTCGCCATGAAAAATCCAGATAAGGTAATCATTTTCTCTACTAAGAAAGCGATTCGTACCATTTCCTTTGGCTTTTGTATTTATTACATTAAAGAATTTAATTTCTTCATCGTTATCTAAATAATGAAATGCTAAAAATGAAACATTCAAAGTACTATCAGTTTCAGTAATATAATTCTTTTTGAAAAGCTACATTCAGCAGCTGGACACTTTATTTTAAATTGTTTATTATAATATCAAATGATATATTCATCTATCAAAAATGACGACTTTATACAGAAAAAGGAGAGATTGACGATGAAGAAAGACTTGTCAGCGTTGAAGGAAGCGAGATTTAATGCAATTCTTGATTCGGCTACTATATTGCTTGTTGAAAATCCTACTGCTTCGATGAATGAAATTGCGGAATATGCGGGAATTGGAATTGCTACACTCCATCGCTACGTCGAAAGCAGGGAGAAATTGATGCTGTTCTTGGGCCATCGGGCTATCCAACTGGTAAGTGATACTGTAAACCAGATTCCACTGGATGAGGAAAGAAGTGAAAACTATATCCCGGAACTCATTGAAGCGTTAATCCCTTTAGGTGACAAAATCTATTTTCTAGGTCATGATGCATCTGTATTTAACAACAAAGAATTAGGTGAAGCAGAAGAGAAGCTGAGGGAACCCTTACGACGCGTTATTGAACTGTTACAACAAAGAGGTTACTTTCAGCAAACGGTTAGTAGCGAATGGATTTTAAATACGCTTTATGCTCTGCTTTTCCATACCTGGGAACAGGTACATGAAGGAAATGTGGCTAAAAAATCTGCCGCAGAGCTTGTTTTAAATACATTTTATTATGGTTTCAAAGCTAAGGATGAGTTGAGAGGAGAGTGAACTGATTTAAATCTATGATAATTAATATCAATAATATAGAAAGTGAAAAGGAGCAATAGAAAATGAATCAAATCTCTATTGTAAAGGCTGTTCATCAGTCCATGGTCGGCGCCCAGCTAAATGTAATGGCATTGGAATACATGGCGTTTCCGCTTGCAGGATCTGAGGAGAAGAACACAGTCGAAGGGATATTTTGTAGGCTATGGCGGCAGGGGAACAACCGTTTTAGTCATCAATACGCCTATGAAGCTCAAATGGACGGGAAAACTTTAGGGATGATTACTTGCTATCCCATACCCGTCTTAAATCGTCTTGCCTGGCCCACTTTGAAACAACTGCTTTCGTTCCGAAAGCTGGGGTTTGTTGTTTATAACATTCTGAATATCAAAATGCTTTATTCCATGTTTACCTTGAAGGAGGGAGAAGATGACGAGTTTCACATCGGAACAATTGCCTTACTGCCCGAAAGTCGAGGACTAGGGATAGGTACCAGACTACTTGAGTTTGCCGAGGAACAAGCTTCGCTGCAAGGCTTTTCCAAATGCTCTCTGACAGTAAAGAAAGAGAACCAACTTGCAATTAAATTGTATCAGAGGATAGGCTACCAGATTACAGGTGAAATCAATAAACCAAAGTTATCGTTGTACAGAATGGTCAAAAACGTAGAACCTTACAACCGTTTATAAAAAAGTTGTACAGTATTAGGGTAACGCCACATGCCCATAAACTTAAGGATTCAAAATTACCCCAAATCGAAAAAATGGACTTTTTGCACAAGTTAACACAAGATTTTTAGCTTGATAGTGATGGGGCCTCTATATAAAAAAACACAGTTTACACTCAAACTGTGTTTTTCGACGTACAATGATTTATCAACATCTCTTTATTCTTTAAAATCTGCAACAGAACCAGGATTCCCCCTCAAAGTATAAATTCGAAGGGGAACCGTTTTTTTATTTACTTATATACGTACAGCTGTACCACTGACAGCAACCATTAACATTCCATCACGAACAACTTCGTAATCTACGTCAATACCAACGATAGCGTTCGCACCTTTTTCTTTTGCAAGTTCTTTCATTTCGCCCATTGCAATATCACGAGCGTCTTTTAGCTTACTTTCATAAGCACCAACACGGCCACCGACAACATCACGAACGGAAGCGAATACATCGCGGACAATATTTGCACCCATAATAGCTTCACCATTTACAATATCAATATACTCAATAATCTCTTTACCTTGAATTCCAGAAGTTGTTGTTACAATCATGACTGACACTCTCCTAATATATTATAATTTTTGATTAGCTTTCTTATGCCATAGAAAAAGTATTTTTGGCACTAGAAACAAGTCTAGTTTCTTACAGAATGAAACCAAGGCAATTGTTTAACATGTGTATCGCTATAACATATGCAATGGATCTTTTAGAAATAAGATAAGCCGCAGTAAGTATCAACGATCCAGGTAAATAAATAGCAATATCCGAAAGTTGGTTCGTATGAAGAAGTGTAAAAATCATAATCGAAATGATAGATGCAATAGCAGTACCAATATGGTAAGAAAAACGATTTATTAATATGTGGCGAAACACAATTTCTTCAAGTATTGGACCCAGAATACCAAATACAAGCAATGTAAATACAAGAGGTACCTCTGCACCAGTTTCAAGGAGCTGCTCTTGGTTCTCTGGTTGACCAGTTGCTAGAAAATACATAACACACTGTTCCACAATTAACGTAAATAAAACTACCATAGGAATACTTACTATTTTCAAAATTGTCTTCTCTTTAAAATAAGTAAAACTTTCAATAATTTCTTTCCTAAAGCAAATGATTCCTACAATAGCAGGTACAGTAAAACCGATGGCACTAAGAACAAATTCTGATTCAACTAAATTGACATTAGCTAAAAGTGATATGCCAAATAGTATGTACAAGCCAATTTGAAATGGTACAAACAGTGTAAAGATTATTAGCATAATGATTTCTTTTTTATTCATTTTTATAAAGTTCACTGTATTGCCCCCATAATTAAATTACCTATAATTTTTGATTTTTCTTTCTGCATAACGCTCTCCTTCTAAATATATTTATATAAGATTCTAAACCGGACGGTTCGGTCCGAATCGAAATCTAATGATACTACAAGTTTCTAGTTTTTTAAACCCTTTTTATAAAGTATTAACAAAATCAAAATGGAAAAAAGCAAATATATTTATATTTCAGTTGCTTTGTTACAATTTAATTCCAGTAATCATTAATGGTTAATCTTTTATAGAATGAAGTGAAAGTGGGGGTAGTTCAAACAATTTAGCTAAACATATTAATAAAAATTATATATAATAATCATATGTCTATACGTTAAAATTAACTATATATTTTTACAACTCTACGATTTTAGATAAAATTAGTTGTATAATATGACTGAATTAAACAATTGGTCATGTTATTTTGACAGAAAATTCACTTAAGTTATATAGGTAATACAATTTGATTAACTTCTTTTCAAACTGTATTGTTTGAGGTTTCCATAAGATAGGAATTGATAAGATATTTCTGTTCCAAACTTATTTATACTTACAAAAAAATTAAGAAAATAGAGGGTAAACATTACCTAGAATATTAGGATCGTTTTCATTAGGAGGATTACAAAGCATGACTAAAGTTGATAAGGTTAAAGAAAAAATTATTGAAACATCTTTATATTTATTTAATACTAATGGGATAACTCGCACATCCATCCAGGATATAATGACAGCTACTGAACTACCTAAAGGATCTATTTATCGTAGATTCAAAAGTAAAGAAGAAATTGTCCTTGCTGCCTACGACAAAAGTGGTGAGATTATGTGGAGTCATTTTCATAAAGCAATGGAAAATAAAAAGACAGCAATTGATAAAATCCTTGCAATTTTCCTTGTATATCAAGATGCAGCTAATAATCCTCCTATTGCTGGAGGCTGTCCATTACTTAATAGTGCCATTGAAAGTACTGGAGTATTTCCAGAATTACAAAAAGCAGCAGCAAAAGGTTATGATGATACAGTAATGTTAATGGCTTCTCTCATAAAAGAAGGAATAGAGAAACAAGAATTTAAAGAAGATGTAGACATTATATCACTCGCTTCCTTTCTTGCATCTTCAATGGAGGGGGCTATTATGGCAAGTCGAGTATCTAACGATAATATACACCATCATTATTTTATTGAACAAATAAAACATCATCTTTTCTCCTATTCTAAATAAGTGAGAACTTGCATTGCTTTCATTTAACTTTTATAGACTTAAATTGAATAAACACCCCTCATAAACAGTATCTTCTGTTTATGAGGGGTGTTTGAATAGTTTTTAGACGATGGTTTATGTTTCTTATTGAACGGTTTCATTGTATATAATAAGTGGAATAAAAGTTCAGTTAGATAAAATTCGGTAGTCGAATTTTTTTGCATAAAGCTGTATAATGCTTGTAACGAAAGGGAAATACAGGAAGGGATTTGTAATGAGTTACTATGGAAAAAGATAAACAACAATTAAGCGTTGAAGTTGCAAGATTATATTATCAATCAGATTATAGTCAGCAAGAAATTGCTAACAAATTAAATATTTCAAGACCGACGATTTCTAGATTGTTAAAGTACGCGAAAGAAAAAGGGTTTGTTCAAATTAGCATCGCCGATCCATTTGCGGATTTAGATAACGTTGGGAATTTACTGAAAGAAAAGTACAACTTGTTAGAGGCACATGTTGTGTTTTCTCCAGTACCGGAATATGCAACGATTACAGAGTATATAAGTAAATATGCTGCTGAGTATATGGAAAAGACGGTTAAAAACGGTGATATTGTTGGTGTAAGCTGGGGAATGACGATGTATGAAATTGCTAGAAAAATCGTACCGCAACATGTAAAAGGGGTAGAGGTTGTCCAGCTAAAAGGTGGCATTAGTCATTCGAGTGTAAATACATATGCGAATGAGACGATAGCTTTATTTGCAGATGCTTTTCAAACGACGCCAAGAAATCTACCTCTTCCAGTTATATTTGATAATGCAGTGACAAAAGAATTAGTAGAGCAGGATCGACATATTCATCACATTATCGAAATGGGGAAACAAGCGAATATTGCAGTTTTCACTGTAGGAACAGTGCGAGACGAAGCGCTGTTATTCCGATTAGGTTATTTCGATAAGGATGAAACAAGTTTACTCAAAAAACAATCAGTCGGTGACATTTGTTCACGTTTCTTTGATGGAGACGGAAATATTAGTAGCGAAGAGATTAATCAGCGTACAATTGGAATTGAGTTAGAGGAACTGAAATTAAAGAAACGCTCTATTTTAGTTGCAGGTGGTAATAGAAAAATAAAAGCAATTGATGGTGCGTTACGTGGCGGGTATGCAAATGTATTAATTATCGATCAGCATACAGCAAAAGAACTGTTACATTATCAAAAAGGTTAGAAATAAAAGGAGTTCTCAAAATGTTAATTTTGAGAACTCCTTTTATTTTGTTATGTATGAATGATAGGAGTCTTTTTTGAACACAAATTGCCTTTTTAAAAATAATTATGGATATGGAGATACATACTACCATTGTTAACATAGAAAATTTGATTATATATGAAGTGTTCTTTGTTAGAATGCGCTTTATTTACTACAAGAAAATGCCTTTTAAAAAAGAATGAACAAAATTTCAAAAGTGTATTTACATTTGTTCAACTAAGAGTTAGAATGAAGTTGTTAAAAGATATGAGGAGTGAAGATAATGAACATTGCAAAGTTAATTGACCATACAATTTTAAAAGCTAATACTACTAAAGAAGATGTTATGAAAGTAATCGAAGAAGCAAAGGAATATAAATTCGCTTCTGTTTGTATTAACCCAACATGGGTAAAATTAGCGGCTGATGAACTAGCTGGACATGATGTAGACGTTTGTACTGTAATCGGTTTCCCATTAGGAGCAAGCACTACTGAAACAAAAGCATTTGAAACAAAAGATGCTATCGCAAAAGGTGCAACTGAAGTTGATATGGTAATCAACGTAGGCGCTTTAAAAGATGGTGATAACGAATTTGTTGAAAAAGACATTTATGAAGTAGTACAAGCAGCAAAAGGAAAAGCTCTTGTAAAAGTAATCATTGAAACTTGCCTATTAACAGATGAAGAGAAAGTACGTGCTTGTGAATTATCAGTAAAAGCTGGTGCTGATTTCGTAAAAACTTCAACTGGATTCTCAACTGGCGGAGCAACTGCTGAAGATATCGCATTAATGCGTAAAACAGTAGGACCAAACGTTGGTGTAAAAGCATCTGGCGGTGTTCGTACACGTGAAGATGCAGACAAAATGGTAGCTGCTGGAGCTTCTCGCGTTGGAGCAAGTGCTAGTGTTGCAATCGTATTAAATGATGCAAAAGGTGCTACAGATAACTACTAATCGATAAAAGCTTAAAGCAATAGATATACGTTTAAAGTATATCTATTGCTTTAATAATTGAAAAAAATGTAAGCGGATACGAATGGGAGGAAACGGCTTATGAAATACTTAATCGGTGTTTTTGGCCTCGTATTGATTTTAGGTATCGCTTGGCTTGCTAGTAATGATAGAAAGAAAGTCAAATATCGTCCAATCATAACGATGGTTATATTACAATTCATTTTGGGGTTTCTATTATTAAATACAAGTGTAGGGAATATATTAATTAGCGGAATAGCAGATGGTTTTGGAGAGCTATTAAAATATGCCGCTGACGGTGTGAATTTCGTATTTGGTGGATTAGTAAATCAAAAAGAGTTTTCGTTCTTTTTAAGTGTATTAATGCCAATCGTATTTATATCAGCCTTAATAGGTATTTTGCAACATATTAAAGTATTACCTATTATTGTAAAATCTATCGGTCTAGCATTAAGTAAAGTAAATGGAATGGGGAAACTAGAATCATATAACGCTGTTGCATCTGCGATTTTAGGACAATCTGAAGTATTTATTTCAGTTAAGAAACAACTAGGGTTATTGCCAGAGAAAAGAATGTATACATTATGTGCATCAGCAATGTCTACAGTTTCTATGTCTATCGTTGGATCATATATGGTGTTATTAAAACCACAATATGTTGTAACCGCTTTAGTGCTTAACTTATTCGGTGGTTTCATCATTGCTTCTATCATTAACCCATATGAAGTTACTGAGGAAGAAGATATGTTAGAAGTACAAGAAGAAGAGAAGAAGACCTTCTTTGAAGTATTAGGGGAATACATTATTGATGGATTTAAAGTTGCGATTACAGTAGCAGCTATGTTAGTCGGTTTCGTTGCTCTTATCGCATTCATTAATGCAGTATTTAAAGGTGTAATCGGTATTTCATTCCAAGAAATTCTTGGTTATGCATTTGCACCATTTGCATTTATTATGGGTGTACCTTGGCATGAAGCAGTTAATGCCGGAAATATTATGGCAACAAAATTAGTATCAAATGAATTTGTCGCTATGACAGATTTAGCACAAGGAAACTTTAATTTCTCAGATAGAACGACAGCGATTATCTCTGTATTCTTAGTTTCATTTGCAAACTTCTCTTCAATTGGGATTATTGCAGGGGCAGTTAAGAGCTTAAATGAAAAGCAAGGGAATGTAGTCGCAAGATTTGGTTTGAAATTACTATTCGGTGCAACATTAGTAAGTTTCTTATCAGCAACAATCGTTGGCTTATTATTTTAATAGATTTATATAATATAAAAAGGAATGGTGATTGTAATGAGAATGGTAGATATTATTGCAAAAAAACGTGACGGCAAAGAATTAACGACTGAAGAAATCAAATTCTTTATTAATGGATATACAGACGGAAGTATTCCTGATTATCAAGTGAGTGCGCTTGCAATGGCAATCTTCTTTAAAGATATGACAGATCGCGAACGTGCAGATTTAACGATGGCGATGGTTGAGTCTGGAGAAACGATCGACTTATCAGCAATTGAAGGAATTAAAGTAGACAAACATTCAACTGGCGGTGTTGGTGATACAACAACATTAGTATTAGGACCGTTAGTAGCTGCTTTAGATGTACCAGTAGCAAAAATGTCTGGTCGTGGTTTAGGACATACAGGCGGAACAATTGATAAATTAGAAGCGGTAGAAGGATTCCACGTTGAAATTACGAAAGAACAATTCATTGATATTGTAAACCGTGACAAAGTAGCTGTTATTGGACAAACAGGAAACTTAACACCTGCAGATAAAAAGATTTATGCATTACGCGACGTAACAGGAACTGTTAACTCAATTCCTTTAATCGCAAGTTCAATTATGAGTAAAAAAATTGCAGCTGGTGCTGACGCAATCGTACTTGATGTAAAAACAGGTGCTGGTGCATTTATGAAAACAGAAGAAGATGCAAAAGAATTAGCACATGCAATGGTACGTATCGGAAATAACGTAGGACGTCAAACAATGGCAGTTATTTCAGATATGTCACAACCTCTTGGATTTGCGATTGGTAATGCTCTAGAAGTGAAAGAAGCGATTGATACGTTAAAAGGTGAAGGTCCAGAAGATTTAACAGAATTAGTACTTGTATTAGGAAGTCAAATGGTCGTACTTGCGAAAAAAGCAAATACGTTAGAAGAAGCTCGTGAAATGCTAATTGAAGTGATGAAAAACGGAAAAGCAACTGCGAAATTTAAAGAGTTCTTAAGCAATCAAGGCGGAGATAGCTCAATTGTAGACAATCCAGAAAAAATGCCACAAGCGAAGTATGTAATTGATGTACCTGCAAAAACTTCAGGTGTTATTTCTAACATTGTTGCAGATGAGATTGGTATTGCAGCTATGTTACTTGGTGCAGGTCGTGCAACGAAGGAAGATGAAATCGATTTAGCAGTAGGATTAATGTTACGTAAAAAAGTTGGCGATGCAGTAAAAGAAGGCGAGCCGTTCGTAACAATCTACGCAAATCGTGAAAATGTAGAAGATGTAAAAGCAAAAATTTATGAGAACATCTCTATCGCTGAAACAGCAGTGGCTCCTAAATTAGTTCATACAGTTATTACTGACTAATGATCATTTCATTTACTTTGAGGGGGAAATAATATGGATAAGAAAAAATATATTGAAGAAGCAAACAAGATGTTATCGAAAGCGTATATTCCGTATTCTAAATTTCCTGTTGGCGCAGCGTTAGTTACGAAAGAAGGGAAAATCTATACTGGTTGTAATATAGAAAATGCTTCTTATGGTTTATGTAACTGTGCAGAAAGAACAGCAATATTTAAAGCGGTATCAGAAGGGGAGCGCGATTTTAGTTACTTAGTTATTACAGGAGAAACTGATGGACCGATTTCACCATGTGGTGCGTGTAGACAAGTAATTGCTGAATTCTGTGATCCGAAAATGCCTGTATTACTAACGAATGTAAAAGGTGATGAAAAAGAAGTGACTGTTGAGCAATTACTTCCAGGTGCTTTCACAATTGACGATTTAAAATAAGTTAAAAAGCCATTTTGCAATTATTAATTGCAGAATGGCTTTTTTGTTCATATTCCGTTCATAAACTTTGCGTAAAATGATTGCAGCGAATATGGAAAGTTTACAGCAGGAGGAATATAATGAAGAAATTCTATAATGCGGCATGTAGTTACTTATTGGTTTATGATTTTGCTAAAAAAGTCATTTAAATAGATAGGAGTGGAAAGTATGATAGCACTTTTATCAAGTGTCATAGCGGTTTGTATGGCTGTTGGGGTAATGTTTCTACGTTTTAAAGCAGCGAAAAAGCCGGTAACGAAAAAGAAAATTATATTACCACCAATTTTTATGAGTACAGGCGCGATGATGTACTTTTTACCAGATTTTCGATTAACATCGTTAGAAATAGTCGAGGCAATTAGTATAGGGATTATTTTCTCTATTTTTCTTATTAAAACAACTAAGTTCGAAATAAAAGGCGAACATATATTTATGAAACCGTCTAAAGCATTCATATTCATTTTAGTAGGCTTATTAGCTGTACGCGTGGCATTAAAGTCATATTTAAGCCAATCAATTGATTTGGCAGAGTTAAGCGGCATGTTTTTCTTACTAGCATTTGCGATGATTGTGTCGTGGAGAATTGCGATGTATCGCTCGTTTACTAAATTAGAAAAGACAATAAACAGAGCTGGAATTTCTATATAGGAAATCCAGCTCTGTTTATGTTTTATTGAAATTCTTTAGCGCGGAACTCATTTGCTTAATTTTAAACGTATTTGAGCATCTTGTAATGCAACTGGTGTAACGTTAAGACCATTCGAATCAACAATTTTTGTATTTAATAAAATGGAATCTAGGCTTCCACGAAATGTTTCTGTATAGTTTTGACGTAACATTTGTTGTTCTTGTTTTTCATCAACTGTTAATCCAGATGTTCTTTCTTTTTTTGATAATTCATTAATACGGAATAAAATGTTTTGCATTTGTTTTCACCTCTAGTTAGAATTAATTACATTAGTTACTTACTAATGTATAGTTATTTTAACCTATCTTTCATTAAGTGTCAACGTCTATAAAAATTTCTTTTTTGTAAGAGCATGGAGTGAAAAAGGATGTGAATAACTTAATGATACTTGAAATAGAAAAGACGTTAATATACAATACCGTAGTAGGGTATAAAATTAGTTGTTTTACATTATGAAAGAAATGAGCACAAAGGAGTATGTAATAATGAATGCAGTAATTTCAAAGAAAGAAACAATCATCTCATATACGATTGCTATTTTATTTATTTTAGCCATGGTAACAGCGGGTGTGTTATTAAATGATCCGGAAGTTATTCTGCCGGAAATAGCAGCGATGGCAATTGCTTTATGGGCGTATCGTGAGCCAGGATGGTTAAGGCAACCAGAAAAAATCTTCATTGCACCTTCAATAACAGCTGTGATTGGTTTTATGGTGAATCAAATGGATATTGCTTATTTAGGGAAAGTAAGTTTAACGCTTGTATTCATGATGCTTTTTTTACGTGTAATTCAATCCAATTTAGCACCATCTATTGCGACAGGTTTATTACCATTAGTAACAAATGCGACGGAATGGTCATTTGTTATCGCGGTATTCGCTTTAACATTTATTTTAATGGTTGGTGTTCTTATATTTAAATTGAATAACGGTATTAAGCGAAAAGTGCAAATACAGTATAAATATATGACTGTATTTCTCATACTAAATTTCGTATGGATTAGTTTATGTTGGATAACTGGTTATGAACAATTAGCAGTTATTCCACCAATATTAGTTGTTGTATATGAATCACTTCAAAAGCCGATGTACAATGAAAAAATGGCTTTTAAACAAATAGTAGTATTAACTACATCTGCAACTGTTGGAACAATATTGTACTTTGCGATTGATTCATGGATTGTAGTCACTTTATTAAATATGATATTAATGCTTATTTTATTAAAAATTGCTGGTGTACGTATTCTAGCAGTGTATGCATTTCCATTATTGCCGCTCGTATTTCCAGATGGAATGATAAAGATGTTACCAGTAGCTTCATTTGTTGCGGGAGTATTTTTATTTGGTGCAGTACTACTGTATAAAAAGTGGGAGATGAAGCAAAAGGGCATGGCAATGTAGATAGAGTAAAGATAGCTTTTAATTAGTAAAATAAATAGACACCTGTGAGTGTCTATTTATTTTATGAAAAATTTAGTTTAATTCATTTAAGTAATGAACAAGTTCCGATGCTTTAGAGAAAAATGGAGAATGATCAGCTTCTAAAGTAATAATTTTCTTGCAAGGTGTTTCTGTATTCATTCGGCGCTGAAAATCAATTGGAATCGCTCTATCTAGAGTCGTTTCAATATAAATGCGATCTATGGCTCCAAAGTTTTCTTCAGATATTTTCAGCTCTTGTTGGAAGGGTCCTAATGGTTGAGGACGCATTTGATTAAAAGATGCTTCTTTAATAGAACCGTCTTCTGTAGCATTTAAAAATGTTTGTTCAATTAGATTAGGTATAAGTTCAGCAGTCAAGTCATTTTCATTTATAGTGAATTGCGGGCCATCTTCTCCGTCTAATTTACTACCAAGACTTTCTCCATTTCGTGGTAAGAAAGCACAAAGATATACTAATTTATCGATTTTATTTGGTATAAGTTCAGCAGTTTGAGTAATAACGATTCCACCCATACTATGTCCAACAAGAATAACCTTTTCATTTTGTTGATTTATATTAGCTGTTACTGCATCAACATAGGAATCTAACGTTATATTTTGTGAAGGAGTTGTATCTTTCCCACTTCCAGGTAAGTCTAGTGTAATAACAGTGTGACCTAAAGCCTCTAGTTGAGGTTTTACTAATTCCCATGCCCATTCACCTTGCCATGCTCCATGTACTAAAATGTAAGTACTCATTTAATCAACACTCCTCTAGGGTATATAAGTTTCATCTATTTGTAATATTGATGATGTATACTCAGTGTAAATGAAGTGGTTTCATAAATATAATGAAGGTTATTTATAGATGATATAAATATATTTTATATAAGGAGAACAGAATGAATGTTTTTGATTTTAAAGTCTTTACATATGTGGCTCGTTTAAATAGTATTAGTCTGGCAGCAAAGGAATTACATATGACACAGCCAGCAATAACCCATATTATTAACAAATTAGAGAAACGATATGCTATAACGTTATTTGATCGCTCTAGACAAGGAACGATTCTAACTGAAAATGGCAAAGAATTTTTAGTTGGTGTGAATCGACTTCTAATGGAGTATGAAAAACTTGAGGAAACAGCTTTCCAGTTGAAGAATAAAAGCTTGTATAAAATTGTACTAGCTACGTATCCTTCCGTTACTGTATATTGTTTGGCGGAGTGTATTCAACTAGGGAATATTGATCATAGTCAATATGTACTTGCAGTTCGAGAAGGAAGCTATCAAGAAGTGTTAGATTGGCTATCATCAGGTAGTGCAGATTTTTCTATTTCTATAAAAGAAAATTTAATACAAGGATTTCATTATGATGTCATTGGTGAAGATCCGTATGTTATGGTTTCTTCAAAAAAAGTTCTGCCTAACCTTACTATTAATGATATAAAAAATTATCCTTTTATTATGCCACTTTCTGGTTGCAAAGAAGTGCTCGAACCGTATTTGATGAAAAATGAAATAACAGTTAATAAAGTGATGGAGTCAGAATCAATTAGTTCAGCATTAGCACTTACTATACAAGTTAATGGCATAACAATCGTTCCGTTATCAGGACTACATAAGCAAATTATTCATGACTTCATTGTACAGCCGATAGAAATTACAATTCCACGACAACTTATTATGCAATGGTCACCTAAAAAAGAGAATGACCCGCTGTTTCTCGCGTTTGTTAAGAATTTATTAGCTCAACTACAGCAAAAGAAAAAATGAATATAATATTACAAAAGATAAGCTCATTTCACTAGAGCTTATCTTTTGTATGTATTACCAATAAAGAGCAGTATCATAAAATCCGATTAAAATAAGGAGAAAACCAGCTATACGCTGAATGCTATTTCCTATTTTCCTACTCTTCTTTAGTAATGCCCCGTTTAATCCCAGATAGGAGATGAAGGACATTAATACGACGATAGGAAGCGCAGTTCCTATCGAAAAGAACGTTGGAAACAAGTACCCGTAATTAAATGATAAAGATAAAGGGATTAACGTTCCAAAAAATAGAACGAACATAGTCGGACAAAAAGCTAAGGAAAAGAAGAATCCGAGTAAAAATGAACCAACTTCATTTTGATTTCGTATAAATTTAATCGAGAAGAAATATCTTCTTTTTATAATACCTGACAACAGTAGCCCCATTAAAATTAATAGGGGTCCCATCATTTTTCGTAACCATGGAAAATACAAAGTCAATATTTGCTGAATCTCTTTTCCTAAAAACCATACTAATAGTCCAAGCGTCGTAAAAGCCATTATTTTTCCTAAAATGAATAAAAGTATATGTTTCCATACATGTCCCTTTTGTAAAGATTGGTTGCTATAAAGTGTAATAGCACTAATGTTTCCTGTTAATTGGCAAGGAGCAAGGGTACCTACTATGCCTAATAAAAACGAAAATAAAAGAGGTACAGATTTCGTAGCATTCGCGGCATCCATTAAAGGAGACATGAGTTGATAGCTCCATTCACTTATTGTTGAAAACACGTTATATTCACCCTTCTACTTAAATTGGAATGTTCCTTCATTAGCAATCTGCTTCCACGTATTACCCTCATCTGTAGAGAGGAATACATTTGATTTCATTGTAGCAAATACGATTTCGGCTGAATTTTGAGGGTTTTGTGAAATATACATAATTGCATCTTTAGAATCTAAAGGTGGAATTTGTATGTTTGTTTCTTCATTTGTAGCAATTGATTTCTTCGTTACGATTTGCTTATTAATAGGGGCGTAAATAACATCTTCATTACTTAATGTAATTGCGGTCGATTCAAGTGATTTAGCGAATAGTTCAAATGTATTTCCGTAATCTGTAGATAAGTAAACACCGTCTTTAGCACTTACCGCGACTACACTAGATTGATTCGGATGTACTGAAAAGGAATGAATCGTACTTGAAAGACCTTTTAACTTACTATTTTTCCATTCTTGTCCGTTGTTCGTACTGAAATAAAAACCTTGTTGTAATTTAGAATTAGGGCGTTCGTTGTATAAATAAATTGCTTCCGTATTATATCCGACAGCAAGGTTATGAAAATCGGATTCTCCATAAAACGCTAGCTTTTCAAGGGTATTACCGCCATCAGAACTTTTCAATAATCCTAAAGGATTTTTTAAATTTGCACCTGGTTCAGGGTGACCACTGGCAAAGAATCCGTTCTTCGTTGCCTGAAATCCCATATAATCATGTAGCTCAGTCTTAGTTTTAAACCATTTTCCATTTTGATAAACTTTTATCCCGCTATGAGTGGCGATAGAAATCCCAGACATATTTCCTGCATAACCAATTCCGTGAATGTGCTCGATTTTTCCAGATGTAATTTCTTTATAGAAGTCTTGCGGACTCGTATTTGCTGTTTCTGTATTTTTTGGTTGAGATTGCGCCGTTTCGTTCTTCACTGGTGCTGTTTCGAAGTTGCTAGAACATCCAGAAATTATTAATAAAGAAGTAATTGCTAAACCTGTTGCTACATAATGTTTCAAATTTGTAGACCCCTTTCCTATACATGAGATTTTAAGTATATGGAATAAATATCAAGAAATTGTGGAGTGATATGCATAATTTAGCGTGGAAGGGGCCCTAGTAATGAAAATTCTCCTTTTGCTATGAGTATAATTAATTGACGAAAAATTATAACAATAATAGAATGAATTGTATTGATGATTAGTTTCACAAGCATACATAGAACACTAGGGGGATTATTATGAAATCAACATTTTTTGCTCAAAATAGAGAAAGACTAACGAAAACATTACCTGATGAATCCGTTACGATTTTATTTGCGGGACAAGCACCGCATATGTCAGCTGATGCACATTATAAATTTGTACCGAATCGTAATTTTTACTACTTAACGGGAATCGATGAACCAAATGTTATTTTTATGCTGAAAAAGTTTGGGAATAGTGTAGAAGAGACACTTTTCATTGAAAAATCAGATCCAGTAATGGAAAAATGGGTTGGGAAGACAGTTTCTAGCGAAGAAGCAGAGGGAATTTCAGGTATAAAGAAAGTTTTATATTTAGATAGCTTTGAAAAAGCAGTATCAAATATACTCTTTACAGAAAATGCGAAGCATCTATATTTAGATATAGAACGTCGTGAGTGGAATGGTACGGAGACAAAAACATTAGCGTTTGCTAAACATGTAAGAGAACAATACCCACATGTAACAATTGGTAATGTATATCCGAACATTTGTGAATTACGAGTTTTTAAAACCGAGGAAGAAATTGAAATTATTAAAGAAGCGATTGCTATAACGAAAGACGGTATTTACAACGTACTTAAGCATGCAAAAGCAGACATGATGGAGTATGAATTAGAAGCTCAATTTGATTTTACACTGAAATCATCTGGCATTAAGCATCATGCGTTCAATACAATTTTGGCAAGTGGTAAAAATGCTACAGTTCTTCATTATGAAGATAATGATGCACAAATTCAAAATGGTGATTTAGTATTGCTAGATTTAGGTGCTCAAAAAGACTACTATAACGCTGATATTAGTTATACATTCCCGGCAAATGGAATATTCTCTAGTCGTCAAAAACAAATTTATAATATTGTATTAAAAGCATTAAAAGAAACAACAGAGATTATTAAGCCGGGATTAAAGTTCGCTGCATTAAATGAGCATACAAAAAAGGTACTGGCAGAAGAGTGTAAAGCAATTGGTTTAATTCAAGAAGATGAAGAGTTATCAAAATACTATTATCATGGTGTCAGCCATTTCCTTGGTTTAGATACACATGATGTAGGAACATATAAAGATAGAATGTTAGAAGAAGGTATGGTTATAACAATTGAACCTGGTCTTTATATTGAAGAAGAATCAATTGGAATTCGTATTGAAGATGACATTCTTGTAACGAAAGACGGGTATGAAAACTTGTCAAAAGATATCATTAGAGAAGTTGAAGAAATTGAAGAATTTATGAGTGTAAATAATGAACATGTAAAAGGAAACCAAGCTGTAGTTAAATAATAAAAGAGTCATCACTAATTTATTTGAACTTTATCTCGAATCGTGGACAATTAAAAAATCCATGATTCGGGATAGGGTTCTTTTCTTCGAAATACTAATCTTTAATTATTAATCCTAATAAAGTAGCAAACTGAACAGCTTGATATGTTGATACTTTACATCCTCTTAAATCGTTCACTGAAACTGTAAGTGTATCAAAGGTAGAAGAACTAATATCTATCCCCTTCAGTGATGTCTGATCAAAATTAGCTTCATCAAGACTACATAATTGGAATTCAACTTTTTTAAGTTTACAGTCAAAAAAATCTGCATTATTTAATGAAGTTTCATTAAATATAATTTTTTCTAGTTTAGAATTCCCAAATGCTGCTAAATTCAAAATTGAATTCTCAAATTTAACATTTCCTAAGCTAGATTCTGCAAAATTAACCCCGATTAATTTACTGTTTTTAAATTCGACTCTATGAACAGAAGAATTGCTTAAATTAACATTTGATAAATCGCAGTTTTCAAAACAAACATCTGTAATATCAATATTGCTAAAGTCTGTATTAGTGAATTTACAATTCTTTATCACTGCATCATACAATCGCACTCTATCTACAGATTCATTTTCGAAAGTGGAGTCTATAATTTCACACACTTCTAATGTTGGATCTTCTTCATAAAAAATATCTTGAAAATTCTTTGAAGATAACTCTGGTGAAATTTTTGGTCTATCAATTTTCATCGTATATCAATCCTCTTCTATTTGATATATTTGTGTAATTTGAGTCCATTGTCTGTAAAGAACATTAGTTCTTATTATACAAAAATCTAAGTTCTTTTGTGAAGAGCATTTTAGCTACATTTTTCTTATTTAATAATAGCAGTGTTATTGTTTCTTAAGAAATAACGTCAAAACAAATACGAGAACGGCTAATATAGTCGCTACAAGGAAAGCATTTTGTATTTCTAAAATATTCGCCTCTTGTAATGTCTCCGCTTTTAGTAATCTTCCAATTAGCTTACGTAAGATTTAATTACATCTCCTTATTTTCTTGAAAATCAACTTCTATAATGATTTTGAAAAAGAAAAAGGAGGGATTTTCCATGAAGCGATTTGTATTAGTAGCCATTACAGTCTCTGTAATATTTTTAATTGCTGCCTGTTCTGTGACGACAAATACAACAAATGATCATAAAAATATGAATGATAAAAAAACACTACAGACTGAAACAGCTACAACACCATTGAAGGTTGAAAAAGGACCAGAAGTTACTTTAATAGCGAAAGAAGAAAAGCAAAAATTAAGTAACGGTGTTATTGTTCCAGTCTGGACATTTAATGGCTCATCTCCTGGTCCAGAAATTCGGGTGAAAAAAGGTAAAAAGGTGAAAGTGACATTAAAAAATGAATTATCTGTACCAGTATCCATTCATTGGCATGGATATCCTGTCCCAAATAACATGGATGGAATTCCAGGCGTGACACAAGATGCAGTTGAACCAGGAAAAAGTTTCACTTACGAATTTGAAGCGAACGTACCAGGAACGTACTGGTATCACTCGCATCAAGATTCTGTAAATCAATTAGATAGAGGTTTGTATGGAGCGCTCATTGTAGAAGATACAAAGGAAAAATATGATAAAGATTACACATTAATGTTGGATGAATGGGTTACAGATAAAGAAGAAATTAAAAAGCAGTTAAAAGAAATGACAAAAGGGCAAATAGGTAATAAATCTAAAGGTGATGAAAATACGAAAAAGAATGACGATAAGAACGGCATGGATCATTCCGGTATGGACATGGGCAGTGATCAAAAAGACTCTGGCAATATGACAGGAATGGACCATGGAAATATGAAGATGGAAGGTCATGATATGAGTATGTATGATTTATTCACAATCAATGGAAAAAGCGGTGATTTAGTAGTGCCATTGAAAGTGAATAAGGGAGATAAAGTTCGTCTTCGACTCGTTAATGCTGGTTATCTATCACATGATATACATGTTCACGGTCATGATATAAAAGTAATTGCGACAGATGGTCAACCAATAAACGATCCAAAAGTTATAAAGGATAAAGTAATTTCAATCGCACCGGGTGAACGTTATGATATTGAATTTACTGCTAATAATCCTGGGAAATGGTATGTTGAAGACCATTCAAAAAATAAAGGTGCAAAAGGAATGAAAGCTGTTATTGAGTATGATGGCAGCAAAGAGATGAAAGATAAAACAGACGAAAAAGAAAAATTACCGAAAGTAGATATAATGAAATATGGTACTAAAAAATTAGGTAGTTTCACGTTAAATCAAGAGTATACTGCCACATATAATATGGACTTAAATACGCAAATGAATGGAAATGAAATGGTATATACAATTAACGGAAAGGTATTTCCGGATATTGACCCAATTCAAGTGAAAAAGGGTGATTTAGTAAAAGTGAGATTGGTAAATCGTTCTAAAATGGATGATCACCCAATGCATTTACACGGACACTTTTTCCAGGTGTTGAGTAAAGATGGAAAACCGATAGAAGGTTCTCCAATTGTAAAAGATACATTGAACTTAAAACCGGGTGAAGAATATGAAGTAGCCTTTGTAGCAGACAATCCGGGTGAGTGGATGTTCCACTGTCACGATTTACACCATGCTTCAGCAGGGATGGTAACGGAAGTGAACTATACAGATTATAAATCTGACTATGTTCCAAACCAAAACATTCCTAATAAGCCAGAATAATAGGAAGCAGTTATCCTATGGATAGCTGCTTATTCATTTTTGTTGCAAGTACTAATGTATATGTTGATTATGCCCAGGTGAAGGAGTATGATTTGGAAATGTCGCGAATACGGCAACGATAATTACTACACTAATTGAAAGTAATAACAAAAAACGCTGTTGGATAAAAGTAGAAAAGTTCTCCGATAATAATTGAATCACACAGAACATAGTAATCGTTATAGTAAGTAAAAGGCTAATGAACAATATACTATGAGCTTGTTGAGCGTTTAACATTTCTGTAATCATTGCTCCCATCATACTTGCCATTAATCCAGAGAACATTCCTTCTAAAGCAGTATATAGGTGAAAACGTAGACCGATTAAGAAACCGATAAAACCACTAATTAAAATAGCAAGCAAAGTAGAATATAGTAATTCCCCCTTAAAGAGAATGCCTAAGTAAAAACCAATACTTAAACCGATACTCATACTAAAAGACATAATAAATACCATATACTCCATTAGGGTACCCTTACGTTTAGAAATATAGGATGTAATAAGAATCGAGGTACAGCAAAGTGTTAAGGTAGTTAACGTATAAGCAAACATTATGATACCTCCTTGTCCTATCGTTCATTTCATCATATGTTTATATGGAGGGTACTTATGCTTATTAATATCTGCATATTATCTGCACAATTTCATAGATGTAAGCAAAGGAACGCTTGATTTTTTAGGGCGTCTTTTTTAATTATAAGCATGTGAAAGAAATTGTTATATTATGAGTTTCTATTGTGAAGGCATAAAGAATAAGCGTATAATATTATAGGTCTCCCATTTGCGAGACAAACCGCGAATGATAAATAAGATTGTTGTTTTATCATCGCTTCTAAACATATAGACAATGAAAGTAACACTGGAATACAGATAGGGAGTTATAAAATGAAATTAATTATTGCCGAGAAACCAGATCAAGGGTTGGCTCTTGTTTCACAGTTTAAATATCGCCGGAAAGATGGATATTTAGAGGTAGAAGCGAATGAGTTATTTCCAAATGGAGCGTACTGTACATGGGCAATTGGTCATTTGACGCAGTTATGTAATCCAGAGCATTATCACGCAGAGTGGAAAAAATGGTCACTTAATACATTACCGATGATTCCAGAACGTTTTCAATTTGAAGTAACAAAGTCAAAGTATAAGCAATTTAACGTAGTGAAACAGCTGTTACATAATCCTCAGGTAACAGAAATTATTCACGCGGGCGATGCTGGGCGTGAAGGGGAACTGATTGTACGAAATATTATTAATCTTTGTAACGTGCAAAAGCCGATGAAACGTCTATGGATTTCATCTTTAACGAAGCAAGCTATTTACCAAGGATTTAAAAATCTACTTGATGAATCAGATACAATTAATACGTATTACGAAGCATACACAAGATCTTGCGCTGACTGGGTTGTTGGTATGAATGCATCACGTGTCTTTAGTATTTTGTTAAAGAAAAAAGGAATGAATGATGTATTTTCTGCTGGTCGTGTCCAAACACCAACGTTAGCATTGATTGTAAAGCGAGAGAAAGAAATTGAAAACTTTAAGTCAGAGCCTTTCTGGGAAGTGTTTGCAACCTTTAATATAGAAGGAAAGAAATATGACGGAAAATGGGAAAAGGATAATGAATCCCGCTTAAAAGACCCTGATATGGCGAATAAAATTGCGGCATTTTGCCAAGGGAAACCGGCTGTTGTGAAGGAAATGAAAACGGAGCGTAAAGAGTTTCAGCCGCCGCTTTTATTTAACTTATCATCACTGCAAGCAACGGCAAATAAAGCCTTTAAGTTTTCACCGAAAAAGACGCTTGATATAACGCAAGCACTCTATCAAAAAGGGATTGTTTCTTATCCACGTTCAGATTCTAACTATGTTACACAAGGAGAAGCAGCGACGTTCCCTGATATTTTACAGAAGTTAAGTCAGTTTGATGAATATAAAGGCTTATTACCGGCTCCGGTTGAATCCATTATGAATAACAAGCGTTATGTAAATGAAAAGAAAGTAACAGATCACTACGCAATTATTCCGACAGAGCAAGTTACAAACCCAAGCAGACTATCAGGTGATGAAAAGAAAATATACGATATGATCGTAAGAAGGCTTATTGCAGCTCATTATGAAGTTGCAATCTTTGACTATACAACGATTGTAACGCTTGTAGATGAACGTGCTGAATTCATTTCAAAAGGAAAACAGCAAATTCAAGAAGGTTGGCGTAAAGTTATTTTCCAAGACGATAAAGATGACGAAACCATTCTTCCAATTGTAGCTGAAGGCGAAGAAGGAAAAGTTGTAAAGGTGAAAGTGAAAGAAGGAAAAACACAGCCACCGAAGCGCTATACAGAAGGACAACTTATTACGTTAATGAAAACAGCTGGTAAGTATTTAGAGAATGAAGAGCTGGAGAAAGTATTAAAGAAAACAGAAGGTTTAGGTACGGAAGCGACTCGCGCAGGTATTATTACGATGCTGAAAGACCGTAAGTATATAGATGTAAAGAAAAACCAAGTGTATGCGACTGATAAAGGAAAAGTATTAATTACCGCAATTGGTGATAAAATACTAGCTTCACCGGAAATGACTGCGAAATGGGAACAACGTCTTGCGGAAATTGGTGAAGGTACAGCTTCACCAGCTACATTTATGGAACAGACGAAAAAGCTATCAGCTAAAATTATTGAAGACGCAGTGGAAATGTCTGAGAAGTGGGATTTCACGGGACTACATGTTGAATCGATTGAACGGAAAGGATCGAAATTTACAACGGGTAAAAAGGTTGGTAGCTGTAAAAAATGTGATGGTGATGTAATTGATAAGTCAACGTTTTACGGTTGTTCTAACTATAATACAACGCAATGTGATTTTACCATTTCAAAGAAGATATTAAGTAAAACAATTTCGCAAAAGAATATGACAAAGCTCTTAAAAGGTGAAAAGACTGATTTAATTAAAGGTTTTAAAAAGGGCGAGAAAACGTTTGATGCGAAATTAGAGTGGAAAGATAATAAGATTAATTTTGTATTTGAGAATTAATTTGTTAAAAGAGCATGACATAAAACTGTCATGCTCTTTTGTTTTTCTTTTATTTAAAATTTAACGATAAAAAAAATCCTTTAAATAATAATTTTTTATTGTAAAACGATAAATTTTGTATTAAAATCAAAATCATAATAAATGAGTGAGGTGCTTTTGTTAAAAGGTAACAACCTTATTTTTAAAATTAGAGGAGGTATAACTATGAACATTAACAATTTGATTGTTAAAAATATGGATAACCCCCATGAGTTGGAGAAGATGTATAGAAAAGATCCGAAAGCTTTTAAAAAAGCATTCTCACAAGCATGGGACCAAAACCCTGATTCCCAGGTTCTAGGTGCTTGGTATGAAAGGTTGCATTTCAAGGAGAAAGTAAATAAAGAAAAAACATCTTTGTTTCAAAAAGGTTTCTTATTCATGGGCCTTTTAGCTATTCTGGCCGGCATAAGCACCAGGATCATTTTCCACTTTGTTGAGCAGGAAGCAATTGCTCCAATTAACTTGGCTTTTGGTGTAATTCCCTTTATTGCTGCTTATTTTGTTTACAATAATACTCCCAAAAAAAGTATTATTTATTCCCTTGCAGCGTTGTTCCTTATTTCCGGGATGTATCTTAATACGTTGCCATTAAATTATAAAGACAGTACCATTCTTGCTTATTTACATCTTCCTATATTTTTATGGGTCTTAGTAGGGCTTGCGTTTACAGGAAATGAATATTCAAAAGGCAGTACAAGATTAGCCTATATAAAATTTAATTTAGAATATTGTCTTCTCTACGCCAGCATGGCAGTGAGCGGAATGATACTAGCAGTATTCACCATGCGTTTATTTAGCTTTGTTGACTTAGATATAGGAGAATTCTATTTTAGTAATGTTGTTTTATTTGGAGCAGCGGCTCTCGCTATTGTGGCTGCATACTTAGTATCAATGAATCTTAAGCTTGCTAAAAATATTACACCATACATATCTAAAATTTTTAGTCCTCTCGTCCTGATCACGTTGCTTATCTATCTTATAACGGTAATTTGGGTCGGGAAAAATCCGTTCTTGGATCGCAATTTCCTAATGGCCTTCAACGGAATCCTCCTTGGTGTATTGGCTGTTACCATATTTTCTATCGTTGAAAGTGACTCGGACGAGAAAAAGAATATTTCAGATTATATAAATTTTTCCTTAATTGTTCTGGCGCTTATTATTGACACTGTCGCATTGTCAGCCATAGTATTTAGACTTTCTTCTTACGGGATTACACCTAATAGACTTGCTGTTTTAGGAGTAAACATACTGATTTGGGCAAATCTCATTTGGATTATGTTTGCCTATATGCGTTTCTTGCAAAATAAATCAGGACCAAAAGCTATCCAAGATGCCGTTACGAAGTATTTGCCAATATACGGACTTTGGGCAGCTTTCGTTATATTTACGTTTCCTATCATTTTTAATTAGAAAGGATCTGTTAATGCGGGAGTGGTGAGGGCTAATAATCATTGGGGGATGAACAAAACCCCCAATGATTAAAGTTTCACTTTATTACAATTGGTATTATTACGTTTGTAGTTTCGGTAATTTCATTTGTATTGATAAATAAGAAATAAGAAATAAGTGTTGTATGTAATCTTTCCATAATAAAAAACGTCCCAAAATGGGACGTTTTTTATTATGCGTATTGCCGTTTTTTCTTAATAAGCAACAAAACTTGTGAAACACAAGCTAGTACCGGTAACTCAATCAACGGTCCAATAACGAGTGCAAGTGCGATAAGAGGCTCGTCTGGAAAAGCTGTTACAGCGATAGCGAGTGCAACAGGTGAGTTTCTTGCTAACGTTGTTAAGCTTAGACTTACTGTATCTTTGTAAGATAAATGCATGATGCGTCCGATAAATTGTCCTAGTAAAAAATTAATGATGAAGAACAATAGAACAGGAACGAGTAATAATAAAACGACATTCATATTTTGCAGTAAATATTTACCTTGTGATGCAAACATCGCTACTATTGCTAAACTTAAAAATACAATTTGAGCAGAGCTGAAAAACGGAATGAGTTTATTCTCGAGAGTTTCAGCTTTTTTCATTTTATTCATAATGAATTTTGTAGCGTGTGCAAGTATAAATGGTAAGACGATTACGATAACAATACTTTCTACTAAAACAGAAACCACTACAGTTTTCATGACACCAGCAAATAAAAATAAATAAATTGGAAGGAGTAGTACTTGCAAAATTAAATTTACAGGTAAAATTGCAGTAGAAAGTGCTACATTTCCTTTCGCTATTTCAGTAAAGATTAAGTACCAATCTGTGCATGGAGTAACCATTAACATTATAAATCCAACCCAAAGTGCTGGATGATCTGAAAGAAATAGTGCTCCTAATCCCCAAGCGAGTAAAGGGGTCCATAAGAAGTTAATAGTAAGACTTGTTCCAGCAAATTTTAAATTGCGAAATCCGTTTTTTATTTCTTTTAATGGGATGCTGAGGAATAATCCATATAGCATAAAAAATAAGAAGGGAACAATAAACTTGTCTGAATACGTATGTATCATATTAAATTGTCCGAGTACGATGCCGCATGTAACAGCAAAAAGAATAATAAAAGTTTGAATCTTTTCTATAGTGCTCATGAATAAATCCTTTCTATATATGAATTTTCCTCTCTAAGTTTATTATACAAGTAATAAAGATGTATTTGGTGTTCAATTGTATTTTAGTTAATATTTTTAAATTGAGATTTTGTTTTTTATTGAAAGTTACTTGACTAAAGTAAGTGACTATATTACAATCACTTACATAAGGTAATTAAATAACAAAAAGTTTTGATAGCTTAACTTAAGGTATCTATTGAAACTTTTTCTTAGAATAAGAATTTTTATGATGATGAATAATGAATATGAAAAGAAAGATTAGGTGAAGAAAATGGGACTATTTAGCTCATTATTTGGTAAAAAAGAAGAAAATAAGAATGTAGAGGGGAATAAAAAAATGTCAAAAGTATTATTTGTAAAAGCAAACGATCGTCCAGCGGAGCAAGCAGTTAGTTCAAAAATGTATGAAACATTTGTAAGTACTTATAAAGAAGCAAATCCAAATACAGAAATTATGGAATTAGATTTATTTGCATTAGATCTTCCTTATTACGGAAATATCGCGATTTCAGGTGGATATAAACGTAGCCAAGGCATGGAGTTAACAGCTGAAGAAGAGAAGGCAGTTGCTACAGTAGATCAATATTTAAATCAGTTTTTAGAAGCTGATAAGGTTGTATTTGCATTCCCATTATGGAACTTTACAGTACCAGCACCATTAATCACATATATTTCATACTTATCTCAAGCTGGAAAAACGTTTAAATATACAGCAAATGGCCCAGAAGGTTTAGTTGGTGGTAAAAAAGTAGTTGTGTTAGGTGCTCGTGGTTCAGATTACTCTTCAGAGCAAATGGCTCCTATGGAAATGGCAGTTAATTACGTAACAACTGTACTTGGATTCTGGGGAATTACAAATCCAGAGACAGTTGTAATTGAAGGGCACAATCAATATCCAGATCGTTCACAACAAATTGTTGAAGAAGGTCTAGAAAACGTTAAAAAAGTAGCAGCGAAATTTTAATTCATGATAGTAAATGGAAAAACCAACATGGATGACCGTGTTGGTTTTTTAGTCTATTTTTCATGTTAAAAAATGTATATTTATAAAATAAAAGAAAAGTTCGAAAATAGTATTGCAAAATATTATATAGCAAACTATAATGAGTTCAAGAATAGTTGATACTTAAATTAAATATTCAGAAAATTCAATTAGTTAAAATTGGAAAATGAGATAAGGAAATTTGAATGGGGGTTATAATATGGCGAATAAAGTACCGTTTTCGTTCATAGTAGTTATTGGATTAATGTTATTTGCACTATTTTTTGGAGCAGGAAATTTAATTTTCCCAGCGATGCTTGGTCAATCAGCAGGAGAGAATGTATGGATTGCTAACGCTGGATTTTTAGTAACTGGTGTTGGATTACCATTACTAGGTGTACTAGCATTTGGTTTTTCAGGTAAAGATGATTTACAGTCATTAGCAAGTCGTGCTCACCCAGTGTTCGGGATTGTATTTACAACAGTTTTATACTTAGCGATCGGTCCGTTATTTGCAATACCGAGAACAGGAAATGTATCTTATGAAATTGGTCTTAAGCCGTTTATGCCAGAGGGAGTAGGTTCTACACCTTTAATTCTTTTCACAATTATATTCTTTAGCATCACTTGTTTTTTTTCGCTAAATCCCGCGAAAATTGTCGATATTGTTGGAAAAATTTTAACGCCAATTAAGTTGACTTTCATCGGTATTTTAGTAATCGTTGCTTTTATACATCCGATTGGAGATATGCAAGCACCAGTGGAAGCTTATACATCACATGCATTCTTTAAAGGATTCCAAGAAGGATACTTAACGATGGATACGCTCGCATCATTCGTATTCGGGATTATCATCATCAATGCTATTAAAGAAAAAGGTGCGAAAACGAAAACACAAATTATGGTCGTTTGTGCAAAAGCGACAATAATTGCAGCATCTATTTTAGCAATTATCTATACAGCTCTTTCTTATATGGGTGCTTCAAGTGTTGCAAAGCTTGGACATTTAGAGAACGGCGGAGAAGTATTAGCGAAAGTTTCTAACTACTATTTCGGATCATATGGCGGAGTATTATTAGGATTAATGATTACAGTAGCTTGTTTAACAACTAGTGTGGGACTTGTATCAGCATGTTCTTCATTCTTCCATAAGTTATTCCCAAATGTTCCTTACAAAGCAATTGCAATCACACTATGTGTATTTAGTGCAATTGTTGCAAACGTAGGATTAACACAGTTAATCGCAGTTTCTGTTCCAGTATTAACAGCAATTTATCCACTAGCAATCGTATTGATTTTCTTAACATTCTTCCATTCATTATTCAAAGGAAGAGCTGAAGTTTATCAAGTGAGCTTAATCGTAACATTTATCATCAGCTTATTCGATGGATTAAGTGCAGCTGGAGTTAACATTGAAGTAGTAAGCCAAGTGTTCACTAAATTCCTTCCGATGCAGGAAGTAGGATTAGGCTGGATCTTCCCAGCGATTATCGGTGGATTTATCGGATATGGCATTAGCGTTGTAAAAGCAAAAAATCAAGTTCAACCAGCAACTAGAGCGGATAAGAAAATAGGTTAAATAAAAAAGTTATAGAACTTGTTTCTATAACTTTTTTTGTTACTATTGATAAGGATAGAAAAAATAAAGTAGTAGGGGAAATAAAATGAAAAAAACAATTGATCATATCGGCATCGCAGTTCGAGATATAGATAGTACGATACGTTTTTATGAAAATGTGTTACTAGGAACTTTAATAGATCGTTACGTAAGTGAAGCTCCTGGTGTGGAAAGCGAAGTAGCCATTCTTGAAGTGGATGGAGATAGAATTGAATTACTTGCACCGACGAATAATACGACGTCGCCAATTGCCAGATTCATCAAACAAAAAGGTAAAGGTGTACATCATGTTGCATATCGAGTAGATGATTTAGATGTAGCTTTAGAAGAGTTAAAGGAGCAAGGCATTCGAACGTTAGAGCATACACTTCGAATTAATAAACACGGCAGAAGATTAATTTATCTTAACCCAGCGGATACTGAAGGAACGATTATCGAGTATTGTGATTATCCGGAAGAGAAATAGAAGAGGGATATTTTTTTAAAGGTGTTACGTAATAACGTAATACCTTTTTATTTATGTATTTCACATTTTCTTCACAAATGATTCACGATAACTTTTCTTCTTTGATAACTTACATAAATATATTTTATGATATAATAACAATCGACTTTAAAAATGTAAGTTGTATCTATCGTGATAGTTACTATCATATTAGAAGTTTAAAGGTGGAAGAGAAATAAAGAGTTATACTTTCTAGAAGTTTATATTTAATCAGGTTAATATTTCGCCGGAGAATCAAACTTCGGAAGTTAAAGTAATGAAAATAGAGCGATGAGGAAGAAAGAAGTGAAATGAGTGTGAAAGTAATGAGAAGATTAGGGACATGGTTATTACTTGCGTGTGTGCTTATCATATTGATACCGAAAAGTGCATCTGCTCATGCGTATGTTGTGAAATCAAACCCTACGGAAAATGAAACGTTGAAGAGAGCACCATCTGTTGTGAAAATTGAATTCGATGAGGACATACAAGTTTCACGTTTTAATACATTGTATGTGAGAGATACATCAGGTAAAAGAGTCGATTTAAAAGATGCTCATATTGATAAAAAAAATAAAAAACTATTAGAAGCCGGATTAAAAGAAAATCTCAAAAATGGTCTCTACTCTATTCAGTGGAAAGCTATTTCAGCTGATGGGCATCCAATTCAAGGGGTTATTCCATTCCGTATTGGATTAGCGGAAGCGGGAACAGACGATGTACAAGTGGAAGAGATGGGGTATGTCCCGCAAATCGATATGATTATGGAACGTGGGATTCTATATACGAGTTTCTCGCTATTTTTAGGAGTTCTCTTCTTTAATCTTATTATGTATAAAGGGAATGCAACCTCGGTTCGATCAAGGAGTAAGAACATAATATGGATCTCCTTATTTGGGATATTTATTAGCTTGTTATTCAACCTACCATTGCAAGCGAAAATAAATGCCGATGTTTCGTGGCTAGAAGCATTCAACCCTTTACTATTAAAAGAAACATTACAGCTTTCTGTTTTTGGTTATGTATGGATTACTCAAATGGTTCTCATTAGTACGCTTATAATTGTTACGTATTTTGCGGTGAAGCATGAGAAGTTTTCGTCGTTTAAAGTATGGAGTATTCCAATACTATTGTTTATAGGGTTACTTGTTATGAAGGCCTTTAATAGTCACGCATACGGTTTAAAGTTTAAAGACATTGCTGTCGTTATGGATTTTCTACATTTATTCGCAGCTTCATTATGGGCTGGTGGTTTATCATCTATTATTCTTCTTTTACGTAATGAGGATAACAAGTGGCATATGTATTGGGATATGATTAAGCGTTTTTCACCGTGGGCAACAGGTGCTGTCATCGTGATTTTAATAACAGGCCTTTTTAACAGTACATTTTTTATTCCAACAATCCACTCGTTATTTGATACGAAGTATGGATTGGCTTTATTAACAAAGATACTTTTATTCATTTTCATGGGGATATTGGGAATTATTCATTATGTGAAAGGGAGAATGCGAGCACAGCAAGGATTAGGAGCTACGGTGAAAGTAGAGTTTGTCATTGGAATTATCATTTTCGTAATCGTAGCTTTTATGACAAACGTACAAACACCACCGATGCCTCCTACTGGACCATTTACAGAGAGTAAGCAATTAGATAATGGATATGAACTTACGCTAAATGTAAGTCCGAATAAGGTAGGTCAAAATAAATTCCATATTACACTAAAGGATGAAAAGGGACAGCCTATTACTGATATGGAACAAATGATATTGACGACTCAATCATTAGATATGAACATGGGAAACGGTTCATTTAAAGTTTCAGCAGTTTCACCGGGAGAATATGAAGCAGAAGGTATGTATATTAACATGACAGGAAACTGGAATATACATGTTCATGGATTAACAAAATCTCTGGATAGCTTCGATACAGATTATAAATTTATTGTAGGTGGCAGATAAAGAGGCGTTATAGATGAAAGGGAGTTAATAGAAAATGAAACGTATAAAAAAATTAGGAACAACAATGATCGCAACAATAATTGCAATGGGAATCTTTTCGTTACCTGTTAGTGCTCATGTGACGGTAAAGCCAGAAACTTCTGATGTTAATTCATGGGAGACTTACACAATAAAGGTACCAGTTGAAAAAAATATAGCAACAACAAAAGTCACACTAAAAATACCGTCTGGCGTTGAGTTTCAACAGTATGAGCCAGTGCCAGGGTGGAAAGTGGAAGCGCAAAAAGATAGTGCTGGAAAAGTGAAAACTGTAGTATGGGAAGCGACAGGAGAAGGGATTTTAACCGGTCAATTCCAACGATTTACTTTCGTCGCTAAAAATCCGGATAAAGAGCAAAAAATAGCTTGGGATGCATATCAACAATATAAAGATGGAGAAATTGTTGAATGGACAGGCGATGAAAAAGCTGAAAAACCACATTCACTTACTACAATTGCAAAAGGTACGTCATTAACAGGAGAACATGGTGAAGTGTCTAGTGTAGAAAAGAATGAAGGCACTAGTAATATGCAAGTAATAGCGATTGTCTTATCTATTTTGGCGATTGTATCGTCGGTTGGTGCGTGTGTTTTTGTAGTACGTCGTAAAAAGTAAGACGTAAGAAAGAGCCTACAAACAGTAGGCTCTTTCTTACGTTTATTTCAATTCAACTTGCTGCCTTATAGCAAGTGCTTTTGGTTTTATATTTACAAAACAAATGCTCACAACAATAAATAATAGCCCAATAAATAAGCTCATTGTAATGGCCTCATGTAAGAAAATTGAACTTAAAATAATAGCGATTAGTGGAATGAGGAATGTATAAGCCCCAACTTTACTTGCTTCACCAGCTCCAACAAGTGTGAAGTATGCAAGCCACCCCATTGCAATAACGAAGAACGAAATAAAGAGAAGTACGCTAACAAATGGTATACTCCAAGCGATACTAGACCAGCTTTCAAACTCTGAACCAAATCCAATTAAGCAAAGCCCGCCAATAATGAGCTGAAGTGTTACCATCCAAATGGAATTAACGCGGTGCCCAGTCTTCTTAATAAATACTGTTCCAAGTGCCCAGCCAATAGCACATCCTATCGCGAGAAGGATTCCGATAATAGAGATATGTCCAGTTAAACTACTAGAGCTAATGACACCCACGCCAATAAATCCAAGAACAAGCCCAAAAATTTTTAAGCCGTACATAGATTCTTCAAGCCAAATCCATGAGAAAATGCCGAGTAAAACAGGTTGTAGAAATACAATGGCGGAAAATAACCCAGCTGGCATATATTGAAGGCCTACAGTTTGTAATCCGTAAAATATAATGATGTTAAGTAAAGAAGAAATAACGTATAAATGCCAAGTTTCTTTTAAGTGTAACTCTTTGTATTTCGGTAATGCGAAAAGGAGTAAAATGAATCCTCCAATTAAAGTTCGAACGCCTGCAAATAAAACGGGTGGTGTATAATGCAGGGCAAACTTAGATAAAGGCCAATTGATTCCCCACATGAAAACGAGAAAGGTAAGGATTATGGCCGTCTTAGTTCGAGAAAGCTGTGTCACGGTAAGACCTCCTTGTTGTTATTCATTTCACTATGATATGATATCGACTGTAATAAATAAAATGAATCTTTTTTATGGGGAGTATAAGTGATTAGTTATGACCATTACACAACTGCAAGTATTAATAAAAACCGTTGAGTTAGGTAGTTTTACGAAGGCAGCTCGGGTGTTAAATATGACGCAGCCAGCTGTTAGTCATGCGATTTCAAGTATTGAGTCAGAGATAGGAGTTACGATTCTTATACGTGATAAACGAAAAGGATTAATTGTTACGGATGTAGGAAACAGAATTCTTGTACATATTAGAGAGATTTTGAACGGTGTAGAGAAGATTGAACAAGAAGTTGCGATGGAGAAAGGGCACGAAGTTGGGACGATTCGAATTGGGAGTTTTCCGAGCGCTTCTGCACATTTCTTACCCAAAATGATAAACCTTTTTAAGGAGAAGTATCCGAACTTAGAAGTCGTTCTTTGTGAAGGAACGATTAAAGAAGTTGAAGATTGGTTAGTATCGAGGGTTATTGATATAGGAATTGTTATTTTGCCTAATAAAGATATGGAGATTGTTCCATTAACGAAGGGGAAAATGGTTGCTATCTTAAGAGAGGATCATCCTCTCTGTAAGAAGGACGCTCTTACAATTTGTGATTTAGAGAATGAACCGATCATATTATGTAAGGGTGGATACGAACCACCCATTATTGATATGTTTAAACAAGCAAACGTACCACTTCGGGCTGAATATGTAATTTCGACAGTTACTACAGCTTTAAATATGATTCAAGAAGGATTGGGCATTGCAATATTAGCTGAATTATCTTTAACGAATTTACCAAAAAATGTGCAAACGAGAGAATTGGAACCACAAGTATGGAGAGAAATTGCTTTAGCTGTTCCTTCATTAAAGGATTCTTCAATCGCTGTGCAGCTATTTATTGAAGAATTTCAATCGCTATTTGCAGAATAAAAAGAGGTGTCTCATATATCATAATGGGACACTTTTTAATTTACTTATAAAAAATCTATGAAAAGGATTGACTTATTTTTTGGTTGTAACTATAATGATTACATCGAGGTGGTGATTACGATGAAAATTAGTAGCCGCTTTTCCATAGCTGTTCATATTTTATCTATTTTGAAAAACAATCCATCTTCACTTTGTACTTCAGACTATATGGCTGAGAGTGTCAATACAAATCCAGTAGTCATTCGTAAAATCATGTCGTACTTGAAACAAGCTGGCTTTGTTTACGTAAATCGTGGACCGGGTGGCGCGGGATTACTAAAGGATTTATATGAAATCACATTGTTAGATGTGTATCATGCAGTGAACGTAGTCGAAGAAGACAAGCTATTTCATATTCACGAGCAACCGAATCCAGATTGTCCAATTGGGGCGAATATTCAAGCGGTGTTAGAAATTATTTTAATTCAAGCACAATCCGCGATGGAAGAAGTTTTGAGAAATATTACAATGGGGCAGTTGTTTGAGACTTTGCAAGAAAAAATGAATGCTTAAATCCTATTTATATTTTTTTGTCATTAATGTAACTGATTTGATTACAACAATAAAGGTAAGGTGTAAAAGTTATGACTGTAAAAATGAAAGTATACTCAGATTTTATATGTCCGTTTTGTTTTTTAGCAAAAGGTCCATTAGATGAGGTAGCGAAAGAGAAAGATGTAGAGATTGAATGGATGCCATTTGAATTACGTCCAAGTCCATATTCAAAAATAGATCCATGGAATGAACCAGAAAAATTAGGTTCATGGGATGCTTTCATTCTTCCGACAGCGAAGAAGTTAGGAATTGATATGCGCTTGCCACGTGTTTCACCACATCCATATACACATTTAGCTTTCGAAGGATGTCAATTTGCGAAAGAACGTGGACTAGGTAATGAGTATCATCACCGCGTATTCACAGCATTTTTCCAAGAAGAGCAAAACATTGAAGATATTGATGTGTTAACAAAATTAGCGGTAGAAGTAGGACTTCCTGAGGCGGAATTTAAAGATGCTTTAGTAACTCGTAAATATAAAGAAAAGCATCAAGAAGCAATTCAGCACGCATATGATGAAGCGAATATTATGGCTGTTCCAACTGTCATGATTGGAGATGAAGTCATTCAAGGGCTTGCTAGTAAAGAAACACTAGAAAGGGTCATTGATAAAGAAATTGAAAAGGATAAAACAAATTCATTTGAAGGTATGCAATGTAATACCGATGGATATTGCTAATTCGCTTGTTATGAAATAACAAAATAAATTATAAAACAAACATTTGGAGGAATTAAAATGTCAGCAACTACAACAAACTTAAAAGAAGCAATCGTGAACCGCCGTTCAATTCGTAAAGTAGCAAAAAACGATGCAATTACGAAAGAAAGAATTGAAGAAGTGTTAAAAACAGCTTTACACGCACCAACATCTTTCAATATGCAAAGTGGTCGTATGGTTGTATTAATGGATGGAGAGCATGAAAAGTTTTGGGATATCGTTAAAGAAACACTAAGAGCACGCGTACCAGCAGAAAACTTTGAAGCGACTGTAGAAAGACTAAAAGGCTTCCATGCAGGTGTAGGAACAGTTCTATTCTTTGAAGATCAAGCAACTGTAGAAAAAATGCAAGAAAATGCCCCATTATACAAAGATCAGTTCCCATTCTGGTCTCATCAAGGAAATGCGATGTTACAACATACTGTGTGGATGCTATTATCGGCTGAAGGAATTGGTGCATCATTACAACATTACAACCCAATCGTAGATGCTGAAGTGAAAGAAACTTGGAACATTCCAGCAGAGTGGAGCTTAGTAGGTCAAATGCCATTTGGTGAACCAAACGAACAACCAGCAGAAAGAACGTTCTTGCCTACTGAAGATGTAGTGAAATTTTATTAAGAAATACAATATGTAACGAGAAGGAAGCTGTGCTTAAAAACAGCTTCCTTTTTGTAGTGGTGTTAATTTATGCGCATTTAGGGAAGAAATATAAGAAATAATACGGTGAGAAGGGAATTAGAAAAATGAATGATGAGAAAAAATATACAGTGGTAGGTACTGATGTTGAGGAAGTAAAGCGTTTAAATAAAAATTCAGGATTAACGTATAATCAAGTGAAAGAAATGTTAGCAAAGCAAATGCAAAAAAAGAAGTAATTAGATTGAAATCTTTCATTTTTTCATTTAGCATTTTGATTGGAGAGAGTTAAGTAAAAGGTAACTCTCTTTTTTGTATAGCTAAGCATCTTATAGAGTGGAGGAAGCAACATGAAGAAATGGGTAAAGGTAACGCTGTCTATCACTGGAGGCATTGTCTTATTAGCGTGTGCCGGCGGATATTACGTGTATAAAAATTATTTTCCAAAGGAACCTGAGCGTATTGTATATGATAAAGAAAGAGTGCTACAACCGATACATAATCAGCTTAAAGGAATCAATATAGAAAATGTAAAGATAAAAGAAAAAGAAGTCGTAAATGCGACTGTAGATGAGCTTCAAAAAATGATTGATGACGGAAAGTTGTCATATGAAGAATTAACGAGCATTTATCTCTTTAGAATACAAGAACATGATCAAAATGGAATAACATTAAATTCTGTTACAGAGATAAATCCTAATGCGATGGAAGAAGCAAGAAAGTTAGATCAAGAGCGGGGTAGAAACAAAAATTCGAATTTATATGGTATTCCTGTCGTTGTAAAAGATAATGTACAGACGGAAAAAGTGATGCCGACTAGTGCAGGAACTTATGTATTAAAAGATTGGATTGCAGATCAAGACGCAACAATTGTGAAGCAGTTGAAAGAAGAAGGAGCATTTGTTTTAGGAAAAGCGAATATGTCTGAGTGGGCGAACTATTTATCTTTTACAATGCCAAGCGGGTATAGCGGGAAGAAAGGACAAAATTTAAACCCGTACGGTCCGATTACATTCGATACTTCAGGATCAAGTTCAGGATCTGCTACAGTAGTTGCGGCAGATTTTGCGCCGCTTGCAATTGGAACAGAAACGACGGGATCGATTGTTGCACCAGCGGCGCAGCAATCAGTAGTTGGGTTACGTCCATCTTTAGGTATGGTAAGTAGAACAGGAATTATTCCATTAGCTGAAACTCTTGATACAGCAGGACCTATGGCAAGAACAGTAAAAGATGCAGCAACGTTATTTAATGCAATGATAGGTTATGACGAAAAAGATGTTATGACAGAAAAAATGAAAGATAAAGAAAGAATTAATTATACAAAGGATTTATCAATAGATGGATTAAAAGGGAAAAAGATAGGGCTTCTTTTTTCTGTAGACCAACAAGATGAAAATAGAAAAACAGTAGCAGAAAAAATAAAAAAAGACCTTCAAGATGCAGGTGCAATATTGACTGATTATATTCAGTTAAACAATGGGGGTGTAGATAATTTGCAAACTTTAGAATATGAGTTCAAGCATAATGTAAACGACTATCTTTCACAGCAAAAGAATGTACCGGTAAAATCGTTAGAAGAGATTTTAGCGTTTAATAAAAAGGATAGTAAAAGACGAATAAAGTACGGACAAACATTAATTGAGGGGTCTGAAAAATCTGCTATAACGAAAGAAGAGTTCGAAAACGTAGTACAAACGAGTCAAGCAAATGCAAAAAAAGAGCTAGATAGGTATTTAGTAGAACAAGGTTTGGATGCTCTAGTTATGATTAATAACGATGAAGTTCTTCTATCAGCTGTAGCTGGTTATCCGGAATTAGCGGTTCCTGCTGGATATGATAAAAATGGAGAACCAATCGGTGTAGTGTTTGTAGGGAAACAGTTTGGTGAAAGAGAGCTTTTCAATATGGGATATGCGTATGAACAGCAGTCTAAAAATAGAAAATCACCTAGTTTATAAAAAGATTATATGAAAAATAACTGGAGTCCACCGAAATATGTTGGTGGATTCCAGTTAAACGAATCTAACAATATGAAAAGAAAAAAAGGATTCTTCTTAATTAGTAAGAAAGATTGTCTATAGGAGTTCATAAAATGTAATATATTCAATTTCCATCCATTGAAGGGGGAGGTTAATTTTTAATGAATGAAGTAAAGAGTTTTTTTCGAAGTAGAGGGTTTCAACGGTTTCTCGTTTTAATAATAGTAGCGCTTGTATTATATGCATTAAAAAGTATGATCAATTTAATATTAATTACGTTTATACTGACGTTTTTAATGGATCGATTTCAACGTTTTATTTCAAGAAAATTGAAAGTAAACCGGAAAATAGTTATTGCATGTTTGTATATAATACTAGTTTCCTTTATAGGCACAACGTTATATAAATATTTACCTGTGCTGACGATACAAATTTCACAATTAATTTATCAATTTAAACTGTTTTTTCAAAATCCACCTGATAATGAAATCGTTAAATATGTACTTTCGACAATTAATGGGATGGAAGTATCAAAATATATAGAACAAGGTGTAGATGTCATATATCAATCAATAGCAAATATAGGGAAGGTAAGTTTACAAATATTATTATCTCTAATTTTAAGCTTATTTTTCTTATTAGAAAAAGAGCGTATTATTACATTTACATCTAAGTTTAAAGATAGTAAGTTAAAAATCTTTTATGAGGAAATTGCATATTTTGGTGAAAGATTTGCAAGATCGTTCGGAAAAGTAATTGAAGCTCAGTTTTTAATTGCCGTTGTAAATTGTATTCTTACTGTCATTGCATTAATTGTTTTAGGATTTCCACAGCTACTTGTATTAGCTGTTATGGTTTTCTTACTAGGGTTGATTCCTGTTGCAGGTGTGATTATTTCTTTGTTTCCACTTTGTATCATTGCTTACAACGTAGGCGGAGTTATGTACGTAGTATACATACTCGTGTTCATAACAGTAATCCACGCTCTTGAAAGTTATTTTTTAAATCCGAAGTTTATGTCTGCAAAAACAAATTTACCAATCTTTTATACATTTATGATTCTCATCTTCTCAGAGCATTTCCTCGGAATATGGGGGCTTATTATCGGGATACCAATCTTTATCTTTTTATTAGATGTACTTGATATAAATAATGAGGATGCGACTAAAAAATAAGAAATGATAGAAAATCATTAAAAGGTCATAGGGGATAATTAAGATAAAAAAGCAATCCAAAATAAATTGGATTGCTTTTTTATCTTAATTAAAGAACCGGAGCCATTGTTTCTTTTAATACTTGAACAGAGTGATCGAATTTTAATTCTTCTTCTTCACTTAATTCAACCTCTAAAATTTCACGAACACCGCCGCGATTTAAAACAGCAGGCACCCCGATATAAACATCTTTTTGACCATATTGACCTTCTAAGTAAGCTGATACAGTTAATACACTATTTTCGTCGTTTAAAATTGCTTTTGTAACACGTAGAAGTGACATACCGATACCATAATAAGTTGCGCCTTTACGCTCAATAATATGGTAAGCTGCATCACGGACGTTTATGAAAATTTTGTCTAAATCTTCTTGATTATACGTGTTGTCTTTTTCAAGCAGTGTTTGTAGTTTTTGGATACCAACGGAAACATGACTCCAAACAGGAAGTTCAGTATCGCCGTGTTCTCCGATAATATAAGCGTGAATGTTGTGTGGACCAATATCGAAGTACTCACCTAACATATAGCGGAAACGAGCAGAATCAAGCGTTGTACCAGAACCGATTACACGTTCTTTCGGTAAACCAGATTCTTTCCAAGTTACGTAAGTTAAAATATCTACAGGGTTTGTTGCGATTAAGAAGATGCCATCAAATCCGCTATCCATAATACTGCGAACGATTTGTTTAAAGATTTTAGCGTTTTTCTCAACTAAATCTAAACGTGTTTCGCCTGGTTTTTGTGGTAATCCAGCTGTAATAACTACAAGGTCAGCATCTTTACAATCTTCGTAGCTGCCTTTCCATACTCTAGTTGGAGCTGGTGCGAATGGAACAGCATGACTTAAATCCATTGCTTCCCCTTCAGCTTTTGCCTCATTTACATCGACTAAAACAAATTCTTCAGCTACGGCTTGGTTAATCATGCAGTAAGCATAACTACATCCAACTGCTCCTGTTCCTACTAATACAACACGGTTAATACCTTTTTTCATTTCAAAATTCCTCGCAATTTCATTGATTTTATTATGTAAGATAATACGTCTTACTTCTATAGAGTCATATCTAGTTTATTACATTTTATAAAAGATATTCAAGTATTTGAAAATGTATCCGTGCAAATCCGCGAACAAAACATAGGAATTCAGTGAACCGAATATAATTCAGTAAAATCCTTTGTAAAAGGGGAAATGGCATGGGGAACCCATTAGCAATGGAAGAAATGCTTCATATTATTCATGCAGGGCTTGTCAAAAAGAATAACCCAAAACGGATTACGATTGCAGGTGCAGGGATTTCTGGATTAGTTGCAGGTTCTTTATTAAAAGAGGCTGGGCACGAAGTAACGATTATAGAAGCAAATAACAGAATAGGTGGCAGGGTGTATACGATTCGGGAACCATTTAGTGTGGGTTTATATTTTAATGCGGGACCGATGAGAATCCCTGACACCCATAAGTTAACCTTAGCGTATATTCATAAATTTAAACTACCTTTAAACCTTTTTATAAATAAAACTTTTGCAGATATCATTTATACGAATAACATTCAAACGAGATTGAATGTGTTTGAAAATGATCCAAGTGTACTTGAATATCCGGTTTTGGATAAAGAAAAAGGAAAAACGGCAGAAGAGCTAATGATTGAAGTATTAGAACCAATACTAAATTATATTAAGAAGGATCCTGATAAAAACTGGCTTATCGTTGAAAAAAAGTATAAAACGTATTCGCTTGGTTCATTTTTAATGGAGTATTATTCAGATGGTGCAATAGATATGATTGGGGTACTTCTTGATATGGAAGCTTATATGGGAATGTCCTTAATTGAAGTATTACGTGAAATGATTTTCTTTACTTCAACAACGAAATATTATGAAATAACTGGTGGAATGGATAAGTTATCGAATGCATTCTTACCACAATTAAGGGAACATATTTTAATGCAGTATAAGGTTGATAAAATTATACAAGAAGATAATAAAGTAATGTTACAAGGAAATCATGAACAAACGTTAGAGCAATTTACAATAACAAGTGATTTTGCTATTATTACAATTCCATTTTCAGCGTTAAGATTTGTAGAAGTTCAGCCATACTATTTATTCTCTTATTTTAAAAAAAGAGCAATTCGTGAATTAAATTATATTGCTGCAACTAAAATTGCAATAGAGTTTAAAAGTAGATTTTGGGAGAAAGCGGGACAGTGTGGAGGTAAATCTATTACTGATTTACCGATACGGTTTACATACTATCCGAGTTATGGCATTCATACTCCAGGACCAGCTATCGTTATAGCAAGTTATACGTGGGCAGATGAGGCGTTAACATGGGATAGTCTCCCGCAAAGAGATCGTATTCGTTACGCATTAAAAAATTTAGCGGAAATATACGGTGACATCGTCTATAGTGAGTTTGTCACTGGAACATCTTTTAGCTGGAGTAAAAATCCGTATTCTTGCGGTGCATTTACAGCTTTCGAACCAGGCCAAGAGCTCGAGTTATTTCCGTATATTACACCACCATCTGGAAAAGTACACTTTGCAGGAGAGCATACGACATTAACACATGGGTGGATGCAAGGGGCAATTGAGTCTGGAGTTAGAGTTGCATATGAAGTAAATGAACAGTGAATCTCTTATATTTACAAATGGTCATTCTTTTAATAAAATGATAAATATAAATCGTAATTATTACGCTTTGAATACATTTGAAGTAAAGAAATGGATGGTCGGTTGAATGAATAAAGTGGAGATTCATATATTAGGTGGTTTTTTAGGTAGTGGAAAATCAACATTATTACAAAATTTATTGTTAGCAGAGAAAAAGAAGAATAGAAAAGTTGCAGTATTAATGAATGAAATTGGTGAATACTCGGTAGATACAGATATTATTGGAAAAGAGAATGTTTTAAGAGAACTTCTTAAAGGATGTATTTGTTGTACGTTAAAAGAAGAGCTTGAAATACAATTACATTCGTTATACCAACAAGAAAGACCAGATGTAATTTATATAGAAACGACAGGTGTTGCGCATCCAATTGAAGTGTTAGACGCGTGTGTCTCGCCAATTTTAGCTCCTTTTCTGGAAGTGAAATCAATTGTAGTCGTTTTAGATGCAGTAAGGTGGTTAAACCGAAGTATATTAAGTGCAAATGTACAACAGCTATTGCATGAGCAACTTAAATTTGGTAGTCACATTCTTGTTAATAAAGCAGATTTACTAACAGATGAAGATAAGAACACAGTATTTGAAGAAGTAAAGGCAATAAATGATCATGCGAAAATGTATGAGACAAAGTATTGTAATATATCTTTAAAAGATATAGAAGAAGCAGAATTTCCAAATGATGAGGAACATGAGACACTACATGTCAAACAGCATTTACATATACAAACGATGACATATCAATTTACGAAACCGATTGATCAAGACAAATTATATGAATGGCTTTCGAATTTACCAGATAGTATTTATCGAGTGAAAGGTTTTGTGAAATTCCGTGGAGATAAATACCCTCACCTATTCCAATATTCGTTCGGAGTACCAACTTTATTAGAACAAGACTTCGGTTTCCCGACAAACTTAGTAGTAATAGGAGAAGGACTAGATAAGAAACAATTGGCTGAAGGGTTAGAGAAAGTAGAACTTAACTCTAATTAAGGGGAAAAGACTAACTTAAAAATAAGTTAGTCTTTTTGTATGGTCATTACTGAAATGAAACAGTATTTTCAATTGGATTGCAGAATATATATTGATTGTATGTCCGTTTCCATTACATAGGAAGGTGATTATATATTTGTGCCGAATGTAGAGGGTACTACAAGAGTTTTCCATTATCTATCGAATTAGTTAGTCATGATTACGGACAGGGGATTTTGGCGTGTTTGATTCTATCAGAAAGTAAAGTATGGGGAGGATCACAATGTCGATGAAAAAACGTAAGTGGCTAAAGACAATGTTTACTGGTTGTGTTTTAGGTTCGTTATTAATAACGGCAGCTTGTTCAGGAAAGAAAACAAGTACAGAGGATGAAAAAACGATTAAGGTAGGAGTCCTTGCTTCTTTAACAGGACCGCTAGAATCGTATGGAAAACAAACAGTGAACGGATTTGAATTAGGGTTAGATTATGCAACTGGTGGAACTGGGAAAGTAGATGGGAAAAAGATTAAGTTTGTTGTAGAAGATACAGAAACGAAAGCGGATGTAGCGGTTAAAAAAGCTACGAAGTTATTAGAAGAAGAGAAAGTTGATTTTTTAGTTGGATCGTCTAGTTCAAGTGATACGTTAGCGGTTTTACCACTGGCTGAAGAATATGAAAAGATTATGGTTGTAGAACCGGCAGTTGCGGATAGTATTACCGGGAAGAACTGGAATAAATATATTTTTAGAACTGGAAGAAGTTCCTCACAAGATGCGATTGCAGGAGCAGCAGCAATTGCGAAAAAAGATGTAAAGATTGCGACATTTGCCCCAGATAACGCTTTTGGTCGTGAAGGGATTGCTGCATTTAAAGCGGGTGCGAAAAAATTAGGTGCGAACATTGTGAATGAGCAATACGCGGATACAAATTCAACAGATTTTACAGCGAATATTCAAAATATCATTAGTTCAAAACCAGATTATTTATTTATCGTTTGGGCAGGGGCAAATTCACCTTGGAAACAGTTGAAAGATATGAATGTGGAAGCGCAAGGTATTAAAATTTCTACAGGTGCGCCAGATATACCAGCATTAAAAACAATGGATGCATTAGTAGGTATGCAAGGTTTTTCTGTATATTATCACACACTTCCAAAAAATAAAGTGAATGATTGGCTAGTTGAAGAGCATAAAAAACGTTTTAATGGTGCAGTGCCAGATTTGTTTACAGCGGGAGGAATGTCAGCAGCAATTTCTATTGTAGAAGCCTTAAAGAAAACAAAAGGTGATACAGATGTAGATACCTTGATTAAGAAAATGGAAGGAATGGAATTTGATACACCGAAAGGAAAGATGAAGTTTAGAGAGAAGGACCACCAAGCCATGCAGATACTGTATTCTATCACATTGAAAAAGCAAGACGGTGTTGATTATCCGGTGCCAGTGTTAGAGCGAGAATTAACGATGAAAGAAACAGAACCACCAGTTCAAAATAAATAGACTGAATTTTCTGTTGTTTTTGTATAAAGAGGGGGGACCCTCTTTATACATATTTCTTTCATACTCACGGCTTTAAAGGGAGGGATTTCGTGACACATTTGCTAGAGACGAAAAATCTTAGCGTATCTTTTGGTGAACATCATGTTATTAAAGATGTAAATTTAACTGTCCAAAAAGGAAAGCTCATTTCTATTATCGGGCCAAATGGTGCGGGGAAGACAACATTATTTAATTTACTAAGTGGACAGATTTCACCCACAACAGGTGAAGTGTATTTTAAAGGGCAAGATATTACAAAACTATCGATTTCAGATCGAACACGCTTAGGAATCGGTCGCTCTTTTCAGCTTACAAACATATTCCCAGAATTAACGGTACTTGAAAATGTCCGTTTAAGTGTTCAATCATTCGTACAAGATTACTATAGTTTTTTCCCGAGTTCAGCAAAATTAAAGCAACAAGTTGGAGAGGCGAGACGTTTCTTAAAAACAGTATTACTTCACGAGAAAGAGAACGTATTAGCGAAAGATTTGGCACATGGAGAGAAAAGAAAGCTAGAACTTGCGATGTTATTAGCTTTAAAAACGGATGTGTTATTACTTGATGAGCCGACGGCAGGTATTTCGGTTGAAGAGGTCCCTGCTATATTACAAGTGATTGAAAATATTAAGAAACATCCAGAGAGCACAATTGTACTTATCGAACACAAAATGGATATGATACTAGGTTTGTCAGATCATCTTATCGTTTTATTTCATGGAGAGTTATTGGCTGAAGGATTGCCAGAAGAAATTATGAAAGATGAGCGTGTACAAAGTGCTTATTTAGGGGGATTATATAGTGGCACTATTACAAGTGAATAATATAGAAACGTATTTAGATCAGTTTCATATTTTGCAAGGAGTATCTCTTACTGTTGAGAAAGGGACGATTACTGTACTGTTTGGTAGAAACGGGGCAGGGAAAACAACGACATTACGTTCAGTGATGGGGTTTCACCGCATTGCAGATGGTGAAATTTATTATGATAGTGCAAAAGTAAGTGGATTAGCTACACATTTAATTTCAAGGAAAGGAATAGGATATGTACCAGAAAATCAAGGTATTTTTCATGATTTGACAGTAGAAGAAACATTCGCTCTTGCTAGGGGGAAAGGTGAAGAAGTAGAAGGGAAAATAGAGTGGATGCTAGAACTATTTCCGGATTTAAAGCAGTTTTGGAATAAGAAAAGTGGGCTCTTGAGCGGAGGGCAAAAGCAAATGTTGGCTATTTCAAGAGCGTTTATTAATAGTGATGGATTATTACTTATTGATGAACCGAGCAAAGGGCTATCCCCGATAATGGTGGAGAAATTAATGGTAGCTATTTTGAAGATGAAAGAGAAAACAACAGTTTTACTTGTTGAGCAAAATTTTATGATGGCTAGTCAAATTGGCGATTATTTTTACATTATGGATAACGGACGAATTGTTCATAACGGTTTTATGAATGAATTAAAAAAGAATAAGGAAATGTGTCATAAATATTTAGGAATCTCTTAACATGAATCCGAGGTGAAAAGGATGGATGTGTTAATCAATTTATTTGTAAATGGGATTTCAACAGGGATGCTCATTTTTTTGTTAGCATCAGGGCTTTCACTTATTTTCGGTCTAATGAGCGTTTTAAACTTTGCACACGGTGGTTTATTTGCATGGGGAGCATTTACAGGTGTTTGGTTATTTAATATGACAGGAAGTTATATATTAGCTTTAGTTGGAGCAGTAGCCATGGGAATGTTCCTAGGATTTATTTTAGAAAGGTTTCTTATTAGACCGGTATATGGAAATCATGTTCGACAGCTGCTCGTTACGCTTGGAGGAATGCTCGTTCTTAGTGAGTGTATTAAAATATTTTGGGGGCCAAACCCTATTAGTGCAAAATTACCGTTATGGTTACAAGGAAGTTTTACATTCGGAGGTATTATATTAATTAAATATCGTCTATTTGTTATTTTGATTGGGATAATTATTTACATTGCACTACTACTATTACTCAAAAAGACGAAGATAGGTCTTATGATCCGTGCAGGTGTAATGGATAAAGAAATGGTTCAAGCGCTTGGTATTAATGTAAAAGCGATATTTTCTTTCGTCTTTTTATTAGGGGCAGGGATGGCAGCTTTGGGAGGATTCTTATTAGCACCGTATTCGGGCGTTATTTTCGCCGAGATGGGCATGCAGTATGCAATTTTAGCATTTATAGTAGTAATTATCGGTGGATTAGGAAGCGTACAAGGTTCAGCTATTGCTTCTTTAATTGTCGGATTAGCTGGTGCTTTTACAGCGTATTTTATACCAGATTTATCACTTGCAATTAATATGTTAATGTTACTATTTTTCTTAATAGTGAAGCCAACTGGACTTGTTGGTGAAAAGGGGTGAAATGGTGAACAACACATCGGACCGAATTAAAGTATACTTCGGAGTATGTATGCTCATTTGTTTAAGTGTATTTCCGTTCGTAAATGATTCACGGAGCCTGTTAATTTTGTTCACTCAAATCTTCATCTTTGCTATTTTTGCAATGAGTTTTGATGTATTGCTTGGGTATACAGGAATTGTATCGTTCGGTCATTGTATGTTCTTTGGGATAGGAGCATATGGGGTAGCGCTTTTATTTGATCGACAAGGCGTATCAATAACGAACTTTTTAATTGGAATAGTAGCTGCAATTATCGTTTCAGCAATCGTTAGTTATATAATTGGTTTGCTTTCTTTACGATTGAAAAGTCATTTTTATGCAATGTTAACACTTGCTATTTCACAGTTGTTTTTCGTACTTGCTGAAAAATGGCGTGGGCTTACTCACGGAGGAGATGGTTTTACATTTGGGGTACCAGAAATATTCCGTGATCGTTTTACTTTTTATTATGTATCACTTGTATGTTTATGCTTCATTTTTATTCTATTACGTCTTTTTACAAAGTCTTCTATTGGGAAAGTATTAAAGGCAATTTCACAAAATGAACAACGTGTTGAGGCACTTGGATATAAAGTCCTCCATTATAAAATAATCGCAAGTGTAGTCGCAGGAATAGTAGCTGCAATTAGCGGTGGTTTATTTGTTATTACATTGCGCTTTGTCAATACGACTGTATTTTCAATTGAAATGACACTAAATGCACTCTTAATGACAATGATTGGAGGAGTGGGAACATTAATTGGAGCTATTGCTGGGTCTGGGATTATTGAATCACTAAAATATTATTTATCAGAACTAGCGACGGAATATCCGATTTTTGAAAGATGGACGATTATTCTAGGTTTATTGTATATTATCGTGCTACTCGTTTTTCCGAAAGGATTGGTTGGGACGGTTAAGAAATTGAAGAGTTTTAAAAGGAATAAAAAGGAGAAAAGTACAGAAGTGGAGCAAAACGTGTGAAAAATCAATTGTATACAAAATAAAAATCCCTCTTTTATATTCGTTAAAGAGGGATTTTTATTTTGAAAAAAGTTTGTAATCAAAGTCATTTTATTAATCAAATAGTTCATCAGGGATATGCTTTATAAAGGTTTGATTCGTAAAAAAATGAACAGCTAAATTCTCAAGGGGAACATCTTCAATTATTACTAATGTATCATTTTTAATCGGTAAAAAAGCTATTCCTTTTCCATCAGCAATAAACTCTTCCATAAGCGAATAAGAATCCAACTGTTGAAGTTGTCGCTGAGATAGATTGTTTTCTTTTAGAAATTGTATTGTCTTATTCCTAAAAGGGCACTTTTTGTCATTGCTAACGAAGAAAATTTCTTTTGAATAATCAATGGTACATTTTTCTTTCGCTTTTAATAAGCCTACAGAAATTGAGGTTGTGAACACTTTTTTAAACGATGCGTCAGGATAATCCTCATAAGTTATGACCATATCAACTTTTTGTTGCTGCAGTAATTTTTGCAAATGACTACTACTTTCTACATATATTTGATAATTTCTGAAATTTACTTTAATACGCTTACTTAAATAATTTGTCAAAATAGATTGTGACGTCGCTATTATATAAGAAGAACCACTCGTTTTAATTTCATCTTTTACTTCTTCTAATAGAGTTAATATTTTATTCGTGTAATCTAATAAAATGTCACCAGCAGGTAACAAGGAAACACCTTTGTTATCTCTATGTAGTAAAGGCGTTTCTAATTCTTGTTCTAATTTTTTGATTCGCTCAGTTACGTTCGGTTGAACATATCCTAACTCTTTAGCAGCTTTACTAATAGAACCCTCACTGGCCACAGTTTTGAATATAATAAGATCATTTATTTCCATGTATCTCAGCCCCTTATGCACTATCATTATAAATGATACCAAACATAATTTATACCTATTTTACGTTAGCTACTTATCGATTTATCATAATGTATATAAGATTGAAAGCGAGTGATAAACATGATTGGAATGCAATATAAGGTCATTTTGCCAAAGGATTATGACATGGAAATTATTAAGAAAAGGGTAAAGGATAATGGCTATAAAACTGATGGTTTCCAAGAACTAAATTTTAAAGCTTATTTAATTACGGAAACGGAGAAAGACGGGAATTTTTATAACTGCTATGCACCTTTATATATTTGGAATGGTCATGAAGGGATGAATAAATTTATCTTTGAAGGGTATTACGATAACATTTTACAATCTTTTGGATGGCAACAAATACATATAGGTGTTCCATTAGTGGTTAATCTAAGTGATGGATTTAAGAAAAGTAGATATGTTGTTGAATATGCAGGAAGTATTTCTCAAAGTAAAACACTGATTGGGACTCAATTAAGCACTATGAATGAAGATGTACAAAACAACGAAAAGTGTTTAGGGAATGTAATCGTTTATAATCCGGATAAATGGGGATATAGTAGGTTTGAGTTTTATGAAGAGAAGCCTGATATTGTAGTGAATAAGGGTGTTACAGTATATGAGATTTTACACATTTCACGATGAAATTTTGTTGTATATTAAAAATAAGAAAAGGAATGAAAGTCTATGCCTTTTGTGAAGATTTATTATTCTGAAAACATATCAAATGAAGAAGAGCTGGAAAAAATGGGTGAATGTATTCATCTTTCATTAATTGAACATTTTAACATCCCTGAAAATGATTATTTTCAAATGTTCTTACCTTACCAACAAAACAAATTTTTATATAATCCATATTATTTGTTAGAAAGAGGAGAAAAGAGAACAGAGAATATGATTTATGTTTCTATTACATGTGGACCGGGAAGAACGGTGCAACAGAAAAGAGATTTGTATCAATCGGTATCCTTAAAAATTACGGAATATTCCGACGTTAAAACTTCGAATATTTTTATTACACTAAATGAGACAGCTGCTGAAAACTGGTCATTTGGTCAAGGAATAGCACAAATGGTGAAAATAAAGGGAGAAAAAAATGAAAAATGAACTTATTGAAGTACATATTAAAAAGAAAATGAGAGAAATGTCACCTGCATTTGCTCATTATAGTGAAAAGATATTATTTGAGGAAGTGTGGCGGGATGCCACTTTAACATTAAGAGAAAGAAGTTTGTGTACGGTGTCAGCACTAATCAGTCTCGGCAATACAGAACAATTACAATTTCATCTGAAGCTAGCTAAACAAAATGGGGTTATGGAGAATGAATTGGTTGCATTAATAACACATATGGCTTTTTACGTTGGTTGGCCAAAAGCTATGGCAGCTTTAAATATAGTAATGAATGAAATGAAAAGTTAAGAATAATGATAAGTGAGAATTCATGTTTATATGAATTCATACTTATCATTATTTATGCAATACTCTATCGCTATATTTATTACATTTTATCTTGCTTTTTTATCACTTGCGTAGTAAAGTGATAGTAAGATGAACGCTAGGAAGTGATGAAACATGCGTGATAATACGATAGGATCATTAATATGGTTACGTTTAATACGATTTACGAACCAAAGTAATCAAATGTCAAATGAGTTTTTAAAACGTTTTGATTTAACGACAGCTCAATTTGATGTGCTTTTGCAAATACGTACGTATCAACCACTAACACAAATGGAGTTAGCTGAAAAGGTAACTGTTACACAAGGTGGCATTTCTCGAATGTTAACTCGTCTTGAAAAAGAAGGATATATTGTACGAAAACAAGATTGGAAAACGAAAACAATTAGTCTTACAGAGCAAGGAGAAGCAGCTTTAGAGAGAGCATTGCCAGAGCAACTTGCATTTCAATCTTCGTTTTTTGATGATGTATTAAATGAAGAAGAGCAGAAAATATTATACGAGCTGATGACGAAAGTTCATAAGCATAGCGAAAAAAAAGAATTACCGCAAGAGTAATTTTTTTTACATCATCAATTGACTAATCAAGTGATGATGTAGGTAATACGGAGATATACTTGACTTACCAACGTTTTTAGAAGAAAAACTAATACTACTTTATTAAAGGGGAGAGTAACTATGGAAAAATACCGTATAGATACAAGAAAAGGAATTGAGTTTGGGTTATATTCAATTGGCGATCATGTTTTAAATCCACATAATGGGGAGAAAATTACGCCAGAGAAAAGAATTCACGAACTAATTGAAACAGCTAAGTTAGCAGATGAGGCAGGGCTTGATGTGTTTGCTGTAGGCGAAAGTCATCAAACGCATTTTACAACGCAAGCTCATACAGTTATTTTAGGTGCGGTCGCGCAAGTTACGAAAAATATAAAAATTGCAAGTTCCGCAACGATATTAAGTACATCTGACCCAGTTCGAGTATATGAGGATTTCGCTACCATTGACTTGATTTCTAATGGTCGTGCTGAAATCGTAGCTGGTCGTGGATCTCGTATTGGAGGATATAGTTTACTTGGTTACGATGTAAATGATTATGAAGAGTTATTTGAAGAGAAGATGGATCTTTTATTAAAAATTAATAAAGAGGAACATGTAACATGGAATGGGCAGTTCAGAGCACCACTTGAGCATGCTTCAGTTATCCCTAGATCTAAAAATAATAACCTGCCAATTTGGCGTGCGGTTGGTGGACCGCCAGCTAGTGCGATTAAAGCAGGACGTGCAGGTGTGCCAATGATGATAACAACACTTGGTGGCCCAGCAATTAACTTTAAAGTGTCAGTAGATGCTTACCGCGAGGCTGCTCAGCAAAGCGGATTTGATTCAGCTAGTTTACCAGTTGCGACAACGAGTTTATTTTATACGGCAAAAAATTCACAAGATGCACTTAGTGAATATTACCCTCACATTAATGCTGGTATGCTTACACTGCGCGGTGGTGGGTATCCGAAACAGCAATTTACAAATGCAATAGATTACCGTGATGCTTTAATGGTTGGTAGCCCACAACAAATCATTGAGAAAATGCTTTACCAATATGAATTATTTGGCCAACAACGCTTTATGGCACAAATTGATTTTGGGGGTGTACCATTTGATAAAATTGAGAAAAATATTGAATTAATTGCTACTGAAATTTTACCAGCCGTTAGAAAACATACAGCAAAACAAATAAAAAAACTGAGAGTCTAATCGACTTTCAGTTTTTTTATTTGTTCTGGAAAAATGACAAAAAAATGAACTTTTAGTCGAGGGAGAGGGAAGTTATTTTCTATTTTTGAATAACATTATTTCGAGTTTGAATTTTGAAAATACATTTTTCTCTTGACAAAAAACAAGCATTTATCGTGGGTGGTTTCGAGGACATTTTTTCGGGTGAAAGTCAAGTGTATGAAGAAAAAAACGATTGTTTTATAAATATAAAAGTAAGAAGTATATTGAAAAAACACATTTTGCTAATGAGAAAAATCTGATTCAAAAAAATGACAAAAGACATATTTCAGACAAAATGATGTCAATAATACGTCAAAAATAACCTGAATTTACTATGCAGGTATATTATACAATTCGATTAACGAATAAAACACTACAGAAATAGTGAAAAGGTAAAAAATAGCATTACAATAGTTTGAAAAACTGAAACTTCATATTTTTCGACAATACATACAAAATGTTTTTGTCTTTTCATATTTCTTAATAATTGAGTTTGATAAGATTGCTCAATTAACTTTTATTATAAAAACTATGAAGGAAGTGATTTTAGTATGGAAACGCTCGAATTGGCACGAATACAGTTCGCATCAACAACGATTTTCCATTACTTTTTTGTTCCGCTGTCAATTGGTTTAGCTTTTATTATTGCGATCATGCAAACGTTGTATGTGGTAAAAGGGCAAGAAGTATATAAGAAGATGGCAAAGTTTTGGACGCAATTATTCCTTATTAACTTTGCAGTAGGTGTAGTAACAGGTATTTTACAAGAATTCCAGTTTGGTATGAACTGGTCAACGTATTCACGTTTTGTAGGTGATGTATTTGGTCCATCACTTGCGATTGAAGGATTACTGGCATTTTTCATTGAGTCTACATTCCTAGGTTTATGGGTATTCGGTGAGGATAAATTACCGAAGCGAATTCACTTAATGTGTATTTGGCTCCTTTCAATTGGAACGATGTTATCAGCATTCTGGATTTTAACTGCAAGTGCATTTATGCAGTCACCTGTCGGGTATGAAATGGCAGCTGATGGTCGTGCACAAATGAATGATTTCTTAGCCATTATTCAAAACCCACAACTATGGGTACAATTCCCGCATACAATTACAGCAGCAATTGCAACAGGTGCATTCTTTATTGCGGGTGTAAGTGCATGGAAAATTACAAAAGGACAAGAAACTGTAGTATTTAAAAAATCTTTCCGCATTTCTATCATTGTTGGAACAATTACAACGGCGCTTGTATTATTCTTCGGTCATGCACAAGCGCAACAATTAATTAAGACACATCCAATGAAGATGGCGGCAGCTGAAGCGCTATGGAATACAAGTGAGGATCCAGCGCCATTTACAGTATTTTCGAAAATTGATACAGAGAAGAAAGAAAATTCGTTTGAAATTCAAATCCCTTATATGCTAAGTCTATTATCGTATGATAAGTTTAGCGGTCAAGTTGAAGGGATGAATCAAATTCAAAAACAATATGAAGAAAAATATGGACCTGGGGATTATATTCCTCCAGTGCATACAATGTTTTGGAGTTTTAGAGCGATGGTAATGAGTGGAACATTCATGCTTCTTCTAGGAGCTTACGGATGGTTCTTATCAAGAAAAGATCGTTTAGCTGAAAAAACGTGGTATTTAAAATTAATGGTGTATGCAATTTCTCTTCCATTCATCGGTAATACAGTAGGGTGGATTATGACTGAAATGGGTCGTCAACCTTGGGTAGTATTTGGTGTAATGAAAACAGAAGATGCTGTATCACCAAATGTAACATTCGGTGAAGTATTATTCTCACTTATTTCATTCACATCAATGTATTTAATTATGGGTGGAATTTGTGTGTACTTATTTGTTCGTACCATTAAGGGCCACACGAATAAGAAAACGAAAAAGGATTATCAAAGCCATGATCCATTTGATAAGGAGGAAGAGTATGTTATCTCTTAATGAGTTATGGTTTTTAGTTATTGCAATCTTATTTGTTGGATTCTTCGTACTGGAAGGTTTCGACTTTGGGGTAGGAATGGTTTCGAGGTTTTTAGGAAAGAATGATTTTGAAAAACGAGTTTACTTAAATACAATAGGACCGTTCTGGCACGCGAATGAAGTATGGCTTGTTTGTGCTGGTGGAGCCATGTTTGCGGCATTTCCGCACTGGTATGCAACTTTATTTAGTGGTTTTTATATTCCGTTTGTATTTATGCTTCTTGCTTTAATTTTAAGAGGTGTTTCCTTTAAATTTCGTGCGAAAATAGATAATCATAAATGGAAGAGTGCGTGGGATTGGGGGATGTTTATTGGAAGTATGTTACCTCCTATCCTTTGGGGAGTTGCGATTGCAAACTTTATGGTAGGTGTACCTATTGATGAGAGTAAAAATGTTGTAGGTGGATTCCTGCAATTACTTCATCCATTTGCGTTACTTGGAGGAGTAATGTTTCTCCTACTATGTATTGTTCACGGATTACAATTTCTTACGATACGTACAACTGGTAAATTGAGAGAACGTGCACGAATTGCTGCAATAAAAATTGCACCATTTTCATTAATTACACTTCTTGTTTTTGCTGGTGTGGGGTTATGGAAAACCGACATTTTCACTGCTCATGGAACAGAATGGATTATGGTACCAATCGGAGCTTTTGTAGCACTATTAGTGTCCACTTTATTAAATAAAAGAAGAAGAGATGGTTGGGCTTTCTTTATGACGAGTTTAACAATTATTTTACTAAGTGCGAGTGTATTTATCGGTATGTTCCCACGTGTTATGATTAGCTCTTTAGGAGCAATGAATGATTTGACAATTTACAACGCAGCATCAGGAGCTTATGCATTAAAACTTATGACTTACTTTGCGATTGCTATTTTGCCTTTCGTTATCGGAAGTCAAATATGGAGTTATTATGTATTTAGACAACCTGTTAAGTCAGACAACGATTTGGAGTACTAATGAAAAGAAAAAGAGGACTTCCGTCTTATCCCGGTAGCCGTATTTTATATGTAGCGTTAACGATTATTAGTATTTTAGAAGCTTTTAGTATTATTGCGCAAACAATCTTTTTAGCACGAGCTATTACGTTTTTATTTCATGGAGAGACAGTACAAACAATATTAAGTGAAATTGTTTATTTTGGTATCGCGTTTGCAGCGCGTCACATAGTAGTTCGAACATCACAAATATTAGTGGAACGTTTTGCTGAAAAAACAGGGTCGTTACTAAGAAAACAACTAATAGAGGCATATTTCACATTAGGTCCAAGGTATGTTCAAACTGTTGGAACTGGTCATCTGGTTACCTTATCAATTGAAGGGATTGAGAAATTTAAAACATATATTGAATTAACGATTCCTAAAATGATTAGAAGTAGCATCGTTCCAGGTCTAATTGTACTATACGTTTTTACGCTAGATATTGAGTCTGGAATCATTTTAGTTGTAACGATTCCTATCGTGATCATATTTATGATTCTTCTCGGATTAGCAGCGCAAAAAATGGCAGATAGTCAGTACGAGATATATCGTGTACTTTCGAACCATTTTGTAGATACGTTAAAAGGTTTAGAAACATTAAAGTATTTAGGGAAAAGTGAACAGCACGAAGGAAAGATTGAAAAAGTAAGTAAAAGGTATAGAAAAGCAACGATGCGTACTTTGCGAGTTGCTTTTCTTTCTTCTTTTGCATTAGATTTCTTTACGAGTTTATCAATCGCGTTTGTGGCAGTTGGATTAGGGATACGTTTAATAGATGGAACGATTATACTATTACCAGCCCTTACAATTTTGATTTTAGCTCCGGAATATTTTCTGCCGATTAAACAAGTGGGAGCAAATTATCATGCGACATTAGATGGACAAATTGCGATGGAGCAAATAGAAGAGATTTTGCAACAACAAAAAGGAATACAAAAGAAAGATTTAAATGAAGATATAGTATGGAATGCCTCTAGTAGCTTGAAATTACAAGATATCAAAGTTAATAATGCTGAATCTGAAAAGGCTATATTAGAAGGGATTAATTTTACTTGGGAAGGTAACGGTGCTATTGGTGTTATTGGTGAAAGTGGTGCAGGGAAATCGACGTTAATCGACGTATTAGCAGGTTTTTTATCTCCTTCGAGTGGAAAGATTTTAGTAAATGGTGTAGAAGTTGATGGATCTACTCGTGAAGATTGGCAAAAAAATATTGCTTATATTCCGCAGCAACCCTATATATTTCCGCTTTCATTAAAGGATAATATTCGTTTTTATGAAACAAATGCAACAGATGAAGAAGTTGAAAGAGTTATTAATGAAGTCGGCCTTCGTTCACTCGTTACATCACTTCCAAATGGGATGCACGAAAGAATTGGAGAAGGTGGACGTATGCTAAGTGGCGGACAAGAACAGCGTGTTGCTATGGCGCGTGCACTTTTAAGTAAAAAACCAATCATTTTATTAGATGAGCCTACGGCACATCTTGATATTGAAACCGAATTTGAAATAAAGCAAGCAATGTTACGTCTATTTAATGGAAAGTTAGTATTTTTAGCAACTCACCGTCTACATTGGATGAAACAAATGGACCATATCCTTATTTTAAATAAAGGGGAAATGAAAGAAAGTGGGACGTATGAAGAACTTTTAGAGAATGAGACATTACATTTTCATAAGGAAGAGAGGGGAGAGAAATGAGTAACTGGGTTAAACCTTATATAAAACAAAATAAAGGTAGAATGACTTTAACTATTTTCCTTGGTCTTCTTGGAGTTAGTTCAGGAGCGATGTTACTTTTTATTTCAGGTTATTTAATCTCAAAATCTGCCCTTAGACCAGAAAATGTAATGGCTGTATATGTTCCTATTGTTGCAACAAGAGCGTTTAGTATAGGGCAAGCTGTGTTTCATTATATAGAGCGCTTAGTCGGACATGATGTCGTACTACGTATATTAGAAAAAATGAGAACGAAGCTATATAGAATAGTAGAACCACAGGCGTTATTTTTCCGTTCTCGATTTCAAACGGGTGATATGTTAGGAGTGTTATCCGAAGATATAGAGCATTTGCAAAACCTATATTTACGTACAATATTTCCTAGTATATTAGCGCTAGTTGTTTATAGTATCTTTGTACTTGTTATCGGTGCATTTGACCTTGTGTTTGCACTTATTGTAGGTTGTATGTTAGCTATTATCGTGTTTCTTCTTCCATTTGTATCATTACTTTTGATGAAGAAACACCATGTTACTTTAAAGCAAGGCAGAAGCCGTTTGTATCAAAAACTGACAGATGCTGTTTTTGGATTATCTGATTGGCAAGCAAGTGGTCGTAAAGATGAATTTATTAATGAGTATGTAAAACAAAATGATCAGTTGTTAAAAATCGAAAAGAGAGTGAAACGCTGGTATCATATTCGGGACAGTATCATTCAATTAGTAGTAGGTATTGTAGTTATTTCGATGATCATATGGACTGGGAATGGAGCGGCAAGTGAACAAATTGCTCCTACAGTTATCGCAGCTTTCGTATTAATGACTTTATCTGTAACGAACGCGCTTATTCCTATTGCAGATGCCATCGATCGAATACCGTCGTACGTAGAATCTACCCATCGTCTTAATGGCGTAGAAAGTGATAGTGTTTTACATGATGAAACGGATTTGCATGGAGAGAAAGATTATATTGAACCAAAACATGTAGATATTGAACTGAATCACGTATCGTATAGTTATCCAGATAGTAATGAGATTGTATTAAAAGATGTATCATTACAAATAAAAGCAGGGAAGAAAATTGCTATTTTAGGGAGAAGTGGGACAGGGAAATCTACTTTACTAAAATTGTTAACAGGGGCGTTAAGCCCAGTAAATGGCCAAGTTGTATTGAATGGTGAACGAGCTCATACGAATCTTTTATCTAAATATATTTCTGTATTAAATCAAAAGCCGCATTTGTTTGATACGACAATTGGAAATAATGTACGAATTGGCAAACCAGAGGCGACGGATGAAGAGATATGGAAAGCTTTAGAGAAAGCACAACTAGCTTCACATGTTACTTCTCTTCCAGACGGATTACAAACAAAAATGCATGAAATGGGAAAGCGGTTTTCTGGTGGGGAAAGACAAAGGGTTGCTTTTGCTAGAACTCTTATGCAAGAAACACCCATCATTGTACTTGATGAACCGACTATCGGTTTAGAGCCGAAAACAGAATTATCTTTAATTGAAACAATGTTTTCTTCAACGGAAGAAAAGACGGTTATTTGGATTACGCACCATCTTGTAGGAATAGAACATGTAGACGAAGTTATATTCCTTGATCGTGGCCAAATTGTCATGCAAGGTAGTCATAAACAACTTCTGAAAGAAAATGAAAAGTATCGTAAACTTTATGAGTTAGATAAAGGAATATAATTTGAATAAGCAATAATTGTAAAAATAGCTACGCCTAATGGTGAAGCTATTTTTTTTTGTTAGATTGCAGGTGTATATGATTGTTACGAATTAAAAATGAATTTCATATTATACATATAATGGAGGGATGTGCATGAAGGAGCAATATAAAATCATTGTTTTAAGTGATGAATTATCAGGGGATAGGATTCGAAATACATTAGACAAAAATAAATGTAAAACAATAGTTCATGTTATAGACGTTTCAGATGTTGTTCGAATAGAAAATTCTTTTCAATATATAGTCATTTGGAGAGTGGACGCAGAAAAACTTACAAATGACTTGATAAATAGGGGCGTGCAAAGTTCAAAAATTATTAATTTAACAAAATACATGTATGAATGGAAGGATAAATTAATTTCTATCTATCAAATAAATCCGGATCTTATGTCTTTATACATTTCTATAAAAAAAGCAAAGAGTGATCCGACGTATGAATTGTTTGCTACCGGTTTGTCTTATCCACATTGTGGCATAAGTACGGAGCTCCTCTCAAAAAAGTCAATAAAATTAACACTTCCATCTCAAGATCTATACTATGATTATTTAATAGCGTCACAAATTCTATCAAACACTCATTCATTTCAATATTGTTTAATAGGAATAGCCTATTTCTCGTTTTACTTTGACATGTCGTTATCCTCTGAAGCATATAGAATTCACAAAGTATATTATCCATTGTTTCAAGATGGTCATCATACTGTAGTTCATTCTCCTCTACCCACTGATGGATTCTTACATCTAAATACTCCGAAACCACTTCTTTCTATTTTTAATTTGCATTTTGAATATATTTTATTAGACGAACTAAAAGATGAATCATTGATACTGCCTTGGATAAACGCTGAATGGAATATCATTCCACTTCACATTCCTTTTGAAGAACACGGGAAAATAAGAGCAGCTTCACATGCTAAATTGGTGTATCCTCATACTTTAGTTGAGAATAAAATGATTTTTAAGAAATATTTAGAATTACTGTTGAAAAACGATATAAAGCCATTAATTGTTGTATTCCCTGTTACTTCACATTATTTCAATTGTAGTAGTAAGAAATTAAAAGAAGATTTTTATAGAGTTATAAATGAGTTTCAAACTCAATATTCTTTTCAAATCATAGATCTATTTGATTCGCCATTATTTTGTGAGGATGATTTTTATGATAGTGATCATATGAATAAAAAAGGTGCAAATAAAATGTCCGCGTTATTAAATATGTTTATTCAGGAACGAAAAGTATGATATTTTGTTTCATGTTTGCATAAAAGTATATAGGCTCCATACAGTTAAAGTAATGTGATTTTTGTGTCGCGTATATAAATAGTATGCGAAGAGGTGAGAGAGTTAAAATGAGAACTCGTATTGAAAGAACTGAAGAGGTGGTAGAGCAACTTCCATTGGTAAGTGTATTAATTCCTACGTATAATCGTCCTCACTACTTTGAAAAGGCTTTATGTAGTGTGTTAGAACAAACGTACCCTAATATAGAAATTATAGTTGGAGATGACAGCACGAATGACGAAACAGAAAAGATGTTACAAAAATATTTATGTAATCATTCAAATATTATTTATATAAAAAACAGATCAACTCTCGGACAGTTTGAAAATGCGTTAATGTTATTTCATGAAGCGAATGGTGAGTATATAAATTTTTTAATGGATGATGATATATTTCATGTGAATAAAATTGAAAAGATGATGAAGTACTTTTTCAATGATCTAGATAATGAAATTAAGCTAGTAACATCTCATCGTCAAGTAATTGATGATAAAGGGAAAGAACTACGACATATTTATTCAACTGTCCGTTTATTTGAAGAGGATACGATTATAGAGGGGACAGAATTAGGAAATAAGGTAATTGTGGAGCAAAAAAATTATATTGGAGAACCGACAACAGTTTTATTTCGTAAAAATGATTTGCAAGAACCGTATGGGATTTTTGATAAGAGGCGGTATTTATGTAACGTAGATATAGCTTCATGGTTATCTTTATTAAGTAAAGGAAAAGCAGTATATATAGCAGAAACACTTAGTTACTTTCGATTACATCCAGATCAACAGTTAAATGAATCTAATAAAATGATGGATGGGTTAGAAGATTTTTCACACAGTATTATAGCAGGAGAACAATATGGTTTCTTATCCACCGAAAAAGAGTTAGACAAAGCGGTAACTAATTTTCTAGATTATGCAAGAAGGATAGTTCCATCATCCATATTATATACATTAGACTATTACCAAAAAATTAGAGCGAAGAAAATAAACATAGAAAAGAAAAAACAACATATAAATAATAATTCTTCTTTACCGAAAGTAAGTATACTTATTCCTGCGTACAATAGACCTTATTACTTGGAATTAGCGCTCAACAGTGCTCTGAATCAAACATATGAAAATATAGAAATTATTATTTCTGACGACAGTACAAATAATGAAGTCAATGCTATGATTCAACCGTACTTACGTGAATATGAATGTATTACATATGTTAAAAATGAAACGCCGTTAGTTGCCGAAAACTTTAATAAGTGTGTAGAACTTGCGGATGGGAACTATATAAACTTTTTATTAGATGATGATTTATTTCATCATGAAAAGATCGAGAGAATGATGCAATACTTTTTGACGTTAGAAAATATTTCATTTGTGACGTCATATCGTGAACTGATTGATGAGAATGGAGAGATATTACCACCTTCAACATTAAATATGAAAATCGCGAAAGAAACTACACTTTTTGAAGGAAAAGAATTAGGGAATTATATGTTAAAAAACTTGAAAAATGTAGTTGGTGAGCCGACAACTGTTTTGTTTAATCGGAATTTGTTTGACGGGAAGTTTGGATATTTTAAAGGAAAGGCTTATTCTGCTATTAATGACATTGCAACTTGGCTAGATATGATGAGGAAAGGAAAAGTAGTTTATATACAAGAACCTCTTAGTTATTTTAGACAACATAGTGGACAAAATCAAAAACAAATGCATTTTATTTTAATGACAATTGAAGAGTGGATTGAATTAATTATAGATGCATATAATAGTGGATTTTTAAGTTCCGAAAGTGAGTATAAAGAGAGTTTATCTTATTGTTTAGAAAATGCGGGATTTATAGTTAAGGATGCAGTAAGAAATGGCGAACTAGATCAAATTTATAATGAAAAGATAAAAAAAGGATTAAACAAGTTAGTTGCTCATATGTTCGAGAAAGAATCTTGTTATTGTCAATATTGCAATCAACAATTTGAAAAATTTTCACCTTGGCCAGCACATTATGATTTTCCGAAATATAAATTTGAGATGTGGAATAAAGATACAGGGATATGTCCAGTTTGTAATTCGATGGATCGTGAAAGATTGTATCGTGCGTACATTGAAACGGAAACGGACTTGTTAAATAGAAACTATACAATGCTTCATATTGCACCTGAAGCGAAGTTAAGAGATTGGTTTAACGAGTATAAAAATATTACGTATGTATGTGGTGACTTAGAACCAAAGGATCCATTAATGAAGGAAATTGATGTTACAAGGATTACATATGATAGTAATACTTTTGATGTAATATTATGTAGTCATGTGTTAGAACACGTTCCTAATGATGACAAAGCAATGCGAGAGTTATATAGAGTGTTAAAGCCAAATGGATGGGGAATTATTCAAGTACCAATCGTAATGAATGTAGATTTTATTGTAGAGAATGAATTAATTGTAACACCACAATTGAGGAAACTAGCTTTTGGTCAAGAAGATCATGTGAGAATTTATAATCAATCGGGATTTATTCAACGATTAATGAATGCAGGATTTAAGGTAGAATTATATAACATAGCGGAAAAACAAGGAATGAAAAGTGCTAGGAAATTTGGATTATCTGAAACAGATATGCTCTATATTGTCCGAAAATGATAGGAAGGAATAGATAGATATGGAGAATATTCCTTTTTTACGTGCTTCAACTGTACCTGTAAGTGAGTATTTGGACGAATTGAAGGAAATTGATACATCTCACATATATACGAATTATGGACCTATAAATCAACGTTTTGAGGAAACAATTATGTCGGCGTTTTTTCAAAACAGGGGAGCTGTTACAACAGTAGCAAACGCAACGTTAGGGTTAATGGCGGCTATTCAACTAAAGAAAAGAAGAAAGGGAAAGTATGCTCTCATGCCTAGCTTTACATTCCCTGCGACTGCCTTAGCCGCTATTTGGTGTGGATTGGAACCTTACTTTATTGATATTTCAATAGATGATTGGTATATGGATAAAACGGTACTTTTGGATAAGATAGAAGAATTAAAAGAAGAGGTTGCGATTGTTGTCCCGTACGCCACCTTTGGATCATGGATGAACTTAGAAGAATATGAAGAATTAGAGAAGAAGGGGATTCCGGTTGTCGTAGATGCGGCGCCGGGATTTGGATTAATGAATGGAGGGATGCATTACGGTCAAGATTTTAGTGGAATGATCGTATATAGCTTTCATGCAACAAAGCCGTTCGGAATTGGTGAAGGAGGGCTCATATATAGTAAAAACGAAGAAGATATACAACGTATTAAAAGAATGGGGAATTTCGGATTTGATAAAAATCGTGAATGCACGATGATGGGGTTTAATTGTAAAATGTCTGAATACGCAGCAGCTATTGGGATTGCGACTATAAAAAAGTGGGATCAAAAATTAAAAGAACGCACCCGTATTTCTGAATGGTATAAACAGTTGTTACAAAATACTGGGTTAATGAAAAAAGGGTGGAAAGTCCAAAAGACAGAAGCAGTTATTCACCAATTTATGCCTATCATTTGTCCAGAAGAAGTTCGCAACATACAAGTAATAGAAGAACTGAAAAAACAGAAAATAGAAGCTAGATTATACTTTTCACCATCTTGCCACCAACAAGTTCTTTTTAAAAACTATAAGTCTACAGATTTAACAAAAACGAATAAAATAGCAAAACGAATCGTAAGTTTACCTTTATGGGAAGGAATGACGAAAGAACTAGTAGAGCAAATTGTAATCTGTTTAGAGCAGAAGGTGGTGTCGGTAGATGAATAGTTTTTATAGTCAAGAAGAACTAAAGAAAATTGGATTTTTATCTGTTGGGACAAATGTATTGGTTAGTAAAAAAGCAAGTATATATAATCCGAGTGCTATATCAGTTGGCAATCATGTAAGAATTGATGATTTTTGCATTTTAAGTGGTAAAATCACAATTGGAAGTTATTCGCACATATCAGCGTATACAGCGTTATATGGAGGGGAAGTTGGGATTGAAATGCATGATTTTGCAAACATCTCAGCTAAAACAATCGTATATGCAGTACTTGATGATTTCAGTGGAAATACATTAATGGGGCCAACCGTCCCGAATCAATATAGGAATGTGAAAGCAGAAAAAGTTATTTTAAAAAAACATGTGATTATTGGTGCTAATTCTATTATTTTTCCAAATGTAACGGTAGGAGAAGGAACGGCAGTCGGCGCGATGAGTATGGTAAAAGAGAGTTTAGATGATTGGTATATTTACGCTGGAGTTCCCGTAAGGAAAGTAAAACCTCGTCAAAAAAAGATGCTAGAGTTAGAAATTAATTTTTTAAAAAGCATTCATTCTTAACAAAAAAGAATGAATGCTTTTTATTTTTATCCCGCTATTTGCTGGTAAAGATTCGACTGGTGAGGGCTAATTAAAGTTTCACTTTATGATAGAGCGGAGTGTATCTTAACTTATTATGTTTTAAATTTTGCTGACCAAGGCAATACTGAGCCATAGTGAATGTAAAGTTGGAGGGCGAGCGTATATGTTTGATGAGGATGGGATTGTTTTAATTATGGAACCAGCTGATGAAAGAAACTTGAGGAGATTTATTTTTTCAGTGCCAAAGTCAGTGTATGAAAAGAAGGGGCTTACATTACACTATGGAACAGCTATAGGACAAGGATATATGGATATAATTGAAGATATTATAAGCGTACATATAGAAATAGATGTTGTAACGATAATAGGGCATGTAAGAGGGTAAATAGCTATTTGAAAAAGGTTATAAACAATTTAGCTAGAAGTTATGTATAGAGAAAATTACAGACAATGATAAAGACGAAGGGAGTCTAAAATGAAAATAAAATCAATTTTATTAGTATTTATAGTTTCAATTGGTTTAATGGGATGTTCAATAGTGGAAGAAGGAAAGAACTCCATAGATTATGCTCAAAAGGCGACAGACTATGTAAATGAAATAAGTGCATTTGCAAACGATGCACCAGCATTAGCAGAAAAGGCCGTTAATGATAGCGAGGCTCGAAAAGAATTAGAAACGAAGCTTAGTGAAATTAAACAAGATATACCCGCATTCAATGAATTAACGCCACCTGATGTAGCAAAGGATCTTCATCAACAAATCGTCGGATATAACGAAAAGTTAAATACGTTAATTGATACGGCGATGACAAAGATAGAAGAAGGAAAAGTGGATGTAGAGCAATTTAAAAACTCAGAGCTTATGCAGACGGTAGATCAAGTTCGAGATTTGAAAGATAAGGTGCAAAATTTAGGTCAATAGTAAAAAGCTCCGTTTGTGATAAACGGAGCTTTTTATTATTGGATACAATAAACGATTACACCAACGATAATAATAGCTGCACCAAGTAAATGATTCCACTAAATCGTATCTCCAAATAGAAATACTGACCAAAGCATTGACCATAGTATAATAATCCCGCGATGTGAATATGCTTTTGAAATTTCGAAATGTTTAATTACTTGTTGCCATAAAATTGCATATCCGAATAAAAGTACAACTAGTCCGAAATAAGCAACAAAAAATTAGATGGAAGAAATTAGGAATTGAGCTGCCCATTTCATGTAAACCATAATGATAGAATATATCAAAAAGCTACATGTAAAAATACATAATTTTTAATAGTTGGTTTCATTTATTCACTCTCTTTTGCATATAAATATATATTTATACCTAATTTTTCTAATGATAGATATTGGAACCTATTTTGTTTAATCTTTCACATTCCAAATTACATAGTATCATGGCTTTTATTGTAAAACAATAGAAGCCATACATTCATTTTTTCCAAGGTTCTACAATATGTATCGTTTTATTTGTTGCATCCATCTCTACTTGAACACCAATAGGCATGGTGATCATTGGATGTGTATGGCAACAATCGAAGTCAGCTAGAAAAGGAATTCTTTGATTTTGAAGTACTTCTAATAGTATTTCAAAAGGTTTTCGATTTGTACCACAATCATCAAATTGCTCATGTTTTCCAAGAATGATACCTGAAATTTTATCGAATACACCGTTAATTTTAAGGAATGAAAAGCTTCTTTCGATAGTAGCTGCATCTTTTGAACTGTCCTCAATAAAGAGAATATCGCCTTCTTGAATATGTGGCATATAGGGGCTAGCCCAAATTCCTTGTATCGTGTTTAAATTCCCGCCAATAATACGACCAGTAGCTTTTCCGTCAATTACTGAAATCCAATTGTTTGGTCGAAGTTCTTTCTCCTTCGTCTTTTCTTCCCAATTAATAAATTCATCTGACCAAAATAATGGTTGTTTTATATGATAAGGAAGAGATTGATCATGTAGTAAAGTTTCTGCAAAATATTTGTATGTGCAATTAGCAAAAGGTTCAAATTCGCCAAAGGAAGGGACGAGAGCTGGCCCATAAAATGTAGGGATTCTTGTTTTAGCATAAATTCCTAGTAATAAAGCAGTTGCATCTGAATATCCAATCATTATTTTAGGGTTATTTAGAAAAGCATCATAATCAATATAAGGTAATATTGAATTTGAATTCATCCCACCAATTGTTGACATAATACAAGAAATATTAGGGTTTCTTATCAAGGCATTTAGTTCATCAGCACGCTCTTGTATACTACCAGAACGATAAAAATCATATCGACCTGTTAATGAACCTTCTAATATACGAAACCCTTTCTGTTGTAAGTAAGATTTTGCTCGTTCAAATCTTTTTGGAGAAGTGTAGGTTACTGGTGAAGAAGGGGAGTAGATCCCAATTGTGTCTCCATATTTTAATGATTTTGGAAGTAGCATTTGTATGAATCCCTTCTATTAAATAGTTTATTTACAAGATTTTATTGTTGAATATTCTTATATTTCAGTATTATAAGTGTAACATAAACAAATTAAAATAATAATTCCTGTATATGAATAAATATACTTTTTACCTTGACTGTATAAAGGAATTGTTGTTAAGGTTAAATGTGAGTGTATAAAAGGTTTGCTAAAGGAGTTTTGAAATGAATCGGTTAAAATGGGGAAGGATGACAGTCCTATTAGTCATTATTTTAGGGATATGTTGGTTCTTATTCCAAGGAAATCAAAAGAGCGTAGCGAATGTAGAAGGACAACCTTTGCAAGTGGCAGAACTACCTAAAGCAGGATTTACTGAAAAAGTAGTCCCGCCAAAGTACATCCCACCAGAAATTAACGCAAAAGCGGCTATGATTATCGATGCGAGTGATGGAGATATTATTTATCAATATAATGAAAATGAAGCTTTTGCACCGGCTAGTATGTCTAAGATGATGACAGCGTATCTCCTACTAGAGAGTATACATAACGGGAAAGTTCGCTGGGAAGATCCAGTTAAAATGAGTGCGAAGGCGGCACAAACAGAGGGAGCGAGAATCCCAGTACAAGTTAATGACACATTAACTGTTAAAGATTTATATCATGCATTAATGATTGAGTCAGCTAATAATTCAGCTGTGGCTTTAGCAGAACATATGGCAAAATCGGAGAAAGATTTCGTTCAGCTTATGAATGCAAAAGCGAAACAGTTAAAAATGTCGGAACATGCTAAATTTGCAAATGCTTCTGGATTACAAGAGCCAGATGGAAGTGAAACAAAAATGACGGCTGCTGATGTAGCACAATTGGCGTATCATCTTATAAAAGATTATCCGGAAATATTAGAAGTGACTCACTTGCGTCAAAGTCAGCTAGCATTTAATAATATTAATGTTATAAGCACAAACGACATGTTAAACAAAAATAATAAAAGTTTATATATAGAAGGAATGGACGGACTAAAAACAGGATTTACAGATAGTGCAGGATATTGTTTTACTGGGACTGCCAAGCAAGGTGATAACAGAATTATTACAGTAGTCATGGGGACATCAAGTAAAACAAAACGTTTTACAGAGACAAATAAGTTAATGTCGTATGCATTTGGATTAGTTAATTAAGTAAGTAAAATACGAATCTAGATCGCTACATAAGTAAGACTGTTTGTTGTTACTAATTTTAGATAACAACAAACGGTCTTTTTATTTTAACTTTAAAAAGGAAAAAGATTCTAAATACAAGTGTTATCATTTGAGTTTATTTGTTGCTGTGATATTATAAAGTTATAAGCTTATTAATAATAAGTTTGAGGGGCGTAATATGACATATACATATGAAATAGCCTCAATTGAAAATTGGAGGGAATTATGATGGCAAAAGATTTTTACTCAGCAATTGAAGACAGAAGATCTATTTATGCAATTAGTAAAGAGCAAGTAGTTTCTGATGAAAAAATTCAAGAAGTGATTTATCATGCTGTAAAACATACACCTTCAGCTTTTAATTCTCAAAGTGCTCGCGTTGTTGTTTTATTAGGAGAACAACATGATAAATTATGGGATATTACGAAAGAAACATTAAGAAAAATTGTACCTGAAAATAACTTTGCACCTACTGAAGAAAAAATGAATGCATTTAAAAGTGGTTATGGAACGGTTTTATATTTTGAAGACAGTGAAGTTGTGGAAGGCCTTCAAGCAAACTTTGCATTATATAAAGATAATTTCCCAACTTGGTCTCAGCAATCATCAGGAATGTTACAATTTGCAATTTGGACAGCTTTAGAAATTGAAGGGTTTGGTGCTACGTTGCAGCATTACAATCCGCTAATTGATGAAGAAGTGAGAAAAGAGTGGGATGTTCTAGCAAATTGGAAGCTCACTGCGCAAATGCCATTTGGTAAACCGGTAGTACATGCTGGTGAAAAAGAATTCCAACCGTTAGAAAACCGTGTGAAAATTTATAAATAAAATAATTTGATAAAAGGTGAACAGGAATATAACCTGTTCACCTTTTTTATACGTAATAAGGGTTTTTTTGTCCAGCATTTTTCATCTGATTTTTTAATTCATTTTTACGTATTTCAATAGCTGATACTTTTTGTAATGTTATCATTGAAACGAATTGAATAAAAGCATAGTATGGCTCTATATTTTTTTGTATTGGATCATCTATTATATTTCTCACAAATATGCCTCCTCTTTTTATTCCAATAAAATTCCGCATTAATGGGTAGCCCGAGTAGTGAGGGTTAATAATTAGCGGGGGGATAAAACCTTTACTAATTAAAGTTTTATTATGATATATAATACTATGATTATCCTATAAATTCCATTATCGCAAAAGAAAACAGTTGGTATAGTGTGTGTTTTCTTTAAAGGAGAAATGGTTTTTATGAAATAAATCTTACAATTCGTCAAATTATTTCAAAATTGTAGATAGTATAGAAATTTAGTTTTCTAAAAATATTATACTATTGATAAATAGAGTGATTTTTGTCATGATGAAAGTATACTTCATGTAAGGAGCTTTATAAGGAAATACATAATGTGGTTTGTATTAGGTTAATAGAATTTTTTATAGAAGATAGAAAAGCGATGTTTTATATTGAGATATTAAATGAAATGTCGAATTTTCATGCGATATATAAGAAATTTGAAAAAATCATTGCAAAAACACTATATTTAATGATAAAGTTCACATGAAGTTCACACGGATTTCACTTTGTTCATTTAAAATGAGCTCTGTGTGAAAAATAAAACTCTTGCTAAAAAATGGAACTGGATGAATATTTTACTTTGATAATATTGTAAAGTATTAAAGTTTTAAGTTTTTTTAAGAGGATAGTAGGGAAAGGAAGTAAAGACAACTTATGAAAAAAGTAATTGCAGGTTTAGCAGCAGCTTCTGTAGCTGGCGTTGCAGTTCCAGGAATGGATTCTGCTCATGCACAAGTTTCAAATGAAGCGCTAAAAGAAATTAATGGACAAACTCAAACTCAAACTCAAACGACTGTAACTGAAACAAAAACTGTAGAAACAACTTCTGAATTAAAATACACAGTAACTGCTGATGTATTAAATGTTCGTTCAGGTGCTGGTACAGGACATAACGTTATTTCTAAAGTGAAATCAGGTCAAGTGCTACAAGTAGTTGGACAAGAAAATGGTTGGTTCAAAGTAAACGTAAATGGTCAAACAGGTTATGTAAGTGGTGACTTCGTAACGACTGGTGGCAAAACAGGAACGACTGTTCAACAAGGAACAGGTACTTACACAGTAAACGTTTCTTCACTTAACGTACGTACAGGCCCAAGTACATCTCATACAGTATTAGGTTCTGTAAACAAAGGTAAAACAGTACAAGTTGTAGGTGAAGTACAAGATTGGTTTAAAATCAACTTCAATGGTGGAACTGGATACGTAAGCAAAGACTTCGTAACAAAAGGTGGTTCTGCTGTATCTAACGAAACACAACAACCAACTACAAACAACAATACTACAACAGTTCAAACTGGTGGTTCTTATGTTGTTAACACTGGTGCTTTAAAAGTACGTACAGGCCCAGCTACATACAACGCTGTAATCGGTGGAGTAACAAATGGTAAAGTACTAAACGTTACTGGCGCTGAAAATGGTTGGTACAAAATTAACCATAACGGCCGCACGGGTTACGTAAGTGCAGACTTCGTTAAGTTTGTAAAAGGCGGAGTAAACAACGTTACAAATAACAATAACAATAACGTTACAAATAACGTTCAACAACCAGGTAAAGACGTACAAAAACCAACAACAGGTGGAGATACATCTTCAATCGCTGGATTCGCTAGATCTTTAAATGGTTCACCATACAGAAATGCTGGTACAACACCTGCTGGTTTTGACTGCAGTGGATTCATTCACTACGTATTAAATCAAACTGGTCATAAAGGCGCTCGTCAAACAGTTGCTGGATACTGGAGCTCTAAAACAAAAACTAGCAATCCACAACCAGGTGATTTAGTATACTTCCAAAATACTTATAAATCAGGTCCTTCTCACATGGGTGTTTACTTAGGAAACGGTCAGTTCATTAGTGCAGAAACAGATGCAACTGGTGTACGTATTAGTTCTGTAAGTAACTCTTACTGGAGCAAGCACCTATTAGGTTACACAAAAGCATACTAAGAAAAAGTAGTTTTATATACTTTTCGTATAGAGAAAAGGCTTTCCAAGGAAACTTGGGAAGCCTTTTTATAGTTGAATAAATTGGAAGTTTAATAGTTTTTATTTTAACTTTCCATTTAAAAATCGATCATATAAGTCGTGGAAATAGTTAGGACGAAATAAGTTAGCTGCATGTCCTGCTAAAGGTATTTCCTTGTATAGAACGTTAGGTAAAATAGATTTCAAATCAAATAGACAAGATTTATAGAGATGATCATGCTCTCCCATTACCCATAGTATAGGGTGAGGAAGTGATTTTAATTTAGACTTTAAATCGAATTCTAACCGATGTCGTAATGACTGGGCAATAATGGATGAATGTAATTGTAATCCGAAACGGTAGTAAATATTTCTTGAAATGACTGCAAACGGATTTGATTTTAGTATACCACTTGGAAAAATAGTATTTGCGTATTGAGAGAGCCATTTAGAGTATTCATCTCCTCGTTTCTCCCAAAATTTTTGGAATACGTTAAATAAGCGAGAAGGGTTATTGTAATGTCCTCCAATATGACAAATACTTAATACTTTTTCTGGATGCATTTGTGCAAAAATTGTAGAGATGTAACAGCCGTAACTTAGCGCACAAATATGAGCTTTTTTAATACCTTCTTGTTCGTATAAGTTTAATAATTGATCTACGAGGCGCTGTAATGAAAAGTCGATTGCTTCTCCTTTATCATCACCGTGACCTAATAAGTCATAAGTTATAATGTTGTAGGAGGCAGAAAATCGTTTTTGCTCCTTTTTGAAGGCGCGACGATTGCCAACTAATCCATGAATAAAAATAATTGTTTCCTTTTCAGAATGTATATTTGTTTGCAAAAAGGATACTCCTTTCACTAACTGGAGATTTATATCGTGTTTTAAATTATTTATCTATAATTTACATAGAATAATATTAAGTACCAGGTAATAATATCAGATGTTTATATCTGTTGTAAAGATGAGTTTTTATGTATATTTTGTAAAAATAGAAAAAGTGTGTTTACATTCAGTTTACATTTGTATCGTATTCTAATTTTAGAAAGAACAGTTTGGTTTAACACGAGGAGATGAACAGGAATGGAAGTTAGAAATGAAATGAAGAAAAAAGGGAGCTGGAGGCAGTTTTTACGCCTTATTCAAGATACAAATCCTCCGAAAGGAATTTTAATTTTTGCGTTATTAATGAGTTTGCTTTCTACGGGAGCGAGTTTATTTATTCCTATGCTGACAAAAGGATTAGTAGATAATTTTTCGCTTTCTTCAATTAGTGCAGGACAAATTGTTGGGTTAGTTGCTTTCTTTGTAATGCAAACTATTGCGGCAGGGTTGTCTATATATTTACTCAATTATATTGGGCAGAAGATTGTAGCGGGACTAAGAGAACGTTTGTGGAAAAAGGTACTTATCTTGCCGGTATCTTATTACGATCAAAATAGAACAGGTGATACCATTAGCCGTATGACGAATGATACAGGTGTTGTGAAAACGTTAATTTCTGAGCATTTGTCAAACTTATTAACAGGTGGTATTTCAATTGTTGGATCGTTAATTGTATTATTTGTGTTAGATTGGAAAATGACTGCGTTACTTTTAACGGTTATTCCGTTGTCTGTATTAATTTTAGTTCCACTTGGACGAAAAATGTATAAGATTTCAAAAGCGCTTCAAGATGAAACGGCATCTTTTACAAGTGTATTAACGCAAGTGTTATCAGAAATTCGTTTAGTGAAATCTTCAAATACAGAAAAAAGAGAATATGAAACGGGTAATACAGGTATACAAAAGTTATTACAATTTGGTTTGAAAGAAGGAAAAGTGCAAGCATTAATTTCGCCAGTTATGTCGTTTGTTTTAATGGCACTACTTGTTATTATCGTAGGATATGGCGGGATGAGAGTTTCTAGCGGTGCATTAACAACTGGTGAACTTGTAGCGTTTATTTTGTATTTAGTTCAAATTGTAATGCCGATGAGTCAATTATCTATGTTCTTTACACAATTCCAAAAGGCAATTGGTGCAACGGAAAGAATTAGTACGATTTTAGAATATAAAGTAGAAGATCATGAAACTGGTGTGAAAGTGACAAATGCTAAGCAACCGATCGTTCTTGAAAATGTACATTTTGAGTATAACGAAGAAGAGCAAGTTTTGAAAAATATTGATTTCATAATTGAATCTGGAAAAGTGACAGCGATTGTAGGACCAAGTGGTAGTGGGAAAACAACGTTATTCTCATTACTGGAACGTTTTTATGAGCCAACTAGTGGTGCCATTAAATTAGGAAAAGAATCAATTACGAGTTATTCATTACAGTCATGGCGACGTCAAATCGGTTACGTATCACAAGATAGTCCATTAATCGATGGAACGATTCGTGATAATATTTGTTACGGCGTTGAAGGTGAAGTAACGGATGAAGAAATTGAAAAAGTAGCAGCAATGGCATATGTTGATGCATTTATTCATGACTTACCAAACGGTTATGCAACAGAAGTTGGAGAACGCGGTGTGAAGCTTTCTGGTGGACAAAGACAGCGAATTGCCATTGCCCGAGCGTTACTTCGAAATCCGCAAATTCTTATGCTCGATGAGGCAACTTCAAGCTTAGATAGTAAATCTGAGTCTGTCGTTCAAAAAGCGTTAAATAACTTAATGAAAGGCAGAACAACGTTAGTGATTGCGCATAGACTTTCTACTGTTGTAGATGCAGATAAAATTATCTTTATTGAAAAAGGGAATCTTACAGGTAGTGGTACGCATGATGAATTATTACAGACGCATGATATGTATCGTGAGTTTGCAACGCAACAATTGAAAATTAAAGAGGGTGCATTTTAAAAAAATATATTAGATGCTAAGTAGAAAGGAAATGGTTCCTTTGATACCTAAAATTTTAATAGTAGACGACGATCCGCACATTAGAGAACTCGTTTCTGTATTTTTAGAACGAGAAGGTTTTCAAACGTATGAGGCAATTGATGGAATAGATGCACTTCAGAAAATGGACGAAGTAAAAGTCGATATGGTTATTCTTGATATTATGATGCCGAATATGGATGGGTTTGATGTATGTTTTGAATTAAGAAAATACTATGATTTCCCGATTCTGATGCTAACTGCCAAAGGGGAAACATCACAAAAAGTAAAAGGATTTCACCTTGGAACAGATGATTATCTTGTAAAGCCCTTTGATCCTATAGAACTAGTAGTGAGAGTAAAGGCATTATTGAAACGTTACCAAATTACAGTCTCGCAATCGATTCAAGTTGGAAATGTATTATTAAATCGTAAAACATTTGAAGTTATAGCTGGAGAACAAACGGTTACGTTACCGTTAAAAGAATTTGAGTTGCTCTTTACTTTAGGGTCTAAATCGGGAAGAACTTGTTCGAGAGAGCAATTAATTGAGGAAATATGGGGATATGACTTTGAAGGGAATGAACGTACACTAGACGTTCATATTAATCGGTTACGTGAGAAGTTTCAAGAAGAACAGTCGAATTTTAGTATTAAAACAATAAGAGGATTAGGGTATCGCTTAGAGGTAAGTAAATGAGAAAAAGGAAACGGATGAGTAAGTTGAAGATGCTGAAAGTATTTGGAGCGGTATTAGCGCTCTTTTCTTTTCTTACTATCATTTGGTCTATCGCATTTTATGTAGCAACTAGTATATTGAATGCTTTTGACGTAAACGTATCGCCATTTGTTGCCTTTCTAATTAGTGATATGGTCGGTTTTGTATTTATTATTCTTATTTGGACATTAATTGGAATATTAATGAGGCCAAAACGAGAGGCAATGATTTGGACTATTATTGAACCGATACAAAAAATTGCAAAAGGAGACTTCTCCGTAAAAATACGAAATGAAGAAAAGTATGATGGAGAAATTGGTGTGCTCGTAAAAAGTATAAATGATATGACAGATGAACTGAATACGATGGAGAAAATGAGACAAGAATTTGTATCGAATGTTTCTCATGAAATACAGTCACCATTAACTTCTATAAAAGGATTTGCTAGAGCACTACAAGACGATAATCTTTCTGAGGAAAAAAGAAAACATTATCTTACCATTATTGAAACTGAAACAACGAGATTATCTAAACTAAGTCAAAACTTATTGAAGCTAACTCTTTTAGAATCAGAAGAGTATATACCAGAAAGAGTGAGTTATCGATTAGATCAGCAGTTAAAGCAAATTGTGTTAAATAGTGAACCACTCTGGGCTGAAAAAGAAATCGAGTTAGAACTAGATTTAGAAAAAGTACATGTTATTGCTGACCAAGAAAGTATGAGTCAAGTGTGGATTAATTTAATTCATAATAGTATTAAATTTACTCCAAGCGGTGGCACGATTACTATTCAGTTAAAGGAAGATGAAACAGTAGTGGAAGTGCGCATCCATGATTCGGGAATCGGTATATCAGAAGAACAGAAACAACATATTTTTGAGCGTTTTTATAAAGCGGATTCTTCACGAAATCGTGCCTATGGAGGAAGTGGCTTAGGTTTAGCTATTGTAAAGAAAGTACTCGACCTTCATCAAGGAGAGATAAAAGTAGAGAGTGAAGAAGGAAATGGAACAGAATTTATTGTGTGTATTCCTAATTATGAAGAAAAATAGTGTTAGAAGGAGAGCCTTCTAACACTATTTTTCTTTAAAAATGCATTTACCGTTACTGCAATTATATTGATAAGCTTTTCCTTCGCTATTCATACGGTATGAGTAATCAGATTCTTTATCTTTCTTAAAGTCAACGTATGCTTCTGCACCGTTTTTATCGTCATCTATATCAATGAATTGAACGTTTCGTATAGAATAATCTTTCTTTTCTCTTAAACCTCTTCCTTGCAAGTTTGTATGAATACCATCTACTAACTGGTTAAACAACGACCAGTTTAAATTAAGATGTTCAAATGACTCAGTATGTCTTCCTAAAATACCGTTGTCTTGTATTATTTTTTTATTATCATCGTATGTATAAGAGTATGTAAAATATGGTTCGTCTTTATATACTACTGTTGCATAATAGCCAATATTATAAATGGGAGTATATTTTCCGGTTATGTCTTGCATTTCTTCTTGCTTATAACCTTTTTTAATATGGAGATAATTGCTAGTATCTTTTTCTATTACTTTATAATTTAGTGGATTACCAAATATAAAGTACAGGGCAAACAAAATGATAAATAGTCCGACTGCAGTTAGTAACAAGACTCATTTTTTTCTTTTCATACACATACACTCTCCTATGCTGGATTTGTTTTTATTTTACATGAATAATGGTAAAAACATGAAACTTATAAACAAAACCTTTCTATAGTTACCTACAAGTAACCTACGCACATGAAAGTGCATCATTGCCTTTTTACATAAACATAGATACAATTTTAATATAATACATAACTGAGATGATTAAGGAGTGTTATACTTGGCAGAATTATTACAAGGTAAAAATGCTTTAATTACAGGAGCAGGTAGAGGGATTGGTCGCGCTGTAGCAATCGCATTAGCGAAAGAAGGCGTAAATGTAGGCTTATTAGCTCGTTCAGAAGAAAACTTAAAAGCTGTAGCGAAAGAAGTAGAAGCAGAAGGTGTAAAAGCTGTTATTGCCACTGCTGATGTTTCTTCATACGAAGAAGTCACAACTGCGATTGAAACGTTAAAAAATGGTTTAGGATCTATCGATATTTTAATTAATAACGCTGGTATTTCTAAATTCGGTAAGTTTTTAGAACTAGACGTTGCTGATTGGGAAAAAATCATTCAAGTAAACTTAATGGGTGTATACTATGCAACTCGTGCAGCTTTACCGAGCATGATTGAACAACAATCTGGTGATATCATTAACATTTCATCTACAGCAGGGCAAAAAGGTGCACCTGTAACAAGTGCATATAGTGCTTCTAAATTTGGTGTCCTTGGCTTAACAGAATCGTTAGCGATGGAAGTTCGCAAACATAACATTCGTGTAACAGCTTTAACTCCAAGTACAGTAGCAACTGATATGGCTGTTGATTTAGGATTAACTGATGGAAACCCTGATAAAGTAATGCAAGCAGAAGATATTGCAGAATTTATCGTAGCGCAGCTGAAATTAAATAAACGTACATTTATTAAATCTGCTGGGCTTTGGTCTACTAATCCATAGGAAGTAAATTTAACTTTAAAAGAAGGGATATCTATTCTATAAGGGGTAGATGTCCCTTCTTTATTTTTTGTATTCGAGACAGAATTATCGGTATAATTAAAAGTGAATGGTAGAAAGCATTGGGAAATTGAAAGGGATGGTATTTGCATGAGTGAAATTGAGAAATGGACGGCTGTTGATCAATATATGAGTGATGTATTAATACCGAAAGATTCTACATTAGAAGGGGTTCTTCAAACTAATGCTGCAGCTAATTTGCCAGCACATGATGTATCACCAACGCAAGGGAAGTTTTTACAATTATTAGTACAAATTCAAGGGGCTCGTAATGTTTTAGAAATTGGCACGCTAGGCGGGTATAGCACGATATGGCTTGCTAGAGCATTGCCATCTGGAGGCCGAGTTGTTACATTGGAAGCAAGTGAAAAACATGCTGAAATTGCACGTAGCAATATTGAGCGTGCTAATTTGACTGATAAAATTGAAATACGAACAGGATTAGCGTTAGATTCTTTACAACAAATAGAAAACGAGAAGTATGAACCGTTTGATTTTATTTTTATAGATGCTGATAAACAAAATAACCCTGCTTATTTTGAATGGGCACTAAAACTATCACGACCGGGTACTGTAATTATTGGGGATAACGTAGTACGTAAAGGAGAAGTTATTGACAATACTAGTACCGATCCTCGTGTACAAGGGATACGTCGTTTCTATGAATTAATAGCTGCTGAGCCACGTGTTAGTGCTACAGCGCTTCAAACTGTCGGAAGTAAGGGATACGATGGATTTGTAATGGCAATCGTAAAAGAATGAGGTAAGGAGATAGATAGAATGAAAAAGATGTTTGAAAAATTATAACATGTATCTTGTATAACGAGATTAGCTCGTGGGCCTCCGACATACATAACACTATATTATATATCAAAAAATTGGAGGCTATAAGTAGATGAGAACTGAAAAAGAAATGCTAGACTTAATTATTAATACAGCAAAAGAGGATGGAAGAATTCGAGCAGTTATCATGAATGGATCGCGTGTAAATCCAAATGTGAAAAGAGATTGTTTTCAAGACTATGATATTATGTATGTTGTAAATGATATACAATCTTTTACGTCTAATCATAATTGGGTTCATAGATTTGGAGAAATAATGATAGTACAAATGCCAGAAGAAATGTCGTTAGTTCAACCAGATGAAGATGGGAAGTTTCCGTATTTGATGCAGTTCATGGATGGGAATCGGATTGATTTAACGCTAGTTCCAGTTGAGTTAATAAAAAAGTTCGTTGGACAAGATAGTTTAAGTAAATTACTTCTCGATAAAGATAATTGTATGGAAGGATTCCCGCCAGCAAGCGATAAAGATTACTTAATAAAAAAGCCTACAGAAAAAGAGTTTTTGGATTGTTGTAATGAATTTTGGTGGTGTAGTACGAATGTGGCAAAAGGGCTATGGAGAGAAGAGCTTTCTTATGCAAAAGGAATGCTTGAGGGACCAGTGCGAGATATGTTCATCGTAATGCTAGAATGGTATATTGGTATGAAAACAGATTTTACAGTTAATGCAGGGAAGTTTGGAAAGCATTTCGAGCAATATATTGAAAAAGATATGTGGGTGCAATTTAAAAGAACATTTTCTAATGCAGAATATGAAAACATATGGAAGTCATTCTTTGTCATGGGTGATTTATTTAGGGAAGTGGCGAACGAAATCGCTAACACATATGAATATCAATATCCGCAAGATGATGATGATAAAGTGACGAACTATTTAAAACATGTGAAAGCTTTGCCAAAAGATAGTACATCGATTTATTAATAATAGTAAGCAGTAAGACTGTCCTAATTAAGGACAGTCTTATTTTTGTTTATGAATAACAATTTCTCTAACAAAGTGCAGATGAATCACATATGAAAATTTAGGGAGGTTTTTTATCATGTATTATTTTTATTCGCCAGAAATGTTTGCTCCATATCAATGGGGACTAGAACGAGATGTTTCGTATGCTTATATGCCATATAACTCATTTTATTATGGAGACTATATAAGCGCATTGCCATACGCATATATCCCTCAAAGCTATGAAGTACAAATGAAAGCAGATGATCGTGGATCGTGGACACCATTTACATGGGTTGAAAAATATGCGTACGCATTTTCAGGACCGTATAATAAAGCGGAAGTAGCTCTTACATTTGATGATGGACCAGATTCAGAATTCACGCCAAAAATATTAGATAAGTTAAAACAACATAATGTAAAAGCTACTTTTTTCTTACTTGGTGAAAACGCAGAAAAATTTCCGAACGTAGTAAAGCGTATTGCAAATGAAGGGCATGTAATTGGTAATCATACGTACAGTCATCCGAATTTAGCGAAAGTAAATGACGCTGAGTACCGTAATCAAATTATAAAAACGGAAGAAATATTAAAACGTTTAGCCGGCTATGCTCCTAAATTTATACGTCCACCGTATGGTGAAATACTTGAAAATCAATTGAATTGGGCAACTGAGCAAAATTTTATGATTGTACAGTGGAGTGTTGATACAGTTGATTGGAAAGGTGTAAGTGCCGATACGATTACAAATAATGTGTTAGGGAATTCATTTCCAGGTAGTGTCATACTGCAGCATTCTACTCCAGGTGGGCATTTACAAGGATCTGTTGATGCACTAGACAAAATCATTCCGCAGTTAAAAACGAAAGGGGCACGTTTTGTAACACTTCCAAGTATGTTCCAGACATCGAAAGAAAGAAAGTGAATGTGTTATAAATTGGAAAAATAAGGGTTGTGTCGTATAATGAAAGTGTAAGTTAGGGGGGGATATAATTGATTGATGCACTAGTAAACATAGGAATAAGCATATTGATTGGTATTATTTTTATACTTGCGGCAATTATTCTTCAAAAAAATCCACCGACCGATATTAATGCGGCATATGGTTATCGTACGAAACGATCTATGAAAAATAAGGAATTATGGGATGCGGGTAACAGGTATAGTGCAGAAGTGATGAAGCAAAACGGATTCATCATGATGTTAATTGGAAGTGTTATTAGTATACTGTTTAGATATCCACATACAATAATAGCGATTATAGTGGTTATGCTGTTATTAATCATTCGTTTATTTATACAAGTAGAGAGTAGATTAAAAATACTTGAACAATAATAAAAAAATAGGACTCTACGCAATATTATGCAAGGAGTCCTATTTTATTTATAAACTATTATTTTTTAATAATTCTTTTCCTTGCTCTATAACAAATTCATAGTATGCAAGATCATACGGATAAATATCTTCAAATGTTATCGTAATCGGTGTATTGTTTAAGACTGAAATAGTCGTTAAAGATGAAATCTCTCCTTTTAAAAGTTGTAGAAAAGAAGTTGCATGTACTTTCATCACATCGTCTACTTCTTCACCTGGTGCGAATGGAAGTGGATTGATGACATTGTGAAAATACATATGACAAAATTCACGATCAGTAAGATTTGAAATTTCATAATCTATTTTAAAGATTCCTTTGTATACTAAATCAGTAGTTTGAAAGGAAAGCCCCAATTCTTCTTCGATTTCACGAAGACCACCAATTTGTACATCTTCATCATGCATAATATGTCCAGCTGAAGTAATATCCCATATACATGGAGCTTCTTTTTTGTTTTTAGAGCGTAATTGGAAATATAAGAATATATCGTTAGCATCTTTTTCTACAAACCAACAATGAAATGTTTCGTGCCAATCACCGTCACGATGCACTTCATCGCGTAATTTCTTCCCAAGTGTATTTCTTTCAGAATCAAATATTGTTAACCACTCTGTCATTTTAATTCCCCTTTCTGCAAATTTTATTATACAATATTCGTATTGAATTTTGGGAAAATAAAGAAAAAGGGGCGATTATAAGTGGAGATAGAGCGTATGGAAATAAAATCGATTATTTCAACAGAGGAAGAGTTACGGAAAATATTGGGGCAACCAAGTGAGCGAGCATTGAAAAAAGTTATTTCATCATTAGACCACCATTGCGTAGATTTTCTTTCTAAATCTCCTTTTCTAGTATTATCCACTGGAAATAAGTTGGGGGAGTGTGACGCCTCGCCGCGAGGAGACGCACCTGGATTTGTATACGTACTCAATAATAATAAAATTATCATTCCAGAAAGACCAGGAAATCGTCGTATAGACTCCATTTTGAATATTATTTCAAATCCACGTGTAGGACTAATCTTTTTTATTCCAGGTCTTGGGGAGACACTCAGAATAAATGGCCGAGCGTATATTACAAACGACGAAGAAATTTTGAAAGAAATGCAGGCGAATGGACGCAATCCGTTGCTTGGAATTGTTGTTGAAATAGAAGAGTGTTATATTCATTGTGCAAAAGCGTTTATTCGTTCTAAGATGTGGGATCCAGAATCTTGGTTAAATAAAAAAGAGTTACCATCAGCAGTAAAAATGTTGCTGGAGCATGCGAAAGTGAATACTTCAGAAGAAGATGTTGCACGTTCTTTAGAAGAAAGTTATACAAAAAGATTGTATTGAAAATTTTATTGATATAGTTTTGTAAGGTGGATATGTACGGGTTTTAGAATGGGGAACTTATATATGAACCGTTGATTTATAAAATGGAGAAATAACAAAATAGGTAAATTGAGTGGCGGTTGCATAATGCTATTGTAAAATATAATAAAAAAAATTCTTGAAAATAGTTAGTAAAAATAGGCTTGCTTTTTAAAAAGTTGATAACTATAATAAGTTAACAAATAGACATGAACGAAAAAGTAACGATAAGGACAAGAAATCATTTTTACGGTTTACAGAGAGGGAAGTCTAGGGTGTGAGCTTCCTAACACGAGAAATGATTTTACCACCTTTGAACTTCAATAGTGAACGAGTAATCTATTAATTATTGACGGTATCAGCCGTTATCTGAACTTGAGCAATCTAGGGAGAGATACGTCTAGATTGGAACAAGGGTGGAACCACGAAAATACATTCGTCCCTTTCCTAGGGATGGGTGTGTTTTTTTACGGATTTGTAGATTGAAAATTTTAAATAATTGAAAAATATTATTGATTTTGTTTTTTATGCGAGTATAATGAGTTAACAAATAAACATGAACGAAAAAGTAACGATAAGGACAAGAAATCATTTTTACGGTTTACAGAGAGGGAAGTCTAGGGTGTGAGCT
>NZ_JBXAHS010000001.1:168287-574597 GCF_058795355.1 Bacillus sp. GW823-FHT06A11 | reverse complement strand
AACTTCAATAGTGAACGAGTAATCTATTAATTATTGACGGTATCAGCCGTTATCTGAACTTGAGCAATCTAGGGAGAAATACGTCTAGATTGGAACAAGGGTGGAACCACGAAAACACATTCGTCCCTTTCCTAGGGATGGGTGTGTTTTTTTACTTTGAAAGGAGGTGCAGTAACATGGAACGATTTGTACGTACGGAAATAACCACCACCTGCATGATTAAAAAGCAGCGCAAGGTGATTGATAGAGATAAATAATAAAATTGTAGGAGGAGATTAGAAGATGAATAACGTTATAAATGTTGGGGTATTAGGTTTAGGTACGGTCGGAAGTGGTGTTGTTCATATTTTGAAAGAACATTATAAAAAAATCGCTCTTGATACAGGATACGAAGTGAAAGTGAAAACAGTCGTTGTACGTGATTTGGAAAAAGAACGCGATGTTTGTATTGACGGAATTGCAGTCACAAGTCATGCAGATGAAGTTCTAAATGATTCAAATATTGATATTGTAGTAGAGGTAATGGGCGGAATTGAAGAAGCAAAACAACATATTGTTAAGGCTTTAGAAAATAAAAAACATGTCGTAACAGCAAATAAAGATTTAATGGCTGTATATGGTGCAGAGCTTCTTCAACTGGCAAATGATAATGATTGTGATTTATGTTATGAAGCGAGCGTAGCAGGCGGTATTCCAGTGTTAAGAGGACTAACTGACGGGCTAGCATCAGATCAAATTGAAAAAATAATGGGAATTGTAAATGGTACAACAAATTATATGTTAACAAAAATGAGTCAAAATGGGTGGTCTTATGAAGAGGCTTTACAGGAAGCACAAAAATTAGGTTTTGCAGAATCGGATCCGACAGCAGATGTAGATGGACTAGATGCGGCGAGAAAGGTAGCAATTCTTGCAAACTTAGGTTTTTCGATGAATGTTTCATTAGATGATGTGCAAGTAAGAGGGATTCGAAAGGTCGAAAAAGAAGATTTACAAATGGCTGAAAAGTTAGGATTTACTATGAAGTTAATTGGGAAAGCAGAAAAACAAGGATCAGCCATTCATTTAAGTGTAGAACCGACACTTTTACCAAGTCGTCATCCATTATCGAATGTAAATAATGAATTTAATGCAGTATATGTTCACGGTCAAGCGGTAGGAGAAGTAATGTTTTACGGACCTGGAGCTGGAAAGTTGCCAACTGGTTCTGCTGTAGTAAGTGATATTATTTCCATCGTTAAAAATATGAATCAAGTGCCGAAAAATAAAAGTGCGTTAAAAGAACCAGTTCCTTATGAATTACAAGGTGATGAAGAAGTAGTTTCGAAATATTTCTTGCGTATTTCATTACGAGATGAGCCTGGGATGTTGCAAAAAGTAACAGAATGTTTCGTTAATTATTCTGTAAGTTTAAAAGAAGTTATTCAATTACCTTTAAACCGTGAACTGGCAGAAGTCGTTGTTGTGACACATCGAACTTCCAAGTATCAATTCGAACGAGTTTTAGGAGCGATAGAAGCTGTCGCAAGTGAAATAAACAGTTACTACATTATTGAGGAGGAAAAACAATATGTATAAAGGACTATTAAAACAATATGCTTCTTATTTACCGGTGAATGAAAACACACCTGATGTCAGTTTAATGGAAGGAAACACACCTCTTATTCCGTTATTAAATATATCAAAGCAATTAGGGATTCAGCTATATGGTAAGTACGAAGGAGCGAATCCGACAGGTTCTTTTAAAGATCGTGGTATGGTGATGGCAGTTGCTAAGGCGAAAGAAGAAGGTTCAGAAGCAATCATTTGTGCATCAACAGGTAATACATCAGCATCAGCTGCAGCATATGCGGCACGTCTTGGGATGAAATGTATAATCGTAATCCCTGAAGGAAAGATTGCGCATGGAAAATTAGCGCAAGCGGTCGCTTATGGAGCTGAAATTATTTCAATAGAAGGGAATTTCGATGATGCACTTAAGGCTGTAAGAAATATTGCTGCAGAAGAGCCGATTACATTAGTAAATTCAGTGAATCCTTATCGAATTGAAGGACAAAAAACAGCAGCATTTGAAATTTGTGACCAATTGCAAAATGCACCAGATGTTCTAGCTATCCCTGTTGGGAACGCAGGGAATATTACAGCATATTGGAAAGGCTTCTGTGAATATGAGAAAGAAAAAGGTTATAAGAAGCCAAGAATTCATGGCTTTGAAGCAGAAGGAGCAGCGGCAATTGTAAAAGGGCATGTAATTGAAGAGCCTGAAACAATTGCAACAGCAATTCGCATTGGTAACCCAGCAAGTTGGGCGTATGCAGTAGAGGCTGCCGAGCAGTCTTGTGGTGAAATAGATATGGTATCAGATGAAGAAATTTTACATGCGTATAGGTTATTGGCAAAAACTGAAGGAGTTTTCGCTGAACCGGGATCAAATGCTTCATTAGCTGGCGTAATTAAACATGTTAAATCTGGAAAAATCAAAAAGGGAGAAACAGTTGTTGCAGTATTAACTGGAAATGGTTTGAAGGATCCTGATATCGCTATTTCTTCAAATCAACTAGACATCGCAAGTTTGTCAAATGATATAGAACAGATTAAAGATCATATTAAAGGGGTGATTATGTCGTGATACCATTAAGTGTTCGTGTCCCTGCTAGTACGGCAAATGTTGGTCCTGGATTTGATTCAGTTGGAATAGCTTTGTCATTGTATTTAGATGTGGTGGTTAAAGAAAAAGCTGATAAATGGCAAGTAATCCATTCCTTTGAAGAATCAATTCCGACAGACGATAAAAATTTAATCGTTAGCACGGCATGTAAAGTCTGTCCTTCTATATCACCCCATATAATAGAAGTTACTAGTAATATCCCATTAACAAGAGGGCTAGGAAGTAGTGCATCAGCGATTGTAGCTGGGATAGAACTTGCGAATCAACTAGGCAATTTGAACTTAACTGCTGATCAAAAAGTTCAAATTGCTACAAATTTTGAAGGACATCCTGATAATGTTGCTGCTTCTATATTAGGTGGAACTGTAATCGGAGCACTTGATGGAAAGGATATTTCCGTCGTAAGAATTGAGAGCAAGGAGTTAGGGGTAATTTCTCTTATTCCGAATGAAGAATTAAATACAGATGAAAGTCGATCTGTATTACCAAAGATGTTTCCGTTTCATGAGGCAGTTAAAGCTAGTGCGATAAGTAACGTATTAGTAGCTGCATTATGTCAAAAGCGGTGGGAAGTTGTAGGTGAAATGATGGAGAGAGACCATTTTCACGAGCCATATCGTTTAGAACTCGTACCGTTATTACCATCTATTCGTAAATGCGCAAAAGAATTTGGTGCGTACGGTACAGCACTTAGCGGTGCGGGACCATCTATTTTTATATTAACGCCATATGAGAAACGTCAAGAAATCGCTGAGCAATTAGCGAGAGTATTTACAGATATGAAAGTATGTGAGCTTGAAATCGACCATAAAGGTATTATTGTAAATAAGGAAGAGCATATTGGATCGTAAAGAAAGCTGGCATGGCTAGCTTTCTTTACGTTGCAAACCTATTTTAAATTAGGTTTTTTCGGAAAAAAATATAAAACAAATGTTGATTTTGAATAATGTAAGTAAAGAGTGCATTCATTTTGGAGGTGATTAAATGAATAAAGAGTCACCAGAAGAAAAAAGAGAGCGTATGAGACAAAGTGAATTAAAAAGTAATCCTACGGGTTCTTTACATGACGGACTCAATAGAGCGGAAACAGGTAGTCCAGTTGATATAGCAGGCGGTATGAATTGGAAAGGTACAGGGATAATCATTTTAGTACTACTTTTAGGATACATTGTATACACTTATTTTTTCAGTTAAAGAGTGCTTGTTAAAATTTTGATTTGTTTAGTTTCATAATTGTTGAGAAAAAATGCAGTTACTGTATTACATATCTTCTAAGCGAATTATAGTTGTTCATATCAACTTTTAATACTCCAAATAGAGCTAGCAAAATGCTAGCTCTATTATTTTTTGCCACATTCCTGTAACAAACCACCTGTATATTCATTGGTGGAGGTGCAGAGGATGAAAAAAATGATAGCGATATGTCTTCTAACAACTATGCCATTTTCGACTTTAGTCGGTTGTGACGTAAAAGGTAGTAATGCTGTACAAGAGTCTAAAATAAAGAAATCGACGTATAAAGATTTTACTTATGATGTAAATCCAGAAACATTCACATTAACTGTAGAACATGAGGGGGTAAAGGAACAGGCATCACAACCCCTACCGAAAATGAAGGTATCGAATGTAAAAAAAGAAAAGGATCGTACATCGTGGGAATATCCAGATCAAAAAGTAAAAATAAAATTAGAAAAGAAAAAAGACCACTTAAACATTGAAGTGGAATCGACTGGTGCAGAAAGCTTTACATGGCCGAAAGTAGAAGCTGAAAATTATACACTTCCGTTATGGGAGGGTAAGCAAATTCCGAGCAATGATGAGAATTGGAAGAAGTTTTTAAAGGATGATGCATATTCATTTGCTGAATCATTTTCTATGAAGTTTTTCGCATTAAATGGTTCGAAATATTCAATTGTATATATTGCAAACAATATGTTTAATAATGAATTGAAATTTCATTCGGATCCGAAAATAGGATTTGATTTTACACATGAATTTCCGAGCATAAATAAAAATAAAATATATGGATTTCAATTATATGTGACAAATAATGATGCGGTAAGCATTGCTAAACTGTATAAGGATGATATTGTTCGAAAAGGTGAATTTAAAACATTACAAGAAAAGGCTAGAAAAAATAAAGAAATCGAAAAGTTATATGGAGCGGCGCATTTTTATTTTTGGAATCAAAATGGTTTATCAGAAAATAATATAAATTGGCCAAAACTAAGGGAGCAAATAAATAGCCCGCTGTTTAGTCATATAAAAGAACTTATTCAAAAGAATAGTTCAGAGCCTGGGGAACTGAATGTATTAGATCAAGTAAGTAAACAAGATTTCATTGATAAGTATCAAAAAAATGTTATTTTACGTTATATAAACGAAGTATTATCCATGAAGGAATTTTATAAAGAGGATATTTTTCAAAACGTTGATCAGGAAGCTAGTGTGCTATTAAAGAAAGGTGTAGGTCACTTAACGAACACAGAATTGTATAGCTTAAATAAGCATTTATTAAAGTCGCTACTTGGTGATGCGGTTGAAGAGGTAAGTAAATGGGGTAATGCAGATGGAACGGACATACTAAAGGAAATGAAAGAGGTAGGAATAGAAAAAGCGTGGATTGGTCTGCCGAACTGGGAACAAGGATTTATGCAACCTAATTTCGTGACAAAAGCGAAGGAAATGGGGTATTTAGTTGGTCCGTATGATTCATATCATTCCATTCACGAAAAAAGTGATAAAAATTGGAACACAGCATCCTTTAATGACCCATCATTATATGAAGTGGCTACTGTAACGAAGAAAAACGGAGAAAAGGTGCAAGGCTTTTTAGGCAGAGGTCGCAAGTTAAACCCGACTTTATCGCTGCCTAGTGTAAAGGAACGCATGAATGATATATTACAAAATGGTCCTAAATATAATTCATGGTTTATTGATTGTGATGCGACAGGTGAAATTTACGATGACTATTCAGCGAAACATATAACGACACAAGAGCAAGATTTAAAAGCACGTTTAAAACGAATGGACTACATTGCACAAGAAAAGGGTATGGTCGTTGGTTCTGAAGGTGGAAATGATTTTGCTAGTAGTACGATTGCATTTGCACACGGAATTGAAACACCTGTTATTAAATGGGACGATGAAGATATGCGGAAAAATAAAACAAGTCCGTATTATGTCGGTGGATATTGGTCACCAAATCAAAATGTTCCCGAAAAATATGCAAAACAAGTACCATTGAAAGAAGAATATAAACAAGTGTATTTAAACCCAGTATATTCGGTACCATTATATAAATTAGTATACAATGATTCCGTTATTACAACGCACCATTGGGAATGGGGAAGTTTAAAGGTAAAAGATGAAGTGGGAAATCGAATGCTGTCTGAATTATTGTATAATGTTCCTCCGTTGTACCATTTAGATGAAGTAGAGTGGAATAAACATAAAAAAGAAATTACAGAGCATCTAAAAGTTTGGAATGAAGTTCATGAAAAAGCAGTAAAAGAAGAGATGACGAATTTTACGTATTTGTCAGAAGATAAGCTAGTACAATCTGTTTCTTATGGAAAAAATATTAAAATCATTGTGAACTTCTCAAATGAAGACATGGAAGTAGAAAAAACGAAAATAAAAGCAAAGTCGGCTTTTATTGATAATCAGGGGAAGAAAAGCATGTATACGCCGTTTGAGAAATAATAACGTGAAATATACTGTATTCATAGAGGTTTTATCATTAGCTGGACTCTTTATTCATATCGTTTATCTGGAAAAAGATATCCTAATTTAAAATGAAAGAGTTAATGAATTTATAAATTTGCATGTTGCGAAGTGCTAAATTTTTGAAATTGGTAAATAGTGACTTGCCAAAAATAAGTACGAGAGTATAATGTGAAATGGAATACATATTGGGTTTTAGTAGTAACCTTACAAAATTGTAAGGTTAATGAAAGGAAATTCAATATGAAGATAAATAGACTTACATTATACTTGGTAAAGAGAAAGAGAGGCGAATGGGTATGAGCTCTGAATTAGAACAAAATACGAGAAGTAATAAAAAGCGTTCTAAAAGAAAGTCAATAAAATGGTTCATATTAATTCCATTTTTCCTACTTATTTTTGGAGGAGTAGGATATGGTTCGTTTATATATAATAAAGCAAAAGCTGTTGTAAATGATGCGTATGCGAAAATTGAAAAGTCATCAAAGCGTGATAAAGAAGTTGAACCTTTAAAGGATAATATTTCAATATTAATCATGGGTGTAGATGGAAGTGAAATGAGAAAAAGCCAATATGGCGAAGCAGTTCGAACAGATGCACTTTTATTAGCAACAATTAATAAAGATGATAAGTCTGTTAAGCTAGTAAGTATTCCACGTGATTCACGTGTTTATATTCCAACTAGAAAAAAATTAGATAAAATTACTCATGCTCACGTATTTGGTGGCGTAGAAAGCACACGCGATACGGTGGAAAGATTTTTAAATGTCCCTGTTGATTATTATGTGAAGTTTAACTTTGAATCATTCGTACAAATTGTCGATTCAATTGGTGGTATTGATATTGATGTACCAGTTACTTTCACTGAACAAGATAGTAAAGACCAAGCTGGTATGATCCATTTAGAAAAAGGTTACCAACATTTAAATGGAGAACAAGCACTTGCACTTGCAAGAACGCGTAAAATTGATAGTGACGCAATGCGTGGACAGAGACAGCAACTTGTAATAGAAGCAATTGCCAAAAAAGCGATGTCTGTTCAATCAATTAGCAAAATGGGCTCTTTACTAGATGCGGTTGATAAAAACATGAAAACGAACTTAACATTTGACGATATGCTTGCCATTACAAAAAATATGGCAGGATCTAATTTGGAAATGGAAAAAATGCAAATAGAAGGTACAGATAAACGTATCGGTGGTATTTATTATTACATTCCAAATGAAAAAAATGTAAAAGATATTTCAAAAAAATTAAATGATCATTTAGGTGTAACGCCAAAACCAGTTCGAAACGAATAATAAAAAAAAGATTGGCTTTTGCCAATCTTTTTTTTTGGAATGTATTTGTAACTTTTCTGTAACGATTTTTTAGTTTAGAAAAATTATACTCATATGTATGAGTATAATGGATAGGTAAAAAAGTAAAAGGACATATTCAAAATTTGTGGTAAGGAAAGATATCATATGCAGAAATGGTTAAGCATGATGGGAATTATCTTTATATTGACTGGATGTAAAATGTCTGAAGCTCCAACAAGTCTAATGGAAGCTCCTACAAATAAAAAATGGATTAATGAATTAAATGAACAAATTGATAAAGATTTACCTGTTAATTATCGCTTACTTACTCCAATGTCTAATAGAGATAAACAGACGACATGGTCAATGAATTTCGAGCGAGATAATAAAAAAGAAGCTGTCATCGTATATAAAATACCTAATGAAGATTATCATATATATTTAGCCGTATATGAGAAGAAAAATAATGGATGGAATATGAAGTCAACCTATACATTTGATGGGGAAGAAGTAGATATTGTTGAGGTAGGAGATTTCACAGGGAGTGGGAAAAGGGAACTATTGATAGGAATAACTACCAATCGTGATTTATTAGAAAACACAATGTATGTTTTTTCCGATGAGAGTGACGATATAAAGGAATTTTATAGACAGAAGTATACAAAGTTATTTATAGATGATTTAAACAAAAATGGTTTTAAAGACATAAGCCTTGTTTCGCATATGAAAGATGAACAGTTGAAGGTTCAGTTCATTGAAAAGTTTAAGGTATTGTCAGAGGTTACATTTGATCCGTATATAAATAGTATTCAAAGAATACAAATGGGTCGTATTTCTAAATCATTAAAGGCAGTTGTAATCGATGCGGGAACAGGGGCTCATTCAGGTATAACTTATGTAGCAAAATTTGATCAGGATCATTATGAAGTATTACCTATAGATGGGAAAGAAGATTTATTTAATGAATATGTTGTAGAAAGTAAAGATGTTAATGAAGACGGCATTATTGAATTTGTTCGTACTGTACGCCCAAAAGGTTGGGAAGATAAATCACATGGTGATAGTCCGCTTTTCGAACGTTACATACAGTGGAGTGAATCTGGAATTAAACCAATTGAAGAACGATATATAGATATAGAAAAAGGGTATTATGTGAAAATCCCTAAAGAGTTAATAGGGAAAATTACAATACCAGATCAGCAAAAAGAATCAAATTCTCAAAAGTTTTTGGATACAAGAACAAATGAAATATGGCTTGAAGTTCATATTTTTAAGCGGAAAGAATGGTTCAATATAAAAGGCTACAGCGCAGCAATTAAAACGGCTTCTCACGTATATGCAGTACCGAAGCAATCAAAATTTGAAAAAGTGAAAGCATATATAAAACCGCTAGCGGATTATCAACAAGAGTAGGAGGTGAGAATTATGTCAAAAATTTTAGTTTTAGAAGATGAATTAACAATCCGTAGCTTTATTGTTTTAAATTTAAAACGTGCTGGATTTTATGTAATAGAAGCTACTACTGGAGAAGAAGCGTTACAAATTTTGAGTGAACAAACTGTTGATATAGCACTGCTGGATGTAATGTTACCGGGGATTAATGGTTTAGAAGTTTGTAAGGCTATCAGGAAAGAAAATAAAAAAATGGGTATTATTATGTTAACCGCACGTGTACAAGATGAAGATAAGGTGCAAGGACTAGGAATAGGTGCAGATGATTATATTGCAAAACCGTTTAGTCCAGTAGTATTAACTGCACGTATACAGTCTTTATTAAGAAGAATAGAAGTACATGAAGAAAAAACGAATATTGTTACGTCAGGTCCATTTTCGTTAAATATTATAGAAGAAAGATTGTATAAAGATGGACAATTAGTCGATTTAACACCTACAGAGTATATGATATTACAGTATTTAATGAATCAGGCTTCAAAGCCAGTTTCGCGTGATGAAATTTTAAATATGATTTGGGGAACCAATTACGTAGGTGAGACGAAAGTGGTAGATGTAAATATGAGACGGTTACGTCAAAAGATAGAATGTAATCCATCAGAACCTGAATTTATTCTTACGGTGTGGGGAAAAGGATATGTGTGGAAGGAAAGTATAAGATGAAACGGAAAGTGACTTTATATTTTATGACGGTCATTACACTTATGCTTGTATTATTTGAAGTTGTATTTTCAGTCTCAATTTATCGATACTATTATAATGGTATTGTGCAATATATAGAGTCTCATGCGAAAACGAGTACACGTTTTTTTTCAGAATACAATTCACTATACTTTATTCGGTTACAAGAATATAGTGGTGACATAATTAGTAGCTTTCAATTAGAAGGAACAGAATTACAGTTAATTGATCGTCACGGCTCGGTTATACAATCTTCAAGTGGTGAAAAGATAGAAGGTAAAGTCAATATTCCACAATCATTATTAGAAGGTGAAATGTATAATCAAGTTACTAAGAAAGGTAATAAAAAACAACTAGAGGTGCTAAGCCCACTTATACATCAAGGACAAACTATTGGTGTTTTAAAATATACGACTGTTTTAACAAATGTAAATAAAAAGATTATTGAAATTATTACGTTTACTATTTCTGTAGGTATTGTTATTTCGGGAGTCGTCTTCTTAATTAGTAGACGTTTGGCAAATTCATTTGTTGAGCCAATTGAATCCATTATTCAAGCCTCTTCACAAATTGCAGAAGGCACATTAAAGCAAAAAATTAAAGAAGATTATCCTGGAGAATTAGGTGACTTGGCACATAGTTTAAATTATATGGCCTATAAAATAGATAAGGCTGAGCAGATGAAAAATGAATTCATTGCTTCTATTTCGCACGAAATACGAACGCCTTTAACAGGAATTAAAGGTTGGAGTGAGACGTTAAAAACAGTAGATCATTTAACAGAAGAAGAAATAAAGCAAGGTATGGGCATTATTTCAGGTGAGACAGATAGGTTGATTCATTTAGTAGAAGAATTGTTAGATTTTTCAAGATTACAATCAAATCATTTTAATTTATATAAACAAAAGGTGCAATTGTACGATATACTAGAGGAGACGATTTGGCAATTAACTCCTAAATCGGAAGAGAAGGAAATTCAATTTATTACTACTATAGACCGAATTGAATTGATGGGAGATCGAAATAGGCTAAAGCAAGTTTTCTTGAATATTGTTCAAAATGCAATTAAGTATTCACATAAAAAAAGCACAATACACATTGAAGCGACTAAAATAGAAGGACAAGCAGTGATTAAGGTAAGAGACGAAGGGATTGGAATTGCTAAAGAACATTTACCATATATTGAGCAATCATTTTACCAAATTAATAATCATGCTGCAGGTGCAGGTATTGGTTTAGCTATCGTTAAAAAAATGGTGGAGCTTCATGGCGGTGCGCTTAGTGTTACAAGTAAAGAAGGAATAGGAACAACAATTTTGATAAAACTCCCATTATAATACAAATAAAATCTATTTATATGGTGAAATAAAAATAAATAGATGTATAATTATATTGGGCGATTTATATATAAGATTAATAGGGAGAGGAATTCGATAGAATGGAAAAAGCTTTAAAAATTAAACAAATAGTAGTCGTTTTAATAGCGATTGCCGCAGTAGCTATTGGGTATTACATGTTTCAATCAATTACTTCACCAGCAAAAGCTGTTGCGAAACAAGAAAATGTAGTGCAGCTTGCAAGTGAACAGCCGAAAGTTGAAATGAATAAAACGGCACCAAGTCGTTTTAATGGAAAAGAAAGAAAAGTTGCTTATCTTACATTTGACGATGGGCCAGGGAAATATACGGCTGAATTATTAAATACGCTAAAACAACATGATGCGAAGGCGACGTTCTTTTTAATTGGAGCGAATGTAAAAGAATTTCCTGATTTAGTGAAACGTGAAAATGCTGAGGGTCATTATGTAGGCATGCATAGTATGACACATAATTTCGCAAAGTTATATAAAAATGGCGAGTATGTAAATGAGATGAAAGAAGATCAAGGTTTAATCGCTAATATTATTGGGAAATCACCTAAATTAACACGTCCTCCATATGGTTCGATGCCTGGATTGAATGAAGGTCTTCGAAATAAAGTGGTAGAAGGCGGATTTAAAGTGTGGGATTGGACAATTGATTCATTAGATTGGAGATACAATAAAATGCCAGTTGATGCAGCTGCAGCACAAATTGCTCAAAACGTATTAACAAATGCAACAAAACCACAAGAAGTAATTTTAATGCATGATATTCACCCGCAATCAGTTGCTGCTGTGCCAGCAATTTTAAAGGGGCTAAAAGAAAAGGGTTATGAGTTTGAAGCTTATCATGAAGAGAGTCACTTCCCAGTGAACTTCTGGCATGATAACCGTATGTAATGGAGGAATGAACGTTGAAGTATGGAAAAGTAGCAGTAGTTGGAGCATTATCAGTAGGACTTTTAACAGGTTGTTTCGGTGAAAAGCCAGAAGAAAATCTATATACAGCTTTTGAAACAGCAGCAACACAAGAAAAATCTTTAGTGGATGAAGCAAAAAAATTAGAGCAGTTAGAGAAACAAGGGCAAGAATTATATGCTCAAATTTTGCAAGAAGGTAAAGATCATAATGAAGCAGTTGTGAAGAAAATAGAGCAAGCTACTGCAAATGTAGATGATCGTGAAAAAGTATTGAAAAGTGAAAAAGAAATGCTAGAAAAAGCACAGAAGGAAACGAAATCTGTTCAAAGTAATATAGAGAAGATTGAAGATATGAAGTTACAAAAACAAGCAAAAGCAGTAGAAGAGTCGTATAAAAATCGTTATGATGCATTCAAAAAGATGAATGAAAATTACACGAAAGTGTTAGCGACTGAAAAAGAACTGTATGAAAAATTAAAAGTAAAAGAAACGAAATTAAAAGAAATCGGTGAAAAAGTTAAAACTGTTAATGAATTAAATGTGGAAGCACAAAAGTCGAAAGAGCAGTTTAACAAATTTACAAAAGAGTATAATGACAGTAAATTAGCATTCTACAAAGATGCAGAAATTAAGATTAAAGATCAGAAATAAAGAAGAATCTAAAGTGTAATAAAAAGCCGGAGAAACATCGTTATAAATGTTTTTTCGGTTTTTTACGTTAAATGAATAGAAAAGACTGGAATTGATATCATAAAAGAGTTATAGTGAGTTATTCTAAGGGAAACATTGTAAAGTAAGGAGAATGGAAATATGTCATATGAATTTTTACTCAAATTAGGTTTAGCACTCTTTTTAGGATTATTCATCGGGATAGATAGGCAGCTAAAGAATAAACCACTTGGTGTGAAAACAAGTATGGTTATTTCTGTAGCAAGTTGTTTAATTACGATGGTTTCAATTGAATCTGTGCATGTATATTCTGTTCCAGGACATACAAATATGGATCCGATGCGACTGGCCGCTCAAATTGTTAGTGGAATTGGTTTTCTTGGCGCAGGTGTCATTTTACGAAGAAGTAATGATGTTATTTCTGGATTAACAACAGCTTCTATGGTGTGGGCTGCTTCAGCTTTAGGGATCGCAATTGGTGCGGGATTCTATTTACAAGCGACAGTTGCTATGGTTTTAATTATTTTAGCGATTAATGTACTTCCGCAACTTGTGAAAATTGCAGGACCGTATTCATTAAGACAAAAGGATTTATCTATAAAAATTACTGTTAAAGAGCATCATGAGTTAGATGGTATATTTAAGCAAATTAAAAATTTAGGCATGCATGTGAAACGCGTGAAAATTAAAGATATAGATAGTGGAGCATTTCAGCAACTGGAGATGGTTATTTTAGCTCCAGAAGATTTATATACAACAGAGTTATATAGTTCCCTGAAAGAGATTGATCGAGTAGTTTCAGTTGAAGTGGAAAGTAGATAATTGTGATAAAAAAGAGTGGAGTGAAAATTCACTCTTTTTTATTTGGATTTTTAAGGAATGAAATTGATATAATGATGAGTAACAAGGGGGAGAAATGATGGGAATACATATTAGAAGAGCAATAAAGGATGATATACCAGGTATAGCAAAGGTGCATGTTGATAGTTGGAAAACAACGTATAAAGGGATATTTGCTGACGAAATTCTAGATAATGTAGCATATGAGAAACGAGAAAAACAATGGGAAGATATTTTTCAAAAAGAAGGTAATCATCAATTTAGATTTGTAGCAGAGAATTTAAATGGAGACATAGTTGGATTCGTCGATGGGGGAGTAGAAAGAACTGGTACATATAATTGTGATGGAGAATTATATGCAATCTACCTTTTACAAGAGTATCAAGGAATGAAAATAGGACAAAAGTTATTTCAAGCTTTATTATCGGATTGTATAAACAATGATATGCAATCACTTTTAGTTTGGGTTGTTACGAATAATCCTTCTAAAAAGTTTTATGAAAAATTTAACCCTGAAAAAATTGATACGAAATTTTTAGAGAGAGTAAGGGTAGAAGAAACAGCGTATTGTTGGAGAGATTTGAATTTGTTATACAAAAAGTTATATAGATTTGCTTAAATAATATTATTATGTAAACTTTATGTTTGAAAGAGGTATACCAATTAAGGTATACCTCTTTTGTTTAACAATTTTGGATAGATTACTAATGAAAAATAGTAAGTATGTAGTTTGAAACTGAGTATTTTTTTTCTTGTATTTTTAACTAGATTAAAGAAAAGAGAGAAAACAAGAAAAATTAAATCAGATAAAAAAATTCTGAAATATACTCTTGAATTGAATATCATTATCAATTAGAATCATAATTGATAACGACATTCAATTATCGTTTATTATATAAAATTTCGATAGCTTTAATATAAAGAGGAGGACCAACATGCAGCATGCGAAACAAATCGCAGAACATGCAACATTACAAAGCTTTTTAAACTGTTATTTAAGAGAAACAGGGAGTGGAGAATGGATTACAGAGGATGAAAGAATGAAGATTATCTTCAGTAATACGTTGAATAGAGATACAGTCCCCACATATTTATGTTGTCGGCTATCGGCACAGAACGTTACTTTGTATGGAGAAGTTATATATAAATCATCAACAGATCGTCATTTGTTTGGAGAACAATTTTATTATCAAATTGGAGATAGTAATTCTGTTATTAAAGCAGATTACGTTACAGTTATTACATTTTTAATAAAAGAGATGTCTATCAACTACGGAGAAGGGACGAATCCTGCGGAACTTATGCTTCGAGTTATCCGTAGTTGTCAAAATATTGAGGAATTTACAAAGGAGAGAATAGAAGATACGTCCGCATTATACGGTTTCCATACAACTTTTATAGAAGCGGAGCAGTCTTTATTATTTGGGCATTTAACTCATCCTACACCAAAGAGTAGACAGGGGATATTGGATTGGAAAAATGCAATGTATTCTCCAGAATTAAAAGGAGAATGTCAGCTTCATTATTTTCGGGCCCATAAAAGTATAGTAAATGAAAAATCATTATTATCAGATTCTACAACAACGATTATAAAAGAAGAATTAAGTAATGATGAGATGGTTAGTAAGGAATTTATAGAGAAGTACTGTAAGGAAGATCAATATGCATTAATTCCAATTCATCCGCTTCAGGCAGAATGGCTCTTGCATCAAGCTTACGTACAAGATTGGATAGTTCAAGAATTGCTTGAGTATATTGGACCTGTAGGTAAGTATTATATGGCAACATCATCACTAAGGACACTGTATCATCCCGATTCGAAGTATATGCTTAAGTTTTCATTTCCGGTGAAAGTAACGAATTCAATGCGTATTAATAAACTGAAAGAACTTGAGAGTGGTCTTGAAGGGAAGGAAATGTTAAAGACGGCTATTGGTGAAGTACGAGAAAGATTTCCAGGCTTTGATTTTATTTGTGATCCAGCCTATATTACATTAAATTATGGAACACAAGAATCTGGATTTGAAGTGATTATTCGCGAGAACCCTTTTTATAGTGAACATGCAAACGACGCAACATTAATTGCTGGGCTAGTTCAAGACGCTATACCTGGGGAACGTACGCGGTTATCGAATATTATTCATCGCCTAGCAGATTTAGAAAGTAAAAGCTGTGAAGAAGTAAGCTTAGAGTGGTTTAGACGATATATGAATATTTCTTTAAAGCCAATGGTATGGATGTATTTACAGTATGGTGTTGCATTAGAAGCTCATCAGCAAAATAGCGTTGTTCAACTAAAAGATGGTTATCCGGTCAAATATTATTTCCGTGATAATCAAGGATTTTATTTCTGTAATTCAATGAAAGAGATGCTTAATAATGAATTAGTTGGTATTGGAGAACGTACTGGAAATTTATATGACGACTATATTGTGGATGAGAGATTTCGTTACTACTTAATTTTCAATCATATGTTTGGCCTCATTAATGGTTTTGGCACAGCAGGATTAATTAAGGAGGAAATTCTTCTCTCGGAATTAAGGTCTGTACTTGAATCATTCCTTCCGTATAACCGGGAACCTTCAACATTTTTAAGAGAATTATTGGACGAAGATAAGTTAGCGTGTAAAGCAAATTTACTAACGAGATTTTTCGATGTCGATGAGTTAAGTAATCCATTAGAGCAAGCAATTTATGTGCAAGTACATAATCCGCTCGTTAGAGAAGTGGCTGTTCGTTCATAAATAGCGTTAAAATTTCACGTAATACAAATAATGGTATTTTGTCATAAGGTGGAGGGTTTTATGAGAGTGGACATGTATCATACGAAAGTATTGAAGGCGCTCGAATCAGAAGATTACATTTCAGTACGAAGAAGAGTGCTACGTCAATTAGTAGAATCGTTAATTTATGAGGGGATTATTACACCGGTTCGCATAGAAAAAGAAGAACAGATTCTTTTTATAATACAAGGACTTGATGAAGAAGACAAAAGTGTCACGTACAAATGCTATGGCAGGGAACGGATGACATTTGGACGTATTTCGTTAGACTCATTAATAGTAAGAGTCCAAGATGAACAGCAAGAAATACAATCTGTCTCGCAATTTCTAGAAGAAGTTTTTCGGGTTGCTAGTGTAGAACAAGCTAAATTAGATTCTTTTATGCACGAATTAGAACAAACAATATTTAAAGACACGATTGCGCAATATGAAAGAAATAATAAGAAAGAATATACTCAAAAATCTTACGATGAGTTTGAAAGCCATTTAATAGACGGCCATCCATATCACCCTAGTTATAAAGCACGTGTTGGATTTCAATATCGTGACAATTTTCAATATGGATATGAATTTATGCAGCCAATAAAACTCATATGGATTGCAGCGCATAAGAATTATGCGACTGTAGGTTATGAGAATGAAGTGATGTATAACGACCTTTTAAAAGAGGAGATTGGCGATCGTAAATTAGAAGAGTTTATGGAACGAATTCGTAATAGGGGATGTTATCCAAAACAGTACGTGTTTATACCTGTTCACCCATGGCAGTGGGAGAATTTCATCATTTCAAATTATGGGGATCATATACAGGGTAATTTTATTATTTATTTAGGAACATCAGAGGACGATTATTGCGCGCAACAGTCAATGAGAACGTTAAGAAATATTACGAGTCCAAAGAAACCGTACGTTAAATTATCGATGAATTTACTCAACACTTCAACACTCCGTACACTGAAACCATACTCTGTTGTGAGTGCACCAGCAATATCAAATTGGTTAAATGATGTTGTAAGTAATGACGCCTATTTAATGGATGAAGCACGTTTAATCTTGTTAAGCGAGTTTTCAAGTGTAACGTATGACACGAATAAGAAAGCTATATATGGTTCATTAGGATGTATTTGGCGCGAAAGCATTCATAAGTATTTAGATGCACAAGAGGATGCAATTCCTTTTAATGGTTTATACGCTAAAGAGAAAGATGGTACACCAATTATTGATGCGTGGTTGAACAAATATGGAATGAAGGATTGGCTACAATTACTTATTCAAAAAGCGATAATACCAGTTATACATCTTGTTGTAGAGCATGGTATCGCACTGGAATCACATGGACAAAATATGATTCTAGTCCATAAAGAAGGGGTGCCTGTTCGTATTGCGTTAAAGGATTTTCATGAAGGGCTTGAGTTTTATCGTCCATATTTGAAAGAAGTTGACAAATGTCCCGACTTTACTAAAATGCATAAAACATATGCGAATGGAAAAATGAATGATTTCTTTGAAATGGATCGCATCGAATGTTTGCAAGAGATGGTGTTAGATGCACTATTCCTGTTTAATTTAGGAGAATTAGCATTCGTATTTGCGGATGAATATGGATTGAAAGAAGAACATTTTTGGATGATGGTTGTTGAAGAAATTGAAAATCATTTAAGAATATATCCACATTTGAAAGGTAGATTTGAAAATATTCAATTATATGCACCTACATTCTATGCTGAACAATTAACGAAACGTCGATTATATATGGATCTGGAATCGCTTGTTCATGAAGTTCCAAATCCATTGTATAGAGTAAGACAACTTATGAAACAAAAATCAGCTGTTACAGGGGGAAATTATGCTAATTGTTAATAAACAAGAGTATAGCAAAAGTGATTTTGAATTGAGATTACAAGTTTATGAGGAAATGGAACAATTTAAAGAAGCAGAAGGAAATAGATTTGCACTTTGTCTGAAAGATCCATTCGATATTATTACGATTGTGTTTTTCTTAAAAGAAAAGAAATCATCAGTATTACTTATACATGAAGATACACCAAAAGAAACAGCTATTGAAATGGCAAAGCGTGCAAATTGTGTAGGAATTTTATATGGAGAATATGGCGATTTTACAAAATTAGAAGTAGGGAACTTTTTACTAGAAGAGCCTTCTTTATTGCAATATAGTTCTGGAACTACAGGGGAACCGAAACTAATTCGTAGAGCATGGACGGAAGTTGATACGGAAATTACCGTTTATAATGAAGCTTTAAACTGTGAAGTAGATGAAGTGCCAATCGTTATGGCTCCTGTTTCACATTCATACGGACTAATATGTGGTACTTTATCAGCAATTAAGAGGGGGAGCCAGCCTGTAATCATTACGAATAAAAATCCTAAATTCGCATTAAATATAGTTCGCAATACAGAAAAACATATTATATATGCAGTACCACTTATGTTACACATTATGGGGAGTTTTCCATTAGGAGTGTTCCAGTTTCATAAAATTATGACATCAGGATCGCCTTTGCCAGAAGCACTATTTTATAAACTAAAAGAAATGACAACATATATGATGCAGCAATACGGTTGTTCTGAAGCAGGTTGTATTAGTATATGTCATGATATGAAAAGCCATTTAGATTTAGGAAACCCTCTACCTCATGTGAGTATAAGCATAGGTTCAGATGAAAAAGCACCGGAAGAAATCGTCGTGAAAATGAATGATAAGGAAATCTTCACGAAAGATTTAGGGTATAAATCTGAGCGTGGCATTCATTTTATGGGGCGTATGGACGATGTAATTAATGTTTCGGGATTAAAAGTCTTTCCTATAGAGGTAGAAGAAACGATGCTTCGATTGGAAGGTGTGCAAGAGGCAATTGTATATCGAGGGAAACATCCTGTGATGGGCGAAATAGTTAAAGCGAAAGTGATCTCTCATGTTGATCCAGTGAAAATAAGAGAATGGTGTATTCAACACTTACCTTCTTATAAAGTTCCGCATGAAATTGAAAGTGTAAATGAAATTCCTAAAAATAAAACTGGAAAAGTAAGTAGAAAGTTACTAGAGATGGGAGAGGTTACAACATGAGACGGGAAGCGTTAAAGAATGCCGTGTTAAAAATTATGATAGAAAAAATGGAACTGAAAAATGTAACGCATTTAGAAGAAACGATGCGCTTAAATCAAGATTTATATATAGATTCGGTAATGATGTTACAGCTTATTGTATACATAGAAATGGATGTAAAGCTATGCGTTCCAGAGGATGAGGTAGATCCAAAGGCATTTCTTACTGTAGGATCTTTGCTTGATTTTATGGAGGAGTTAGAGCCGTTACAGGAAGTAAATGTGAATAACTAACCTTTAGGAAAGTGGATGAGAGTATGACTTCAATTAAAGTGCACTGTTTAGTGAGTTGTTTTTGTGAAATTATAAAAAGGCGTAGCGACATTGATTTTCGTCCATTTTATTTTGGACTATGGGATGGAGATTTTGATATAACAGAAGGCGGAATTATTTCATATCACTCTGAAAACATTAACCATGATCATTATTTACTTTGGTTTGAAAAATTGTACGGTATTAAAGTAAACGAATGGTATGATCATGCAAAAAATAAAGATAGCAATGTAGAAACGTTTTTAGAATTAGTAGAAAACAAGCCGGAAAATCGTTATGTCATTGTAATGGTTGATATGTCTCTATTACCAGAGAGGGAAAATAAATTTCATCAAAAACCGTTTCCACATTATTTAATGATATCAAAAACAGAGAAAGAAGAAGAGTGGTTCATGCTAGATCCTGATTTTCGTTGGGAAGGAAATATGGAAAGAGAAAAAGTACTTCACTCTATTCAAGATAACCCATTTGGTGGAGGTTATTTCATTGATATAGAAGGAATTGGGGAGCCAACGCAAGAAACAGTAGCTAGTTATTTCGCAGAAACATTCAAAAAGAACGACAATGAACTGACTATGGAACTGAAAAATTTAATTGTAAAAATGGCAAATGAGGAAGAAGGATATGCGCTTTCTGGACTTGTAGCAGCAGTAAAACAAATACCAGTACTTGCAATTCGTAAATATAGTTATGAGCATGCCTTTGCATACTTCCGTGAAACGTTGCAATATTCGGAGCAAGAATTTGATTATTGGTGTGATCGGGTAGAGGATATTGTACAAGGATTTACAAATGTACAGTATCGTGCAATTAAAATGGCAATGACGAATAATAAAGGTATGCTAGTATCGATTATTGAAAAACTGGATGAAATGAATGCAATTGAACTGCAAATTAAGAAGGAATTAGAGAGACAGTTTCTATCATGGAAAGGTATGAAAACAAATCAATCTGTCGCAACTCTTTAATAAGCTAACTGAATTTAAGATAGGGGAGTTTAATACTATGAAATATTCGCTATGTACCATTTCATTTCGTCATCAATTAATTTCATTTACTGATATTGTTCAATTTGCATATGAAAACGGTTTTGAAGGAATTGAATTATGGGGGACGCATGCACAAAATTTGTACATGCAAGAACGTGAAACGACAGAACGAGAATTGAATTTTCTAAAGGATAAAAACTTAGAAATTACGATGATAAGTGATTACTTAGATATATCATTATCAGCAGATTTTGAAAAAACGATAGAGAAAAGTGAACAACTTGTAGTACTAGCTAATTGGTTTAATACGAATAAAATTCGCACGTTTGCTGGGCAAAAAGGGAGCAAGGACTTCTCGGAACAAGAGAGAAAAGAGTATGTGAAGCGAATACGTAAGATTTGTGATGTGTTTGCTCAGCACAATATGTATGTGCTGTTAGAAACACATCCCAATACACTAACGGACACATTGCCTTCTACTATAGAGTTATTAGAAGAAGTAAATCATCCGAATTTAAAAATAAATCTTGATTTTCTTCATATATGGGAGTCTGGCGCAGATCCAATAGACAGTTTCCAGCGATTAAAGCCGTGGACACTACATTACCATTTTAAGAATATATCTTCAGCGGATTATTTGCATGTGTTTGAACCTAATAATGTATATGCTGCAGCAGGAAGTCGTATAGGTATGGTTCCGTTATTTGAAGGTATTGTAAATTATGATGAGATTATTCAGGAAGTGAGAGGTACGGATCTTTTTGCTTCCTTAGAATGGTTTGGACATAATTCAAAAGAGATATTAAAAGAAGAAATGAAAGTATTAATAAATAGAAAATTAGAAGTAGTAACTTCGTAATGTGAAATGATGTTAGAGTCTCGTTTTAGAGGCTCTTTTTTTATGGTGAGAAATAACCAAAAATTACCATGTATTTTAATTTGAATTTAACACAATTTATATATAAATAAGGAGGTGATTGGTAATGGCTAGAAATCGTAATTCTAATCAATTAGCATCACATGGAGCACAAGCAGCTTTAGATCAAATGAAGTATGAAATTGCACAAGAGTTCGGTGTACAACTTGGAGCTGATACTTCTTCACGTGCAAATGGTTCTGTAGGCGGTGAAATCACAAAACGCCTAGTAGCGATGGCAGAACAACAGCTTGGTGGCGGATATACTCGCTAAATGTATAAGGTTATAGGAGAAAGGAAGGATTCTTCCTTTCTTTTTTTTTCAATTAATTGGTATGGATATATTGTGAACTGGATTCAAAGAATAGGAATAATACTATAATTTCCCCAATTTCTTTTGTTGTGAATGGGAAGTAGTAAAGATGTAATAGCCCTGGTGGAATGAAAAGTTACGTTCCAGCGGGGCTATTATATGGTAAGAAATATATGATGAAAGGTTTCGAAGCCAACATGTTAAAAAAAGAAAACTGTTGTTTAATTGCGCTTGCATCAGTTCCACTTGTTATGACATTAGGGAATTCAATGCTCATCCCAATTCTGCCGACTATTGAAAAGAAATTACATATTTCATCGTTTCAAGTATCCATGATTATTACAATTTACTCTATCGTAGCCATTCTACTTATACCGATTGCTGGTTATTTATCAGATAGATGGGGACGAAAGATGGTAATGGTTCCGAGTTTGCTGATTGCAGCTATAGGAGGAGCGATAACTGGTTGGGTATCTTGGAAAGTTGATAATCCCTACAATTGGATATTGATTGGTAGAGCGATTCAAGGTATTGGTGCTGCTGGTGCAATGCCAGTTGTTATACCGTGTGTTGGTGATTTATACAAAGACGAAAAACAAGTTAGTACAGGTTTAGGAATCATAGAAACATCCAATACATTTGGGAAAGTGCTGAGCCCTATTTTAGGGTCTGCTCTTGCAGCCGTTGTATGGTTCTTACCGTTTTGGGCGATTCCAGTTTTATGCGTAGTATCAATTGTTTTATTACTTGTTCTAGTAAAGGCAAAGAAACAAGAAGGAGAAGTACCACCACTTAAAGAGTTTATAAAATCTATTCTGTCTACGTTTCGAGAAAAAGGAAGATGGTTAATTGCCATTTTTGCATTAGGTGCAATTATTATGCTTATTTTATTCGGAATTCTCTTTTATTTGTCGACTATACTGGAATCAAAGTATGACATTCATGGTATATGGAAAGGGTGTGTGCTTGCTATCCCGTTACTTGTACTGTCACTTAGTTCATATATGGCCGGTAAAAAAATTGGAGATAATCAAAATGTTATGAAGAAGTGTATTTATATTGGTTTTTTAATGGCAGCTGCATCAGTCATCGTTCCTTTATTTATAAAAGGGATTTATTTACTACTTCTTTGTCTCGTTATTATGGGGATAGGAATTGGTATGGCACTCCCATGTTTAGATGCCCTCATTACACAAGGAATTGAAAAGGAGCAAAGGGGAACAGTTACGTCATTTTACAGTTCAATGCGATTTATCGGTGTAGCAGCTGGACCACCTTTATATTCTTTTTTCATGAAAGGGGCGGACCATGAAGTGTTTTATTTGACAAGTATTTTCGCTGCCATTGGTGCTGTCATAGCAATCATTTGGATTAAACCAGCAAAGGATGCAAAGGCGGTAAAACAGAAACCGGAACCTACTTCATAATTTGTAAGAGAATTGCATGATGTTTTGAGTAACATGCAATTCTCTTTCGTTCATTAAGAATAAATAACTTGTTTTAACATATAAAGTGCGACACCCCATATGATGAGACCAGAAAATTTATTTAATAATAAAATTGTCTTTCCGGTCGAGTCTAGTCTTTTTAGAAATTTCCCCGCTAAAGCTAAGCTTATAAACCAAATCCAAGAAACGATAATAGTTGCAAGTGTAAAAGCCCATTTTTCACTTCCTATGTATTGAATAGAATTTGTTCCAATTACACCGATTGTGTCTAAAATTGCATGTGGATTTAATAACGAAACGGATGCTGCGAAAAGGATTTGCTTTTTTAAGGGCATACTTTTTTCTTGTTTTACATCGTTGGAAGGGTTACTTCTCCAAATAACAAAGCCCATGTATAGGAGAAAGAAAAATCCAATTATATATAACGAGTTAGTTAGCCAAGAAAAAGTAAGGAGTACAAGGGAGACACCTTGCACTGCAATCAATATGAGTAACGTATCACATATAGAGGCAGTTAATACTACGGGAGCTGTCCTCCAAATGTTTGGTTGGCTCGCACCTTGGTTAAAGACAAAAACATTTTGTACACCTAATGGAATGATAAGTCCAAATGCAAGAATGATACCATGAATAATTGCTTCACTCATCATATTACCTCCTATTTTAATTCATTATGATAGTGTATATTGTATAGAAGAAATGAAAATTTGTATCCATCCATATGGTTGGGGAGGTTACCAACCAAAAAGAATATAAGGTGATATAATGGGAAGATTCGTTTGGAAACCGAATATGTCTCTAGCGACTCCGCTGTATAAACAAATAGAAACTTATATAAAAGAAAGGATCGTTAATGGAGAATGGACCGTTGGAACGAAATTACCTTCACAAAGAGAGTTGGCACATACATTTGGTGTGAATCGAAGCACAATTGTAATGGCTTTCGATGAACTAGTTGCAAAGGGATACATAGAAGGGAATGGCAGGAAAGGAACAATTGTTGTAAATAATAATGAGAATGCTTCAACTTACGCACCCCCGCCTAATTGGCAGTCTTATGTAGAAACAGGACTTCATTATCCGAATCTCCCAGCTATTCAGGAGATTAATCAAGCTGAATTTTATCCACATGTAATTCGATTAGGAACAGGTGAGCTCGCGCCGAGTCTCTTACCTGAGAAAAAGATGAAAGAAATTATGAATAAGCTTTTAAAGTCAAATGTGACGCTTGGGTATGAAGAGCCGAAAGGAAATTTTTATTTAAGGGAAAAGATTTCCGAATACTTAAAGGGGCATGGTGTATATGTATCTCCTGACTCTATATTAATTGTTTCAGGAGCAATTCAAGCGCTGCAACTTATCTCTATGGGGCTTCTTCCAAAAGGGGCATCCATCTTATTAGAAAAACCATCCTATTTATATTCGCTTAATGTTTTTCAATCCGCAGGAATGCGTTTCATTGGAATACCAATGGATGAGAACGGTTTAAATACATCATATATTACAAAATATAAGAAGCAATTTAATGCATCTATTTTATATACAATCCCGTCTTTTCATAATCCAACGAACTTTAGTATGAATGCGAAGAGACGAATAGAAGTGATGGAAATATGTAATGAAATTGGATTACCTATTATAGAGGACGCAGTGTATCAAGACTTATGGTTTGATGCACCTTGTTCGAAACCTTTAAAAGCCTATGATAAAAATGGAATCGTACTACATATTGGAAGCATGTCCAAAGTAATTAGTCCAGGGTTAAGAATTGGATGGATTGTTGGACCTGAGCCAGTAATTCAAAGATTGTCAGACATAAAAATGCAAACAGATTATGGTTCAAGCACTATATCCCAGCAAATTGCAGCAGAGTGGTTTACAAATGGTCTATATGATGAGCATTTGCGCTTTGTAAGAAGTGAATTGAAAAAACGAAGAGATTTTATGTTACTAATGTTAGATAAATATCTTCGTGAAATAGCAACTTGGCATGAACCAACAGGGGGATTTTATATATGGGTACATATAAAAGTACCCATTTCATATCGCAGTTTATTTGATAAAGCTCTGCAAGAAAAGGTTTTATTAAACCCAGGTACTTTATATGATAGAAGTGCAAATCAATTTTTGCGCCTATCGTATTCATACGCAACGTTAGAAGAAATTGAAATAGGTATAAAAAAACTTGCACAACTAATGAAAAAGTAAGAGGAGAAAGTAATGAAACAATATGTAATTTGCCAAATGATCAATGGAGAAAAATATTTAGCTGCTTATGCGGAGACGCAGCAAGAAGCAATTGAAAAAGCAGAACTGTTAGGATTAAGAACGGGAAATCGTTACATAGTTATTACTGCAGAAGAAGCCGAAGGGTTATCGTACCCTTAAACAATGTACGAGATTGTATAGGAAGTAAATAAGTCTAGTAATATAAGAAATTACTAGGCTTATTTACTATTAATTTGTCAAACGTTTTTGTATGCAAAATAATAATATTATGAGTCAAGTTGACGAAAAAATCGATTTGTCTTTCGGTCTTGATTTCCTTTTCTATATTCATCAATATATTGCCTAAAGTTCCAAGCTTGTAAAAATTTATTAGCAGAGTTATAACCAGAATTGTAAAGCCATTCTTTTTCTTCCTTTGTCAGTTCAAAATTAGTACTTGTAATCGTTCCTGTTGGAATTGTAATGGTTCTTGCTTTTGATTCGTTATCTAAATGACGTAAATCGTGAGCTTGCATCATTGTTTTAAATAGTCCTTTGAACATAGAAATAGGCTCGTTATAGTGAGCAGGGTCAGCTTGAATCTCATCTTTTACAAAATGAAATCCGAAAGTCGGCCAGCGAGGAGCGGTAGGTGAATCGAAGATCCAAATTGGATAATTACTTAGAATTCCTCCATCAACCATATAACAAGGCTGCTTCCATTTTGGAGTTCTCCATTTTACGGGTTCAAAGAAGAAGGGGATTGTACTACTCATTCTTACCGCTTTAGCGATAGAGAAGCGATAATTTAAAAATCCGTAGTTTGGTAAGTCGTCAGGAAAGACAACCATTTTACCATTACTGATATCAGAGGTGATAATTTTGAGTTTGTTTAGATCTGGTAAATCAGTAAATAAATGAACCCCTTTTTTTCGAAGTAATTCTTCAATCCATTCTTCTATAAATACATTAGAGTATATACCTAGAGTAGTCCATGCACTGAGTCCCTTACCGATAAAAGGAATTCTATCAATAAAAGTTCTTTTCGTAAATTTATTATAATCAATATCAGTTATAATCGTTTTTAACTCTGAACAAGAATATCCTGCCGCTAGGAGCGCTGCAATAATCGAACCAGCCGATGTACCAGCTACACGTTCCCATTCATAACCTTTTTCGGCTAACGCGCAAATTGCCCCAACATGCGCAATACCGCGCACACCGCCTCCTTCAAAAACACCATCAATCTTCATTAAACATACTTCCTTTCAAATAAAAGATTTGGAAATGGAAAAAAAGCACGTATTGTACGTGCTTTTTTTCAATAGTTTTTAAGTTTACTAGCAGCCTACAAAGCCGCCCCAACAGCTAGCTCCGATGATGATTAGAAGGATGAATAAAACGATTAATAAAGCGAAACCTCCGTAACCACAACCACCACAGCTACCGCCGTAACCGTAACCGCCGCAACTATATCCGTAACCCATGTGGAATTCCTCCTTATATTAAAAATAAAAATGAACGAGGGGAAAATGTACTGGAAGAACTAAAGAACTATCGTGTTTGTAGGAACAATGTATAGTATGCTTTTTTAAACTTGTTCGCGTACGAAGGATAAGCCCGTTTTTTGGAGGCTTGTTGATTTTGTAAAGAATGAAGTATAATCTTTGTACTATGATATAAATAAGTATGTAAATGTAAGGAGAATTTATGAATAAAAAAATTGAAGTGTTAATTGATAAATATGAACTAACACACTTGAAAGAGGAACTTATTAATACTGTATTTCCTTGTATAAAAGTTGTGCCAAAGCAGCAGGAAACTGTTGCGATAGGTAGTTCGAAAATGGGAGGAGTTCCTGATCTACCAGCTTTATTTGAATATCCAAAGCATAAAGGAAATCCACTACAATTTATCGCGCAATTTAACTTAAGTGATTTACAAAATGTTGGTATGGATCACAATCTTCCTAAGACGGGGATGCTGTATTTCTTTTGCATTGAAAATTATTTTGAAGAAAATGTGAATCTAACAGAGGCTGGGCGTGTACTTTATTATGATGTTCCTGTAGAGCAATTACGAAGAGAAAATGAAATACAAGCGAAATATAACCAGTGTGCAATTACTTTTGAACTGACATACAAATTACCAGAACTTTTCATTGAAGATGAGGCTGATTCAGATCGTTTCTTGCAATTACTTGAAGAGCTAATTCCAGATAACTATGATAACCATCAAATGTTTGGTGAGCCATTCTCTGTACAAGAAGAAGTGTTATATGAGACAGGAGAATATATGGGAGTAGACCCGCAGCAAATGACTCTTTTATTCCAAATTGATTCAGATCATAAAAATTGTAATATGGTTTGGGGAGAACTAGGGATGCTATATTTCTGTATTAGTAATGAAGATTTGAAAAATCAACGTTTTGAAAATACATGCTGTGTATTACAAACATGCTAATGAAAAAAGGTTGTTCTTTTAAAAAGAACAACCTTTTTATGTGAATTAGTTAATATGCATAATCTCATATGACCTATACGAAAAAGTATTGTATACTCTGAAACTATACGATACTTTTTCGTATAGTTATAGAATATAAGGAGTGACAAGATGGGAAAGACAATTAAGTATGTGACAGCTGCCGCACTTTGTTCAACTATAGTAATGGGAGGCTTACAAGCGTCATCTGTATCTTATGCAGCTACAAATCCGAATACGGTGACAGCACAATCAGATGTAAAGTTATTAGATGATTTCAGAAAAGAATTAAAAAAACAGATTGATAATCGAGAAGAAAATATTACAATCACATATAAAACAAAAGATAGAAATGCTAGAAATATTATGGATCAATTGTATGGTGAGTTTAATAAAATTGTAGATGCTGATGAGTATGTAAAATATAATGTAGCGTCTACTAGATATTCTATTAAAGGAATGCCAGGGGACTATACGTTTACACTGCAAGTAAAATACCGTGAATCAAAAGAACAAACTCAATATGTAAAAGCTCAGGCAAAATCAATTGTTGGATCAATTGTAAAACCAGGGATGGATGAGCATGAGAAAGTAAAAGCTATTCACGATTACGTTGTGAAGCATGTGTCTTATGATACGTCTTATCAAGCGTATACAGCATATGAAGCATTAGCGAATCGTTCTGCCGTTTGCCAAGGATATACATTATTAACGTATGAGTTGTTAAAAGAGGCAGGTATTCAAAATCATATTGTAACAGGCACAGGAAATGGACAAGCTCACGCGTGGAATTTAGTGAACATTGAAAACAAATGGTATCACCTAGATACTACATTTGATGATCCAGTACCAGATAAAGCAGGGCGTGTAACTTACTCATATTTTAATATGTCTGACGAACAGTTAAGTAAAGATCATGAATGGGATCGTAGCAAATATCCAGCGGCAACTACAAGTTATTTTGGTGAATTAACAAATAAAATAAAAGCTGGTAGCTCAAAAACTATTGTATATGAGCAGATGTTAAAAGAAACAAATTTACAATACTTATCTGCAGAATACGGAGCAGAAAATTATAATGAATTTAAGCAAAAGTTGCAGCAACAGTTTGCAGGCAAACCAGAAAAAGTAGAAGTACGATATAAGCAGTCCATGGATGGAACGATGCAAGATATAAAGAAAGTATTAAATGAAATAAATTGGCCAAAAGGTGCAAAGCGTGTGTCTTATCAAGTAGCACCTTATAGTGCACTGGCGGGTTATTCATTGGCGACAATTACATTTACGTATTAAGCAATGAGAAAGAGCATCTGTAAAAGATGCTCTTTTTATATTTGTTGATCACTTTAAAATATTGGGAATTATGTGATAAAATAAAAAGGAGAGGATGTGAATGCTGAATGAACTTGTTCGAAAGTAATATTTTTACATTGATATATACTTGTTTAGTAATCGGACTTATCGTTTTGTTTTTCATATCATTTACTTTGTTTATTAGAAGAGTATTACAAAGCAGCGTTGCAAAGAAACACCACGTGATTAATATGAACCAGAAGCTAGATCGAATTATTGAATTGCTTGAAAAAGATAAGAAATAGCGATAGAAGAAGTATGAAAAGGGGAAGAGAATGGCGAATTATATAAAAGAATTACGTGAAAAAGTAGGGCATGATTATGTTTTCTTAAACTTTGCCGGTGGTTGTGTATTTAATAAAGAAGGAGAAGTATTACTGCAAAAAAGAGGAGACTTTAACGCTTGGGGCTTTCCAGGTGGCGCAATGGAGATAGGAGAATCGGCTGCGGAAACTGCAATCCGAGAAATAAAAGAAGAAACCGGGTATGATGTAGAAATAAATGAGCTTATTGGAGTGTATACAAAATATTTTCAATCATATCCAAATGGAGACAAGGCACAGTCAATTGTGATGTGTTTTTCATGCTCAATAGTTGGGGACGACAAAAAAGTAGATGGTGATGAAACGTTGGATTTGAAGTTTTTCCCGTTAGACGACATGCCACCGTTATTTTGTAAACAGCATGAAGATTGCCTGCAAGATTTATTGGAGAAAAGAGTAGGGGTATATCGTTAACATATAAAAAAGAAGCTAAATGAGATTAGCTTCTTTTTTATGTTTTATTTCCACCAATCATCAAACATTGACGCTGGTACTTGTCTTTTATGCTCACTCACTGTGTAACGTTTTTCAATTTTCTCTGCAACGTCAGCTGGAACTGCTTTACCTTCTAAATAATCATCTAATTGATCATAAGTAATACCTAACTCTGTTTCGTCAGCTTGACCTGGTTTTTCATCTAATAAATCAGCTGTTGGCATTTTTAAGTAAAGTCGCTCGTCTGCACCTAACTCTTGTAATAATGCACGTCCTTGGCGCTTCGTTAATCCCGTTAATGGTAATAAATCTGCACCACCATCTCCGAATTTTGTAAAGAACCCTGTTACAGCTTCTGCAGCGTGATCTGTTCCGATAACAAGTAGCCCTTTTTGTCCACCAATTGCATATTGAGTAACCATACGGATACGTGCTTTCACGTTACCTTTATTGAAATCTGTTAATGATTCACCCAATAAGTTTTCATATTGATTTGAAAAAGCATCAACAGTTAAAGCAATATCAAATGCAACAGATTGATCTGCTTGAATGAATTGTAATGCTAATTGTGCATCATCTTCATCTTTTTGTACTTTATAAGGAAGACGTACGGCGATAAACGTTACATTACCACCTTCGTTACGAATTTCTTCAACTGCAAGTTGTGCTAAGCGTCCTGCTAAAGTAGAGTCTTGGCCGCCGCTAATACCAAGTACAAATCCTTTTGCGCCTGTTTTTTTTACATAATCTTTTAAGAAATCAACTCGTTTACGAATTTCAACTTTTGGATCAATTACAGGCTGAACATGTAATGCTTTCATAATCTGTTCTTGTAATGTCATTATGTTTTCCTCCTATTCATATTAAAGCGGTAAATAAGTTTATATGTATAATGGCACATACTTCTATCCTTTATTATTTCGCAAAACTAACGAATATACAATAGGATGTGTGTATGAATATGAATGTAGTCATTATAAATAAAGTACTACGTATAAGCAATTTTTTTAAACCTTTCAAAACTGTAAGGTTTTTGTCATTTGAATCGATGGAAGGTATTTCCGTACTTTACTAATATAAAAACATAGTTAGTAGAAAGAAGGGCGGAGAAGTAATATGAACATTAGAGAACTCGCATATCGGAATGTAACGCGAAATAGACGGACATACTCAGCCTATTTTTTGAGTAGTGCATTTGCTATTATGGCCTTTTTTGTGTATTCATTTTTTGCGTTTCATCCGGCATTAAGTGCAGGAGAATTGGGTCAGTACGTATTCGTAAGTATGTCTTTTGCACAGTCTATTATTTACTTATTTACATTCTTCTTTATTTTATATTCGATGGGAATGTTTTTAAAAACGAGAAAGCGTGAGCTAGGAATTTTAATGATGCTAGGTATGACGAAATATCAATTAAAGCGTCTTATCTTTTTTGAAAATATTATGATTGGAATAGGGGCAATTATTTTTGGTATTCTTTCAGGTATGTTATTTTCAGGGGTATTACTATTTGTCGCCCCGATGATATTAAAACTAGATATATCCTTATCCTATTACATACCGATGAAAGCAATTGTTGTAACAAGTATTATGTTTTTCATATTATTTATGATCATATCATTGTTTAGTGCAGGAATGATTCGTAAAAATAAAATTATGAAGTTGTTTAGAGGGTCAGCAGAGGCAAAACCGGAACCGAAAGCATCAATCATTTCTTCAATATTAGCAGTAGTATTGCTTAGTGCTGGCTATGTAGGAGCTCTTCTATCGCATGGCGCAATGGTATTTATTATGATGATTCCTGTTACAACGGTAGTTATTATTGGGACGTATTTGTTGTACAAGCAGCTGAGTGTCTTTATTATTCGATTATGTAAAAAAAGTAAACGTTTCTATTGGACACAGACTAATATTATTACGTTATCAGATTTAGCGTATCGCATGAGAGATAACGCAAGAATGTTCTTTATTGTAACCATTATTTCTACTGTAGCATTTTCCGCAATAGGGACATTAGTCGGCTTCGCATCCATGACGAAAGGGATAATGGAGAGACCAATTGCGTTTCATTACCATTCTAAGCAAGGGAATAGTAACGAATCACAACATATACAAATGATTGACAAAGGATTAAAGAAACATAATATAGCAGCTTCAAAAACTAATATTTCGACAAAGAAAACGGAGGAACAGTCGTTAAGAAGCGCCACTTTTATAAAAGAATCAGATTATAAGGAATATGCAAAGTTAACAGGAGAACCATTTAATACTGTAGCCAATAAAGAGATTGTATTTTTGTCAGCTGATATACCAGGGCCAGCGATGAAAGAAAGAAAAGAAATTACTTTACCCAATATGAATGAAAGTTTAAAGGTGAAAAAAGTTACTTCATCTTCATTGGGGAAAATATTAAGAGGAAATGTTTATGTAATCTCTAATAATCAATATGATTCATTACAAGATGGATTTATAGAGACAAAAGATTATATGTATAAAACTGAAAGAACGAAAGATGAGATTGAAATTGGTAAAGAGCTTACTCATCAAATTAAACCGTATCAAGAACAGTCAACGTTTAGTGCGGAAGAGTACGAACAAAACCAAAGTTTACAAATTGCAGGACCGATTTTATTTGTAGGTTTCTTTATTGGTATAGTATTTTTCGTTTGCGCAGGAAGTTTCCGTTACTTCCGTTTATTCTCCGATTTGGAGGATGATGTTCGCTTGTTCGAAATGATTCGAAAAGTTGGATTGACGAGTGGGGAATTATCGAAGGTAGTTACAATTCGATTGGCGCTTTTATTCTTCGTTCCAATTGGTGTTGCAACATTACATGGGGCAGTAGCCTTAACTGCGTTAGGGCAAATGTTTGAGTACTCATTGTTTAAAGAAAATACAGTTGTATTAAGTATTTTCATAGGTATTCAAATTGTATACTTCTTACTTATAAGATCCCGTTATGTAAAACAATTGAAAGAGAGATTACGTATGCATTAAATGTGTTTTTTTAACTCGAGTACAAAATTTTCTAAAAAGAGGCAAGTATTGCCAAAAAGTGATAAAATGGAAAAAGCGAGGTGGAAAAATTAATATAGAGTAAGGGGGGAGAAATATGAAAGCAACAGGAGTTATTCGAAAAGTAGACGAATTAGGACGAATTGTTATCCCTAAAGAATTACGCGATGTATTGGGAATACAAATCAAATCACCGCTTGAAATTTTTGTAGAAGCAGATAAAATCATTTTACAAAAATATCAACCTTACAATGCTTGCCAAATCACAGGTGATGTTTCAGAACAGAACATATCATTAGCAAATGGAAATATTACTGTTGGGATAGAGGGAGCGGAATATTTAGTAAAAGAAATAGAAAAGTTTTTAAACAAGAGTGAGGTTTAGTCTTAATTTATATTATTTTTCAAATTACATATCATTCTTTTAAAAGACTGTAAGAGGACCATTAATTGGTTCTCTTATTTTGGTTAGTAGTTGAACGACATGGGGTGTTACTTCCTACAAATCATAGGGAAAATAAAAAAGTAGTATAAAGTTAGTAAATGATGTTGAGAAATATTTGAAAAGAAGGAAAACAAAAAGAATAAAACGAATGTTACATTTACACGTATTCAAAAGTGGTCTGAAATGAAAATAATACATTTTCAGGAGGGATTACGATGAGTAGTACAGTGAATAAACAAAAAGGTATACAATTGATTCCGTTTACCGTAAATAAGGTGGTAGAACAAGTAAATGAAATTCCACCAGGTGTACAAATGATTCACGCTCCGCAAGTATGGGAAAAGAGTGTGAAGGGGCAAGATGTAGTCGTTGCCGTATTAGATACAGGGTGTGATACTAATCATATAGATTTAAAAGATCGTATTATCGACGGAAGAAATTTCACAAAAGATTATGAAGCTGATCCAAATGTGTATCTTGATAATAACGGACATGGTACTCATGTAGCGGGGACGATTGCCGCGACTGAAAATGGTGTCGGTGTATTAGGAGTTGCACCACTTGCTAAAATGTTAGTATTAAAAGTTTTAGCGGGAGATGGTTCTGGAAGTTATGAGCAAATTATTGAGGCAATTCATTATGCTGTAAATTGGAGAGGGCCGAATCAAGAGAAAGTGAGAATTATTTCAATGTCACTTGGTGGTCCGCAAGATGTTCCAGAATTACATGAAGCAATTCAAAATGCGGTAAAGCAGGATGTTCTCGTTGTATGTGCTGCTGGAAATAATGGAGATTGCGATGATGAAACAGAGGAATTAGATTTCCCAGGTGCTTACTCTGAGGTAATTGAAGTTGGTGCTGTTAATTTAGAGCGGAAGATTGCATGTTTTAGTAATTCAAATCAAGAAATTGATCTAGTAGCGCCAGGTGATGAAATATTATCTACGTATCCAGATGGGAAATATGCTGTGTTAAGTGGAACTTCCATGGCGACGCCGCATATTGCTGGGGCGCTCGCCTTGCTCATTAAACAGTGTGAGAAAGAATACGGTCGAAAGTTATCAGAGCCGGAAGTATATGCACAACTTATTAAAAGAACTGTACCTTTAGGGTACGAACGTACATCTGAAGGGAATGGATTAATAGATTTATTAAAAGAATAGCCATATTAAAAAACATCTCATATTCATATGAGATGTTTTTTAATATGGCTCTGTCGCATGTAATACAACTTGTAACAAACCTGGGAATCTAGCATTTAAATCTTCTTCACGAATTGAAATGAAACGTTGTGTTCCTTCAAGGCGTGTGTACATAACACCTGACTCACAATGAATAGAGTACTAGCTGTATTTTTCACGATAATGTTTATGATCGGTACAGACACTTTCTTAATTTCACCACTGTTGCCGACATTACAACAGGTGTATCATGTTTCAACCGAGTTGTCAGGATGGATGGTGAGTTCGTATGCTTTAGGGTATGCTGGATTTGCGCTTATTGCTGGTCCTATATCAGATGGATTAAACAGAAAAAAAGTGATGGTACTAGGTATGAGTTTTTTTGCAATAAGTACGTTTTTGTGTGGAATTGCACCGAGTTTTTGATGGATGCTAACATTTAGATTTTTAGCAGGTGTAAGTGCAGCTTTTGTATCTCCACAAGTGTGGGCATCCATTCCGCTCCTTATAGAGAAAAAGCAAATTGTGAAAGCAATTGGGGTTGCAACAGCAGGGTTATCAATCTCTCAAATTTTAGGGCTGCCACTGGGAGCTTATTTAGCAACGATACATTATACAATCCCATTCTATTTCATTGGTATATTATCAGCACTACTTGTTATTCTTATTTATGTTGTATTACCAGAAATACAGTCGGTTCATATAGGTGGAAATAAAAAAGTGATTTTACAGCGTTATAAACAATTACTTACAGATTCAAAGGTTTCACTTTCTTATTTTGCATACTTTGTTTTTCAAACCGGAAATTTTGCTGCATTTTCATTTTTTGGTGTATGGCTTTCCATTCAATTTGGCTTACAGGTTCATGAAGTAGGTACGGCTATGCTTGTACTAGGATTAGGAAATTTAGCTGGTAATATTTTTGGCCCTAGACTTGTAAATAAAATTGGATACAATCTTTCTTTCTATGGTGGAATTGTATTTACGGCAGTGTTATATGTAATACTTCCCTATTTAAAGAATCTTATTTTTGTTGAATTCTTTTTCTTTGTTTTATTTTTTGTGACAGGAATTTTGTTTGTATTAATGATGGGACATTTACAAAACATGTCTACTATAGCAAGGGGAACAGGTGCTGCCCTTGCTAACGCCTCGATGTACATTGGCCAAATGATTGGTGCGGTAATAGAAGGAATGTTATTTGCAACATCTCACAATTTTATACTAGTAGGTAGCTTTACAGCGTTATTATATGTTGTAGCTTTATTTCTGTTTAGAAAAGGTGAAAACATTAGTAAAGATAATGAAAAAGGAATTGCATCATAAAGTTTTAGTAAATCAAAAAACAATTTTTTAGGATAAGTTAAAAAGGTGCTTTTTGATTGCATAGTTGCTGTATTTTTAATAATTCGTCGTTGAGCTGTATGATTGAAAAGGATTTGTAATAAAATTATGGGGAAATAAAAAACCCCTATATAGATAGGGGTTTATATATCGGCATATAGCTCCTCGGAAAAGGATATACCTAGTTTAACATATAGGAGTACTTATAATTGTGAAATAGATGTGAAAGTAATGTGAAAAATGTTGTAATAAAAAGCACTGTTTTAGCTAATGTAGCTAAAACAGTGCTTTTCTCTTTGATTGAACAGTTGCAGCATTTTCATCATGTATACCTGCATCTTTAATAATTCGTTGTTTTGCTTTATTTAATAGATGGTTTACTGCTTCACCAAAATAGTTAGCTTCGCTTTTTGTGCGGGCTTCTCGTAAACATTTATAGTTTTCTAGCAGTTCCTCTTTTTCGGAGTTTGTTAAGAAATCTTCTATTTTCTTTTTTGTCATACGAAACACCCTTTCTCCTGACAAACGACGCAATAGAAAATATTTATTTCTCATTATAACAATAATTTTAAAAGAAAGTATACACTAACGTCGCAATAATTTGTCAATTTCTTGAATCTTCTCATCAGCTTTCCCAATTTGCGTATTTTTAGCCTGTTCGCCACCAAGAGCTTGATGTAGTAAGAAAGTTTGACCGGAAATAGCAGTTACAATGGATACTTTTATAATTTCTTTTATTGCGGTGACATCGAATAAAACGAGTCCAAGAAGTGCAGCTAGGCTACCGGTAAAAACATCAGTTAAAAATCCAAAGTGAAAAAAAGTTTTCAAACGGCGTGGAAGCAATAACTTACCTTGGTTATTGATTAGATGGGAAACGAAGCCAGTAATGCCACCAACGAGAACAGCGGTTAGCCATTGATACATTTCCATCGAATCCACTCCTTTTAGTGAATAAGATTCGATTATTTTATATTGATTCCTTTTAATATTTCATATAAGCATATTGAGAAAGTTTGTTTGGGTATATTTTGTATTCAATTTAATTATAACAGAAAATTTCGATAGATTTCAGTCTATTATATGAATCATTTTTACAATAATATGAATGCAGAAAGGGGTGCGTCATATGAATATAGATTATCGAATAAGAAGTGTAGATGGTTATACAAAAAAAATAGGGGAATTAGTAAGCATGCTTGAGCATACGAGAGCTGTAACATTAGGCGAAGTAAAAAATTTATCAGTTGAGCAATTAGATTTAATTATGCAGAGCAGCGGAAATTCAATTGGCGCCTTATTAAAGCATATAGCAGCTATTGAAAAAGTTCATCAGCTTATTTCATTTCAAGATCGTGACTTTACAAAAGAAGAATTAGAAATATGGGAAGATGCATTGTATTTAGGGGAAGCAGGTAGAGCGATCTGTGGTCATGAAATACAGTATTATGTACAACTTCTACAAAGTGTTCGAGAAGAATCTCTGAAGTATTTAAGTGAACAAGGTAATGAGTGGCTCATGTCAGAAAGAAAGTGGCCTAACGGTGTAGTATATAACCAGCACTATCTTTGGTTTCATGTGCTAGAAGATGAAATTAGTCACCGAGGACAAATTAGAATGCTCAAAAACAAGTTATTTGAAAATTACGTTAAATGATGTAGCTTTTTATAGGAGAATTCCATATAATGAGAGTAATAAAAATAAGAACGGGGTGATGTATTATGGCGAAAATAACTTATATGAATAATAAACCAAATACAAAGGTGGATGGAAAGGGCGAAACGATATAAGTGAGCGCACTATCCTTCCACTTAGCTTAAACTAGGGAGGATATCAATTTGAATCAAAATATTTTAGAATCGTATGGCTGGGATTCTTTTTTTGAGGAACAAGCTGTAGAGAACTTTGAAGTAGGGCGTATTTTACTTGAGCATAAGCATATATATCGAATTATTTGTAATGATGGTGAATATATGGCAGAACTGTCTGGAAAGTTTCGGCATGAAGCAGTAACGAAGGGAGATTATCCAGCTGTTGGTGATTGGGTGTATATAAAGAAAATAGAGAATGAAAAGAAAGCTATTATTCATCGTGTTTTTCCGAGAAGAAGCTCTTTTTCTAGACAAGAAGCTGGTACTCGAACGGAAGAACAAGTAATAGCAGCAAATGTAGATTATTTATTTTTAGTGAATGCACTTAATCATGATTTTAATGTTAGAAGGATGGAACGTTATTTATTATTAGCGTATGAAAGTGGCGCTATGCCAGTTATTGTTTTAACAAAGAGTAGTATATGTAATGATGTAGAACAGAAAATTGTAGAAACGGAAGCTATAGCAATTGGTGTTCCTATTTTCGTTGTTGATAGTTTAGAGCATACAGGTATTGATTCGTTGAAACAATTCGTTTCTTCAGGGAAAACAATTGCTTTAGTTGGGTCATCAGGGGTAGGAAAGTCAACTTTGTTAAATGCGCTAATAGGAATTGAGGTAGCAAAAACGGGAGATATACGTGAAGAGGATAGTAGGGGGAGGCATACGACAACGCATCGAGAGTTATTTCAATTGCCAAGTGGCGCTCTCGTAATTGATACTCCCGGCATGAGAGAATTGCAACTTTGGGAAGGAAGCGAAGCGATTCAAACAACATTCTCTGATATTGAAAAACTTGCGACAACATGCCGTTTTCGTGATTGTAAGCATGAGGATGAACCAGGATGCGCGGTGCATAGTGCAATTGATAACGGACTTATTACGATAGATCGTTTGAAAAGCTATAAAAAATTACAAAGAGAACTGGCGTATTTTATGAGAAAACAAGATGTAATCCTTGCCAGAGCAGAGCGTGATAAGTGGAAAAAGCTTTCTAAACAACATAAAAAAATGTAAAAACCAAAGGGTGCCCCTTTGGTTTTTTCTATTTGTAAATTTTATAATAATATTATTCGTATATATAGACAAAGGGAAATTAATTGTTTAAACTTTACAAAGTATTCATCATAATAGGTTATGAAAATAATAATTAGGGATTGGGAAATATTCATAATTAACTCAATTTAACTTTTAAATTTGAAAATTAGGAGGTTCATAATGGATAAACTATTAAATTTGTTTCGTGATATGAAAGTAGCAAAAAAGCTATTAATTTCATTCTTTGTAATTTTAATTGCGGCTGTGTCTATTATCGGAGGCATGTCTTATCAAACAGCCAAAAAGAATTTTGAATCGCAAATTAAGAGTAGTGCCAACGACAATATAAAAATACTGGATAATTTAATCAATCAAATGATTGATGCAAAATTTAATGATGTAAATAATTTTGCACGGGTGATTCAGGGGAATATGTATCAAGGAGATAATCAGGATGAATTAAGAAAAATGTTATCTCAATATATAAATTTGAATAAAGATGTTGAACAAGTATATGTTGCCGGAAATGATAAAAAATTTGTACAAGAACCAAATATACAAATGGCAGCAGACTATGATCCAACAGAGCGTTCTTGGCATAAAGATGCAGTTGCAAAACAAGGTGGTATTGTTGTTACTGAGCCATATAAGGCAAAAGGAAATGGACATATTGTCGTAACAATCGCAAAACAAACAGAAGATAAAAATGGGGTTGTTGCGCTAGATTTAAGTTTAGATAATTTATTAAAAACATCAAAGTTAATTAATATTGGTAAAAAAGGATATGCCTTCATTTTAGATGGAAAGCAAAAAATAATTGCTCATCCACAAGAAAAATCAGGGGAAAAAGCGGCTGATTCTTGGGCAAAGAAAATTTATGAAGATAATCACGGTGCTTTTTCATATTCTTATGGCGGTAGTGAAAAGAATATGGTATTTGCTACAAATGTAAAAACAGGTTGGAAAATTGGTGGGACTATGTACTCAAGTGAAGTAATTGAAGCTGCTCAACCTGTATTTTATAATATGTTAATTGTTATGCTTATCTCATTAGTAATAGGTGGAGCACTTATTTATTTTGTAACACTTTCAATTACGAAGCCTTTAAAGAGATTAGTTGTTACCTCTAAAGAAATAAGTGAAGGGGATTTAACGCAAACAATTGAAATTCATTCTAATGATGAAATCGGCCAACTTGCTAAAGGATTTAATGAGATGACGAATTCGTTACGGACGTTAATCGGAAGAATTAACGATTCAGCTGGGCATGTTGCAGCGGCATCAGAAGAGCTAACTGCAAGTGTAAGGCAAGCAAGTGAAGCGACTGAGCAAATCACAATCGCAATGGATGAAATATCAAGTGGGGCAACGACGCAAACAACAAGCGTAGAAAATGGCGCTATGTTACTGTTTGATGTAACGGAAGGAATTCAGCATGTAGCAAATAGTTCATCATCTATTAATACGGCTTCTGCACATGCTCGTGAAAAAGCAGAAGATGGTGGGAAACTAGTAGGAAGAACAGTAAACCAGATGCAGTCTATTGCAGAATCTGTGTCACAATCAGATGCAGTTATACAATTACTAAATAATAAATCAAAACAAATTGGTGATATTTTAGAAGTAATTCAAAATATTGCAGATCAAACAAACCTTCTAGCTTTAAATGCGGCGATTGAAGCGGCAAGAGCCGGTGAGCATGGAAGAGGTTTCGCAATTGTTGCAGATGAAGTGCGTAAATTGGCAGAGCAGTCTAGCGTATCTTCTAGTGAAATTAGTAAATTAATATGTGAAATACAAGATGATATGGGTAAGACAGTCAAATCTATGAATCATGTAAATGAGGAAGTTCAATCTGGACTTGTTATCGCAAATGAAACGAAGCAAAACTTTGCTGAAATTTTACAATCTACAAATGAAATAGCTAATCAAATTAAGACGATGGTTGAAACGGCTAATGGAATGTCAAAAGGGGCAAATGAAGTATCTATTTCGGTAGGACAAATTGCAATGACAGCGCAAAATAATGCGACAAGCACACAAAACGTTGCGGCTTCAGCTGAAGAACAGCTAGCTTCGATGGAGGAAATTGGATCCGCAGCGGGCACGCTATCTCAAATGGCTGAAGAGTTACAAGGACTAATTGACAGATTTAAAGTTTAATAGAGAACAGACTATCCCCTAGTAGCATTATGCCACTAGAGGGTAGTCTGTTTTATTGTGTAAAATCAAATAGGGATGTAGACTTTCTTTATGACGTTTAAAATGGCATTTTACATAATGTTTGTCGAAAAATAGAGGTATTTGTTAGCTTTGTGTATAATTATTAACGTATAGAATACAAATAAAAGGAGAGTATTATGGGAGTGTATTGGGGGACAAAAAGACATTCTTGGCTTAGTTACGTCTCATTTTGGCTAAGTATTTCATTTTTTATTGTTTTTCTAATTGAAGTGTTTATATTAAAAACACTTTCGAATAGCTCGGTACAAATTGTTAAATATTTTTATTTTATACTTGTACCAGTAAATATTTTTCTTAGTTTAAAGTTACTATTTAAGAAGAATGAAAAGAAAGCGTTACCTATTTTTAGTTTCATTGTCTCATTATTATTTGCAATTTTAATAATCGTATTAGTTTTAGCAGCTATAGGGAAGTTCTTTTAAGGGGAGTGGTATAAGTCACTCTCCTTTTTTATTTGTGGTAGTCTTATTATATGTAAAAGTATGAATGCTGTGAGCTAATAAAAGCGGAGAGTAGACAATATTTGCATGGATTAAAGCCTGTCGTTATTTAAACTTGTAAGAGTGTATGGAGTAATGAGGTAATATACATAATAATGGAGATAGAATTAGTTATTTTATAAGTATCTATGAAGCAAATGAATACGGTAAGAACGGTGATATATGGTACAATAGCTATGGATAGTGATAGAGATAAAGGGTATATAAAATACTCATCGTTTTTTAGTAAGAGAGGGGTTATCTTATGCTATACGAGGATTTGGAGACATTATTTCAAACAGCTCCGAAAGAAGATAGAGGCGGATGGAAATATATAATCCAAGAACAAAATGATACATATAAAATTGTTGATGAAATACTGAAAAATCAAATGAGTGTCGAATTGTATTTTAATGAATACGATGAGGTGAAAATCACTTTATATAAAGATGGAATTCCCATTACGACTATACAAAGAATTGTGATTTCAAAAGTTGAATTAGACGAAGATGAAGAAGGTATTCAATTTGTTTTAGAGCGCATGCCTAGTCGAATGATCCGGTTGCAGTTAAAGCCGTATTTAGCATTAGAAATGGGACCGTACTGGGAAGTATGTGATGATTGTGAATGAACATAAAAAAGCATCCAATAACATGGATGCTTTTTTATGTTTTTTGAAGTTGTTTAAACGCAATGATTGGAAGTATAACAATACTTACCCATCCGATGATAGGATATAGAATATGAAGTAAGTCACTGTAACCGATGTAACTAAAGCAATAACTAATTAGTAAAATGAAGAAAATAATATTGTGATTTTTCCACCCAGTAATAGATTGCATCTGTTTTGTCATTCCGAACACATTACCAACTAAAGTTGTGAAAACTTCACCGAAAATAATGAGAACGAAGAAGAAGTGAAAAGTTGCATTAAATCTTCTTATGACTTCAGCCATTGGGATGTTATATTGATAAAATTGATCGACTGATAAGATTGCTAAATGGCTGCATAATAAAATTAAAGAAAGTCCAGCACCACCTAAAATCCCACCCAAAAAAATGGCTTTTCGATCCTTTACTTCACTGGCTAATGGGACGAGAACACTTTGGGCGAGAGAAAGATTTAAGGCGACATATGTAATAGGGCTAGTAATCCATTTCATATTCCAACTCTCTGCAGGAATAGTGTTATTAATGGAAGGTGTACCGTGAAAAAAGGTTGTAATAGCAAGTCCGATAATAAAAATCATCATAATAGGTACGACAAGTGTATTTACTTCAAAAACACCTTGTAATCCGCGGCTACTTATAATGAGACAAGCGATAACTGTAATGAGAATACCGAGTTGTCTTGGTAAGCGAAGTTGCTCTTCAAATACTGCACCAGCCCCTGATAACATAACGCTCGTTACGCCGAATAAAACGAGTAATAATAATGTGTTTACAACATTCCCAAATACATCCCCAAATAAATATTTGTTAAATTCTTGCGCTGAAAATGCCCCGATTTGTGATGAAAGTAACATCATCTTTGTGCCGAGCCAAATAAAAAAAAATCCACTTACACATATGCCAATTGTCCCGTATAATCCATTCACTGTGAAAAATTCAACAATTTCTCGTCCAGTAGCAAATCCAGCTCCAACGACAGTTCCGATATAAGTAGCAGCTACTTTCTTTGCTACTTGCCATTGTTGATTGTCCATGTTATCCCTCTTTCTACTATGATGAGCTTGATGTACTATTATGCATATGTATGAGCTTGGACAATTAGACGTATGAAGTGTTTGAAAAAATACATGAATTAAATGATATTAGGGAAGTATTAAAGGTGTTAAAACTTTGTTACATATAAGCCGATTGTTCGAAAGGAAAGGGAATGTATGGTAAAATGTAATTAGGTTATTAAAAGATAAACATTACAAAATGATAAGAGGAGTGGATTGTATGAGTACGAAAACAAATGTTGTTGAAGTATTAAACAAGCAGGTAGCAAACTGGAATGTGTTATATGTGAAATTACATAATTATCACTGGTATGTGACAGGGCCACACTTCTTTACATTACATGAGAAATTTGAAGAGTTTTATAATGAAGCTGGAACGTATATTGATGAGTTAGCAGAACGTATTTTAGCTTTAGAAGGTAAACCATTAGCGACAATGAAAGAATATCTCGCAACATCTAGTGTCAGCGAAGGGACAAGCAAAGAATCTGCAGAAGAAATGGTGCAAACATTAGTGAATGATTATTCTGCACTTATTCAAGAATTAAAAGAAGGTATGGAAGTTGCGGGCGAAGCTGGCGATGAAACATCAGCTGACATGCTGTTAGCAATTCATACAACATTAGAACAACATGTATGGATGCTAAGTGCATTCTTAAAATAACGATAAAAAATATAAAGAAACCCATTGAAAAATTATTTCAATGGGTTTTTTTATGATTTTTCAGTTTTCTTTTATGCTATAATATAGTAAAAAGGAGGCGATGCGATGTTTCGCTTTTTCAGAACTGGAAAAGAAGAGCGGGAAATTACGAAAGATGAATTAGAACAAGCGATGGCTCAGTTTTTAGAAACGAATGCTAATATCGTTTATACAGTATTAGTAAATGAAGATTATACAGTAAATTATGATTTGTTAAAACCGTATTTACCTGCATTTCCAACAAATGATTTTCTCATAACGAAGGAAACGCTTGAGGTATTTGAACATACAGCAGAAAATTTAAACCTAGTGAAAGAAATTGATGTCGTACAAAAAGCAGTAGATCAATACGTAACAGAAAAAGAAATGTTCCCAATTGTTGAAGGTAGCGAAGATCGCCTCATATGCGGAATGAAACTAGGACCTTACTTAAATCGTAGCTTAAAAAGAGACTTATATATTTCAGAAAAACATTATTTAGTTTCAAGTAAACCAGATAGAAAAAAACAAAAGAGCGGGTAGACGTAATGAAAACAACAATACATATATTGTTGTCTTTTTTTTGTTTGTTAAAATATTGACTTTTCAGTTTATTAATATTTATATTAAATGTATTGGACAGAGAAGGATAACTATTAAGTATCATTCGGAGAATAAGATATTGCTAGGGCGAGTTATATAAAATCTTCACAAAGTGGTATAAAGATTCGCAAAATAAATATTATAAAAAGTTTCGGGGGAATTGGTACATGAAAAATAGTATGACTTACATTCAATTATTAAATGAAACGTTACGTTGTTATGCAAATAAAGGAAGTTTTGAAGCGTACAATTATATAATGGAAAACGCTACAGGTGTAATAGGGAATGAGGCGCAAATATATAATTTTAAGTATGCGCTCGCAAGTGCATCAGGACTTGAAAAAGAAGCATTACATTTAATGAGGAAGGCCATTATAGAAAAGGGATTCTGGTATGGAAATGAATATTTAATTTCCGACGAAGATTTAAAATCACTACATAAATTTAAAGAATTTCATACAATGGTGCAATTATGTAAAGAAAGAGAAGAATTAGCACATAAAAAGGAAAGACCAGATGTGAAATATATATACAGCAAGAAAGAGGGGAAACTACTACTTACATTACATGGTGACCAAGAAAATATTCAAATAGTAGAGCCATATTGGAAATCAGTTTTGGCACAAGATTACACGTTAGCTTTACCACAGTCTTCACAAATTCAGTTTTCAGATGGATTTGTTTGGGATGATATAGAGAGAGGGAAAGAAGAATTAAAAGAGCATTACAATAAGTTTATAGAAAATCATACAGTAGAAAATGTGATAATTGGTGGTTTTTCTGCAGGGGCAAGAGTAGCTTTATATACGATTTTACAAAAAGATATAGATGTAGATGGTTTTATTTTTATGGCACCATGGCTTCCTGAGATTGAAGAATGGGATGAGTTGCTAAGAGTGCTGCAGGATAAACATATAAAAGGATATATAATATGCGGGAATCAAGATGAAGATTGTTTCGAATCCACGCAGCAATTTGTACGATTATTAAGAGATAAGAATATAGAACATAAGTATAAAGTTGTGCCTAACTTAGATCATGATTATCCTATTAACTTTGATGAGCTATTAAAAGAAGCTATTGAATATATAGGAAATAAAAACAATAAGTAGTAAGAAAAAGAGATGCATCATATGTGATGCATCTCTTTTTAGAGTTATAAATTAAAAGTATTTGCTAGTAAGCGATAAGACTTTAATTTATGTTCAAATTGATGGGTAATCGTGACAATCATAAATTCGTCAGTATTGTATGCTTTGCTTAAGTTTATTATTTTTTCTTTTACAGAAGACGGATCACCAACAATCATACGTTGACGATTTTCTTTTATACGGAATAAATCATAAGCACTGTATGAATAATTTTGAGCAGTTTCAATAGAAGGTGTACCAGTAGTTCGTTTTCCTTGCTCTAATAATAAGATTGATAAATCTAAACTAGAAGCAATTTTTTCCGCTTCTTCATTTGTTTCTCCGCATATAACAAAGATGGCAACGATTGAATTAGGCTTATCTCCTAAAAATGAAGGCTGAAATTGTTCTTGGTAAGCCCTCATAACTTCAGGGCCTCCGAAGCCATTAATAAATTGTGCAAATGCGAAAGAAGCTCCGTTGTTTGCAGCAATTTTAGCGCTCTCTCCGCTAGAACCGAGCATCCACATTTCAGGAGATGTTGGGATAACTGGAGTAGCTTTTAAGTTTGCATAGTGATGGTTTTCTGGTATTTGATCATGTAAGTACATTGCAACGTCTGCAATTTGTTCTGGATATTGATCAAGTGAGACCATTTTCCCTTCTTGAAGTGCGCGAGTTGCTATTGGCATACCACCAGGAGCTCTACCAACACCGAGATCGATGCGGTTCGGATACAGTGCTTCTAGAACACGGAAATTCTCAGCAACTTTATATGGGCTATAATGTGGTAACATAACACCACCTGAACCGACTCTAATACGGTCCGTTTTTGCTGCAATATGAGAAATAAGTATTTCTGGACTTGAACCAGCTAAGCTTACGGAATTATGATGTTCGGATACCCAAAAACGTGTGAATCCGAGTTTTTCAACTTCTTGTGCAAGCGTAACTGTATGTGAAAAAGCTTGGGCTGCTGTGCTACCATCTGAAATAGGTGATTGGTCTAATACACTTAACTTGATCATAGAATATACCTCTCAATCTTAATGTACATCCTATTATATATTTACTTATGAAAAATGCGTAGTGAAATGCTCAAAATGAAAAGCGGATAATCCTATTTCCGCTTTTAACGAGAAAATCCGCGTTCATAATGATTCATTTCGACCAGATTTAAAATATATTCATAGTTGTCAATTTCACATTTTAGCTGTTCACGTTCTTTTTCAGATAGTGTTATATTGCTAAGTTTTTTACATAAGTTTTGTTTCTTTAATTCTAAATGCTTTTTTGTAGCGTGGTAATCATAAGTATGTTTCATTTTTTAGTCACTCCTTCGTTGCGGTTGCTATATTATACGAAGCATAAAGAAATATGAAATCTGTCTCTTATGTACTTTTAGTGAATATTCAAATTGCAATGGTGTTATGTTTATGGAGATTTATGAATAAAATGCACTAAACCACTAACGTCCATTTGATGAAGTAAGGGGTGGAATTGTGCAGAAAGATATAATGTATAACACTGAAATGGATGAAGCGTTAAAAGTTATAGATAAAGGATTGAAGAAGACGATAAATCCAAAACAAATTATTGTAGTGGGAGCTGGTATGGCTGGATTAGTTTCAGCATCTTTATTAAAGGCTGCAGGACATGATGTGAAAATTTTTGAAGCAAACAATCGGGTAGGTGGCCGTATAGAAACGGTTAGAATGGAAGATACCGGATTATATTTAGATGTCGGAGCAATGAGAATTCCGTATTCGCATACATTAACGATGGCTTATATAAGAAAATTTGGGCTACAGGTGAGTCCATTTATTAATAGAAATGAGACGGATATTATATACGTAAATGGACGAAAAACGACGTTGAAACAATATGAAAAGGATCCAAGTATTTTAAGGTATCCTGTGGAAATGAATGAAGTGGGAAAAACGTCTGAAGAACTATTGTTATTAGCAGTACAGCCGATAATAAATTTTATTAAAAGAAATCCAGAGAAAAATTGGGATGTTGTAGTGAAGGACTTTGGGAGATATTCCACAGGACAATTTTTGAAGTATCACCCTTATCAGTATAATACTTACTTTTCGCCAGTAACAATTGAGATGATTGGTGTTCTATTAGATTTAGAAGGTTTTTTGGAACGATCGTTTGTAGAGACTTTACGCTTTCTATACATTATGCAAGAGGAGAGCGGATTTTGTGAAATTGTGGGCGGGAACGATAGATTGCCAAAGTCATTTTTACCGCAATTAGAAGAGAATATTATATATAATCAAAAATTAATGAAGCTACATCAACACGATAATGGTGTGACAGCTTTCTATCGGAACGAGGAAACTTTTGAATATAGTAGTATTACAGGAGATTTAGTTATTGTTACCATTCCGTTTTCGACAATGCGTTTTGTAGAAGTAGATCCGTTTGATTCTATATCTCATGAAAAATGGAAAGCAATTCGTGAATTACATTATATGCCTGCGACGAAAATAGGAATTCAATTTAAAAGCCGATTTTGGGAAGAACAAGGACAATTAGGTGGCAGAATTATAACAGATTTGCCAATTCGTTATGCCTATTATCCAAGTTATGGAATTGGTGAGAAAGGACCGGCTATGATGTTAGGTAGCTATACATGGTCTTATGACGCATTGTTATGGGATGGTTTATCAAAAGGTGATCGTATTTATTACGCATTACACAACTTAGCAACAATATTAGGTGGTCAAGTGTATGATGAGTTCATATCTGGAATATCAAAAAGCTGGACATTGGATCCGTATGCGCTTGGAGGATTTGCACTTTTTCAAGCAGGTCAAGAATCTGAGCTGCAACCAGCGATTGTCAAACCAGAGGGGAGAATATTCTTCGCTGGAGATCATACAACGCTATATCACGGATGGATTCAAGGTGCGATTGAATCTGGAATTCGTGTAGCGGCGGAAGTGAATGAGTAAAAGGTTTTCAATTCAGAAAATTCTTTACTATATAACTTGAGATGGATATTATTATATATAAAAGAATTATGGGGAGTGTTTACAGTGAATCCGTTATTATTCGATTTTCCTTCTGAATTTTATACTGACAGGCTTTTTATTCGAATGCCGAAACCAGGAGATGGTAAAGTTGTATATGATGCAATTCAGGCTTCAATACAAGAACTAAAACCTTGGATGGTGTTTGCACAAAAAGAGCAAACAGAGCAAGAAATAGAAGAAAGTATTAGAAAATCACATATTCAATTTTTGCAACGTGAGGATTTAAGATTACTAGTATTTTCGAAAGAAACAGGTGAATTTATTGCTTCAGCCGGATTACATCGTATTAATTGGGATATACCTCAATTTGAAATCGGATATTGGATTGATACAAGGTTTAGCGGAAAAGGCTATATGGTAGAGGCTGCGAAAGGTATAACGGATTACGCTTTTTCTGAATTGAAAGCAAACCGTGTAGAAATTCGTTGTGATTCTTTAAATAAGAAGAGTAGAGCGATACCTGAGAAATTAGGCTTTAAGTTAGAAGGTACGTTAGAAAGTGCGAGTGTTACGGTAGATGGAAACGGATTAAGGGATATGTGTGTATTTGCCATGACTAGAAATACATATGAAAAAGAAGAGCTGTAAGAAAACAGCTCTTCTTTTTATGCATTATGGTACAGGATGCCCATTAGAGCTTTCGAAAATTGTAAACCATTGTTGACGGTCTAAGTTAACGTTTGTAGCAAGAGCAGCCGTTTTTACGCGATCTAATTTACCAGAGCCAACGATTGGCATCATATTAGCTGGATGAGCAAGTAACCAAGCATACATAACCGTATCGATACTAGAAACACCTAACTCAGTAGCAACTTTTTGCATAGTTTCACGTACACGTACGGCGCGTTCTGATTGACCAGTAAAGATTTCCCCACCAGCAAGAGGTGACCAAATCATTGGATTGATTCGTTTTTCTTGGCATAAATCAATTGTCCCTTTTTCAAAATGCTCAAGCTGCAATGCAGAAACTTCAATCTGGTTCGTAATAAGCGGGAAATCTAAGTACGAACTTAACATATTAAATTGTGAAGGTAAGAAGTTAGATACACCGAAGTGACGAACTTTTCCTTCTTGTTTTAATTGTGAAAATGCTTTTGCCACTTCATTTGGATCCATAAAAGGATCGGGACGATGAATAAGTAATACGTCAATATAATTTGTATGTAAATTTTTAAGTGATGCTTCTACACTTTGCATAATATGCTCTGCACTAGTATTGTAGTGAGCAACATATCGCTCTGGAAATTTCGGTGATGGGGGAGCGATTCCACACTTTGTAATAATTTGCATGTTTTCTCGTAAGGAAGGCTTTAATTGTAAAGCTTCGCCAAATAACCCTTCACACGTATATCCGCCGTAAATATCAGCGTGATCAAAAGTAGTAATTCCCATATCCATACAATCTTCAATGAAAGAAAGTAATTCTTGTTTCGTCATATTCCATTCTGCTAAACGCCAAAATCCTTGAATAATACGAGAAAATTCTAGCGTTTCAGCCATTTGAACTCGCTCCATTATAAGTACCCCCTTGATGAATAATAATGTTTTGAAAAGGCTTTCTTACTACATGTTATTATATAGTTAATTAGGTGTACAGACAATAAATATGTTTTGCTACAAAAATGATTTTCTCTATATGCTATAATGTAGAAACATATAGCTATAAGGAGAGGTACGAAATGATTCCAGTAACAATATTAACTGGTTTTCTTGGATCAGGGAAAACGACTTTATTAAATCGTATTTTATCAGAAAATCACGGTAAGAAATTAGCGGTGATTGTAAATGAAATAGGGCAAATTGGCATTGATAATCAGTTGATTATGAATGTAGAAGAAGAAATTATGGAAATGACAAATGGCTGTTTATGCTGTACTGTACGTGAAGATTTACTTGTTGCTTTAAAACAGTTACTGGACGTAAAAGCAGAAGGGAAAATGGATTTTGATGGTTTAGTAATTGAAACGACTGGACTTGCAAATCCAGGGCCGATTATTCAAACATTCTTTTTAGATCCAGTCATTCAATCTGCATACCAAATTAACGGTGTTGTAACGGTGGTAGATAGTTATCATATACATAAACATTTTGAAAAAGGATTAGAGGCAAAAGAGCAAATTGCGTTTGCGGATGTCGTTTTAGTAAATAAATTAGATTTAATTGAAGAGAGTGAGAAAGAAAATCTCTTGCATGAAATTCAAGGAATTAACCCGACTGCAAAGTTAATTGAGGCGACTAACTGTGAGGTAGATATACCATCTTTATTACAAATCCAAACGTTTAAAACGAAAGATACGTTGCAAATTTACCCTCATAAAGAACATAATCACTTAGAAGGTGTGAAATCATTTGTATTACGTGAAGAACGTCCGCTGGATTTACAAAAGCTTAATGAGTGGATGTCAGCTGTCGTTCAAGAGCTAGGGGAATATTTATATCGTTACAAAGGAATTTTATCGATAGACGGAGTAGATAAACGTATCGTTTTCCAAGGTGTACATACGTTATTTGCCGCTTCGTACGATAGAGAGTGGCAAGAGGGCGAAGAGCGAGTAAGTGAAGTAGTTTTCATCGGAAGAGATATTAATAAAGAGTGGTTCCAAGAACATTTTGAAGAGTGTGTGAAATAAGTCTGCGTAAATTGCAGGCTTATTTTTATGAGCATTCTATTAGATTGCAAAACAGAATTAAATAAGGGAAAGAAATTAAAAATTGATAAATGTATAATAAAAAGCCTGTTTTCACAGGCTTGTATTTTCGTCTATTAGTAACTCCATTACAACACCTACAACTGGACCTTCATCATCAATATCACCATTTAAGCGGAAACCAAATGATTCATACAGTCCCATTGCAAGTTTGTTGTCTGGATGTAAACTTAAGTAAATTATTTTGCATTCAAATTTTTCTTGTAAGAATTGAATGAGTAAGCGAAGGAAACGTTTTGCGTATCCTTTTCCTTGATATTGTTGGTCAATCATAAAGCGATCGAGCCATACACTTTTATGTTTTACTGAATACCATCCATACATTGCATAACCTACAAGTGTTTCTCCATCATATAAACCTACTGACATTCCGTTTCCTTCATATAATGATTCTGCTAAAGAAAACGCGTTACTTTCAATAAATTGTTGCTGATCTTTTGCGACGTCTAAAGCAACTACTGAACGCCAATTTTTTGCTGTTACTTCACAAATGTGAAGATTCATAATTCCAACTCACCTTCTAAATTAATATAGCTTTAAAGCTAATATGGATAATTTTACTTGTTATTTTGGTCAAGTCAAGGATAAATACATAAAAAGGCAGCTGAATACTAGATTCAGCTGCCTAGAAAATATAATGGATTAGTTTGTTGCTTCTTTCAATGTGTTTACGTTTTCTTCCATTAAAGTGAAGTAATCTTTATTATTTTTTGCATCATCTTCAGAAACAGTAGCTAAGTGATTTAAGCGTAAAACTGTTGTACCAGTTTCTTTTTGAATAACAGATGCTACTTTTGGAGTAGAGAAAGTTTCGAATAAAATATATTTTAGATTATGTTCTTTTACTGTTTTTGTAATGTCAGCAAGCTGTTTTTGAGATGGTTCATCAGAAGCTGAAATTCCAGCGATAGGAATTTGTTTTAGGCCGTATCGTTGTTCCCAGTAACCATAGGCAGCATGAGAAACTAAAATTTCTTTCGTTTTTGCGTTCGCTACAGCTGCCTTAAATTGATCGTCTAAATCAGTAAATTTAGTTTGAAGTGCTGCAAAGTTTTTTTCGAATTCTTTTTTATGTTCAGGTTGTAATTCTACAAGTGCATTTTTAATTTTTTCTGCCTGTTTCATTGCTAGAGTAGGATCTAACCAAACATGTGGGTCTTTATCGTGATGATGTTCATCTTCTTTATGGCCATCTCCATGATCATGATGCTCTTCTTCAGTAGAAGCACGAAGCTCAATACCTTTAGATGCATTTACAATTTTAACATTTTCTTTTTGTAATGTTTTTTCCATTTTTTCAGCAAATGGTTCTAATTCAGCGCCGTTATAAACGAATAAATTGGCTTTTGCAACTTGTACTGTTTGTTTTTGACTTGGTTCAAATGTATGTGAATCTGCACCAGGTGGGTAAATTGCTTCAACATTTACATAGTCGCCACCGATTTTCTTTGCGAAATCAGCAAGTGGGAAAATCGTTGTATAAACTGTTAGCTTTCCATCTTTCTTGGCATTACTTTCTTTTTTATTTGAGCAGCCAGCGAAAATTAAGGTAAAAATAAGTAAGAATGAAAATATAGTCAATCTTTTAGGCATGAAGTTCTCCTCTTTTCTTTTTTACGGATATATTTTCCCCAATTATAGAAGAAAAATATCATTTTAATACAAAACGGAATAATTACGTTTTAGTTTGCGAACTTAGTATAATACATCTTTAATAAAGTTGCAATAAATAATAATCATTCCGATTTGTTTTTGTTATAAAGTTGTCAAATATAGGTGTATTATTTTTGCAAATGCATGCATATGTGACAACGCTGTTTTCATATATTGAAAAGGAGGTAAAGAGGGGGATGAGCGCTTGGGTTACTTAATGGAAGCTATTTTATTAATATTAGCGGTAGTATTGCCATTATCTTTCGTATTAATTTTTTTAAGAAGATTAATAAGTAATTTAGGGGACGCTACAACAATAACGAAATTACAAGAGAGAGATGAGAAAAAAGAGTGAGTAAAACACTATGCGTACGCATAGTGTTTTACTTGTGGTAAAATAAGAGCAGGAAACTCCTAAAGGTTGTATTTTACTGAAGGAGAGAAAAGTAAAATAAGAGGTATATGCATATATGAATAAGCGAACAGCGTTAATACTTGGTGCAAGTGGTTTAGTTGGACAAGAGATAACGCGTCTATTACTTGAATCAGATTACTACGATTCGGTTACTATTTTTGTAAGAGAGCCAATGCAATTGCAACATGAGAAGTTACAGCAGAAACAAGTTGATTTTTCGGTATTAGAGGAATATAAAGAGTTCTTTGCTGTGGATGATGTTTTTAGTTGCTTAGGAACAACAATAAAAAAAGCAAAAACAAAAGCAAATTTTAAAAAAGTAGATTATGAATATACGTTACGAGCTGCTTGTTTAGCTGAAAAACAAGGGGTGCAAAATTTCCTTGTTGTGTCTTCTATGGGAGCGAATCCTAAATCATTTTTCTTTTATTCACAAGTGAAAGGAAAAATGGAAGAAGAATTGCAAAAGTTAGTGATCGGTGGTATTCACATTTTTAGACCATCATTATTAGTAGGAAACCGACAAGAATTTCGTTTCGGCGAACGAATGGCTGAAAAGTTATCTCGTATTATTCCTTTTATTTTTAAAGGGGCTTTCAAAAAGTATAAACCAATTTCAGCTAAAGATGTGGCGAAAGGTATGTATATAACCGCGCTGCGAGAAGAATCGGGTATCTATACTTATAATTCAAATGAAATTACAACGATAGAATAAATAAAACCGAGAAGAATGACTTCTCGGTTTTATTTATTCGTATGAATTTTTCCTGGTGCTCGCTTATATTGGTGAGGTTCTTGCAATTCAAAGCCAAGTTCATTGGCTGCTATTCTTGGGAAGTACGGATTGCGAAGTAATTCACGTCCGATGAAAATTAAATCTGCTTCGTTATTATTTAAAATTTGCTCTGCTTGTACTCCGGTCGTAATTAATCCAACTGCACCAGTTGCAATGTTAGCATGCTCTTTAATATGTTTAGCATATTGTACTTGATACCCAGGATAAACATCGATGCGTGCAGGGACAACAGCCCCAGAGCTACAATCAATTAAATCTACTCCTTGTTCTTTCATCCATTTTGTATACTGAACATAATCTTGAACTGTTAACCCGTCAGGATGATAATCATTTGCTGAAATACGGACAAATAACGGTCCGTTCCAAACTTCATTTATCGAGTCAATGATTTCGCGTAAGAAACGATAGCGGTTTTCAGGTGAACCACCATATTCATCAGTCCGCTTATTGGAAAGCGGAGAAAGAAATTCATTAATAAGATAACCGTGAGCACCGTGTATTTCAATAACATCAAATCCAGCTTGTTTTGATCGTACTGCAGCTTGATGAAAAGCTAATACAGTATCTTTAATTTGGTGTTTGCTCATTTCTATTGGCATTTTCATTGTTTCATTAAATGGAATGGCTGAAGGAGCTAACGCATCTGTTTCTAATTCTGCTTTTCTTCCGGCGTGAGCGAGTTGAATGGCAGCTTTTGCACCGTTATCATGTATAAAAGTAGTCGTTTTATGTAAGCCTTCAATTAGGTTGTCATCCCAAATGCCCAAGTCTTTGTTAGAAATTCGTCCTTCAGCTAACACCGCAGTTGCTTCAACCATAACTAAACCTACTTGGCCAGCAGCGCGAGTTCCATAATGAATGAGATGAAAATTCGTAACGCTGCCATCCTCATTCCCTGATGAATACATACACATAGGCGACATAACGATACGATTTTTTAGTGTAACGTTCTTAATTGTATAAGGTGAAAAAAGCTTGGAATTCATCAAATAGCCTCCTTGATTGAATTTTCTTATATTTTATCATTCTCTTTTTTGTTTCTCTAATAAAACGCTTATACGAAAAATTTTGTATATTCGTGTTACAATGACTAATATGAACTGAATTGGAGGATGACATATGTACCAGGCTTATTATGAAAGTGAATTAGGCTTGCTTGAAATTACAGCGAATCAAGAAGGAATTACGTCTGTTATATTTGTTGATGAACGACAAGAAGAAAATAAAAATGAAATGATAGAACAATGTATAAATGAGTTAGATGAATATTTTAAAGGGAAAAGAAAAGAATTTACGGTCCCGCTGTCTGCTAAGGGAACAGCATTTCAAAAAAATGTATGGGATGCACTTTATACTATTCCGTACGGCGTAAGTGCTTCATATTTAGATATTGCAGAGAAAGTTGGAAATACAAAAGCTGTACGGGCAATAGGAGGGGCAAATAGTCGGAATCCAATTTCGATAATTGTTCCATGTCACCGTGTAATAGGAAAGAGTGGAAAGCTTGTTGGATATGCTGGTGGTTTATGGAGGAAAGAGTGGTTATTAAAACACGAAGGTATTTTGAAATGACGTATGGATGGGAAGAGGGATTGTTTTGAAATGTATAAATTGTGGGCAACCTTGCGAGGAGGAACAGTTAAATTGTACAAGTTGTCAGCGAAACTTGGATAATGAACAAGAGGAAGGTAGCTCGTTAATAGATAAAGAACTGGAAGTATATGTAGGGAGACAATATCCGTATTACAAAAGGAAATGGGAGCTTGAGAATAAGCGGATTGCTAGGTGGAGCTGGAATGGTTGGGCTGCTATTTTCAATATAGGCTGGCTAGGATATCGTAAGTATTATGTACCAGCTGCTTTATTTATGTTGTTATTAGTAGCGTGTGATGCATTTTCGTACTATATGGGATTTAATGTAGCGTTGCCAATCATTAATATGGTGCCTCTTACGTTTTTATTACTCATTTTTATTCTGTTTGGAATGGGGATTTTTGCAAATGGATTGTACTATCAATTTGCGGAAAGACGTATATACCGAATAAAAGCAAGAGAAATAAAAGATAAATCAGTTGAAAACTATCTAATCAATGATAGCGGCGGAACGAGCAAAATGGGAGCGACAATTGTTACTATTTTAGCAGTTGCTAGCATATTTTTTAGTCATTTCTTTTTTCCGACTGATCGAGACGTTATTCAAAAGGTTCGTACAAGCTCGCTTTATGAATATCCTTTCTTTTCAATAGGTGAATCTTTCGAAAATTATTTTCAAAATTCAGGTTGGATATATTATCGTGGAACGGAAGGGTTAGAATTAGTAGAATTCCAAGGATATAACACCGGAACGTCAAGACAAAAGGTGAAAATTCAATTTGTTGTCGATTATAAATTAGGTGAAGTGGAACCATACTCACTTATGGTTAATGGTGAATCTAAAACTGAAGAAGAGTTTTTGAAGCTGATGGAAGAAATATTTAAAGTTCAAAATCCATTTGATATAGAGGATGGATTACAAGTAAATGCTATTCAAGGAAGCGGCTGGAAAGAAATTTCCGCTCGCTTTTTTCTATGTTTGTTAAAATAAATATTTAAAATAATCAGAATCTTTTGTATAATAAAATATATTATATAGGATTTAACTTATACATATAGATTGGGGGAAGGAAGAATGAAGAGAAAGACAACAACAATTGCTGCACTTGCGTTAACGACGAGTGTATTGGTTGCAGGATGTGGGAATGGTGAGAAGGCTTCGACAACGAAGAAAGAATCGAATAAGGGAATGGCCGATAAACAAGTTTTAAATTTGCTAGAAACAGCTGAAATTCCTTCAATGGATACATCTAAATCAACGGATTCTGTATCTTTCCGTGTATTTGTAAATGCAATGGAAGGTTTATATCGTCTAGATAAAGATAATAAACCAACACCAGGTATGGCAAAAGATGTGAAGATTAGTGAAGATAAAAAGACATATACATTTGAATTACGTGATGCGAAATGGTCAAATGGTGATCCAGTTCGAGCACAAGATTTTGTATATGCATGGCAACGTACATTAGATAAAGCAATAGCGGCAGAATATGCATTCATTTTATTTGATGTGAAAAATGCACAGAAAGTAAATAAAGGTGAATTACCAGCAGATCAATTGGGTGTTAAAGCGAAGGATGATAAAACGTTGGTAGTAGAATTAGAGCAACCAGCACCTTATTTTCTTGAGCTTACGTCGTTCCCTACATTTTTCCCATTAAATGAAAAATATGTGAAAGAGCAAGGAGATAAATACGGATTAGAAGCAGATAAATTATTATATAATGGACCATTTACAATGAGTCAATGGAAACATGAACAAAATTATCAGTTGAAGAAAAATCCTAATTATTGGGATAAAGATACTGTAAAGTTAGACGAAATTAATGTAAGTATTGTGAAGGAAACAAGCACGGGAGTAAATTTATATGATAGTGATCAAGCAGATCGAGTTATTTTAACTTCTGAATTTGTTGATAAATATAAAAAGAATAAGCCAGATGAATTTAAAACGAAGTTAGATCCACGCATATATTTCTTACGTTTTAACCAAAAAAATGCAACATTTAAAAACCAAAAAGTACGTGAAGCAATTGATTTAGCATACGATAAAAAAGGAATTGCTGATGTTATTTTAAATGACGGTTCATTGCCAGCATATTTCTTAGTACCTGAAAAATTCACGACAGGTCCGGATGGAAAAGATTTCCGCTCTGTAAATAAAAACTTCCGTGATAGTAAAGATAATGCAGAGAAAGCAAAAAAAATATGGGAAGAAGCGAAGAAAGAGCTTGGTCAAGATACAATTACGGTTGAATTACTAAACGATGATAACGGTAGCCGTAAAAAAGTGGGCGACTTTATTAAGGAAGAACTAGAGAAAAACTTGCCTGGTATTAAAGTGAATTTGAAACAGCAACCATACAAGCAAAAGCTAGATTTAGAAAAGAAATTCCAATATGAATTCTCATTATCTGCATGGAGCCCTGATTATCCGGATCCAATGACTTATATTGATATGTTTGTTACTGGAAGCTCATTTAATGAAATGGATTATTCTAATCCGAAGTATGATGATTTAGTAGCGAAATCAAAAGGAGAGCTATTAAAAGATGATAAAGCACGCTGGAATGCACTTGCGGAAGCTGAAAAAATCTTAATTGGTCAAGACGCAGCAATTTCTCCTACGTACCAACAAAGTACAGCTTATTTAGAGAAGCCATTTGTAAAAGGTATTGCTAATCATACGTTTGGCGGGGACTTCAGTTATAAATGGGCATATATTACAAAAAAATAGTATAATAAAAGATGAGTGAATTTTCGCTCATCTTTTATTTGTATAAGGAGGAATTATAGTTGTTAAGGGGAATCAATCATATTTGTTTTTCGGTATCTAATTTAGAAAACTCTATAATGTTTTATGAAAAAGTATTAGAAGGAGAATTATTAGTTAAAGGAAGAAAATTGGCTTATTTTAACATATGTGGAGTATGGATAGCGCTTAATGAAGAGACGCATATTCCGAGAAATGAGATTCATCAATCTTATACGCACATTGCATTTTCTGTTGAACGAGAAGACTTTGAATGTTTAATACAGCGATTAGAAGAAAATGATGTTCATATTTTACAAGGAAGAGAACGTGATATCAGAGATTGTGAATCTATATACTTTGTTGATCCTGACGGTCATAAATTTGAGTTTCACTCAGGGACACTGCAAGACCGTTTAAATTATTATAGGGATGAGAAACCTCATATGACATTTTATTAGGGAGGGATAGCATTTGCATGCACTAGTAATTGGTGGAACAGGAATGCTAAAGAAAGTTTCTATGTGGCTTTGTGAGAAAGGATTTTATGTTTCTATTATCGGGCGAGATGAAGTGAATTTAGAAAATGTTAAGCGAATGAGTTCTGCACCAGAAAATATTACATGCCTTTCGTTAGATTATCATAATGATGGAGATGTAAAGCTAGCTATTAAAAGTACAATTGAGAAAAATGGCCCGATCACATTAGTTGTTGCATGGGTACACACAAGTGCAAAGCATGCACTATCAAATATTTGTAAAGAACTAGATTTGTCGTCTAAAACATATAGTTTATTTCATATTTTAGGTAGTAAAGCATCACGTATGCCTGCACAAAAAATAGGAAGTACGCGATGTATTTATTATAGAATTATTTTAGGTTTTATTTTAGAAGATACATATGGAAGATGGCTTACGCATGAAGAGATAGCTGATGGAGTTATAAAAGGGATTGAAAGTAAACGAGCAGAGTGGATTGTAGGGAGAGTTGAACCGTGGGAATTACGACCAACATGGTGAGGGGGAGTAAGAAATGAAAACAACTATATATGTAACAAGGCATGGTGAAACAGAGTGGAATGTAGCGAAGCGAATGCAGGGACGAAAAAATTCTGCTTTAACTGAAAATGGTATAGTTCAGGCGAAACAATTAGGGAATCGAATGAAAGATTTACCAATCCATGCGATCTATAGTAGTCCGAGCGAAAGAACACTTCATACGGCAGAGTTAATAAAAGGGGAACGTGATATACCCATTATAGCGGATGAGCATTTCTATGAAATCAACATGGGTATATGGGAAGGACAAACAATCGAGGATATAGAAAAGCAATTCCCAGAAGAAGTACATCTATTTTGGAATGAGCCACATCTTTTTCAGTCAACATCAGGCGAAAATTTCGAGGCCGTTTATGAAAGAGTAATTGAAGGGATGCAGCTTCTTTTAGAGAGGCATAAAGGACAAAACATATTGATTGTTTCTCATGCGGCAGCAGCAAAATTACTTATAGGGCATTTCGCGGGAATGGAAATAGAAAATGTGTGGGATGATCCATTTATGCATAGTGCCAGTTTGAGCATAATAGAATTTGAAGAGGGTATTGGTAAAGTGAAACAATTTGCAGATATAAGTCACTTTCAATAAATGTAAAAAAGGCCGCAAAACGGCCTTTTTTGGGTGGTATAAAAACTAGCAGTTACGTTTTTTATACCAGAAGTGATCGAATTTCTTATTTTTGCAAGATGGGAATTTATGTCCGCCTTTGCAATCATTCCATTTGTGTCCGCTATCGTGACAGTCTTTACCATGATCACATGAATCATCGCAAGAGTGACCGTGTCTGTTAGGGAAGAATTCGCATTTTTTACAGAAACTTCGTTTTGTCCAGAAAAATTTCTTTTCAAAGCGTATGCATTTTGTAATGAATGTACAATGTTTTCTGCGAGTCCGTTTTGTAACTAAAACGCATTCTTTTCTACGCGTTACTTTCGTAACGAACGTCCATTTTTGAACACGTACACGAGTACATTTTGTAACAAATGTCCATTTTTTTACATGTGTACATTTTGTAACGAACGTACAATGTTTCACGCGAGTACATCTTGTTCTTGGACATTTACCCCCAGTTGTACATTTACATCCAGTTGTACAATTATGATGAGTGAATTTATCATCATCGCATTCAAAAGTACTTGGATCTTGGTGTAAGAAATCCTCCATCCCAGCACTTTTGATTTCTTCGACAGCTTTTCTAATATCACGTTTCATAGAAATCCTCCTTATCATGTATTAAAGTGAAAAGGTATTCTTTTTCCTTAACATGATATGTATGTAGGCATCTTTCTGAACAGGACAAGAGTGTAATTTTATATAAATAGATGATTGCGGATGTATGGACAAGACAAGGCGCATACATTGAATGAAGAGAACTGAGAAGGGATGAGAAAACATGCTGCCTTCATATGATTTTTTTGTTCATCCAATGTACTTAGTGGAATTGAAAAAGGACATTTGGTCAGATAGTCCAGTGCCAGCAAAATTAACTTATGGAAAAAAGAAGTATGACATTGATATCGTATACCGTGGGGCTCATATTCGCGAATTTGAGAAAAAGTCTTATCATGTTATGTTTTATAAGCCTAAAAAATTTCAAGGTGCGAAAGAGTTTCATTTAAATTCGGAGTTTATGGATCCGTCTCTCATACGAAATAAATTATCTTTAGATTTTTTTCATGATATTGGTGTACTTTCGCCAAAATCACAACATGTATTTATAAAAATTAATGGTCAAATTCAAGGTGTGTATTTACAGTTAGAATCGGTTGATGAAAATTTTTTGAAAAATAGAGGATTACCGAGTGGTTCTATTTATTATGCGATAGATGATGATGCGAATTTTTCATTAATGAGTGAACGAGATAAAGATGTTAAGACAGAGCTCTTTGCGGGTTATGAATTTAAATATTCGAATAAAAATAGTGAAGAACAACTGAGTGAATTTGTATTTCAAGCGAATACTTTGACGAGGGAAGCCTATGAAAAAGAGATTGGGAAGTTTCTACATGTCGATAAATATTTAAGATGGTTAGCGGGAGTTATTTTTACACAAAACTTTGATGGTTTCGTTCATAACTACGCACTATATCATAACGATGAAACAAATTTATTTGAAGTTATACCGTGGGATTATGATGCGACTTGGGGGCGAGATGTACAAGGAAGACCACTCAATCATGAATATATTCGCATTCAAGGGTATAATACGTTAAGTGCAAGATTGCTAGACATACCTGTATTTAGAAAGCAGTATCGAAGTATTTTAGAAGAAATATTAGAAGATCAATTTACAGTTTCGTTTATGAGGCCGAAAGTAGAAGGGTTGTGTGAATTGATTCGTCCATATTTACTACAAGATCCATACATGAAAGAAAAATTAGAAACATTTGATCAAGAGGCTGATATGATTTATGAATATATAAATAAGAGAAGAAAGTATATACAAGACCACTTACATGAATTGGATTAATTTTGAAAGAGATTGAAACGTTATCAATCTCTTTTTTTTGTATAATAAAGATGTATCAATAAAAATGAAGTAATATATTTGATAGAGAATGGGGATGCGGATATATGACGATTAAATGGATTGATTGGGTAAAACAAATACAATCTATAGCTCAAGCGGGTTTAACGTATTCTAAGGATGTGTATGATATTGAGCGTTTCCAGCAATTACGAGATATTTCTATTTCAATGATGTCACATTACACGAAAACAGATTGGGAAGTCGTAGAGAAATTATTTGCAAGTGAGACAGGCTATCAAACACCTAAAGTTGATATAAGAGCGGTTGTTTTTCAAAATGAAAAGTTATTATTTGTGAAAGAAAAAAGCGATGGGAAATGGGCATTGCCAGGTGGATGGGCTGATGTCGGTTATACGCCAACCGAAGTTGCAGCAAAAGAAGTTTTCGAAGAGACTGGTTATGAGGTAGATCATTTTAAGTTACTAGCTATATTTGATAAAGAAAAACATCAACCATCTCCATCGGCGACGCATGTATATAAGATTTTCATTGGATGCGAGATTATTGGTGGAGAAAAGAAAACTAGTATTGAAACAGAAGAGGTGGAGTTTTTTGGTGAAAATGAATTGCCTAATTTATCAATTGCTAGAAATACAGAAGACCAAATTAAAGAGATGTTTGCCTACATGAAAGACCCGCAGAAAGAGAAATTAATAGATTAATCCTGCTTGAATTGTACATATTGTTAAAATGAAGATATTGGCAGATTGCAGCCTTTATGTAATAATGGGATGGTATGTGAAGAAAAAAGGAGATAAAAAAGAACATGTTAGCAAACATAATAGATCAGTTATTGCAATTTTTTGCAAGCTTAGGTTACTTTGGAGTAGCTCTTGCTTTAATGATTGAAGTAATCCCAAGTGAAATTGTACTTTCGTATGCTGGCTTTTTAGTAGCGAATGGTAAAATTAGTTTTGTTGGTGCAGTTATCGCCGGAACGATTGGTGGTACTTTAGCACAAATCTTTTTATACTGGCTTGGATACTACGGAGGGCGTCCGGTTGTAGAGAAATACGGGAAATATCTACTTATTAATAAACATCATTTAGACATAGCAGAAGGTTGGTTTAAACGTTATGGAGCAGGCGTAATATTTTCTGCGCGCTTTATACCAGTAGTACGTCATGCGATCTCTATTCCAGCAGGACTAGCTAAGATGCCATTAAAACTATTTACACTTTATACGGTTGTAGCGATCATTCCGTGGTCAATTCTATTTATATACTTAGGTGAAAAACTTGGTGGGAATTGGCGACAAATTAAAGAGTATGCATCTGATTACACACATTACATAATTATAGGAGCTGTTCTTTTTATTGCTCTATACTTTGGTTTAAAGTATTTCAAAAAGAAAAAAGCTGCGCGTTAAAGTCAATGATTTTTCATTGGCTTTTTTATTTGTTTCCGGTTCTAAAAAAAAGGAGTTGTCCATAATGTGTAATAATAAAGCGTAGCGGAGGAATGTGATGAAAGGGTCACCGTTTATACGTGGAACTATATTTTTAACGATGGCAACGATGATATCAAAAATGTTAGGATTTATATATGTTATACCATTTACAGCAATGGTCGGTACGAGTGGGTATGTTTTATACACGTATGCATATCGTCCCTATACCATTATGCTCAGCATTGCGACAATGGGATTACCACTTGCAGTTTCAAAAATGGTATCAAAATATGATCAACTGAATGATTATCATACGGTTAAGAGAGTGTTGAAAAGTGGAATCGTGTTTATGTTTATAATGGGAGTCATTTCGTGTTTTACGTTATATATGCTAGCTCCGCATTTAGCTAAGCTTGTCATCGATGGGAATGATCAAACGGGGAATAGTGTAGGAGCGGTTACTACTAATATTCGAATTGTAAGTTTTGCGTTAATACTTGTGCCAGTAATGAGTTTATTAAGGGGCTTCTTTCAAGGATTCCAATCGATGGGGCCTTCTGCATTAAGTGTCGTTGTAGAGCAATTTTTTCGGGTTTTAACCATTTTAATAGGAAGCTTTGTCGTTTTATATATTTTAAAAGCATCTGTCTCGCTAGCAGTTGGTATTTCAACATTTGGTGCCTTTATGGGAGCGGTAGGTGGATTAACTGTTTTAAGTGCGTATTATATGAGAAGGAGAAGGCACTTAAAGAAAAAAGAAATGGCAAGTATACCACAAACAACGAAATCTTTTTTCTCGCTTTATAAGGAGCTCTTTACATATTCTATTCCTTTTGTTGTGGTGGGCTTAGCAATTCCGTTGTATCAGACGATTGATACATTTACAATTAATAAACTACTTATACAAATAGGGTATATGCAAGGAGAAGCGGAAAAAATTAATGCGATAATTGGTCTTGTTCAAATGGTTGTGCTTATCCCGGTATCCGTTGCGACAGCTTTTAGTATGTCTCTCGTACCAGAGATGACGAAAGCTTACACAGCAGGAAATACGAAGCTATTGTACAAACATTTTACGAGAACAAATGTATTAGTAGTAGCGATTACGGTACCGGCGGCAATTGGAATGATGGTGTTAGCCAAGCCTGTATATACTCTTTTATTCGGTGCTGGAAATGATCCAGAGATGGGGAGAATCATTTTACAGTATTATGCTCCTGCTTGCATATTATTTTCTCTTTTTACAGTAACGGCTGCTATGCTACAAGGAATCAATCAACAGCAGAAGACGGTGCTAGGACTAGTGATTGGAATTATTGTGAAGATAGTTTTAAATATTGTATTGCTTCCGTATTTCGATTATGTAAGTTTTATCATTTCAACATACGCTGGCTATACGATTTCAGTCGGTTTTAACTTGTGGATGCTTTCTAAATATGTTATAAAGGCAACATAAGCTTTTAAGGCAGAGAGCACTCTGTCTTTTTCTATGTTTATCCCGCTTTAACGGGCAGTGAGACCCTCACCTCAAAATTCAGCGAAAGAAAAGAAGTTTGGTTGGGGGCGGGTAGCCTGTAAAAGCCCGATTTGTGAGGGCTAATAATCAGTGGGGGATGAAGCCACCCACTGATTAAAGTTTCACTTTATAATATTTTTCCTATAAAAACGTTTTCAAAATAATTTTTCTATTGAAATTTAAACGTATGTTTCATATGCTGAGAATGGCGGTTTAAAAACTGTGATTTAAGAGAGGTAGATTCCTACATGTAAAAAGAATCGGGGTGATAGTATGTTAAATATATATTTAACAGACCGAAACGGAAAACTACAAGAGATTGAGGAAATGCAAAAGGGGTGCTGGATTAATGTACTTCATCCAACAGAAGAAGAAATTCAATATCTAGTACAAACTTTAAATGTAGACTTAGATTTCATTAAAGACCCTTTGGATGATGAAGAACGCTCTCGTATTGAAAAGGAAGACAATAATACTTTAATTATCGTGGATATTCCGACAGTTAGACATGACGAAGAAGGAAATTCGATTTATGACACGATTCCAATAGGTATGATTGTGATGCCGGATTGTTTTGTTACAATCTGCTTAGAAGAGAATCCAATTTTTGAACGTTTTATTAATCAACGTATTAAAGAATTTTATACGTTTAAAAAGACGCGCTTTGCACTTCAGCTCTTATATACGATTTCTACTTATTATTTAAGATACTTAAAGCAAATAAATCGAAAAACAATTGATTTAGAGCATCAATTAAATCAGTCAATGAAAAATAAAGAGATCTTCACATTATTAGGCCTTGAGAAAAGTTTAGTATACTTTACAACGTCATTAAAGGCTAATAAAATTGTAATTCAAAAGTTAATGCGTAATAGTACATTTTTAAAAATGTATGAAGACGATCAAGATTTATTAGAAGATGTATTAATTGAAAATAAGCAGGCTATTGAAATGGCGGAAATATATAGTCACATTTTAAGTGGAATGATGAATACTTTTAGCTCCGTTATATCAAATAATTTAAATAGTGTTATGAAACTGTTAACGTCAATTACAATCATTTTATCTTTACCGACGATGGTTTCTAGTTTCTTTGGAATGAACGTAAAGGTTCCGTTTGAAGGGGAAGCCCACGGTTTTGTAATTGTACTCATCATATGTGTAACACTATCTTTCACGTTAGCTTTTGTTTTTTGGAAGAAACGTTACTTTTAACGATAAAAAAGCTGCTCTAGCATAGTTATATAACTACGCTAGAGCAGCTTTTTTGCTATGAAATCTCAAATTTTGAATAGAATATAACTTGTACAATGTAATGTATATAAAGGGTATGTATGCCATATAATCCTTGTCCAATTAATGAAATGGGGTTAAAATTACATATTGTTAATGAAAAGTTGGAGGAAATACATCATGGAATTGTTTCAATTACCGAAAGCATTCCTGCAAATGAATACAATTTTTATCTCCATATTGATCGAAGCACTTCCGTTTGTGCTAATTGGTGTATTTATTTCAGGATTCATTCAAATGTTCGTGACAGAAGATATGGTGGCTAAATGGATGCCGAAGAACCGATTTCTGTCTGTTTTATTAGCTACTTTTTTAGGCATGTTGTTTCCAGGTTGTGAATGTGGAATTGTTCCGATTGTAAGACGATTAATTGGAAAAGGCGTTCCACCATACGCAGGGATTGCATTTATGTTAACTGGACCTATTATTAATCCAGTTGTATTATTTGCTACTTATGTTGCCTTTGGGAGTAGTATGCACATGGTATGGTATCGTTCTATTGTAGCGATTATCGTAGCCATTATCGTTGGAATTATATTATCCTTTATGTTTAAAGAACATCAATTAAGAGATGATCACTTCCCAGAAGTGAATAATAAGCGTCCACTGCGTAAAAAAATGTGGGATGTATGTACACACGCTGTTGAGGAATTCTTCTCAATGGGAAAATATTTAGTACTAGGTGCGTTAATTGCAGCAGCGGTACAAACGTTTGTACAAACTTCAACACTTCTTGCTATTGGACAAGGTCCGTTTTCTTCATCAGCTGTTATGATGGGACTTGCTTATATATTATCACTTTGTTCAGAGGCAGATGCATTTATCGCTTCTTCGTTCCAAAGTACGTTTTCAACAGCTTCACTTGTCGCGTTCCTCGTTTACGGGCCGATGGTGGATATTAAAAATATGTTTATGATGCTTGCGACATTTAAAACGAAATTTGTAATTGTTGTTATAGTTACAGTTACTCTTGTTGTTTATGCAAGCTCACTACTCATTTATGCGATGGGGTGGTAGGTTATGTTTCGAGCATATATATTATTAGGTTTTACAATATTAATTGCGCAGCTTCATATTTCCGGTAACATTACGAAGTATATCAATATGAAGTATGCCTATTTATCAACAACAGCAACAATTATTTTAGGTTTCTTAACGATTATACAAATTATCGTCGTTTTCCAAAAAGAGCACCAAAAGGAAAAAGAGAAAAATGATTGCAGTTGTGACCATAGCCATTGCGGGCATGATCATTCAAAAGATGAGAATACATGGTGGAAAAAAGCATTTTCGTACTCCTTGTTTTGTTTTCCAATTATCTCAGGGTTATTTTTCCCAATTGCGACGTTAGATTCGGATATTGTTAAAGCGAAAGGATTTCATTTTCCTGTTGCACAAGCAGAAAGTAAGGATCCATTTATGACAAGACAATTTCTAAGACCTGATACGAGCATTTATTACGGGAAAGAAGGATACCGTGGTGTAATGGAAAAAGGGAAGAAAGAGTTTGTTACGAAAGACAATATTAATTTGAAAGATGAAGACTTCCTAAAGGGTATGGAAACAATTTATAATTATCCTGGCGAGTTTACTGGGAAAAAATTATCTTTTAAAGGGTTTGTTTTTAGAGATGATTCTTCTAAAAAAGAACAATATTTCTTATTCCGTTTTGGTATTATACATTGCGTAGCAGATTCTGGTGTGTATGGTATGTTAGTGAAAAAACCAGAAGGTGTAGAGTGGAATAATGATGACTGGATTCAAGTAGAAGGAGAGATAACTACTGAGTTTTATCAGCCGTTTCATGCGAATATTCCTGTATTAGAAGTAACAAAATGGAATAAAGTTGAACAGCCGAAAGAACAATATGTATTTAGAGGAGCCGATTGATAAAATCGGTTCTTTTTTGTGGACTAAAAGTTCTGAATGTTGTTAATATTAAACGTGTAATTCATTTAGTATAGTGATTATTGAAATATTAGGGATAAATCATTAAAGGGGTGATAACAATGACAGAAGTGAAGGGGAAAACAGCCAATGAGTCAAGGGTGTTCAAAACGAGCCGGGTATTCCCAACAGATTTAAATGATCATAACACGCTATTTGGTGGGAAGATATTAGCGGAGATGGATATGGTTGCTTCTATTTCAGCATCCAGACATTCGAGAAAGGAATGTGTCACAGCATCTATGGACTGGGTTGATTTCTTACATCCTGTTCGTTCTTCAGATTGTGTTAGTTATGAATCTTTCGTAATTTGGACGGGAAGAACTTCGATGGAAGTGTTTGTGAAGGTAGTGGCTGAAGATTTAATTTCAGGTGAGAAGCGTATAGCGGCAACGTCATTCGTTACTTTTGTTGCACTTAGTAAGGAAAATAATCCAGTTCCAGTACCGCGTGTTATCCCTGAAACAGAAGAAGAGAAAGAATTACATCGTATTGCAGTGTTACGTGCAGAGCAGCGTCATATACGTAAGGCAGAGAGTAAGAAAGTAGCCACATTGTTAACCTTTTGAGATAAATGTTTAGCCATTTAAGTTACAATAGCAGGCGGAAATGGTTTTAAAATGAAAAGCGGACACCTAAAAATAGGTGTCCGCTTTTATAGTTTTTTCATCCACATATCATATGGCAGTAGCTACTTAGCAGAAGCAAGCAGCACCGACGATGATTAAGAGGATAAATAATACGACTAATAGCGCAAATCCATTACCATGTGCGAAGCCCATTGTTATTTCCTCCTTTTATTTTAAGATACAACATACAATATGCAAATGAGCTATTGTTTGATATGGACATATATCATGCAATGACATATTTTCTTGAATGATAATGTAATAAAAAAGGGAAGATATAGAAATAACAGTAAGTGGAGAAAGGAATTTATCCATGAAGCACTTTTTCGCTATAATCCTTTGTTTAATAGGTGTATTCATTTGGATGAACATCGATGTGGAAATGGGGAAGGAAATGGCTAGTGAATATGAATTAGGACAAGTTCGATTAGGTGAATTTCAACTATATACGAACGGTGAAGAGTTATATAGAAAATTATTTGAAGATATAAACGAAGCAGAAAAGTATATATATATCCATTTTTATATTGTAGGAAAAGATGAAATAAGCGAAGAGTTTTTACAGTTATTAGAGAAAAAAGCATCTAGTGGAGTAGAAGTGAAATTGTCAGTCGATCGAATAGGTGGATATAAGCTGAAGAAAAAGGTAATTAGCCGATTAAAGGAAAACGGTGTGAAGTTTACATTCAGTAAAAAACCGAAACTGAAAAATGTTTTCTATTCTTTGCATCAACGAAATCATAGACGTATTGTTACGATAGATGGAAAGGTATCATACGTCGGTGGTTTTAATATCGGAAAGGAGTACCTTGGACAAGATCCGAAGTTCGGGCCATGGCGTGATTATCACGTGCGCATCCATGGTGAGGGTGCAGCGGATATGGAAAGAAAGTTCGCCGAAGATTGGAAAGAAGATACAGGAGAAAAAATGCCTATACATGAAAGTATACCGACATTAGGGAATGTACAATATCAATATCTATTTTCAAATGGAAAAGGCTTATGGGAAAAGTATGGGGCACTTTTAAAAAAGGCTAAAAAGTCTTTAATTATCGCTACACCATATTTTGTACCAAGTAAAGAAATGGTGAAAGAGTTAAAAGCTGCATTAAATCGTGGTGTTAATGTGAAAATTCTCGTGCCATTTAAAAGTGATGCCATATTGTTAAAACAAGCTGCCTATCCATATTTGAAAGATATGTTACATGCTGGAGCGGAGATTTATCAATATCGAAATGGATTTTTTCATGGGAAAGTAACAATCATTGATGGAGAAATTGTTGATATTGGGACAGCGAATTTTGATAATAGAAGTTTTTATTTAAATTGTGAGTCTAACTGTATCATATATGATAAAACAGTTGTTGATGAAGTATGGAGTCGATTAAAGGTAGACTTTCATAAATCAAAACGATTTTCTGAAGAAGATTTTGAGAAAATTAGTAGATGGGATTGGTTTTTAGCAAGAATAGCAAATGTTTTAGCATCATATTTATAACATATAGACCCTAGAGAAGGGAGGCACTTTCATGGATTGTATGAAAGAGTTAATGAGATATAGTTATATGCTAATATACAAGGTTGGAGAGTATGCTGGAAAGGTCAGAGACGAAGAATTAAAAAATCTATTACAGCACCATTTACCATATATGTTACAAGCATATAATGAACAAGTAAATTTTCAAGAAGGAGAGAATGTGCAGCATATAACCTGTGAAACAACGGAGTTTGGTTTGCATGAAATGGAAAAGGAAACAGTTAGTAAATATACAGGGGATATTCATATTGCAACATGTTATATTGCGCACTTAAAACGATTAGCTCTAAAGTTTGCTCAAGTTGCAGTGGAAGTTGCTAATCCGGAGTTCCGCTCATTTTTGGAAAATTGTTTCCTGAAAATGAACCGTTACGCTTATAGTGTGTGGCAATATGTTATGAAGAAGGAATATAAGATTACACATCTATATGAAAATGAAAAGTTTGCATGAGAAACTAAGGCGGAATGGTATGCGCCTTAGTTTTTTTATGTCCATTTAGAGAAAAAATTAGTTTTATTGTGTATCGATTGGAAATGAAATATGTAAATTTAAATTAGTTTTTGTTATCAGAAAATTTACAAAAATTTACCGTATATTTACTGTTTTTCAATCTCTCCTTTAAAAATAGAGAGTAATATGAGGTTGTACATATTCTATCACAGGGAGGAAACGCAAATGAACAAATGGGTTAAATCATTAACTGCTATGGCACTTGCAAGTTCTTTATTAATGGTAGGTTGTAGTAAAGGTGAGGACAAGAAGAAAGAAGACGACACAACAACACAACAAGAGGATAAAAAGGATAAAGAAACAAGCGGAACCGAGAAGTCTACTGATTCTAAAGAGAAGAAATAAAGTAATAAAAAAGCTTCCTCTCATATATGAGGAAGCTTTTTTGTTGTAAATTGATTGATATTATTGAAAAATAGAAAGAGAATGAAAGAGGGGGAAAACAAATGAAAGTATGTATATTGGGAGCAACAGGACGAGTAGGTTCAAACATAATTAATTTAGCATTAAAGGATTCAGCTGAAGTGACTGCATTAGCGCGTGATTTAAATAGAATAGAAATACAACATGAAAGGTTACGAGTGATAGAAGGTAATGTATTGAACGAAAATGATATAAAAAAAGCGATAGAAGGAAGCGATATAGTAATTAGTGCACTTGGAACGGATCAAAATGGAACATTAGCGAAGAGTATGCCACAAATTATTAAGCAAATGGAAGAAGAAGGGGTTCATAAGATCATAACAATAGGAACGGCTGGTATTTTACAAGCAAGAACGGATCTAAATTTATATCGTTTTCAATCAACGGAATCAAAAAGGAAAACGACAACAGCAGCAGAAGATCATTTGGCTGCATATAAGGTACTAAGTAATAGTAATAATTTATGTTGGACAGTTGTTTGTCCGACACATTTAATAGACGGTGAGGCGACAGAGGTATATCGAACTGAAAAAGATATATTGCCAGAAGGTGGATCGAAAATTACAGTGGGTGATACAGCACACTTTGCATGGGATCTATGTAAGAAAAACATATATGAAAATAGTCGAGTAGGTATTGCATATTAAAAAACCATCCCGAAGTCGGGATGGTTAAAATATGATATAACACAAGAAGATGACAATCATAATGATTTGGAGAATTGCTTTCGCTACTGTACTGCTTAAAAAACCAACTACAGTAGCGACTCCAACTAGAAAGGCATCTTTTGGCGCTTTTTTATGCACTAGTTCTGTTATAAATACTGATAAAAACGGTATGATAATAAGTCCGAATGGTGGGAAGAAGAACGATCCAACAATGATAGAAATCATTCCGACACGTTCGCCCCATTTAGAACTACCGTATTTTTTTAAGAAATATCCATTTGCAATAAAATCAGCAACGAAAATGAAAAGAGTGAAAATGACTTGAATAATCCAAAAAGAAGTTGTTAATTCTCCTCCATTTATACCGAAATGGTAAATTAAATATCCAGCCCAGACAGCAAGTATGCCAGGGATAATGGGATAAATAAAGGCGAGAAATGAAACAAGGAAACAGGCAATGATACAAATTGTTAATAAAACCGTCACTTTATAGCTCCTTTTTAATATCTAGTTTATGTACAGCAACTTTTTTGACTTGATGTCCATCAAGTTCTAATACTTTAAATTGAAAACCAGCATATTCAATGGAATAACCAGCTTCAATATTTAAGTCAACTGCTTGAGAGAGAAGCCATCCTCCAATTGTATCTAAATCACTATCATCAATATGTAGGCCAAACATATCATTTACTTCAGAAATGAGCACCTTTCCATCTAAAACAGTAAGCTTAGGTGTACGCTTTTCAATCATAGGTGATTCATCCGCATCGAATTCATCTTGAATTTCTCCAATGATTTCTTCAAGAATATCTTCCATCGTTAAAAGTCCGGCAGTGCCACCATATTCATCCATAACGATTGCCATCTGAACGCGATTTTTTTGAAGATGGACTAACGTTTTACGAATTGGAACTGTTTCAAATACTGTTAAAACAGGATGTATATAAGATTCAAGTGGTTTATAAATACCTTTCGTTTGATCATGGAATACTTCTTTAGTATTAATCATCCCGATGATATCATCTTTATCTTTTTCAATGATTGGATAGCGTGTATATTTTTCAGTTGCGACGATATCCATATTTTCTTCTAACGTATTTTCAGTAGATAAGCAAATCATTTCGGTACGAGGAACCATTATTTCTTTCGCAACTCGATCATCAAATTCAAAAATGTTATTTACATATTTATATTCGGTTTGGTTTATTTCACCGCTTTTAAAACTTTCACCTAAAATGAGTCGCAATTCCTCTTCAGAATGAGCAAGTTCATTTTCTTTGGCAGGTTCTAATCCGAGTAGTTTTGTGAAAAATATAGCTGCACTATTGAGTAACCAAATAAATGGATACATAATTTTATCAAATAAAATAAGAGGTCTTGCAAATTTGAGTGTGATTGCTTCTGCTTTTTGAATTGCAAAAGACTTTGGAACTAACTCACCTAATACAACGTGGAAAAATGTAATAACACTAAAAGCAATAACAAAAGATAAAGTGTTAGCCATTGTTCCAGTAATATTAATTTTTTCAAAGAGCGGTCGTAGTATATGTTCCACAGTCGGTTCACCAAGCCAACCAAGCCCTAAAGAAGTGATTGTAATTCCGAGCTGACAAGCTGATAAATAAACATCTAAATTAGATAGGACGCTTCTTGCAGCTAAAGCTTGTTTATTACCTTCATTTGCAAGTTGGTCAATTCGACTTTTTCGTACTTTTACAACAGCGAATTCTGATGCAACGAAAAAGCCAGAAATAAGAATAAGTACAAAGATGAGAAAAATATTTAATATGTCCAAGTGTGTTCTCCATTCCAAGGTTTGGAATAAAGATGTCACCTCCTGCAATTATGTTATACTTTTATAATAAATCTAAATGAAAAGAATAGTCAAAGGAAAAGGGCAAATATTGGTATGTTTCTGTAATAGTTTTTGAATTTGCTGTTATTTTGTCCGCTATACAAAAGGAATAACCCCCTACTTTTAGATTATAGAGGGTTATTTCAATTAAGGTTTTGGAACGCTTCTCGTTAAAGTGTATGACTGTTGCTTGGAGTAGTTTGTGGTCCATAGTGTTTGAAGGAAAGAAAGTATGCTATATGGGATATAGAGTAGTAATAAGCCGATTGTAGCAATTATGGGTGAATTTCCGCCAAATTGAACGATAAATTGTAACAGTCCACTTGCATGAAAAACGCATTCCATAAAAACGAATGAAAGAATGATGGAACCTAAAATTGATTTATGGTTCGAAGTAAGCGCCAAAAACAATGTATCCACAAGAAAAGAATCATGTTTTATTTCATATTCATTTGTGTTTTTCAAGAAAGGAATCCATTTTTTTACTGCTTGCATAACGATAATCATGGAAGTACTACATACGATGATAAAAGATGAGTAGTAAGGAAGGTTTATAAATTGTGCGACGTATAGAAGTAGTAATAAGACTGAACATTGTAATATTACAGTGCAAAAAGAGTAAGGTATCCAATTCAATACAGTAGTAAACTTTTTAAACGAGTTAGGTACTTTGAAAAATAAATGGCCGATACCCAAACTTATGAAAAATCCGATCGCAAGGGTAAAAGTAAAACGAACAATCGATATAAAATATATTTCCCATATGTAAGGGAATAATGGTGTTGAATGATTAGAAGTATGTATCATTTGATTTGCTGAGAAAAAGATAGATTCATGCATCCAATCAACCTTTGGAATTGATATAGAAGAAAGCTGTGCGAAGTTTTGAAAAATGCTAATAAATCCATTTTGATAAGAGTAATTGTGTGTAATAAAAAGAGCTGGAATAGGACTTATGGCAAAAATAACAATAACACCAATTATAAATTTACATATATGTGAGCGTAATAAGGACATATAAACCACCTACTCTTGGAATATTCAGAAAATTCTTATTCTTATTTTAGCCGTTTTTGGAGCAAGTTACAATATATTTTTCTTCATGTATGGGCATATGGATAATTTTAAATTGTATTTAGAAATCTATTTTTTGTGTGGAATGAAGAGAATGTAGGGAAATGTCGAAAGTATTAAATAGATTTTTACAATTGGAAAGTGATACCATAAAATTAAACGATGTTTAAATCGTTGTTTAACTGATACATTCTAGAGGGGGAGATAAATTGGGAGGGAATGAAAACGTATCAACGAAAAAAAAGATTTTAAATACAACATTGGAATTAATTAAAAAAGAAGGTTTTGAAAAGGTAACGATAAGGAAAATTGCAACATTGTTAGATATAAATATAGCGCTAGTAAATTACCATTTTGGTTCAAAAGAAAAGTTAATTAGTGAGGCGATTAGAGTTTTATTAATTAGCTTTCAAGGCACTTTTTCTATTTTAGATAATATTACAGTGCCAGCAAAAGAAAGATTAAAAATATTTTTATTGGATTATGTACTAGTAATTCGGCAATATCCGGAGTTAGTTAGGAAGATTATTGCAATGGGAACTACGGTATTTACATCTCAATACGAATATGGGGATTTTTTGAAGAGGCTAGGTTTCAGTAAAGTGAAGAATATTTTGAGCGAGATAACAAATGAAACGGATCAGGAAATTTTAATGATGATGACGGTGCAAATATTTGGATCCATTTTTCTTCCCACATTAATGATGCCAATTCTCGAATCAGGGGCAGATATAAAAGTACCATCTGTAGAAAAACAGATTGATTTCCTATTTGAACGCTATTTTTATAAAAATTGAGATAGTGGGTGATAGAGGTGGCTAGTTTCTTTAGAAAGCATTGGTGTGATATAGGGTTAGTTGTCGCTATTGTTGTCGTTGTTTCTTTAGTCGCGAATTTGGGAGAAATGAGTGAAAAAAAAGTACTGTTAGGGTTAAGTTTTGTGGCCATTTTAGTGCATCAATTTGAAGAGTATCGTTGGCCAGGTTATTTTGCTGGTCTGTTTAATGTAGTTATATTTAAAAGTGATATACCAGACCGCTATCCATTAAATACGCAATCTGCTATGGTAATAAATATTTTGATTGCGTATGTTTTTTATTTACTCCCGGTTTTTTTTCAAAATATAATATGGCTTGGGTTGGCACCTATTTTAATGGGATTTTTTCAATTCATATGGCATGGTATTTTTGCGAATATAAAAGCTAAAACAATATATAATCCGGGATTAGGTGCGGTTGTATTACTACATGTTCCAATTGGTTATGTATATATGAGGTATATTCTTTTACACAATCTGGCTACAAATTTGGATTGGTTATTTGGGGTGATCTACTTTCTAATAGCTACCTATTTTTTAATTATAAAAGGAAATATGTTAATGAAAAGTAAGGAGACAAATTATTACTTTTCTAAAAAACAATTAGGTCCGTACAATGATACATTGAAGTGATTCAGAATTCAGAGGGAGGGTTTTAGATGCGGAAGAAAGTGCAAGTGAAGGATTCATGAATAAATTATGACAAGAAAATGAATAATTTTCAGAAAAATAAAATAAATCATTTATTTTTTTCTGAAAATATAATATAGTTATGGCACAGAAAGTATTTTAACATAAGGAGGCTTTTTATGAGGATTAAAGGGAATTACGTGCCAAAAAGGGAAGTTTTACTGTGCTCAAGTTCGATTACGATAGGGGAAGCGTTAGAGCATTTAAATAAAACGGGGTATCGCTGTGTACCAGTTTTAGATGAAAAAAAAGAGAAATTTTTAGGGAATATATATAAAGTAGATATTTTAGAATATAAAGGATCACTTGACGAGAGTGTAATGCAATTATTAAACGATAAAGAGGGATTTGTGAGAGAAGATTCTTCTTTCTTTAAAGTATTTTTTACAATAAAAAAATTGCCTTATTTATCAGTAGTTGACGAAAAAGGGGTTTTCCTTGGAATTTTAACGCATAAAAAAGTTTTTGAGTTATTAGAGGATGCATGGGGCGTTCACTCTAGTAAATACTCTGTCATGATTGGAACGCAAGACTATAATGGAGCAATCCAAAAGTTATCGACAGTTTTAAAGAAATACACTGGTATTCAAAGTTTGATGACTTTTGATAATGATGCCCTATTAGTTCGTAGGATTATGTTTACATTAGGAGAAGAGTTTAACGACGGTGAATTAGAGACATTATTGAAAGATTTAGAAGATCACGGATTTAGAGTTGTATATGTGGAAGAGATGAAAAATCCACGTGAAGTTGAAACGATAGAGTAACATACAAAAGCCATCTAATTATTGGATGGCTTTTGTTATGTTACGTGTGTGAAGTTATTTTAAAATAACGACAGGGTAATAGGTGAGATTATAACAATATTTGTGTAAGAGAATAAAAAATGTAGATAATTTCGATTTTCAAAAAAATCAATTTGAAAATATGTTTTTATTTTGCAACTAAATATGTTACTATATGTGTGATAAAAACAAAGAGGTCTGACAACTATACTCCACGTAATAACACTCTAATGATTTAAAAATTCAAAAAACTCAAAATTCAAAAATAACAATTGTATTAATGATTAGAGTAAAAATAAGGGAAATGGAGAAATTATGGAGAAAGACACTGCTTTGTAAGGGGCATATTTTATCATCTTGAGCAGAGAGGAGGATGCATAGCATATTGTAAAATATAGAGATAAACAATGAAAAAGTGCTATGCAAATGAAGAGCATGAAGGGACGTTTAAGGCCAGGTGATACGGTAGCAATTGGTTTGATGCTATTTGCATTATTTTTAGGAGCAGGAAATTTAATTTTCCCGCCAGTTTTAGGTCAACAAGCAGGAGAGAATGTTTGGATTGCTACAATAGGATTCCTTGTAACGGGAGTCGGATTACCCCTACTAGCTGTAACAGCTGTCGCGTTTGTAGAGGGGGACTTGAAAGCGCTATCTTCTAGAGTCCACCCTATATTTGCGTTTATTTTCCCATTGATTAGTTATTTAGCAATTGGACCATTTTTCGCGATTCCGCGTACTGGAGCTGTTTCGTTTGAAATGGGTATGAAGCCGTTTTTATCAGAGGCAATGGTTTCAGAGTGGTACATGCTATTTCTTTTCACGATAGTTTTCTTCGGAATAACGTGGTATTTATCATTAAATCCATCTAAATTAGTGGATTGGTTTGGAAAGTTTCTTACGCCACTATTGGTATTAATTGTTGCTGTTATTGTCGGAAAGGCAATTATTGATCCAATTGGAGAGCCGGCTGCGCCGTTAGCTGCTTACCAAGAGAATGCTTTCTTTGGTGGATTTATTCAAGGGTATTTAACGATGGATGCAATTAGTGCTCTCGTATTTGGAATTGTCGTTGTACAAGTTATTCGCTCTAAAGGGATAAAAGAGAGTAGCCAAATTGCAAAAATAACAGTCGTATCAGGTATTATTGCTGTACTTGGTTTAACGTTAATCTATTTATCACTTGCTTATCTTGGTTCAACAAGTACATCACTTGGTGTCTCAGAAAACGGTGGTCTTATTTTAACGAATGTTGTAAATGAGCTATATGGGACGAGTGGTAAAGTTTTATTAGGGCTTGTTATTATACTCGCTTGTTTAACAACTTCTGTTGGGTTAACATCTGCGTGTGCGGGTTTCTTTACAAACTTATTCCCAAAACTTTCGCATAAAACGATTGTAACAATGGTATGTGTATTTAGTTTAATTGTATCTAACCTAGGTTTAACACAATTAATCGCAGTAACATTACCTGTGTTAATGATCATTTATCCAGTTGCAATTGTATTAATTGTACTTTCGTATTTCCATAAGTGGATTGGGAAGCGGAATACAATTTATATTGGAGCTATTTTAGGTGCATTGTTAATTAGTTTCTTTAACGGTTTAGAAAGTGCGAAAATTAAAATTGACGCGATTTCTAATGTACTACAAATGTTACCGTTATATAACGAAGGAATCGGATGGTTAATTCCATCATGTATTGGCGGGATTCTCGGTTTCTTCTTCTATAAATCAAATGAATCAAGTGAATTACAAAAGAAAGGTGCTTAGGCACCTTTCTTTTTTTGAAGGGAATTTTTGTATTTTGTCTAAGTAATAATTGGGGGGAATGATAAATGGCTAATTTTGAAGATTTTTTAAATTTGGATTTGAGAATTGGAACTGTAATACATGCAGAGGAATTTAAAGAAGCGAGAGTACCAGCGATTAAACTAGCAATAGATTTTGGAGAAATCGGGATAAAGCAGTCAAGTGCTCAAATTACGAAAAGGTATATTCCAGAAGATTTAATCGGTCAACAAATCGTTGCTGTTGTAAACTTTCCACCAAAGCGTGTAGCTGGATTCAAATCAGAAGTGCTTGTGCTTGGTGGTGTTCCTGAAGCTGATGATGTTGTGTTACTTCAGCCTAATATGGAATTGCCAAATGGAACGAAAATTAGCTAGGGTGAAGGTAGGGGCTAATATGGATATCGGACGAGAATATTTGCAATGTGCGATTTCGAACTTTGAAGCAACAAAGAAGCAAGGGGAACGGGCACTTTCTCAATTATCATATGAACAAATACAATGGTATTCTCATGAAGAAACAAATAGTATAGCGATTATTATAAAGCATCTGCACGGTAATATGCGTTCTAGATGGACGGATTTTTTAACGTCTGATGGTGAAAAAACCGATCGTAATCGAGATGGTGAATTTGAGGGATGCTATCATTCAAAAGAAGAAGCCCTTATAGCTTGGCAAGAAGGATGGAAATATGTTTTTAATACGATGAATACTTTAGCGCCGGAGCACTTATTGAAGACGGTATACATTCGCGGTGAAGCACATACTGTCATGCAAGCAATTGAAAGGCAAATTTCTCATTATGCATTGCATATTGGTCAGATTATTTACATTGGGAAGATGTTAAAAGAAAATGAGTGGGAATGTTTAAGTATTCCGAGAGGTCAGTCTGCACGTTATGTAGAGAAAAAACGTTCAATATAATAATAAGAAAGAAACCGATAAAAAATGGGAAATAAGAAAATCAGCCAAATAATAGATGGTTCTGTAATCATAAGAATGCTGCCAAAAATAAGTCCATACATAATAAGAAAGAAATTGAAAAGTGTATTTACTGGGATAAATCGTGAGAGGAACACTTGCTGTCGTTTAAAACAATCACTGTGAAATAAATAAAAGCGGAAGTACCATGTGGCGGTAATAAGATCTTTCTTTCTCACAATTCTTTTTTTGCATGTATGACAGATAAATGTTGGTTGCATTTCATTACGCTCCATTTTTTATTTTTATAATAATGTGAGACATAAGTAGGTACAACGTGTATGTTCCTATATACGCTCCTGCAATAAGGAAAAATGGATTCAGTAAAATCCCATGAATGCTCGTCATGAAAACTAAATCTTGTATTAAAACATCGTATATATTAATGGAAATAATTGTACCGAGTACATACAGTGCCAAGTACGCAGAAATATGTAGTACAATAGAGACTTTTGGATGCTTAGCGGACAAATAAAAAATGAATGATAGAGCGATTGGTAATATTCCTATTAATAGCTTCAATTCATTTCACCTCATTAACAATATAGCCGAAATTTTAACGGTCTATTCTCTAGGGCTTGTACATAACTTGAAATAGAGAGGTGATAGTATGAATCGGGGCTTTTTTTTTATGAAGTTTACAAGTATGCGTAAGTTAGTTTTATTTGTTATTACTACAGTGCTAGCGACTTTTTTTCTTATTAGTATGATGGTAACCTCTATGAAAGAGACGAAGTCAACGTATTTATATAATTGGTTAAATGAGTTATCGATGAATGGTTACATGTATGTACTTGGAAAAGAGAATCATTATTTTACACAGGAGTATCGAAAGTTGAATCAAGATTTTTCAATTTCTTCTTTTCTCTTTTCTATGGCTACAAATATTCGCTTTAATGATGTACGCAGTTTTGTCGGGAAAGAGCTACCCGGGTTTGGTAAGTACGATACAGAAATTGTTATTGCGGGTGAGGGCACAAACTATTCTAACTTACCGATAGAGTCGAGTGTACCTCTTGAAGAAGTAGTGAAAGAACGGACTAGTGGAACTGGACAAGCACCTAAACAAGATACGAATAAAGAGAAAAAACAGCCGTCCCAAACGACCGGGAAAAGACAAGTTGCGTTTATTTATCATACACATAGCTGGGAATCTTATTTACCTTTACTTAACTTAACGAATGACCCGAATCCGAATAAAGCAACGAGTTCTGTATCGAATATTTCTATATTAGGAGATCGTTTCCGTGAACAACTAGAAGGTGAAGGGATTGGAGCTACTAACGATAAGAGTGATGTTGGTCAAAAGTTAATAAGTAAGGGTTTAAACAGTAATAGTTCGTATAAAATGTCACGAGAAATTGTGCAGCAAGCTATGGCTGGAAATAAAGATCTTCAATACTTTTTTGATTTGCATCGTGATAGTGCTCGAAAGAATGTAACGACAAAAACAATTGGAGATAAATCATATGCGAAGCTTGCATTTGTAGTAGGGAAAGGAAATAAAAATTATGAAAAAAACTTACAATTAGCGACAGCTTTACATGAGGCGATTAATAAGAAATATCCAGGAGTGAGTCGTGGGGTCATTCAAAAAGGTTTCCAAACAGGAAATGGAATCTATAATCAAGATTTATCAGGGCAAGCGATATTAATAGAAGTTGGCGGTGTAGATAATACGGAGGAAGAATTGAATCGATCAATTGATGCACTTGCTAAGGCATTTGGTGAATATTTTTGGCAGGCAGAAAAAGTGAATGGATAAAGTGAAACTTGAATTAGCCAGGGTATCTATCGATAATTATTAGCTCACTTCAATCTTGGAAAAGCGTAAGTGTAATGCTTACGTTTTTTGTGTTGGTTTGAAATGTGGATAGCAAGATGTCACAAAATGGACATGATTAATAATTATTATAGCGATATCGAAATTTGTCTAATTATAATAGGAGAATTAGAAAGGGATTTTTGAAATGGCAGAGAAAATCTTTTTACAAGGAAAATTTTTATATTATGAAATTGATAGGGTGATTTAGGTGATTAGGGAGATCAAAGTAGAAGATGCAGCATCATTTTTGCAATTAAGTAAGCAATTAGATGAAGAAACGAAGTTTATGTTATATGAACCAGGAGAAAGGAAAACTACAGCTGAGCAACAAGAAAAAATGATCCAGCGATTTATAGAAAATGAATATGCAACAATATTTGTAGCAGTTGAAGATGAGAGAATAATAGGTTTTATATTAGTGAATGGAAATAACATTCAAAGAAAGAGGCATGTGGCAAGCATTGTAATTGGTATTTTGCAAGAGTATAACGGGCGAGGTATTGGGACGAGATTGTTTAAAGAGGTTGAGAAGTGGGCAAAATTACATGATGTATGGCGTTTAGAATTAACAGTAATGGCCCACAATACAAGAGCTCAGGCACTATATAAAAAAGCTGGATTTGAGAAAGAAGGTGTCAAAAAAGCTGCTCTTATTATCGATGGAAAGGACATCGATGAGTATGAAATGGCCAAATTATTAAAATAAGAGGTCGTTATATGAAAAAAAGATGGGCACTACTCGGTATCGTAGCTGCAATAATTATTGTTGGAGTAGCAGGAATCAATTATAAAATGTATAAGGATAAGCAGGCGCGGGAAGTAAGTGTAAATAGTATATTTCCAAAAGCGAAAGAAACGATTGCTAATATGGATGGGGATATTGCGGTAATTAATAATCCGAATTCAATGCTTGTACTTGTGAATAAAAGTAGGCGTTTACCAGATGGTTATAGACCGCCAGATTTAGTTATTCCGAAAGTGCGCTACTCTAGTGAAGGTGATCAAGAAAAGAAAAAGATGAGAAAAGAGGCAGCGAGGGCGCTTGAGGAAATGTTCCAGCAAGCTAACAACGAGCGTATTTTCCTTTTTGCAGTTTCTGGATTTAGATCCTTTGATCGACAAAAAGCATTAAATACGATGTATAAAAAACAAGATGGGGAAGCAAAAACAGCAATGTCTAGCGCGGTTCCTGGCACAAGTGAGCATCAAACTGGATTAGCTATGGATATTACGTCTCAATCTGCTAAATTTCAGTTAGAGACGGTTTTTGGGGAAACGAAAGAAGGTCAGTGGCTTTCTGAAAATGCCCATAAATTTGGTTTTGTGATTCGATACACAAAAGCGAAAGAAACGATTACGGGCTATCGGTATGAACCATGGCACGTAAGGTATGTGGGAAATCCACAAGCTACTTATTTGTATGATAATCAACTGACGCTTGAAGAAGTAACAGAGTAAATGATTGAGGGGAGAGACGTATAATGACGATGTTATATAAGAAAAAAGTACATGCATATATTACAAGAGAAAAAGAGGGGGTTATGCAATTACTGGTTTTTAAACATCGTGATATACATGAAGCTGGTATTCAAGTGCCAGGGGGAACGGTTGATGAAGGTGAAACGTTAGAAGCGGCTATATTGCGTGAAGTACAGGAAGAATCCGGATTACGTCATTTATGTATAGAGCGTTTTTTAGCAGATTACATTATACATGTGAAGGAAAAACAGGAATATGAAAAACGTCACTTTTTTCATGTAACTTTACTAACTGATGTAAAAGATACATGGGAACATATAGTAAGTGCTGGTGAGAAAGATCAAAGTTTAGCGTTTAGCTACGAATGGGTTAATATTGCAAAATGCCCTGAATTAGCAGGGAAACAAGGAGAGTTTTTACACTTATTAGATGAGATATATGTAAAGTAATAAAAGAGTCTGAAGCGAAAGTTCATTCGTTTTAGACTCTTTTTATTTTTCGGGAAATTAAAGGCTTTTTGAATAGATAAATTGAATTTCTTTAAAGGAATATTAGTTTGGAATAGTTGGGATGAAAAGATGAAAAAGTAAGAGTTATACGCAAAAAAGTTGCTATAAGGGAGAATATAAATGGAGATTCAGTTTAATCCAGTATTAAAAAAAGAATTAACAATTCATGATATACAAACCGAAATGGAATCTGGGCAGTTAACTTCAAAGGAATTAGTGATGTATTATCTTCATAGAATCGCAAAGTATGACCAAGACGGACCGGAAATTAATTCTATTTTAGAAATCAATCCAGATGCTATTTTTATTGCAGAAGCGTTAGATTATGAAAGAAAGACAAAAGGTATAAGGGGTCCATTACATGGTATACCTGTTTTGCTTAAAGACAATATTGAAACGAATGACTCCATGCATACAAGTGCAGGTACGATTGCTCTAGAACAAAATATAAGCAGTGAAGATGCATTTCTCGTTACAAAATTACGAGAAGCCGGAGCAGTAATAATAGGAAAAACAAATATGACAGAATTAGCAAATGCAATGTCTTTTGAAATGTGGGCTGGATATAGTGCAAGAGGTGGTCAAACAATCAATCCATACGGAACGGGCAAGGACCATATGTTTGTTGGCGGATCTAGTACAGGATCTGCGATAGCAGTTGCCGCTAACTTTACAGTAGTATCTATTGGGACAGAAACCGATGCTTCTATTTTGAGCCCCGCTGTTCAAAATTCTGTAGTAGGTATTAAACCGACTGTCGGTTTAATTAGTCGTAGAGGAATTATTCCATTTACTTATTCGCAAGATACAGCTGGACCATTTGCTAGAACGGTAACAGATGCTGCTATTTTGCTAGGGAGTTTAATTGGAGTAGATGAGAAAGATGTTGCTACTCATAGAAGTGAAGGTAGGGCAGAGCAGGATTATACAAAATATCTTAATGTTAATGGCTTAAATGGAGCGAAGATTGGTGTGTTTAACGATGCACCAAAAGATTATTACGAAAATGGTGAGTATGATGAAATCTTGTTTAAGGAAACGATCCAAGTATTACGTAATGAAGGAGCGACAGTAGTAGAAAATATTAATATTCCTTCTTTTCATAGAGAATGGAGTTGGGGAGTGCCGATTTATGAACTGAAGCATAGTTTAGATAACTATCTTTCTAAATTACCTTCTACTATTCCGGTACATTCTATTTCGGAGTTAATGGAGTTTAATAAAAACATAGCAGAAAGAGCTTTAAAATATGGACAAACTAAGTTAGAGGGAAGAAAAGATTTTCCTAATACGTTACGAAATCCAGAATATTTAAATGCAAGATTAGAAGATATATATTTTTCACAAGAACAAGGCATTGATTTTGCATTGGAAAAATATAATCTTGATGCGATACTGTTTCCTTCCTATATAGCTTCTACTATATGTGCGAAAGCGGGTTATCCGTCTATAGCAATACCTGCAGGGTATATGGAAAGCGGGAGACCTTTTGGAATTACGATTGCAAGTACTGCCTTTAGTGAAGGGATGTTAATTAAGCTAGCTTACGCTTTTGAACAGGCGACAAAACATAGAAAAATCCCAAACTTGTCATGAATAGAATAAATAAAAAGGACAGGGAATGCCTGTCCTTTTTGTTTTAGTGATTAAAGTGAAATATCGTTCTGCTCTGTTTTATGATATTTTAATAAACTAAAAGATAAACAAGCGGAACATAAAATAAGAATAGAAGCGATGATATAAATTGTACGAACACCGAACATATCAGTAATAATGCCAACACTAAGCATAGATAGTCCAGAGGCTGTTGAAAGAAGTACACCATGTGCTGTATACATTTTTGATAATAAAGCAGGGGCGACACTTGATTGTAAAACAGTCGTTTGGGAAATATCTCTAATTTGATAACATGGTCCCATTAGAACACATAGAAAAAGCGCAATAAATCCGCTGCTCGTCATACCATATAAAAATGTAAGAATGCTAAATATAAGAGAGCCAATCGACATAGATCGTATTAAATTGTTTTGAATATAGGAACTCATTTTCCATGCTAATAGACCACCGATTAACGTGCCAACATAATAACTTGTATTAATATATCCCCACCATTCTTCGCCTTTATGAAGAATAGTCGTAACATATGCCATCGTAATAGCGCCAATCCATATTGTCCCGGCGAAAGTTTCAATTAAGTCCATATATGTAACGGTACGGAGAGAAGGATTTTGAAATAAGAGTTTCCAACCTTCCGATAAAGCAGTACTTTTTGAAGAGGGAGGATCTGCTATTCGTTCAGTATGTATGGTACGTAATGAAAAGTGTAATGCAATACATCCAAAAATCATTAACATGTTATTAATCATGAGTGTAGATGTAGCGCCAATGAGAAGAACGATAACACTCGTAAATGAATAAGCGGCGGCTTGCGCAATTTGTGTTGAAAAGGAAAAGATACTATTTACTTTTACTAATTTTTCTTTCGGTGTAAGGCGCGGAAGAATGCTGTATAGTAATGGAGCGCTCCATCCACTACATAATGAAATGAAAAAAATAAAAGTTAATAGAGCTATAATGTTTGTGGATAAGACCGGAAACAAAATCATTAATAATAGTAAAAAGACTGTTTTTAGCCATTGTAGCGTATATAACAACGTATAAGACGGAAAACGATTTATTATTAGTGGTGCAGAGATGTTAGCAATTAGATTTGTGATAACTTGTAATAATGGAAAAAGAGCAGTAATAGTAGCTGATTTAGTTGCTATATAAATATGAGTTGTAATAACCATTACATATACGATGTCAGCGAGAGTAATGCATGTTTTGGAACCTAAGTAGTAGGTTAGTGACAGGTTTCTCAATAAGAATAACACCTCTATAAAAATAGTATTTAGTAATTAGAATAATTGTAATTTAAAAAATGAAATTTTTAAAGAATTTAATTTTTTTGTCACTTTTTGAAAGGAATTTTCATGTATAATGAAGAATATATTGATATAGTATTATATTAATAATCATAGTAACAGTGAGTATGTACAATAGCTTGTAGCAAACGCCCAAGTGTAAGAAAGGGCGGATAAACCATTCTTTTCTTCATATACATATAGAAAATGAGAAAGAAAGTGAGGGTTGCATATGGCTGCTTGGGTAATTTGGTTTATAATAGCTGGTATTTTATTTATTGCAGAAATGTTGTCGATTACATTTTACATGCTTTGGCTTGGAATTGGAGCTGTTGTCGGAGGTCTTATTGCTTTGTTTGCTCCTGATGCACTACTGTTACAAGTTACTGTTGGCGCAATTATAAGTTTAACTTTGACATTCTTTACGAAAAGAATTTCAAAAAACTTTCGAGAAGCAAAAGGTTTTACGGATACAGTAGATATGCTTGTTGGTAAAAAAGGGATTGTTATGCAAGCGATTACAAATGAAGCGAATGGTATTGTGAAGGTGGATGGAGATACTTGGACAGCTATTGCAGATTCTTCAATTGATGCTGGAGAAAAAGTCGTTGTTATAAAGAGGCATAGTACTATATTACAAGTAAAAAAGGAGAGTGAATAAATATGGTAGCATTAACGTTAACGATTATATTCGCACTAATTGTAGTTACATTTATCGCATTAACAATTAAAATTATTCCTCAGCAAAAAGTTGGGGTTGTTGAAAGATTTGGTAAGTTTCAACGTATCATGCACCCAGGATTAAATATTTTAATCCCAATTGTAGATCGTGTTCGTGTATATCACGACTTACGTATTCAACAAACGAATGTACCACCGCAAAAAGTAATTACGAAAGATAATGTTCAAGTAGAAATAGATACAATTATTTTCTATCAAATTGTTGAACCAGAACTTGCGACATATGGTATTTCAAACTATGAATATGGTGTTCGTAATATTACTTCAGCAACGATGCGTCAAATTATCGGTAAAATGGAACTGGATGAAACGTTATCTGGTCGTGAAAAAATTTCAACAGAAATCCGCTTAGCGCTTGATGAAGCAACAGAAAAATGGGGCGTACGTATTGAACGTGTCGAAGTTGTTGATATTAACCCGCCAAAAGATGTGCAAGCATCAATGGAAAAACAAATGAAGGCTGAGCGTAATAAACGTGCAATTATTTTAGAAGCTGAAGCAGCAAAACAAGATAAAGTTCTTCGTGCTGAAGGGGAAAAGCAAAGTAAAATCTTGATGGCTGAAGGGGATAAAGAAGCGCGTATTCGCGAAGCTGAAGGTATAAGAGAAGCAAAAGAATTAGAGGCACAAGGGGAAGCGCGAGCAATTGAAGAAATCGCAAAAGCAGAACAAAACCGTATTGAATTGCTTCGTGAAGCGAATTTGGATGAGCGCATACTTGCTTACAAATCATTCGAATCATTAGCTGAAGTTGCAAAAGGACCAGCAAATAAAGTCTTTATTCCGTCTAATGCAATTGAAACACTTGGTACTCTTGGGGCAATTGGAGAAATATTTAAAGAAAAACAAGCGAAGAAACTACCTTCAAATGATACAGGAAAAGAACAATAAAAGTGAGGAAGAGAAATGGGATACCATTTCTCTTTTTTTTGTGCGTATATTCCGAAAAGCTTGTACATATTCATGTATAAAGAAGGTGATGCAGTGAAAAAGTATGCAACTCGAATACATGGGAAGAAATTAATTTCGTTACTCCTTTTATATGCGCTAATAGTAATTATAATAGCGTCGATTTTGACGTCACTTTTACATACAATGAAATCGAATTATGCAAATCAATGGTTTGGAAAAGTATCGATGCAAGGTTTTGTTCAAATGATAGAAAGTGAGAATCACTATTACGGATTTGATTATTTTAAGCAGAATAAAAGAGAGTCAGTTGGGAATTTAATGTTCTCTATTGCGACAGATTTGAAAATTAAAGATTTAAGAACATTCGTCGGTAAAGAAGTACCTGGTATGTCAAAGTATTATTCTAATATTATCGTAGCTGGGGAAGGGACAAACTTGACGAATATCCCAAATGAATCTAGTGTACCGATTGAAGAAGTAACGAAAGAACGGGAAGTAGCAAAAGATAAAGTTACAGAAGCGGAAAAGAATAATCCGGTTCAGAAAAAGAACGGAGCGAAAAAAGGTGAAAGTGCAGTATATATTTATCATACACATAGCTGGGAATCCTTCTTTCCATTATTACCAGGGGCAACTGATCCATCTAGCCCAGATGTAAATGTGTCCTTACTAGGAAAACGTATGAAGGAACAACTTGAGGGGCAAGGAATTCCAGTAATTCACGATAAAACGAATATGGGTGATTTATTAGCGAGTAAAAAGTGGGTATGGTATCAGTCATATAAAGCATCTCATGAATATGTAAAAGGAGCATTAGCACAAAATAATAAAATTGCGTTTCCGATTGATATACATCGTGATGATCAGCGTAAGAAAGTAACAACAAAAGTAATTAATGGAAAATCGTATGCAAGATTATATTTTATTATTGGGATGGAAAATGAAGGCCGTGCTGAAAATGAAAAAATTGCAAGAGCGATCAATAGTTATTTAGATGAAAACTATTACGGATTAAGTAGAGGGATTTTTCCGAAGTATAAAAAAGATGGAAATGGCGTTTATAACCAAGATCTATCGAAAAATGCGATGTTAATTGAAGTTGGTGGTGTTGATAATACGTTAGATGAATTATATAACACAATTGATGTGTTAACAGAAGCGTTTAGTAAATATTATTGGAATGATGCGGAAAAAGTGAATGGATGAGGGACGGGAGACCGTTCCTTTTTATTTTGAAATCTTAAAATGTGATATAATAGAATTTTGTGAATGTTAAATAAAGGGGGAGAGAGAAACATGCAAATACTACTAATACGCCACGGAGAATCAGAAGCTGATATTTTACATGTGCATGAAGGACGAGCTGATTTTGAGTTGACTGACAAAGGGAGACGACAAGTACAAAGACTTGTACAGAAAGTGAAAAAAGATTTTGCACCAGATTTCATTTGGGCAAGCACATTAAAACGCGCTCGCGAAACGGGTGAAACATTAGCAGAAGCAATTGGTTGTCCAATTCAATTAGAAGAGGAATTAATGGAGTTTAATAATGGAATACAAGCTGGCTTATCATTTGAAGAAGCAAAGAAATATCCAGAGCCAAAATTTCTTCATGACCGTTTTGAAAACGGAGAGTCATTTATTGAGTTTCGAATGAGAATAGAAGGGATTTTTTCTAAAATTGTGACAGAGAATACATATGATCGAATTGCGATTGTTGCCCATGGAGGAGTAATTAATAGTCTATTACGTGCATTTTTCAATATGCCAATTTCAATGGACTACTATTTCAAAATGGGAGATACGGGAATAAGTTTAATTGAAATTGAGGGTGAACAAAAAACGGTGCATTTCATTAATGATACGAATCATTTGGACGGGATGTAAAGACTTATGTACAAAGTTGCATTTTTTGATGTTGACGGTACGCTTTTAAGCGAGATTGATAGAAGTATGCACGAAAGTACAAAAGAAGCGGTACAAAGATTAATAGATAAGGGGATTCACGTAGTTGTTACAACAGGGAGACCATATAGTTTATGCTCACAATTTAAGGGGCTAGGCATAAAAACGTATATTTCTGCAAATGGTGCACATATAAAATTTGGGGAAAAAGTTATACATAAATCAGTACTTTCAAGCGAAATCGTTCATGATATTTCAAATTTTGCTGAATTACATGGTCACAGTGTTTCTTACTTTACAGAAGAATTTGCAATGAATGATATTGCTTCCAAAGATGAACGTGTCATACGAGCGTTAAATGAAACTTTAAATTTAGAGCGGTATCCTGACAAAGTTAAAAACTTGTCAGATGAGATGTATTGCATATGTCTGTATGCTGATGAAGCAGAAGCTCAAAAATTCATTGAAAGATATCCAGCACTTACGTTTGACCGTTTTCATGGTTACGTTATGAATGTATTGGAAGATAGTAAAGTATCGAAGCTAACTGCAATTCAAAAAGTATTGGAACATTTAAATATTAGTAAATCAGAAGCCATTGCTTTTGGTGATGGTGGAAATGATATTGAGATGTTGCAGTATGTAGGATTAGGAGTTGCGATGGGAAATGGTGGAGAGGAGTTGAAGAGAAGGGCTGATTTCGTTACAACGAAGGCGAGTGAAGGCGGAATTTCTTATGCCTTAAAGAAGTTGCACATTATTTAAAACTGATAGCTAGTCAGTGTGAAAAATCCTGTTTTAATAATAGGATTTTTTTGTTCAACAATGTGCTTGCAATAAAAGGAAAAATATGAGTATAATGAGAAAGTAATTAGGTAAGCTAATTATTTAATGAGAAAGGAGAGTGAAGATGAATGGATTCAAGAAAAGATTCTCTTCCTTTAGGGATTGAGCCGTACGCAGAGTTAATCAAAAAGACAGCGTCAGCGGAAACGGATCCAATCGCAGCAAAACTTGGTTTGTTAATGTTATGGACGTCTGATAATGTTCTTGATGCGGTTGACGTAGATTTAGCTCCGCTTGGTATTTCAGAGAGTAAATTAGATTTTTTACTATTGTTTATTTTGCGTGAAATGGAAGCGAATGGGGAAGAGGTGAACATGAGTCCTTCGGATATTGCGAGTCGATTAGGGATTACACGTGCTTCTGTCACTGGCTTATTAGATTGGATGGAGAAACGAGAGTTAATCGTAAGATTCCACCATTCTGAAGATCGAAGAAGATTAAAGGTGAAAATTACTCCGAAAGGAAAAGAACTAGTTACACATTCTTTACCAACTTTTTGGTTATCTTGCGCTTCGTTAGTTGATGGCTTTAATCAAGAAGAGCGTCAAGTTTTAGAAAAGCTATTAAATAAAATGCAAACAACTATGCAGGTGAAATTAGGAGAAGGTAGGTAAATAAGTTGATTATGAAGATCAACTTATTTATTTGGACATATAATTAGCTTACCTTATTATATGCTTAACTAACTTTATGAGCGGTGATAATTTTTGCTATGTAATTAAAATAAATAAGAGTTAAAGGAATGCTATTTTAGTAATTTAGAGAGTTTAAACTAATAAAAACAAATCGTAATAAGGGAGAGAGTTTATGATGGAAATAGGAAAGGAAGTAAATAGTGAAAAGAATTATACAATAATGACAGCAGTATTATGTTGGTCGGGTATGGTAGTTATGTCTAGCCTATATGTAACAATACCTTTAATCTCTCTATTTTCAAACATTTTTAATACGTCATTAGCACAATCGGCAGCTACAGGAAGTATATTTTCTGTTGGCTTTGCTATAGGGTGTTTGTTATTTGGGGCAATTTCTGATAAATATGGACGAAAAAAAGTGATTTTTATTGGATTGCTTGCACTGTCGATTGTTTCTTTTTGCTTAGGGCTTGTAGATAGTTTATTTTGGCTTGTTATTTTTAGAGGTATACAAGGGATAGCAGCAGCTACATTTTCTCCAGTAGCGCTAGCCTACGTTGTAGAAATGTTCCCAGTAGAAAGAAGGGTTACAACAATAGGATTTGTTAGTACTGGTTTTTTAGTAGCTGGAATTGTAGGGCAGGTAATAAGTACTGCTGTTAGTCAGCATTTTGGATGGCATATGGTTTTCTTTCTTCTTAGCATTGTCTATATAAGTACTGCTATATGGGTTTATTATTCTCTTCCGAAAGAAGAGACGTCTCAATCCTATACTGATATTTTGGGGCCAATTAAACAGATGGGTAAAGTTTTTACAAATAAAAGCTTAGTATTAAGCTATATAATTGCATTTGTTTTATTAATGGCTTTTGTTAATATGTATACTGTTTTAGGGAATTATTTGAGCTCTCCTACTTACAATTTAATTGCAGAACAAATTCTTTATTTTCGCTTAGCGGGGCTATTTGGTATGTTGCTGTCACCGCTTACAGGTCGTTTAACGAAGAGGTTTGAAGTAAGAAAAGTTCTTCCGGGAGGATTGTTGATCGCTATTTTTAGTCTAAGTTCAATGGGCTTTGTTTCGTATCTATCTCTACTTGTAATGATGAGTGTCTGTTTTGTAATAGGTATTGCTATATCCGTTCCGTCTTTAGTTTCTCTTGTAGGTCAATTAGGAGGGAAAGCGAGGGGAATAGCAGTATCTATTTATACTTTTATTTTATTTTTAGGTACTAGTATAGGACCTATCATTTCTATTTATCTAATGAAAATAGGAGGGTATGCTCAAACATTTATTTTATTAGGAATGCTACTTTTTATTGGTTTTGTAGCTTCTCTATTTATAATTAATGAATAAGTGGAAAATCACTCAAATAAAGGAATGCGAGGATCTTTCATATGCTCACATAATAAAAGATGAATTTGTCCACGATGATGATAAAAGTGTGCAACGATTTCAAGTAACCATTCAAAGCGCGAATAAGAAATACCCCAATAGGCAGTCATAACTTCTGCTAATTCTATTTGGGAGTAGGAAAGAAATGTTTTGGAGAGAAGGTTGTATCCTTCAATCATCGTTTGTTGCATTTGAGCAACTGTTACGGGCGTATGTTCTATATAAAAGGTATGTAATTCTTTTTCTGGAATACCATTTAAAATGAGCAAATCAGCATGACAAATAAGAGAAAGATGTGTACACATTTCAAATAATGATCGTTTTGAGTGAATCGGTTGTATTTTTAAATCGTTTTCACTATATTGGTTAAGCATATAAATAGAAGTATCAATAGCAACTTTTAGTTGATGTAATGCAGATTGAACAAACATTGTAATTCTCCTCGTCTCCGTATATAATAGTTTCTTGAGGATATTATATCATACTCAAAATTCCGAAAATTCTAGTAGTTTGACTAGCATAATGAAAAGTATTATATTGTAAAAGGTCATATGAAACGTGAAATAGAATGGAATGCAATTATTGAGTTAGGAGTTAGACCAATGAGTTTGAAATATGGAAGAGATACAATTGTAGAAATTGACTTAAATGCTGTAAAACATAATGTAAAAGAATTTAAAAAACATGTAAATGATGAAGAAATTAAGATGATGGCTGCTGTAAAAGCGAATGGGTATGGCCATGGGGCAGTTGAAGTTGCCAAAGCTGCAATTGAAGCTGGAATAAATCAACTTGCAGTTGCATTTGTAGATGAAGCAATAGAATTAAGAGAAGCAGGAATTACTGTGCCGATTTTAATTTTAGGATACACACCAGTAGCGGCTGTAGAAGATGTAATTCAATATGACGTTATGATGACTGTTTATAGAGTAGAAGATTTACATGGTATAAATGAAATTGCAAACCGTCTTCAAAAGAAAGTACAAATTCAAGTGAAAATTGATACAGGAATGAGTCGTATCGGTTTACAAGAAGAAGAAGTTAAACCATTTTTAGAAGAATTAAACCGTATGGAGTATATAGAAGTAGTAGGGATATTTACGCATTACTCTACGGCAGATGAAATCGATAAATCATATACGAATATGCAAACAAGTTTATTTGAAAAAGCTGTTAATACAGCGAAAGAATTAGGAATTCAAATACCATATATTCATAGTTCAAATAGTGCAGGATCAATGGAATTAAGTAACACATTTCAAAATATGGTGCGCGTTGGAATAGGAGTGTACGGTATGTATCCATCAAAAGAGGTGGATCATTCAGTCGTTTCTTTACAGCCTGCGTTGTCGTTAAAATCAAAAGTGGCTCATATTAAACATGCGAAGAAAAATCGTGGTGTAAGTTATGGGAATACGTATGTAACAACTGGTGAAGAATGGATTGCGACTGTACCAATTGGTTATGCTGATGGTTATAATCGTCAATTATCTAATAAAGGCTATGCGTTAATTAACGGGGTTCGAGTACCTGTAATTGGCCGTGTTTGTATGGATCAGTTAATGTTGGATGTTTCAAAAGCGATGCCAGTACAAGTAGGAGACGAAGTAGTATTCTACGGTAAACAAGGTGAAGAAAATATCACAGTAGAAGAAATAGCGGATATGTTAAGTACAATAAACTATGAAGTTACATGTATGCTAGATAGAAGAATTCCGCGTGTTTATAAAGAAAATGACGAAACAACTGCAGTTGTAAATATATTAAGAAAAAACTGAATCATTTAGATTCAGTTTTTTTATTTTTGGCAAGTGAAAAATGCTCTATTTGTACCGTACGATTGAATATTTTTAAAACCTACAGATTGTAATGCATGAGTAATTTCGTCTTTAGTGTAACATGTTTCTTTAAAAGAAAAGTCACTTCTTTTCCAAATATCATTTGTATCACGTGTAAATAATATGAAATTCATTTCTGCTTTTTTGTTTTTATTATCAAATGTAGAATCAATCGTACAAACATATTCTTTCTCTGAAATATGAAACGAAGCAATCCAGTTTTCAAGAAATCCTTTTTCCATATTCATATCAAATGCGAATATACCCTCGTTATGTAATACGGAGTAAACGTTGTGAAACACACTTTTTAGTTCATCTAAATTCATAATATGGTTTAAACTATCACCGGCAGAGATGACGTAGTGGAATTGCTCATTTATATTGAAATAGCGAGCGTCATCGACGAAAAAGGTTGCATCTGGCGCATTTTCACTTGCATATTCAATCATTTGAGTAGAACCATCTATACCAGTTACTACAAAATTATTATCAAGTAGTTTCCTTGTAAGATGACCAGTCCCGCAACAAAGATCTAAAATATGAGAACGTGGTTGTGCATATTGTAAAACGAGTTTTTCAAAAGCTAGATAGGAGTGTTCGGCAAAATTTCCCCAATGTTTATTATAAATAGATGCGAAAATATCGTAATCAGAATAAATAAGTTTTTTAGACATAAATATTCTCCGTGCTATTCATTAAATTATAATAGTCATGCTTCGTTTTAATTTTAAAACCACATTGTGTATATAGTTTTAAAGCATGGTTATTTTTCGTTTCGACGTCTAATTCAATTGTTGAAGTTCCTTCTGTAATAAGGGTATGTACCATATAACTAAGAATATCTTTTCCATATCCTTTACCTTGATAAGAAGGATGAACGGCGAATCCTGATAGTGTAGTAGATTGTTCTTGCTCAGTAACTGTAATTGTTCCAATAGCTTTTTCGTTAATAAGAGCACTGTAAACTTTATGAGAAGGTGAAGTCATCATTTTTTGTAACCATGTAGCCGTATTGTCTACTGAATCACCAAAAGCTGTACTAGAAATTTCAATAAGGTCAAGAAGTGATTCTGAAGTTGCAAGAGTAAGCTGTATATTACTTTCTGTTGTTTTTTGAATTTCGTTTGTTTTGAACTCCATACTATATTCACTATATAAATACGGTAACTTCATATGTTTTACAAATTCATTCCCAGAAATAGAATCCCCATTGATAATAAGAAGAGCTTCATCTGCCTCTCTATTTTGTATTTCTTTCATTGCAGTTTGTAAAAGGGTAGTTCCGAAACGTTGTTTTCTAAAATGAGGATGTACAAAGCCTATTAGTTCAAGCTTTGTTGGTCTTTCGAAATCATACATATTTAAAGTGCCAATTAATTGAGTACCGTTATAAAGAAGAAAATCGTTTATATGATCTTCATTTCGATTTTTTAAAAAGTTGATATGTAAATCTGAAGAGTAATCAAGATTGTCTTGTTGCCCGCAAATATAAGCCAAATCCTTCATTTGCTGTATTTCACTTTCTGTTACAGAACGCTTTTTCTGAATATCCATTGTATACTCCCTCTCAATTGTATTTAAAAATAGGATGGGTGACTTAACCATTCCTTTAATTCCACACTACCTTGCACAGATAACAGTCGGTATAAATAACGATATGGTCGTCTACATTCTTCAAGATGAGGAATAGGCATAATTGTTTCGTAACCACTTTTAAAGGCATGTGCTTCTTTTTCGGTAAGTACATATTCTAGTCCGATAAAATCAAACTCTCGCGGGGCAACCGCGTAAGCTTCAGTATCTACTAAACCCGTAATAGTTGTACCGTCATATAAAAATTGGGTAGGGTCCATATCAAGTAAGACGAGTGTAGCTTCTTTTGGTAGGGACAGGGAAGAAAGCTGTGATTCAAAGGTAGGAAAAGCATTTTGTATGCTTTCATCATCGGAATAAAACATATTCACAAGCTCTTTACTCACGTTTAAAATATGTGATTGGAATTCATCTAGTGGAACTTGGAACGTGCCTGACGGATTTCCTATAAAATCGGCTTTAAACTTATGTATTTCTGCAAGTCCTTTTCCTAGGCTAAATAAAATAGAATCTGGTTGCTCGATAAAAGATTGAACTGTGTTACCTACTAACTTTTCGACCACCACAAATTCACGGCCATTTAAAACATGTTTTTCTAATATTGTTGGGATAGGAAGATTCGTATGTTCTTGCAGCAATGTATGTACAGTTTCTAAATGATGGACGTTCCTTGGATCAATTCCAAATAGATTTTTACATCCCCACCAAAAATCATTATTTGGTTCTTCATTCATTTTAGAAGTACGAACGATAACTTCTGTATCTTCTGTTTGAACGAGAAAAACATCACTTGCATGATCTTCATAACCTGGGTGCAAGGCCTGAACGGATAGAATAGTTGAATTGAATAGTTGTTGTAGCATGAAAAGACTCCCTTTTCTGTAAATTCTATAAATTCATTATATAACAGATGATGTGTTATGAGGATAAAGATAAAAAGATTGAAAGCATAGTTACATTTATAGCGAAAATTCATTAAAAACATTATATTTCTACATTTTTGTGTGAATTGTCTAAAAATTATAGTAGTAAGACTCATATCTTTAAATCTATGAAGAGTAAAAGTAAAATTAAGCATTCATTTATAAGATTGTGAATCAAAATAATGTAGACTATAGAAAATATTTCTCAATAATAAAATGAAGAGAAAAGCATGAAGAAGTAGAATGCATTCATTTATAATAGACTTAAATTAATTAATATAATTAATTGTTAACTTTATAAGATTGACTGGATAGGAGAGAATATTATGGCAAATGTACTCGTAATAAATTTCCCTGGGGAAGGTCATATTAATCCGACTTTAGCTATTGTAAGTGAGTTAATCCAACGAGGAGAAACAGTTGTTTCGTATTGTATTGAAGATTATAGAAAGAAGATTGAAGCAACAGGTGCAGAATTCCGAGTGTTTGAGAATTTTCTCTCTCAAATTAATATTATGGAACGAGTAAATGAAGGTGGGAGCCCTTTGACGATGCTATCTCATATGATTGAAGCATCAGAGCGTATTGTTACTCAAATTGTAGAAGAAACAAAAGAGGAAAAATATGATTATTTAATATATGATAATCATTTTCCAGTAGGACGTATTATAGCGAATATTTTACAATTACCAAGCGTTTCATCTTGTACAACGTTTGCTGTTAATCAGTACATTAATTTTCATGATGGGCAAGAATCGAGACAAGTAGACGAAATGAATCCATTATATCAATCTTGTTTAGCGGGAATGGAAAGATGGAATAAGCAGTATGGAATGAAATGTAATAGTATGTATGATATTATGAACCATCCTGGTGATATTACGATTGTATATACTTCAAAAGAATATCAGCCGCGTTCAGATTTATTTGATGAATCGTATAAATTTGTAGGTCCATCAATTGCTACTCGAAAAGAAGTGGGGAGTTTTCCTACCGAAGATTTAAAAAATGAAAAAGTGATTTTCATTTCTATGGGAACAGTTTTTAATGAACAACCTGCTTTGTATGAAAAGTGTTTTGAAGCGTTTAAAGATGTAGATGCGACAGTCGTATTAGTCGTTGGTAAGAAGATAAATATAAGTCAATTTGAAAATATCCCGAAAAACTTTAAGTTGTATAATTATGTCCCGCAATTAGAAGTTTTACAGCATGCTGATGTATTCGTGACACATGGTGGTATGAATAGTTCGAGTGAAGCGTTATATTACGGTGTCCCATTAGTTGTAATTCCGGTAACAGGAGATCAGCCATTCGTTGCAAAACGATTGACTGAAGTAGGGGCAGGCATAACACTTAATCGTAACGAGTTAACTTCTGAATTGTTACGTGAGACTGTAAAGAAAGTAATGAATGATGTGACGTTTAAGAGAAATAGTCGTAAAGTGGGAGATTCGCTTAGAAATGCTGGTGGATATCAAAGGGCAGTTGAGGAAATATTTGAATTAAAAATGAAGCCGTACGTAAAGATTAAATAGATGTTAGAAACACACTTACTTTTAATTTGTAAGTGTGTTTCTAGTATTACGTGTTACATAAAAATAGCGATAAAGGTGAAACTTTTTTGTATATAAATCGATACCTTTGAATTAGTAGTAAAATTACGTTAAAATAATACTAAGAAAATATATAAGTTTTGGGGGTAATGAATGAAGAAAGTATTTGAATACGTATTATTAACAATTGGCTCAATTATAGTAGCAGGTTCATTAGAGCTTATTTTAGCACCTAATGGATTAGTAGATGGCGGGGTAACGGCTATTGCTATTATGGCAAATAAAGTCGCAGAATTGCCGCTTTATGGTGTGTTCTTAGGAATTAATATCCCAATTTTATTATTTACTGCAAAAGTAATGGGAAAGAAATTTTTTATCCGTACATCTTATGCGAATGTAGTTACAACACTCGGATTAATTTATTTAAAACCATTTCCAGCAATTACGACTTCTGAGTTATTAATTGTACTTTATGGTGGAGTGCTGTTCGGAATTGGTGTTGGGATTGTTGTTAAAATGGGTGGAGCAATTGACGGTTCGGAAATGTTAGCAGTTTGGATGAATAAACACTTTAATGTACCGATTAGTACTTTTTTACTTGCAGTAAATGCAGTTATTTTCATCTTTGTTGCCATTTTATTTTCAATCGAACAAGCGATGTTCTCATTAGCCATTTTCTATATTGTTACGAAAATGATTGATTTTATATTAGATGGTATAAATCAAGGTAAGAGCGTTATGATTATTTCTGGTAAGAATAAAGAAATAGGCGATTTACTTATGAAAGAATTGCAACTATCTGTTACGTATCTACATGGAGAAGGTGGTTTTTTAGGGGAGCATAAGAGAATCATTTATTGCATTACAAACCGATTCATTTATCCGAAAATGAAAGATCTCGTTCTCTCTGTAGATCCAACCGCTATAATTGAAGCTTCTTATTCAACAGAAACGACTGGTGTGAAACGTCCGGGAAGGAAAGCTAGGTCAGGTGAATAACTAGCAGAAGGCTGTCCAAAAAGTTATTTTGGAACAGCATTCTTTTTTATTTTGTTGAATTGTTAGTATGTTACAAGTTAAACCCACTGTTAACAAGTTTCCTTGCAACTAGGGAACCAAGCGTTTTTCAATAATATAGCCAACGTTTCAATTTTATTTTCTGGAATGCTACCAAAACCGAGTAATACGTATGATTCCTTACGTAAATCATTCACGAAATCATATGGAGAAACCGGGTATAATTTAACGCTTTGTTTTTTAGCGGATTCAATCAGTTCGTTTTCATTCATACTGTTATGGACACATAAAACAATATGAAGTCCGGACTGTTCGCCAAGAATTTGAACATTAGCCCCCATTTCTTTCATAATGGATTTTACTAACGCATGATGTTTTCTTTTATATAGTGTACGACTCCGGTTAAGATGACGTTCCCAATTCCCGCTTTGTATAAAGTTAGCAAAAGCAAGTTGTTGTATTGTAGCGACTGTTTGTTTGAAAATTCCATGCAGTTCTTGATATGTTTTTAAAAGATGTGGTGGTAAAACAACATATCCCATTCGTAAAGAAGGTAAAAAAGATTTTGAGAAAGTCCCCATATAAATAACGCGTTCATTTGAATCAAGACTTTGCAAAGAAGGAATCGGCTTACCAGCGTAGCGAAACTCACCGTCATAGTCATCTTCAATAATGTATCCGCTGCAATCATTAGCCCACTTTAACAATTCTGTTCTTCTAGATAAAGGCATAATAATCCCGAGTGGAAATTGGTGTGATGGTGTAACGTATGCGACATTGGCATTTGTGTTATATAAGCTAGAAATATCAATACCTTTTTCATCCAATGGTATGGGATGAATTTGTCTATCACAGCTTTTAATGATTGCGTGTATACGGTGAAATCCAGGGTTTTCAATGCCGTATTCTTTTGTAGGGCCAAGCAGTTGAAGTAGTAGCCAGAGAAGTGGCTGCGTTCCGGCACCGATCACAATTTGATCAGGTGAAGAATGTACACCGCGAGAATGATATAAATATGTTGATATATGCTCTCGAAGAGCGAATTCACCTTGAGGGTCTTCTTTGGCAAATAGTGCATTTTCGTATTTAAGAATGGATTCTTGTAATGCTCGTTTCCAATTTGTAATCGGAAATGTATTTTGATCAATAAGCCCTTGGCTACAATCATATTCGAATTTTTCGTCTATTAAATTGCTCGTCTTCATTGCTGCATTTCGTTTTTTATTTGGGATAACGTCAATATCGAAATTTGCTACAAAAATACCACGTTTCGGTTTACTTTCTACATAACCTTCAGCTAATAATTGTTGATAAGCTGATTCAACAGTAATGCGGCTAATATTAAGTTGTGATGCTAAATTTCTGTGTGAGGGTAGACGTGTGCCAACAGAAATACTCCCTTGTATAATTTCAGCTTTTATATAGTCGTAAATTTGCAAGTAAATAGGTGTGTTACTTTGTAATTGCAATGGGATAGTAAAATCCATATAAAACTCTCCTTTAAAACTGGCCTTATAAAAAATAATTAAACTGTCACTTAAGTAAAGGGCAGTTACTTTCTATAATAATGATATAACATTTAGAAAATTAAATAAATAGTTAGAGGAGAGTTAAAAATGAATGTTAAAGAAGTAGTAACAGAAGAGCAATTACATGAAGTATTACCTGTTTTACAGCAATTAAGAACGAAACTTTCAAAAGAGGAAACAAGCTCTTTATTTCGAAATATGAAAGAAGAAAATTATAAATTATTTTCGCTGCGTAATGAGGAGGATGAAGTTGTTAGCCTTGCAGGTGTAGCGATTTGTACGAATTTTTATAATAAGAAGCACGTTTTCGTATATGACCTTGTAACAGCAGACACACATCGTTCAAAAGGACATGGAAATGTATTACTTTCGTATATAGAGAACTGGGGAAAGGAAAACGGATGTGAATCTATCGTCCTCACATCAGCATTTGCAAGAATTGATGCTCATCATTTTTATGAAAGAGAAGGGTATGATAAGGTGAGTTATTCTTTTCATAAAGAATTATAAATAATAAGAAGAAGCTGTCCCGCAAAAGTTGGGAACAGCCTCTTCTTATTTATTAAGTTATTATTGAACGGTAAATAGGTTGTAAGTTATGGTATATGTATTTGAAAAGGTTATATAGTGTATTTTGTCGAATTGTTTTAATTTAATAAAGAGAATGATTGGAGCGCTTATACTTGAAGAAAATAAAGAAACTATCAATCCCTAATGATGCTAGAGTTATCGTCATATCTGATATTCATGGAGAATTAAATCTTTTAAAAGAAGCACTATATAAAGTTAACTTTAAAGATGAAGATTATTTAATTATTAATGGAGATCTTTGCGAGAAAGGACGAGATAGCGTAGGTGTAGTAAACTACGTTATGAATCTTGTAAAGAACAATTCAAATGTTCACGTTGTTGAAGGAAATTGTGAAGTTTTAGTTGATGCTCTTCTAAATGAAAATCCTCGTCTTATTAATTATTTATGTACGAGAAAGCATTCAATTTTTAATGAATGGCTAGAGCAATTGGATTTTTCAGTTCATGAAGGCACTTCAATTCGTGAAGTGAGAGAAGCCTTGCTAAGTGAATTTTCACAAGAACTATATTGGCTAACGGAGTTGCCAACAGCGATTGAAACAGAAGATTATATTTTTGTGCATGCCGGGCTAGAAGATAGAGTAGATTGGAAAGAAACAGAGCGCAAAAATGCGATAGCAATGCCAGAGTTTTTTAATAAATCACATAAAGCAAATAAGTATGTAATAGTTGGTCATTGGCCTGTCGTGAACTATTCTGAAGAAGCACCGTCTAACAATCCAGTTATTGATGAGGAGAAAAAAATTATTGCAATAGATGGAGGAAATGCAATTAAAGAAGCAGGACAATTAAATGCATTTATTATTCAGAGGAAACAAACGGGCGATACGTTTTCTTATACATATGTAGACTATTTTCCAGGGTACGAAGTAATAGCGGATTTTAATGCGAATTCAGAAATGCAGGGCGGAGTGACATATCCGTATTATTACATAGAGCCTATCGAGAAGATGCAAGATTATACAGTATGTAAGCAAAAGGAAACAAATAAATTACTCACTGTAAAAAATGAATACATGAAACAACTTGAGTCAGGTAAATATACAGTGAAAACTGATATTTCTTGTGCGCAAATAAGCGTTAGAAAAGGAGATATCGTTTCTCTCATTGATGGTAGTTGTTCAGGATATGATTTAATTAAAAAAGATGGTGTAGAGGGGTGGATAGAGAAAGGCATTTTGCTTGAGCTGAAATAGGAGGGATGTAACCTCCTATTTTTTATTGCCTATTTTGCGCCTTCGTACTTCAATTAACCTTTTAAATTAGTGGACTGCCTGCTGTCTTTAATAAGTAAATAAATCGTACTCGGTAGAATGATAAGCGTCATTCCTAAAAGAATTGCTAGTATGCCATAACCTCTATAGGGAGCAGAAACGCTAAAAGGAAGTATCGCTAAAAAAATCCCTGCTATCATCATTGAAATACTACTAATATTTGAAGCTCTTTTTTCGAGGTGCTTATCATTCCATTCTAATGAAACGGTTGATTTAGTCGTATCAATTTTGGAACTGAAATAACCTATTAATATAAATAAAAGCCCTAATGCTAAAAATATGAAATGATCAAGAGGAAGTGAAAAGCCAAGAGCGATGAGGGCAATGACAATATCGACAAAAAATAAGAATAATAACATTGTGTTGCCGATCCAATGGAGAAATTTCTGGTTACTCACTGCTTTAGATAAAGCTAAAAATACAAAGAATAAGAAGAAACATATAATTATATTTACGATTACAAAAGTGCTTTTATCCATTGTTGATGTAGGCGTTCCATTGAAGTCCCATTTTGTAACAATATTTGATGGTAAGAAGAAATATAGAATAATATTTGTCGTAATAATAGTGAGAAATAAAGCAATACTAAATTGATTATTCATTGAATCACCAGCTTTCTAAATCAATAATTGGTATCTTATAACAAAATTATACAATATAATATATGATATTAGTTTTGATTTTTCTGAAAAAATATTATAATTATATATGAAATAAAGGTGAATGCAGGAGGGAATTATGCAAAAGGTTGTATTAAAGGGGAAGAAAGTTACAATTCGTACAATAGAAGAATCGGATATAGAAACATTATGGAATATCATATTTAAAGAAGAAAGCCCAGAATGGAAGAAATGGGATGCGCCATATTTCCCGTTCTCAATGCAAGAATACTCTTCCTATAAAGAGAAGATGCAAACTCGTTTGAAAGAAGAACCACTGTCAAATTTAATTATAGAAAATAACGGTCAAATCATTGGGACAGTCGGGTTTTATTGGGAATATAAACCGACGCGTTGGTTAGAGATGGGGCTTGTGATTTATGACCCAACATACTGGAATGGTGGATACGGTACAGAAACATTGACATTATATAGAGATTTGCTATTTGAAAAAATGGAGATTGGTAGAGTAGGAATCACGACTTGGTCTGGCAATGAACGAATGATGAAAGTAGCGGAGAAAATAGGAATGAGCTTAGAAGGTAGAATGCGAAAGTGTCGTTATTATAACGGAACATACTATGATTCTATTCGAATGGGAATGATTCGTGAAGAATGGGAAGCACTATGTGTAACGAAGGGGTGAGAAAGATTGTACGCTATTATTGCTACATTTGATCGTGTATTTACTAATAAAATTACAGAACTGCAAAATGAATTAACGAATATAATGGGAACAAATCAATTAGCTGGAGTAGAACCTCATATTACGATTGCGGATTATAATGAGTTAGATGTTAATTTGTTTATTGAAAAATTAAAGGGATTTGTAGCTATTCAAGAAAGTATGTCTGCAGTCACTTTTCCTTCTGTTGGAACTTTTCCTACTAACGGTACGATTTTTCTAGCTCCGACTGTTACCGATGAATTGTTAAAACTTCATCATTCTTATCATGATTATTTTAAAAATTTTCATGACAATCCAAATTCATATTACGTACCGGGAAAATGGGTTCCGCATTGTACGATTGCGAATCATTTGAATTCAACTCAGTTTTTAAGTGCGATGGAGTATATATATGAGAATTTTGATGTTACAACAGCCTCGATTGAAAAGTTAAAATTAATTAAGGTGAATTATGAAAATGGTTCTGCCGTTTCTTCTAGTATATTAGCAGAATGTAATTTAAAGAGAATGGAGACATCGAGATGACATATATAATTAGAGAAATGAAGCAAGAAGACATTCACGCTGTACAATCAGTAGCAAAAATAGCTTGGCATGATACATATGAAGGCATTATTCCAAGAGAAATTCAAGACAGTTTTTTAGACGAGGCATATTCTGATGAAAAAATGAAATATCGTCTTAAAAATACACATTTATTCGTTGCGGAAGAAGAGGGAGAAGTAATAGGATTTGCTAACTTTTCACCTGTTAGACTACAAAATGAAGCGGAATTAGGTGCGATTTATTTGTTACCAGATCAGCAAGGAAAAGGGATCGGAAGTGCTTTATTACAAAGAGGGATTAAGGAATTAAATGGGATACGTAAATTGTACATACATGTAGAAGCAGCAAATGAAAAAGGAAAACGCTTTTATGAAGCGAAAGGTTTTGCTGAATTAGAGCAATTTGAAGAAGACTTTGAAGGACATATGATGCAGACAGTAAGGATGGTTTTATATGTATAAGGAGGACTAGCAATGAAAATTTTTGATTTTAGTTAAAAAGTAGGAAAGCACATATCGGTATTTCAATCTAATTTCATAATGTCGAAAATAGTAAACCATCAAGGAAATGTACATATCGGTGCTATGCGTTTACAAGAGAATGGAATCATCGGTTATCATGAAGCAGTTGTATCTCAACTGCTTCTTATTGTGGACGGAGCAGGATATGTATGTGGGGCAAATAAAAAAAAGATAAAGGTAGAGGCGGGACAAGCTGTGTTTTGGGAGAAGGGAGAGCCCCATGAAACAAGTACAGAACAAGGATTAACGGCAATTGTTATGGAGGCGGAGAATCTTGAACAAGGGATAGTAATGCCTATTATTCCAGGGGAGTTGTGAAAAATGATAATTAAGGCAAATCAAGAAGATACCAATGAAATATTAAAACATACAGCTCAAGCGCTTTTTGAAGGGACGAGAGGAAATTGTCAATTAAGTACCGAGAAAGCGATTGAAATTACAAAGCCGATTGTAGAAAAAGGAGCATTTTATTTAATCATTAAAGAAGAAAATAAAGTAATGGGATGGATATTAATAGGGGAAAATACAGACTATTTTTCTTGTGAAAAACTTGGATTTATATATGAATTGTACGTTTTCCCAGAATATCGCGGGAAAGGATTATCGAGAGAACTGATGGAAGCTGGTATTAAGGAATTGAAGGAGAAGTATTCAGAAATTAGGTTGAATGTATTTACTGGGAACTTTGCAAAAGAGATGTACGAAGAGTTTGGGTTTGTTGAAAGACAGGTAATTATGACTTTGAAGTGAGTATAATAGTCTGAATGAGGGAAGCGAAAGCATGAGAAAAGAAAATGAGTATGTATAAAAGCCGATTTTAAATCGGCTTTTAATTATCGATACATCGTCTATTCTTATATTTTCTATGTTATTGCCATATAGCCTACCTAAAAAGATGGCTCTTATTATTTTTGTTTTAATTTTAGGAGCTATTTCCTTAGGGGCGAATAAAGTGGTAGGACGAATACATAACAAATTTAAACAATAATAAAGTTTGAAAAAGGATAGGGATAATCCACTATTAATTAGGAAAAGAAACGGGATTATACGTTAGAGATGGTTATAGGATAGGTGATACTAATAAATTGAAGGATTAAGAGAGGGGCATATTAATATACAATCATTTAAGGCCGGAAAATATATTACATATGTTGCAATTGCTATATTACTTGTAGTCGCTATTATGTCTCCTTATGAATTACCTAAAAAGATTGGCTTTATTATAGGTGTTCTTATTTTAGGGGTATGTGCACTTGGTACTAATAAACTTTACGAACGGATATTCCTTATATGGAAGATATAACTGTAACTCAAAAAATGCACGATTTTAGTAGTATTGTAGGTTATGATGAGTATACAGCCAAGGTAGGTGCGGAATATAGTTCGCGCAAGTATGAATTGCTTTTAGAGAAAATTGATGTTCCGGATATTATTCCGTATTTCAGTGATCACGATATAACAATCCGCTTAGAATTGGGAGTAGGGACTTATGGGTATAAGCTTCACATGGGTCAAGAGAAAGGTTTTTATGCATCATACGAAGGTTTTGGAGGAGGTTTTTTCTTGAAACCTGAAAAAAAGGAGTAATCACACATGTTTAAACAAGGACGTATTTTGATGTATATTTTTACCGCGGTTTTATTTTTTTCTTCATTCTTTTTTCCGCAGCCAATGGAAAAAAGGTTTTTAACAGCTATTGCAGCATTGATTATTGGTGGAATAGGTATTGGAATTTCCTATCTATTAGAAATTTTGAGTAACAAGTCGAATATATCTAAAAAGAACGGAGAATGACGATGGAGCTTTTCCCGATTGGTTCAGTTGTGAAGCTAAAAGATCTAAACCAACCTGTTATGATTATTGGAAGAATGGTCATTTCAGCAGATAAACTTGATTTTGATTACGTAGGGGTTCTTTATCCGGTTGGTTATTTAGGCGATGAAAAAGTGTTATGCTTTAATCATGATAAGATTGTAGAGGAAATACATAGAGGGTATTTGAATGAGAGTGAATTAATTTTACGTGAGAGATTAGTAGAATTGTAAAAATATTGAAAAATACATATTGATTTTAAAAATACGATAGGGGAAACAAAATGGGAAAGATAATGAGAACTATAGTAATCATTGGCATACTTGTTCCTCCAGTGCTGCTGTGGAGTGCACCTGGTATTCCTTTAAATGATAAACTGCTGTTTACAGGTTTACAACTAACTGTAGGATTCACCACAGTAGTAGCGTTAGAGATTATATTTAAAAATCGAAAAAAGAAGAGGGCAAAATAGAGATAGATTGTATGGAATAACAGCTGAAAATATGTAACATGTATTATTAATCGTTTTACTTGGGAGGTGACCTACTGGTTGCCTCTTTTAACGTTATGCTTATAGTTTTATCTGAAAAAGAAAAAAGGAGCAATCAAGCATGTTTAAACAAGGGCGTATTTTAATGTGTACTTTTACCGCAGTGCTATTTTTTCTCCCTTCTTCTTTCCACAGCCAATGGGAAAAAAGGTTTTAACAGCTATTGTTGCTCTAATTATTGGTGGAGTATGTATTGAGATTTCCTGTTTATTGGAAAATTTCAGTAGCAAGTCGAAAAATATATCTAAATAAGAAAAGAGAATAACGATAAAGCGTTCCTAATTGGTTCAGTTGAAAAGATAAAAGATTTAAATTGTTTTTTTATGTTATAAAAATTAACAAGCGTTAACAAGTAAATGCGTAGTATATCATATAGTAACGGCAAGCGGAGTACATGTGAATAGATATTAGTTAAGAAGAGGCTACTTATAATAGGCAGCCTCTCCTGCGTGTATTATGCATTATTATCGATACATCGTCCACATCCCAATGTCTTTAAACCCTAGTCGTTTATAAATTCGTCCAGCAGCTGGATTGTTATAAAATAAACAAAGTGTTCGGCCTTCTTTCGTAAAGTCTTGAATCATTTTTTGTAATATGAGTGAAGCGTAGCCATTTCCGCGATAATTCGGGTGTGTACATACACCAACTACCATAGCAGATAATGAATTTTCAGCGGAAGTAGAGGCGGATGCGATGATTGCACCGTCTTTTTCAATATAATATGTACGTCCTGTATTTGTTTCGATAGCCTGCCTTAATATTTTCTCTGATTCATTAGTAGTCGGAAATTCAGCGATGTCACTTCTTAATTGCATAATTCGCTCTACATCATCTAGTGTGGCAAGTTTAATTGTTTCTTGGATAGGCGTGCTAGGTAAGTTGTTGTCATTTAGACATTCGCAAAAATACATTTCATTTTTGGCGCCTAATTGTAGACTTGGAGAAGTTTCAAACCTTTCTACAATAGTTGACTTGCCAGAGAGTTTAAGCGGTTTATATGCGGAAAGAAGTGCCTCATAATCAATGGTAACAAAGTCTTCTTTACTATATGGTATAAATGAATCGTGGAATCGGAGTAGAATTGATTTTAATGTCCCATTCTCTTTAAATACTCCCCATAATTCTTGAAAATCTGTGTCATAACCGAAAGCTTCAATATCTCCAATAATAAACAAGTTAATGGCTGCTTCTTCTTTTAGGTAAGCGAATACTTGTTCATGATCTTTCTTTTTTAATTTTCGCATCATAACGAATCGACCTCTTTTTTTATTTTTTCTAAATATTACAACTTAAGTTTTTTGAAATCAATATAAAATTTTATGTTTAGTTCACAAACTTTCGGAAAAACTAGGAAAGATATGACAAAGGAGGTTATGAACGGTGGATCATCCAATTCAAGGGTTAATGAAAGCAGCAATGGAAAATTTAAAAGAAATGGTTGATGTAAATACGATTGTTGGAGAGCCTGTTCAAACGGCTGACGGTGGTGTGGTGTTAACGGTTTCTAAAGTAGCGTTCGGTTTTGGAGCAGGAGGTTCTGATTTCCAAACGAATGATGGACAAAGAGCGAACGGTAACCCTGCATTTGGTGGCGGTAGCGCGGGTGGTGTTTCTATTACACCAGTAGCATTTCTTGTGGTGAATAAAGATGGAGTAAATATTCTTCATTTACAAAATGCGACACATTTAGCAGAAAAAATGATTGAATTAGCTCCACAAACAATTGATAAAATTCAATCGATGTTCCAAAAAGAAGAAAAGAAAGAGGGAAATCATCATCCTCAAAACCCTGATGAAATCCTTTAAAAACGCCTGCTTATGAGCAGGCGTTTTTTCTTGTAATCACTATGTAATAAAACACATGAAATTGTAAATAGTTTTTGAAGTTTTTTCTATGTTTCTAAAATTTTTCATGTTAAAATATGCTATAGAATTGAAACATATAAAACGAAGGTGGCTAGGTGCTTTGTCTGGAGGATCTGACCAAGTAAAGAATATGATATATATTAATGGTAATCGTCGAGGTCATTGTTTTATTACATCAGGAATTACGTTTAAAGAGTTTGCGAGTAACATCCCTTCACCGCTTCATCAAGTGTTGCTTTTGAAGCACAACTTTGAATGGACGGATTTTCATTATCATACTTTATTTGAATATGTTGAGGAAGAAAATATACATAAGTTAATTCAAGCAGAGATTGATGAATTTGATGAATTTTGTTGGGTAGATTTTGATGATGCAAGCGATTTAGATGAATTAGAGCCGAAAGAAATTGCAGAATTATTATATTTGGCTCACAAAAAAGAACCACTTGCAAGAACATTCTTTCCGTTACTGAAAAATAGATTTGTTTATTTTTCACATGATGACGGATGGTACAACAAAGTGTATTATCGTAGAATTGCCGATTTTGTAGGAATGTTAAGTAAAGTCATTCCGTATAAACTCGGTGCTTTCGGTAAGAAACGTTTTTCTTTCTTTCAAAAATCAAAAATTTTCCCAGCGATTTCAAAAGAATTGATTATGGGACTTATTCCACTAATGGAAGATGGTCTTTACATTGATCTAGCAGGAAAAATTGAGTCAAGAAGAGGTCTTGAAATTCCGGTATATGTAGTTGGTTCGTATGAAAGTACGGATGAGGTACTAGATAACATTGATGAATTGAAAGAACAAGCAACAGAAACAGGTTGGCTCATTTTTGATAAGAAAGAACAAGAGTGGCAATGGGTTGTTGACTAAGAAAACTTGGCGCATGAAGTCAAGTTTTCTTGTCATTTGAAAGGAGAAAAAATGAAGAAATATTATACAATTGTGGGTATTGTAAGTATTATTCTCGTGGCGATACTACTTATTACTTGTCCGAAAGAATCTGATTTTAATTTGTATTTAGAGGATAAGTATGCGTTGAATTGTAATGAGAGTAGTTTTGAATGCACGCAAAATGTAGATGGTAAAAAAGAAAAACTACAATTTGAAAGTACAGATGCACGAAATGGTGTATTCTTTATGACTGTAAAGCAAACATTTAAAACAGAAGCTGGTGTTTCAAAAGAATATAGCGGAGTAGGAATGTTTGGTACATTTCTTTTTGTTTCAGAGAAGACTTTCTAGTAATAGAAGGTCTTTTTTTTATGCTTATGTTCATATAGATGAAGTAAGACAAGCATAGGAGGGATAGCGATGAAGAACACATGTATCGTTTGCGGTGGTGAGGAGTTTTTTTCCTCAACATTATATGCACGTACGAAACAAGATTGGGCATATGCACCAAACATGTATCGGTTTGAAAAAGTATTTATTGAGCATAGGGATGAAGAAAATTATCCAGTGTTTCAAGAAATTACAGCGAAACATTGTTGTGGATGCGGTCATATTATGTTGTATCATGAATGAACACACCAAGTATAACTTGGTGTGTTTTTTTAAAACGCTGACAAAGCAAGCGGATAAAGTAAAGTAAATAAAACAGAAAAACTACCAAAACCAATTGCTGTATATCCAAGTGTTCTTGCTCCGAAATTGACAGCTAATAGGCCAACTAAAATTGCTAGGGAGCCGAGCGTAACTGGATAAAAAGCAATGGAGAATAACGAAAGAAATAAAGCGACATAGCCTACCATTGCGCCGGTATTTGTACCTTCTATTTCATTTGCAATTTCTTTACGCTTATGTCTAATTGGTATGCCAGCTGGTGATATTTCAGCAGCATACTCTTCGTTTTTTTCACCACTTTTAAAATGATGATTTCTCTTTCTTCGCATGTACATCCCTCTCTTTCAATTGGGTGTACCTATAGTATCTTACATAAAGGTAAGAACATGAGTATGAGTTAAACCCAAGTAAAGCAAAAAATGGAGAATACGTATTCCATCGTTAACATATCCATTTCCTATTGAAGATAAAGTGCGGGATTTTTTCCATCACGACTGATTATCAGCCAGCAACAATTGGATTTTTATGAGCAGTTCTCTCCCATTAACTGGTCCGCATCCATTGAATTTTGAGGTAGGTGTCTTACTGCAAGCGGGATAAAACAGGAATTTTGGAAAATGATGTAGAATGAAATGAATGATAATACGTGAAGGTAGGGGAATGTATGACAACATTTAATTGGCATGAATCAGCAGAGAAGAAATGGGATAGTAGTGCGGAGTTTTGGAATAAAAATAGTCAGGAAATGTGGGATAGCGGGAGTAGGAGCACAATTATTCCGTTTTTTGAACAATACGTAAAGAAAGAAGCACAAGTGCTCGATGTTGGTTGTGGTGATGGGTACGGTACATATAAATTAAGTAGCGCAGGCTATAAAGCAGTGGGAGTAGATTTATCGGAAGTGATGATTCAAAAAGGTAAGGAGCGCGGAGAAGGACCAAATTTATCTTTTATAAAAGGAGATCTTTCTGCATTACCATTTGAAAATGAGCAATTTGAATCAATTATGGCAATTAATTCTTTAGAGTGGACGGAAGAGCCATTACGAGCGTTAAATGAAATAAAGCGTGTGTTAAAGAAAGATGGATATGCATGTATTGCAATTTTAGGACCGACAGCAAAGCCACGAGAGAACAGTTATCCTCGCTTGTATGGAAAAGACGTTGTTTGTAATACGATGATGCCTTGGGAATTTGAACAGTTAGCGAAAGAACAAGGTTTTAAAGTTATAGATGGCATCGGCGTATATAAGCGCGGAGTAAATGAGAAGATGTTAGGTCAACTACCTACAGAGTTACAACAATCGTTAACATTCTTATGGGTATTTATGTTAAAAAACGTATAAAGAAATGAAAGAATTTTTAGGAGGTAAATAAGTGCAGAAAATACAAAAAACTGATACAATATCATCAGAACCAATTAAAGGGGGACTAGGGTATATGACAACTACTACAACAGTGAAATCCGATATTGAAATCGCACAAGAAGCGAGTATGAAGAAGATTCAAGAAATTGCAGCTGATTTAAATATTTTAGAAGATGAATTAGAGCCATACGGGCATTATAAAGGTAAGTTATCTCTTGATATTTTTAAGCGCTTACAAGATGAGAAAGACGGTAAAGTTGTTTTAGTAACAGCAATTAACCCAACTCCAGCTGGAGAAGGTAAATCAACAGTAACAGTTGGTTTAGGTCAAGCTTTTAACAAAATTGGTAAGAAAACAGTAATTGCACTTCGTGAACCATCTCTTGGACCGACGATGGGATTAAAAGGTGGAGCAGCAGGTGGCGGTTTTTCACAAGTCGTACCAATGGAAGACATTAACCTTCACTTTACTGGAGATATCCATGCGATCACAACTGCTAATAACGCATTAGCAGCGTTTATTGATAATCATATCCAACAAGGAAACACACTTGGAATTGATACGCGTAAAATTGTTTGGAAACGCTGTGTTGACTTAAATGATCGTGCCCTTCGTAACGTAGTAATTGGTCTTGGTGGACCTGTACAAGGTGTACCACGTGAAGACGGTTTTGACATTACAGTCGCATCTGAAATTATGGCTGTATTCTGCCTTGCAACAGATATTCAAGACTTAAAAGCGCGTCTATCTCGCATCGTAGTTGCTTATAACTTTGCAAATCAACCTGTAACGGTTAAAGATTTAGGTGTAGAAGGTGCGTTAACGCTATTATTAAAAGACGCATTAAAACCAAACTTAGTACAAACATTAGAAAATACACCAGCTATCATTCATGGCGGACCATTTGCGAATATCGCTCACGGTTGTAACAGTGTTATCGCTACAACAATGGCAGCAAAATTAGGTGATTATGTTATTACAGAAGCTGGATTCGGTGCTGATTTAGGCGCTGAGAAGTTTTTAGATATTAAAGCTCGTGCAGCTGGTATCAAACCAGAAGCAGTTGTTATTGTTGCGACGATTCGTGCACTTAAAATGCATGGCGGCGTAGCAAAAGATCAATTAAAAGAAGAAAATGTAGATGCATTAGCAAAAGGTATGGAAAACTTACAGAAGCATGTTGAAACAATTCAAAGCTTCGGTGTGCCTTTCGTAATTGCAATTAATAAATTCATTACAGATACAGATGCAGAAGTTACATACTTACAAGAGTGGTGTAATGAGCGTGGCTATGCCGTATCCTTAACAGAAGTTTGGGAGAAGGGTGGCCAAGGCGGAGTTGACCTTGCTGAAAAAGTACTAAAAGAAATCGAAAAAGGTGAGAACAACTACGCACCACTTTATGAATTAGAATTACCATTAGAAGAAAAAATTCGTACAATTGCTCAAAAAGTATATGGCGCAAAAGATATTGAATTTGCCCCGAAAGCACGTAAGCAATTAGCTCAATATGAAGGAGAAGGTTGGAGTAACCTACCAGTTTGTATGGCGAAAACACAATACTCTCTTTCTGACGATGCAACGAAATTAGGTCGTCCATCCGACTTTATCGTTACAATTCGTGAGCTAAAACCATCTATCGGTGCAGGTTTTATCGTTGCGTTAACAGGTACAATGTTAACAATGCCAGGTCTTCCAAAACAACCAGCAGCACTTCAAATGGATGTAAATGAAGATGGAAAAGCAGTAGGTTTATTCTAAAAGGTTGTAATTCATCTCGTTTATCTGTAAACTATATATACATCAAGTGGCGCCTTTCCATCGAAAGGCGCCTGTTTTTTGGAGGAAATTATGTTTGATCCAACTGCTTTTGACAATTTAAAAGTAATCGTAGAAGGTGCTGTGTATGATTTTGATCTACATGGAGATATTCTTGTAACAGATCGAAAAGATATGATGGACCTTGCCTCATTAAGTCGTATATATCATATCTCATTTCAATTAACAGAACCGTTCGAACCATTAGTAGAAGCAACATTTTCATTATCTGTGGATGCAAAGAACTTGTCTGGTGAAATACTAGAAGTGCCTCAGTTTACACCAGGTTGTGAAATGAAGCTAGCATTTTCATTCCCGTTAGAACAACCAGAAGTAGGATGCGAAGAAATTGAAACTTTAATGCGTTCTATATGGGGAAAAGAAAGAATGATTATGCAGAAAGTTTCATACGAATATAATAAGCAAGCGATTTCATATCATAATAAGGTAGAGGTTCTATTTCAAAAAGCGATTACAGAAGACCATGTTGATGATTTAATAGCTGTTATTTCACACATGATAGAAACGGTGCGAACAATACAGCATTTTCTTCAAAAATAGAGATAAAGGAGAAAAACAAATGATAAAAGATATGCAACCATTTTTACAACAAGCTTGGGAGAAGGCTGGTTTTAAAGAATTAACTGAAATTCAAAAACAAGCGATTCCAACTATTTTAGAAGGACAAGACGTTATAGCTGAATCTCCAACTGGAACAGGAAAAACGTTAGCGTACTTATTACCCCTTTTACATAAAATTAATCCTGAAGTAAAACAGCCACAAGTTGTTGTTTTAGCGCCAACACGTGAACTTGTAATGCAAATTCATGAAGAGGTTCAAAAGTTTACAGCAGGAACTGAAATTTCAGGTGCATCTTTAATTGGTGGTGCAGATATTAAGCGCCAAGTTGAAAAATTAAAGAAACATCCGAGAGTAATTGTCGGTTCACCAGGACGTATTTTAGAATTAATTCGTATGAAAAAGCTAAAAATGCATGAAGTGAAAACAATTGTATTTGATGAGTTTGATCAAATTGTAAAACAAAAGATGATGGGCGCAGTACAAGATGTAATTAAATCAACGATGCGCGACCGTCAATTAGTATTCTTCTCAGCGACAATTACCAAAGCGGCAGAAGACGCGGCACGTGATTTGGCAGTTGAACCACAAGTGGTACGTGTAACACGTGCAGAGTCAAAAAGCTTAGTTGAGCATACGTACATCATTTGTGAGCGACGCGAAAAAAATGATTATGTAAGAAGAATTATGCATATGGGCGATGTAAAAGCAGTTGCTTTCTTAAACGACCCATTCCGTTTAGATGAAATTACTCAGAAATTGCAGTTCCGTAAAATGAAAGCAGCAGCTCTTCATGCAGAAGCAGGTAAGCAAGAGCGTGAAGCAACGATGCGTGCATTCCGCGGCGGAAAATTAGAAATTCTACTTGCTACTGATATTGCAGCACGCGGTATTGATATTGATGATTTAACACATGTAATTCACTTAGAATTACCGGACACAGTAGACCAATATATTCACCGCTCAGGACGTACAGGACGTATGGGTAAAGAAGGAACTGTCGTATCTCTTGTAACTCCACAAGAAGAGCGCAAATTACTACAATTTGCGAAAAAACTAGGCATCGTATTTACGAAGCAAGAAATGTTCAAAGGAACATTTGTAGAATCGAAGCCACCAGCACCTAAGAAAAAGAAACCAGCATTTACTGGGAAGAAAAAGCCTAGATAAATAATGGGGAAGGCGTAACTATTTATAGTTACGTCTTTTTGTTTGTAATTGAATAACAAAGGGAATTTAAATGTATCTATCTTATAAGAAATATCGATAAGGGTGAATCATTTCTCATTTAGTTTGTACAAGGAAGTAATATAAAAAAGTCGAATATTAAACTGATGCGAAATAATAAAAAGAAGGTACATATATGGATAGGAAATTAGGAATGTTTTTGAATACGAAACATATTGAAGTAAACGAAGGAATACAAAAAGCAAGGGAATGGGATTTAGAATATACTCAATTATATGCTATGAATAAAAACTTCAACTTAGCTAATATTCCAGTGGTAGAATGGACTGCTTTAAAGAAAAGCTTATCTTTTAATGGGATAAAGATTCCATCATTAGCAATTAGTTTTGGAGAAAATGGAATTACAGGAACAGAAGCTGACAGTGCAATAAATCAGATTAAATATATTACTGACAGAGGTTTGGAGCTGGGAGCAAAGATAATAACAGCTCATATTGGGAAAGTTCCAGATGATGAAAAAAGTGAGAGCTATGATAAAATGGTGCGGGTTTGTTATGAGATAGGGGAATTAGCATTCAAATTTGGGGGAGTCTTTGCTATTGAGACAGGATCTGAAAAAGCAATAGTATTAAAACGATTTTTAGAAAATGCAAACTCGAAAGGACTAGCTGTTAACTTTGACCCAGCAAATTTAATAAGTGATGTAAATGAAAATCCGTTAGAAGGTTTATTACTATTAAAAGATTATATAGTACAAACTCATATTAAAGATTGTAAAGAAGTGAAAAGTAATAGTTCAAGTAAGTATATAGAAGTAGGGGTAGGAAATGGTGAAGTGGATTTCGATATATTCTTCAAAGTATTAGATGAAATTGGATTCGACGGATATAACATGATTGAAAGAAACAATTATTTTGACGAACTGGATGGGATGAGTCAGTCGATAAATTTTGCAAAGAAGTACATACCAACTCAAAAGGAATAACGATACCAGCTGTAGAAAGCTACATAGAATGTAAAAAAACAATAGGAGGAATACAAATGATTCATAAAGTAGGACAAATTATGTTATATGTAAATAATCAAGATGAGGCAGTAAATTTTTGGACGGAAAAGGTAGGGTTTCATGTAGTTGCGGAGGAAGATAACAAGCAAGGAATGAGATGGATTGAAATTGCTCCAACTAATGGTGCTGAAACGAGCATTATATTACATAATAAAGAAGTTATTTCGAAAATGAGCCCAGAATTAAATCTTGGTACACCGTCCTTAATGTTCTTCTCAGAAAATCTGGATCAATTATATGCAGGTTTAAAAAATAAAAATGTTACTGTTGGAGAAATGGTAACTATGCCTTCTGGTAAAGTGTTTAACTTTGCTGATAGTGAAGGGAATTATTTTGCGGTTATGGAGAAGAATCAATAATAATATTGCTATGTGAAAATCCCCCTCAAATATATTGAGGGGGATTAAATCTTTGAAGTGGATTTTTCATGAGAGAGTTGTTTAATAAAAAATGCACCTTTTTCAATAGCGGTTTCAATGTAACCGACAATTTGATTAAACGTAAACACCTGTAAGTCTTCATGCAAATGTTGCTCGGGATACAACATATCTTCAAAAAGATACTTTCGAAAAGCTAAAACGTTTTCTTTAGAAACCTCTTCAATATCCACAATGTGAGCCTCTTGATTGAGAAGAGAGAAGAGCTGTTGTTCTTTATCGTAATGATGAAGCAACTTTGCATTTAACAATTTAAAATCGTTATAGTACAGGGGTGCGATAGTTTCGTCATTTTCTATTCTATTTTTTAGCCATGGTAGAAAAAAGCCACTTAGCCAATTATCATCGGCAATGAGGTGGGTGTAATAGCCTAAAATAAAGGGGGAATCTATATGTGCTTCGTATTTATGAAAAAATGAATCATAATCTATTCTTCTCGTATAGTTCTTCGTTGTACCAGCATAAAAATGTGAGGTTCCTTTTTCTTTTTTTGAATGAACAGCATCAGGGGCTACAGCTCCAAGTAAGAAAGAAGTTTTATCTTGAATAGATAGTTTCTCAGCAATACCGTTAGCGATAATAACATGCATAATTCGTGATCCCATGAATGCCACCTCTATTTCAAGTATTCATTTCAGGAAGAAGACTGAACAGTTAGTATTACTTTCCCTGTACTTTTTCTACTTTCGACCCATTCATGTGCTTTCCCTGCATCTTGAAGGGGAAAAGATTTTGTAGCTTTCATTTGCAAACTTCCGTCACGCAAATAACGGAAAACTTCATTTGCCGTTTCTTGGAGTAGTTCAGGACGTTTTTTCCGTGTAGTGCCAAAGCTAAAGCCTAGTATAGAGCGGCAACTTGCGTGTAAATCTTTCGTTTTGAAATTGCCAATTTTACCGCTTGCATTACCGAAATGAACGAGGCGACCGTAATAAGCTAGGCAGTTTAAACTTCTTTCAGAGACAGTTCCAGAAATAGAGTCCAAAATTATATTCACTCCTTCTCCGTTTGTCAGCTCATTGACTTTCTCTACAAAATCTTCATCTTGATGACAAATAACATAATCAGCTCCAGCATCTAAAGCGATTTCTTTTTTCGTTTCACTTCCGACAGTACCGATAACTGTTCCAGCCCCTAATCGTTTTGCAAGTTGAATCGCGGTAGTACCAATTCCGCCAGCAGCTGCATGAATCAGCACGGATTCATTTTGTTGAAGCCTTGCAACATTCACGAGTAAATTATAGCTTGTGAAAGATACGATCGGACAAGCAGCTGCGGTTTGAAAGTCGACTTCATGGGGTAAAACGAAAGTGAGATTTTCATTTGAAACAACGTACTCTGCGTAAGATCCATTTTGAGGAAAAGCAATGACACGCTGTCCAGGTTGAATATTTTTCACATGAGAACCGACGCGTTCTACAATACCAGTTGCATCTATACCTGGAATAAAAGGTAGTGCTTTATTTCCTTTTTTGCCATAACGTGATTTAATATCAGCGAAATTTACACTAGTAGCAACAACGCGAATTAAAACTTGATCTTCTGAAATAGCCGGTATATCCAAATCTGTATATTTCATCACTTCAGGACCACCGAACGACGTTACAACGATAGCTTTCATCATATATCCTCCTAAATTTGACTATATAAATCATTTTAAATCTTTATCAGAAATTGGAAAATTATATAATAGTTATGTGTGGTTATAAGTGAAGCTTATGAACTCATCGGATCATAATATTAATTTATATAAAAAATTTTTTCGGAAAAATCGAACGAAATATGAATTACTTGCCAATATATAGTGTAAGACAAAGGAGGGCTGGAATATGAAGGCTGAAATAGATTACGCACATTTAATTCGATTAACTTTATCAGGAAATAAAGAAGCGTATAGCGAATTGTATGATGTAACGATTCAAGAAGTATATAAAACAGCACATTTTTTAATTGAAGATAAAACGGATGTAGATGATGTCGTTCAAGAAGTATACATACAGCTATATGAATCGCTTCGTAAATATGATAGCGAGAAGCCATTTCGCCCTTGGCTAATTGGGCTTGCGATTAAACAAATTCATTCTTATAGAAGAAAGAGGTGGATGCGACTACGAATTATGAAAAAAGCAGAAGAGCAAAGAAAGCCGGTGCAAATTGATTTTTCTAACGATGTTGTAAGTAAAATATCAAACCAAAAACTAATCGAACTCATTCATAAATTACCGTATAAATTGAAACAAGTTATTATCTTAAGATACTTATACGAATATTCACAAGAAGAAGTAGCACAAATATTACATATTCCAATTGGTACAGTGAAGTCTAGAATTCATGCGGCATTAAAAAAACTACGTCAAAAAGAGCAAGTAGAAGAAATCTTTTTAGGAGAGGTAGGGAATGTGAAATGAGTTTAGATTGTAGAGTTAGAGAATCTATACGAGAAGAAGCGAAGGGGATTGTTGCCCCGCCGGAGTTAAAAGAAAAAGTAATTGTTCAAATCAAAATGAATCGCGGGGGAAGTAAGGTGAAGAAACGTCTTATCGCCGGAGTGCTTGCAGCAGCATTTTTAATCCCTACGACCGGTTTTGCATATCAATCTATTATGGCGGATGGTATATACGGATCTTTTGAGAATTTAAAAAAACACGCCGGAGCGATGACATTAGAAACGTATATGCGTTTTAATGCAAAATTATCAGAAGCGAAAGATGAAATGAGTTCGAAGGAATATGAAGAGTTTACAAAAGAACTGAAAAAATTAACTAATGCAAAGCTTGCGTACGGGGATTCGAATGGTAATATAGATTATGATCAATTATCACCAGCTAAAAAAGAGGAATTGAAAAAGGTAGTAATGGAGCTTCATCCGTATTTTGATAAATTAAATGGCCATAAATCTAGTAAAGAAGTACTAACTCCTGAAGAGTATGAACAATATATGGAGGCATTAATGTCACATCAAACTGTGTTAGTAAAAACGAAATCGAGTGGCGGGATAACAGTAGAAGAAGTGCCTGAGGCGTACAAAGAAAGATTTATTAAAGCGGAGCAGTTTATGGAGTATGTAGATGAAAAGGTGAGATAAGTAAAAAAGCTCAAAGCTTTAGCTTTGAGCTTTCTTTATTAAAAGAAAATAGAGCATTCAATTATATTTTTTCATCGTTGCATTGTCCTTTTGTATAAAACAATCTAATAGTGAATAACCAGCTATTAAACTAATAATCGTAACAAAAGTTGTATTTATTAGAATAATATTAACTAAATAAGGTAGGTATTCGGCAAGTGGTGAAAAGAGTAGTGCTGGGGAAAAGGAAATGAATAGTGTAGGCACTGTAATAGCAATAAATTTATCCGGTTGAAAGCTCCAGTTTTGTTTACTCGTTTCGCGATTAATAGATTGAAGGAAGCGTAATAAAATGCCAACTATAAGAGGGAAGAGTGTAAAGTAGAATAATCTTGGATAAACGTTAAAGTTCACTTGTGCATCTGTATCTAAATAAAATTGAATTTTTACTCCTACAAATAATAATAAGACGATAAATAATGTGAAGCAGAGGTATAGCATCACTTTTTGCATTATATTCCACCATCCTTTACTCAAAATATATTCAAAAAAAGAAGAGATATACAATAACTACTGTTGTATATCTCTTCTTTTACTGTTAGTTAATAGTGGAGTTTGCTTTTTCTTGCTTCGTGAAATAATCAATAATGCCCATTGCGCTAATTTCTATATCTAGATGTAAAATATTATAAACGGAATGATCTGATGGAACGTTTAACTTTGTAAGATGAGAAGAGATTTTATCCATTAACAAAGTTTGTAAAGCTTTAGTTGCTTCATCGAAATCATTATACTTTTCAAAGACTTCCTTACCAGTATGAACGAAAATAGGTAGCCAATATTCCAGTTGATTATATACTTCTGTAACATGAGAGGATGCACCGTAATGACCGAAATAAATAGTATCTACATTCATACTTTGAATGTGATTTTTAGAAGTAATCATCGCATCTGGTTGGAATTGTGAAGGGGACGTTGATGGTAGATATAACTCTACATCAACGTCTGCGAGTTCTCTATAATAAATTCCAATTGTATCGCCAGTAAAAATCCCGTTTGTTAATGAATCGTGAATGCTAATATGGTGCTTCGCATGTCCTGGTGTATCATAAAATGTAAGGGTACGGTTTTTTGCAATTTTTAACGTATCACTATGTTGTACAATATGAACACGTTCTTCTTCAATTGGAAGAATTGGATCAAAGAGTTTATCGAAATCTTCTTTGTAGACAGCTTTTGCACCCAAAATAAGTTTTGTTGGATCAATCATATGACGAGCACCACGAGAATGCACATATAACGTAGCATTTGGGCACTTTTCCATCATTAAACCAGCTGCGCCAGCGTGATCTAAATGCACATGTGTAACGATAATGTTTTTAACATCGTTTAAATCAATATGTAATTGTTGTAAGCCGTCTAAAATATACGGAAGAGAAGGGGCTGCACAAGTTTCAATTAAAGTAATATCGTCACCTAATAAAACGTACGTACCTGTTCGTTCATTATGCTGTAAATCGAAATCATCAATAAGATATAGGTGAGAAGATAATTGCTCTACTTTTTTCATAGTTATCACTCCTTATATACTGCATGTTTTTATTATACGCTAAAATAGAAAAAAGGCAGAAAACGAAGCTCGTCTTCTGCCTTTTTGTAATATTATTATTTCGTTTGTTGTTTATTAATAGACATAATGAACAGTCCAACAATCCCGCCTGCTAATGGAAGCATAATCTCTCCTGCTAAATTAAAGTAGGAGCTTAAGAATAAACCATTTACATCGATTACCCAGCCAGTAACATACAATAACATCATATATAGTACGAAATAAAACTCGCGATTTGAAATCGTTTCATGTTGTGCAGTTTTCATAATGAACACCATCCTTTTCTTTTATAATGGAATATAAACTGTCACATTTTGTTCACATTTCAATTGTAAAACTTTCCATCATAAAAGTCTAGTAGTTTGTGTCGAATTTTCGAACGGAAATAAAGCGCTATCATTACAACTTATAAGTACGTAATAAGAGCTGTATATTCACGAATGTAGTATAGTATAAACATAGAATGATAGTGAAGAGAGGGGCAAAGACAATGACAGTTTATGATTTTTCAGCTAAAACAATTACAGGTGAAGAAAAATCGTTAAAAGATTACGAAGGAAAAGCACTTCTTATTGTCAATGTAGCTAGCAAATGTGGTTTCACACCACAATATAAAGGATTACAAGAGGTATATGATAAATATAAAGACCAAGGACTCGAAATACTCGGATTTCCTTGTAACCAATTCGGGGGACAAGAACCAGGTACAGAAGCGGACATTACTAGTTTTTGTGAATTAAACTACGGTGTAAACTTCCCGATGTTTGCAAAGGTTGATGTGAAAGGTGATAAGGCTCACCCTCTATATACATACATGACAGAACAAGCACCAGGTTTACTTGGTATGAAAGCAGTGAAATGGAATTTTACGAAGTTTTTAATCGGAAAAGACGGGAAAGTAGTAGGGCGTTTTGCTCCGCAGACGAAGCCGGTAGATTTAGAGGTTGAGATTGAGAAGGTGCTTGGGGAATAAGTAGGAGTTTCACTTTATTAAAAAACGTCTCAAAGAACAATGTAGTTCTTTGAGACGTTTTCTGTAAACTCAAATTTTCAAGATTAAATAACTGTATCAAAGCCATCTGATTTAGGTAGAGAAGCTGCTTTTTTCATAAGCACTTCCCATAAGTGTACGGATTTCTTCCATTCTACCGTAGCCTGCCCCTGTTGATACATAGCGTTCTCATAACTGGCAGTAAGTTGTTGCATATCGGCCGAGTTGTAAAGTGTATCGATATGGAGAGCGTATTCTCGGAATGTTTGACTTTCACCCCGTGGTATGCCAATTCTCGCAAATTGTTTTAAAAGTGCACCGTAAGCTTTTTGATAAACAGCATCATCTTTTCGGTATTTATAGAAATGAATAATAAGAAATGTCATCCATTTCATTCTAGTGGTGAAGAGAATGTATCCTATAATACTAATTAGTATCGTAGAGAGGAATACGTACCACCAAGAAAAACTAGTTTTAGAATTTGTGACCTTTTTAGTAGAAGCTTCTTCTGTATTTTCAATTAAACTTTTAAGTTTTGCTTCATTATTTCGTTGTTGTATTTGCTCGTTATTAGAATTATTTGCTTCGCTATTTTGTGAAATAGGAGCAGGCGTATTATTTATAAAATTATAGGGATTAGTAAATCCTTTTGTCGGTTCGAATGGAATCCATCCGTATTCTGGGAAATATACTTCGACCCAAGAGTGTGCGTTATCGTTCGTGATTGTATAAACATCCTCACCTTCTGCAGAGGCAAGTGTATTGTCAAGAGTTCCTTCTGTATAGCCTTTCACCCAGCGAGCTGGAATCCCGGCAGAACGAAGTAGTACAATCATAGACGTCGAAAAATTATTACAGTAGCCGCTTTTTGTATCGAAAAGGAATTGATCTACATAATCTTGGCTTTTGGCAGGGAATGTGACATTCGTTGATTCGTATGTAAAAGAGTTGTCTGTGAAGTAATTTTCAATAGCTAATACTTTATCATATCGGTTGTCTTTATCATTTGTAAGATTGATAGCCAAGTCTTTTACGCGCTGTGGTAATGACTCGGGAAGTTGTGTGTACTTTGTCATAAAATAAGGATTTGTTTCTTGACCTTCATTTGTTTTTACAGCTTTCAAGTTTTTTATGGAAAACTCAGGGATCTCATATGTTACTTTATACGAATGTAAAGTAGTAGAAGAGTCTCCATTCATTGTATAAATTTTTTCTGAAAACGGGTCAACACTGTATGATACATCAGAAGAAGCTTCAACTGTTACTAATCCTGCTGGATAGGTAAGGTGAGGGTAACTTTTTTGCATGGTAATTGTTGCCTCAGTAGTTTCTGTTTTTGTATTTTGTTCGTACCAGCTTACGACGTCGTTTTTATTTTTAAAAGAAACCTTTTTCGGATTTTCAGAAACCTCCCAGCCTTTTCCGGTATAAAAATCTTTCGTTTCGACTCTCCAATATTGTTTGTTTTGCGTTCGTGCTGTGAAAACAATTGTAGGATCCGCCTTAAAAGGACCACCTAATCGTGAGTCATCTAAACCATACCCAATTGTAGAAACTTTTTTTTCTTTACTTGCTTCAGATGTGTTGAATTTTAAGAAATCCATTGGGTTTGGCCATTGAGGGCCAAATTTTGGAGCAAAGTATGCGATGGTTGCTAATAATACAATAAATATTGTAAGTGGTCTAAGTAATTTTGAGATTTCCCTAGCATAATTTTGTAAGTGTTCACGTTCTTTTATTCGTTCTACTTGAAGAAGACTAAGCATAAAAAAGCCGATGACAACAGTACGAATAATAGCGTAGTTTGCATTGTATAAATGTAAGTTATGAAAAGTTGCGATATAAATAATAGTCAATACAAGAAATAGAAACCCACGTTTTTTATGAATAATCCAAAATGAAGTAAAAGAACTCAAAAACCAAAATGAGAGAAAAAATAAAACCGTCGGAAAAACTGGAGAAATATCTAGTAAATTCCCTTGGAAAAACAGGGAGGAATTTCGAAACATATCAGAAAAGAATGCTGTTAGCCAAGATGGATTTATAAAAGCATTTTTATAATATAGGGAATGAATGATAAATAGGACTGTGACAATTTTTATTGGAATCTGCCACCTCGTTTGAAAAAAAGAGAGAGCGAAGCAAATTCCTATAAATGTTACGAAAATATCTAATCTACCTACATTTGTAATACCTATAAGAGGTCTTAGCCATTCTAGTAAAAGAAGAAATACACATGCATGCATAAAGAATCTGTTCGTATCCCACTTGTATTTTGTTTGTAATGTTATCATTTGCTCACCTCAAAAAACACGTTTGTATAACGGTTTTCATAAACCGTTTTTACAAATATTTGTCGTTTTTTTAGAGTTTCTATTATACTGATTTCTCGGTGTGAAAGTTGATTCGCTTTTTCTTTCACGACAAAAACCATACATTTTCTATTTCTTATAGCAGCACAATCAGCCGCCTTTTGAATATCGGGAGAAAGATTACTGGTCACGAGTATAACCGTGACGGGCTCATAAATTTTTCTTAGTTCCATGTCTACACTCTGGGAGAGCGGGAATACACTGTCTGCTTGCACTTTTGCTAAATGACAAAGGATTTGTTGTAACTGCGTATCTCCATTGTCTAAAGGGAAAATAGTTTGTTCTTTTCCGATAGACACGAATGATGCTGGTGAATTTTGTTTCAAGACAGTCCTTACGATAGAGGCAGTAAATGTGACGACTGATTCGAATAGAGGAGACTCGGTTCTGTCTATGAATATCATGACATTATGGCTGCGCTGTTGTTCAAACTCTTTTGTCATAATAGTGTTTGTTCGTGCAGTTGCTTTCCAATCAATCCATGAAAAGCGATCACCAGGTTTATAGTCTCTGACACCGACAGAGATTGTAGAGTCTTTTGCTGAATTTATATTTGCTGAAAGCGCTCCTTGTTCGAAATGATTTTCCAATTGTCGATATGCTATATCTACATACTGGGGATAGACTAAAAATGTATCTGGAACTGAAAAAGTTACTTCTTTCTCTATCATGCCGAATAAATCGCCAGTTTTTACACGAACGCTTGAAAAAGTGTGCTCGCCTCTAGAGATTGTGTCAATAACATATTGAAACGAAATATTTCGTTTCAATCCTGGGAAGAGTACTACCTTATTCATCTTTGTTTGTTTACAACTTATAAATTGTGGTGGCAGTTCATCTTCTATAACTAAATAAAGTAAGGGAAAAGGAAATTTTCTTTTTATTGTAATCGTGCTTATAAATTGTTCTCCTACTACATATCCATTTTGGTTTGTTATTCGTCTTACTTCAGCGTCCCGAAAAGCGTAAAAGGGGAGTAGTAGTGAATAAAGAGCAATGGGAATTGTGCTGTAAAACAAAAACCAACTTACAAACCCTCCTTGAAACATAGCGTACACAAATGTTAAGACTAGACATAAAGGGAGTAGCAATAACTTCGTAACGTGATATAGCGCTCGCAGTATTCGTTTCATCAAGGGTTCATCGTCCTTTGAGTCGGCACAGTAGTTCGTGCAACGATTTTTGCGATAACTTGTTCTCCAGTTATTCCTTCAAATTTTGCTTCCATTTTTAAAATGAGTCTATGTGCTAAAACGTAAGGAGCTAAAAATTTAACATCGTCTGGAATAACATAATTTCTGCCATGGATAAATGCATAAGCTTGTGAAGCTTTCATTAAAGCAATTGAGCCACGTGGACTTGCACCTAGCTGTATAGAACTGTACGTACGAGTCTGATTAACAAGTTTTACAATGTAATGCTTAATTGCTTTGTCCATACTTACTACCCGTACGCTTTGTTGTAAATAAATTAATTCTTCTATTGTAGTAATGGTCTGTAATTGAGAGAGTGGATTTGTTTTTTCCATCCGGTTTAAAATTTCAAATTCTTCTTCTGGTGTAGGATATCCCATTTTTAGTTTCAATAAGAAACGATCGAGCTGAGCTTCTGGTAGAGAATATGTTCCTTCATATTCGACCGGATTTTGTGTAGCCATGACAAAGAACGGCTTTGGTAAAGGCCTTGTAATGCCATCGATTGTAATATTGCCTTCTTCCATACATTCAAGTAAAGCAGATTGTGTCTTTGGAGATGTACGATTAATTTCATCAGCAAGTACAAAATTCCCCATAATTGGTCCAGGCTTGAACTCAAATTGGAGCTCTTTCGGATTATAAATAGAAACTCCTGTTACATCTGACGGCAATAAATCAGGTGTAAATTGAATTCGCTTATAATCAGCATCAATGGATTTAGAAAGAGCACGTACTAGCATTGTTTTCCCGACACCAGGAACATCTTCTAATAGCACATGACCGTCAGCTAAGAGAGCTGTCAAAGCTAAGATCGTTTCTTTTCGTTTTCCGACCATTATTTTTTCAATATTATTGATTATTTTTTCTACAGTGGGATGTAATGAATCAAGCTGGGGCATCGTAATCCTCCTAATGTTATTATCGTTTTCTAATCTATTTAGTGGACATATTTCTAATTCTATTTGTAGATAGTAAAACTTTTACCTTAAATTCTGAGAATATTCAGATTATTTATTTCGATTACATCTAGTATAATTGTTTCCGTAACTAAGGGCAATACAGTAAATAATGATTTGTAGTTTTATGTAAAATCAGACTCGATATAAAATAATAACATTGGGAAAAAATTTTTTACATACAATTTATACTCTTTTCCTTATGGCAGTTTTGAAATAATATCAAAACTCTTTTTCTTTTGCAAAATAGTCGATACCTCAAAATACCATTCTCCTAATAATTAAGATTAACCATAATCTTCACAACGGAACACAAGATTTTCTCACAAACTTATTTTCTACTGAATTTTTGACAATCTCTTGAACTGTGCGAAATGTCACATCTGTATTTTACAACCTCTCTTATAGTAAGGGTATGTAAGAGAGACGTATTAAAGGAGTGAACAGTATGAAGAAAAAAACTTCAGCACTAATGAGACGTTTAAAATATTTTTCACCAATAGATAGTTATAACGATAATCATACACAAGAAACATATGAAGATCGCGAATGGGAAAATGTGTACAGAAAGCGTTGGCAGCATGATAAAGTAATTCGTTCTACACACGGCGTGAACTGTACTGGTTCATGTAGCTGGAATATATATGTGAAAGATGGAATTGTGACGTGGGAAGGGCAGGAGCTTAACTATCCAACGACAGGTCCTGATATGCCAGATTTTGAACCGCGAGGATGCCCACGTGGAGCAAGTTTTTCTTGGTACATTTATAGTCCACTTCGTGTGAAATATCCGTATGTACGTGGTGTTCTTTGGAGTATGTGGCAAGATGAACTACAAAATAACGAGTCACCACTAGATGCTTGGAAAAGTATTGTGGAAAACCCTGAAAAAGCACGTAAGTATAAGCAGGCGCGTGGTAAAGGTGGATTTATTCGTGCGAATTGGGATGAAGTATTACAACTCGTTTCAGCTTCTCTACTTTATACAGTAATTAAATACGGGCCAGATCGAAATGTTGGCTTTTCACCAATTCCAGCTATGTCGATGTTAAGTCATGCTGCTGGTAGTCGTTTTATGCAACTTATGGGTGGGCCGATGCTTAGTTTCTATGATTGGTACGCAGATTTACCACCAGCTTCTCCGCAAATTTGGGGCGATCAAACAGATGTACCAGAAAGTAGTGACTGGTATAACTCTGGTTACATTATGACATGGGGTTCAAATGTACCGATGACGAGAACACCAGATGCTCACTTTTTAGCAGAGGTTCGATATAAAGGAACGAAAGTCGTTTCTGTCAGTCCTGACTTCGCTGAATCTACAAAGTTTGCGGATGATTGGATTAGTGTGAAACAAGGTACAGATGGTGCACTTGCGATGGCAATGGGGCATGTGATCTTACAAGAATTTTACGTAGATAATCAAGTGGAATATTTCACAAAGTATGCGAAGCAATATACTGATTTTCCTTTCTTTGTCACATTGAAACAAAAAGGAGATCAATTCGTTGCTGATCGTTTCTTAAACGCTGCTGATATTGGACGCGAAACGAAGTTAGGAGAATGGAAACCTGTTCTTTGGAACGAGAACACGAATGATTTTGCAACACCTCAAGGCACAATGGGCTCACGTTGGGATAACGAAAAGAAATGGAACTTGCGTTTAGAAGATGAAGAAACAGGTGAAAAGATTGATCCACGTCTTTCTTTACTTGGAATGGAAGAAACGATTGGAACGGTACAAATTCCGTACTTCTCTGATGATGGAAACAAAGTATTAGAACGTACAGTTCCAGTGAAAAAGGTTATGACAGAAGAAGGCGAAGTGTTCGTTACAACTGTATACGACTTAACGTTAGCAAATTACGGGGTGAACCGAGGGTTTGGCGGACAAGAGCCGAAAGACTTCAATGATGATGTACCGTTTACACCTGCATGGCAAGAGAAAATGACAGGAGTGAAACGAGAACTAATTATTCAAATCGCTCGTGAGTTCGCACAAAATGCCGCTGATACAAATGGTCGCTCGATGATTATTGTTGGAGCTGGTATTAACCATTGGTTTAATTCTGATACGATTTATCGCGCAGTTTTAAATCTTGTTCTTCTAGTTGGGGCACAAGGAGTAAACGGCGGGGGATGGGCGCATTATGTTGGTCAAGAAAAGTTACGACCTGCAGAAGGATGGCAAACAATCGCGATGGCAAAAGATTGGCAAGGGCCACCAAAATTACAAAATGGTACGTCTTTCTTCTATTTCGTAACAGATCAATGGCGCTATGAAGATACACCTGTTGGACATTTAGCATCACCAATTGAAGGTAACTCACGTTATCAACATCACGGTGATTACAATGTATTAGCAGCACGACTCGGCTGGTTACCTTCTTATCCAACATTCGAGAAAAATGGAATTGAATTATATAAAGAAGCTGTTGCTGCTGGTGCAACAACGCAAGAAGAAATCGGAAAATATGTTGCACAAAAATTAAAAGAAAAAGAACTGAAATTTGCGATTGAAGATCCTGATAATAAAAACAACTTCCCGCGCAACTTATTCGTGTGGCGTGCGAATTTAATTTCAAGTTCTGGTAAAGGGCATGAATATTTCTTAAAACATTTATTAGGTACAACAAACGGATTAATGAATGACGATAGTGATTCATTACGACCAGAAGAAATTAAGTGGCATGAAGAAGCACCAGAAGGGAAGCTTGATTTACTCATTAATTTAGATTTCCGTATGGCTGGAACAGCGCTGTATTCTGATATCGTCTTACCTGCTTCAACTTGGTACGAAAAACATGATTTAAGTAGTACAGATATGCATCCATTTGTGCATCCATTTAATCCAGCAATCGGTTCACCGTGGGAAGCACGCTCTGACTGGGATATTTTCACTTCACTTTCTAAAGCTGTGTCAGATTTAGCGAAGAAAATAGATCTTGAACCAATGAAAGAAGTTGTTGCAACACCACTTCTTCATGATACACCGCAAGAATTAGCGCAACCACTTGGCAAGATTAAAGATTGGAGTAAAGGTGAATGTGAACCAATCCCGGGTAAAACGATGCCACAAATTCATGTTGTTGAAAGGGATTATAAAACGATTTATGACAAAATGACAGCACTTGGACCAAATGCCGGAAAACAACCGATTGGTACGAAAGGGATCTCTTGGTCAGCAGAAAAAGAGTATGAGCAATTAAAGAGCAAATTAGGAGTTGTTCGAACGGATACTATTGCGAAAGGTTGCCCAGACATAAAAGAAGCAATCAATGCTGCTGAAGCGGTATTAACGCTTTCTTCTACAACAAACGGTCATATGGCAGTAAAAGCATGGGAAGCACTTGAAAAACAAACAGATCTAAAATTACGTGATTTAGCAGAAGAACGTGAAGAAGAATGCTTTACATTCGAACAAATTACAGCACAACCGAAAACAGTAATTACTTCTCCGGCCTTTACAGGTTCAGAAAAAGGTGGACGACGTTACTCACCGTTTACAACAAATGTGGAACGTCTTATTCCTTGGAGAACGATAACTGGTCGACAATCTTTCTACTTAGACCATGACATGATGAAAGAATTTGGTGAAACGATGGCAACATTTAAACCAATTCTGCAACATAAACCGTTCCGTAAGTCACGCCCTGAAGTAGAAGGGAAAGAGATTACACTAAACTATTTAACACCGCATAATAAGTGGTCGATTCATAGTATGTATTTCGATTCATTACCGATGTTAACGCTGTTTAGAGGTGGTCCAACTGTTTGGATGAATAAAGAGGACGCTGCAGAAGCTGGCGTTGCTGATAATGATTGGATCGAGTGCTTTAACCGTAACGGTGTTGTCGTAGCGCGTGCTGTTGTAACGCACCGTATACCGAGGGGAATGGCATTTATGCACCATGCGCAAGATCGCCACATTAACGTGCCTGGTACGAAATTAACAAGCACCCGTGGGGGAACGCATAATAGTCCAACCCGTATTCATGTTAAACCAACACATATGATTGGTGGATATGGCCAATTAAGCTATGGATTTAACTATTATGGTCCGACTGGGAACCAGCGTGATTTAAATGTTGTAATCCGTAAACTGAAGGAGGTAGATTGGCTTGAAGATTAAAGCGCAAGTCGGAATGGTAATGAACCTAGATAAATGCATCGGCTGTCATACTTGTAGCGTAACGTGCAAAAACACCTGGACAAATCGTCCAGGTGCGGAATATATGTACTTCAATAACGTAGAAACGAAGCCTGGAATTGGTTATCCGAAACAATGGGAAGATCAGGAGAAATATAAAGGCGGATGGGAATTGAAAAATGGTGAAATTCAGCTGAAATCTGGTTCGAAAATGAAACGTCTTATGAACATTTTCCACAATCCAGATCAACCAACAATTGATGATTACTTTGAACCTTGGAATTATGATTATGAAACATTAACAAATAGCCCGCAGCGTAAGCATCAACCAGTTGCTCGTCCGAAATCAGCAATTACAGGCGAATTTATCGACAAAATTGAATGGGGTCCGAACTGGGAAGATGATTTAGCTGGTGGACATATAACAGGATTACAAGATCCGAACGTAAAGAAAATGGAAGAAGAAATTAAAACAGATTTTGAAAACGTCTTTATGATGTATTTACCACGCATATGTGAACATTGTATGAATCCGTCTTGCGTATCATCTTGTCCATCTGGTGCGATGTATAAACGTGAAGAAGACGGCATTGTTCTTGTAGATCAAAATGCATGTCGTGCTTGGAGGTTCTGCGTATCATCTTGTCCATATAAAAAAGTGTATTTTAACTGGCAAACGAATAAAGCTGAAAAATGTACAATGTGTTTCCCACGTATTGAGGCTGGTATGCCAACAATTTGTTCAGAAACATGTGTGGGACGTATCAGGTATATTGGGGTAATGCTATATGACGCTGACAAAGTAAAAGAAGCAGCTTCTGTTGAAGACGAAAAAGATTTATATGAATCTCAGCTTACTGTTTTCCTAAATCCAAATGATCCAGAAGTAGCAGCTGAAGCGAAAAAACAAGGCATTCCTGAAGAATGGATTAAAGCAGCACAAGAGTCACCAATCTATAAAATGATTATCGATTGGAAAATTGCTCTGCCTCTTCATCCAGAGTACCGTACAATGCCGATGGTTTGGTATATTCCGCCGCTTAGCCCAATTATGAATATGGTGGAAGGGAAAGGCAGTAACTGGCAAGCAGAAGCGATTTTCCCTGCTATCGATAATATGCGTATTCCAATTCAATATTTAGCGAATTTACTCACTGCAGGAGATGAATCACACATTCGTCTTACATTGAAGAAAATGGCTGTTATGCGAACGCATATGAGAGCGCTGCAAATTAATAAAGAGCCAAATGAAGCTGTATTAAAAGAACTTGGTTTAACGAAACAGGATGTAGAAGATATGTATCGTCTTCTTGCTATTGCGAAATATAAAGATCGCTTCGTCATTCCGGGCACTCACCGTGAACAAGTGGCAGATTTATATAGCGAACAAGGAAGCTGTGGTTTAGCATTCGCAGGTGGTCCAGGCTCTTGTATGACAATTTCTTAAATAAAGGGGGCAGAAAATGATGAAACAAAGTTTACAAACTGCTTTTTCTTGTTCTTCTTTGCTTCTCTCCTATCCTGAACTAGGGTGGAGAGAAGCTGTAACTGAATTGCAAGAAGAGATTGAAACGATAGAAAAGGAAGAAGTTAAAGCATCACTTACAGCCTTTATAAAGCAAGCGCTAGATAAAACGAATGATCAACTCATTGATAGTTACGTATATACATTCGATTTTGGTAAGAAAACAAATATGTATCTTACTTATATGAACACTGGTGAACAAAGAGAAAGAGGTATTGAATTATTAGAGTTAAAGCAGCATTATAAAAAATCTGGTTTTGAAGTAACGGATAAAGAACTACCTGATTATTTACCACTTTTTCTTGAGTTTTTTGCAAATGCAAATGAGCAAGACAGTGAACCAATTATGAATAAATACAAGCAGAATATACAAGCATTACACGTTCAGTTAAAAGAAGCAGGTAGTATGTATGAACCAATTCTTGCGGCTGTGCTACTCGCTATCGAAGCATGGGATGTACAGACAAATTAGAAAGGAGAGTTGTTAAAATGATGAATCAATTTCTATGGGTATTGTTTCCCTATATCATTTTTGCAATCTTTATCGGTGGACATATTTTTAGATACAACTATGATCAATTTGGATGGACATCAAAATCTAGTGAACTATTAGAAAAGAAAATGCTCCGAATCGGAAGTCTATTATTCCACTTTGGGATTATGTTCGTAATTGGCGGTCATGTTATGGGGATATTAATTCCAGAAGCTGTATACCGTTCGATAGGTATTTCTGAGCATACGTATCACATAATGGCAATTAGTTTCGGGCTTCCGGCAGGTGTTGCTTCTATCATCGGTTTAATTATATTAACGTACCGCCGCGTAACTGTAAAACGTATCATTGCAACGAGCACAAAGGGAGATTATATGGCGCTTATTTTATTACTTATCGTAATGTTAGCAGGACTTTCTTCAACATTTTTAAATATCGATTCAAAAGGATTTGATTATCGTACAACAATTGGCCCTTGGTTCCGAAGTCTCTTTATTTTCCAACCGAAAGTTGAATATATGATGGAAGTACCAGTATGGTTTAAAATTCATATTCTTGCAGGGATGGGTTTATTCGCAGTGTGGCCATTTACAAGACTAGTACATGTATTTAGTGCCCCAATTAAATATGTAAGCCGTAGTTATGTAATTTACAGAAGACGTATTCCTAATGAGTTGAAAAAATAATACTGCTGTAAACGGATAGGAGTTAGCAGCTAAAACGAAACGAGGTCTCATATGGCAGGCCTCGTTTTTGTTTACATAGGAAATAATCGTTAATAAGTAGTTTAAATTGAAAAAAGATTAGCATCTAAATAAGATGCTAATCAATGCTACAAACAGAAGCAGAGCAATCTTCACAAGCAATTTCACATTTTAAAAATTGTAAATCGTGGATTGTAATCTTTCCTTTATGAATCGAAATTGTACCTTGCTTTTTTAATTCATTTAACATTCGATTTACACTTTCACGTGAAGTTGCACAGAAATTAGCAAGTTCTTGATTCGTTAATGGTAAATCGATGAGAATCCCATTTTCTTTTAATACACCGTAACTATTTGTCATTCGTATAAGAGTAGAATACAGGGCACCTTTTTTGCCGTGTAATACTAAATCTCGAAACTTCGTTTGCATTCTTCTTAAATGTTCACTAATCCATTTCATAAATTCAAATACAAGTGCGGGTTTTTGGAGTAATGCTTTTTCTAAGGTTTCACGCTTTATAACTCCTACTTCAACATCTTCAAGGCATTTTGAATTTAATAAATACTTCGCATTGTCCGTGAATAATGTTAATTCTCCAATAATGTCGTATGCCGAACAAATACGGAGTGTTAATTCTTGCCCGTCAGCACTTAATTTACTAATTTGTACTTTTCCTGAGTGGATGATATAGAGCTCTGTTGCCTCCATACCCTCTTGAAAAATAAAACTACCTTTTTTAATTTGCATTTTATATTCAACAGATGCAAGTAATTCTTTTAAATCTTGAGATAATGTCATACTGTTTGCCACAGTGATCACCTTTCTTCTTATAAGCAATACATTTCCTATTTTGAGTGTAAGTATGATGAAAATGCAAGAGCTATTTTAAAAATAAATTGAAATTTCAATGACCGTAAGGGGAAGAAATCTTCAGTTTTTAGTTTGAAAAATTCAATAGACAAAGCGGATGAGATTAAAGATGTGAACAAAATTCGAACGGATTTGTGAAGAATTTTTGAATGGGGAAAGTAATGTGAGAAAAGTCACATTGAATATGTAGCTTCTTTTTTATAATGAAGGCAAATAAAAAAATTGAAAGCTTACTAAGGATTGCAGCAGAAAAGAAGGGATATAGATGCACGAGAACATGAAAGATTCTTTAGAACGGCCACTTCAAGATTTACGTATTTCAGTTATTGATCGTTGTAATTTTAGGTGTACATACTGTATGCCTGCTGAAGTGTTCGGACCTGATTACACTTTTTTAAAGGAAGAGCTTTTATTAACGTTCGATGAAATAGAAAGATTAGCGAGATTATTTATAAGTATGGGAGTCAATAAAATTAGGCTTACTGGCGGTGAACCTTTATTGCGTAAAGACTTACCGACGTTAATTGCAAGACTTGCAAAGCTAGAAGGCTTAAAAGATATTGGACTCACAACAAACGGTATTCATTTAGCAAAACAAGCAAAGGCGTTAAAAGAAGCGGGATTAAAACGTGTAAATATTAGTTTAGATGCGATAGAGGATTATGTCTTCAAAAAAATTAATGGACGAAATGTAAGCACAAAACCTGTATTAAAAGGAATTGAAGAAGCGAAGAACGCAGGGTTAGAAGTAAAGGTAAATATGGTCGTAAAAAAAGGAATGAATGATAGTCAAATTCTTCATATGGCTCGTTACTTTAAAGAACAAGAAATTCAGCTCCGTTTTATAGAGTTTATGGATGTGGGCAGTACAAACGGCTGGAACTTTGAACAAGTTATTACGAAGGAACAATTAATAGAGAAGATTAATCGTGTATATCCGATTGAGCCTGTTAAACCTCGTTACTTTGGAGAGGTTGCGAAAATGTATCGATATGTAGGGAGCGATGCAGAAGTTGGATTTATTACTTCTGTTTCTGAGTCATTTTGTTCTTCTTGTACGAGAGCCCGTATTTCGGCAGATGGTAAGTTTTTTACATGTTTATTTGGAACAAAAGGAACGGATTTGCGAACGCTTCTTCGAGAAAATATTTCTGACGCCTCATTATTAAAAATTTTACAACATACATGGCGATATAGAACAGATCGATATTCAGATGAAAGAACGGTTGAAAGTACAAGTAAACGTCCAAAAGTTGAAATGTCTTACATTGGTGGATAGTGAAAGGCGGAGTTCTTATGCAAGAGCGTTATGCAAGACAAGTATTGTTTTCTAGAATTGGTGAAATGGGACAAAGAAAAATAAGAGAAAAGCATGTGCTCCTAATCGGTGCGGGTGCACTAGGAGCTGCAAATGCAGAAGCTCTTGTTAGAATGGGAATTGGGAAATTGACAATTGCTGACCGTGACTACGTCGAATGGAGTAATTTACAACGGCAACAGTTATATACAGAAGAAGATGCACAGCAGTGCAAACCGAAAGCAATTGCAGCGGCAGAGCATTTAAGAAAGATTAATTCTGAAGTGGAAATTGTATCAGTTGTATCGGATGTCACACTGCAAGAAATAAAAGAGTTAACAAAAGAAGTGGATCTCATATTAGATGCGACTGACAATTTTGATACGCGCCTACTTATAAATGACATTTCACAAAAAGAAAATATACCTTGGATATACGGTGGATGTATTGGAAGTTACGGTGTAACGTATACAATTCTTCCAGGGAAAACACCATGTTTTCGCTGCTTAATGGATCATCCTATGGGTGGTGCAACATGCGATACAGCAGGAATCATTCAACCAGCTGTACAAATGGTCGTTACTCATCAAGTAACAGAGGCGATGAAAATATTGGTGGATGATTTCGAGGCGCTAAGAGGAACAATGTTATCATTTGATATTTGGAACAATCAATATCTCTCATTAAAAGTAAATAGACAGAAGAAAAATACATGTCCATCTTGTGGAAATACACGCACGTACCCAAGTTTAACATTTGAAGCACAGATGAAAATGGAAGTGCTATGCGGACGGAATACGGTTCAAATCCGTTCAGGGGTAAAACGTGTTCTTCATTTAGAGGAAGTTCAAAAACGATTACAAAAAAGTGTACTTGTCCAAAAAACGCCTTACTTACTATCATTTCTAATTGATGAATATCGTTTCGTTTTATTTACAGACGGTAGGGCATTTATTCATGGAACAAATGATGTGAAAATAGCAAAACGATTATACGCAAAATATATAGGATGAACAGAAAGAGAGTTGCCCCTTATTAAAACGAGGTGAAAAAGAATGTTAGAAAAACGTATACCAATTCCAGTGGCAGAAGCAGTTGCACGTGTAATGGAATATGCTTACCAAGGTGAAATAGAAAAGGTTTCTCTTATAGAAAGCTACGGTAGAACACTTGGAGAAGATGTTATTGCAGATCATGATGTCCCGCATTTCAATCGTTCTCCATACGACGGATTTGCGATTCGAGCAGAAGATACAAAAGAAGCAAGTAGCAGTAATCCCATTCTGTTTGAAGTGATTGGTGAAATTGGAGCAGGTTTTGTTTTTACAGAAGATGTGAAAGCATTTCAAGCTGTCCGTATTATGACAGGTGCGGCAATTCCTGCGGGGTGTAATGCAGTAGTTATGTTAGAGCTAACGGAAGGATTTGAAGAAAACGAAAAGACTTATATGAAATTGAAACGCTCCTTTGTTGCTGGGGATAACATTTCTTTTAAAGGAGAAGATGTAAAACAAAATAGCATTCTGGTGAAAAAAGGGACTGTTATTAATCCTGGAGTTGCAGCACTTCTTGCTACGTTTGGTTATAGTACGGTATATGTTGTAAAACAGCCAGTCATTGGAATTGTAACGACAGGAAGTGAACTGCTCGAAGTACATGAACAATTAAAGCCAGGGAAGATTCGAAATAGTAACTCTTATATGGTAGCTGCTCAAATTGAACGAGCAGGTGGAATTGTACAGTATTATGGGCAATTCGCTGACAATTTTGAGACGTGTTATAACACTGTAAAAAAAGCGATAAAAGAAGTTGATATATTAATTACAACTGGTGGCATTTCAGTAGGAGACTATGATTATTTACCGGCTATTTATGAGAGATTACAAGCTAATGTACTTTTTAACAAAATAGCGATGCGACCAGGAAGTGTGACAACTGTAGCTGAGTTAGAGGGAAAACTATTATTTGGTCTATCTGGTAATCCTTCTGCTTGTTATGTCGGATGTGAATTGTATGTTCGACCTGTCATTGGAACATACTTGCATAGGAAAGATCCGCACATATATCGTGCAGAGGCAATTTTACAGAAAGACATTTCGAAAGCAAATCCGTTTACTCGTTTTGTAAGAGGGAGAGTAGAAATTGTAGATGGGCAATTGCAAGTTACACCAGTCGGTTTAGATAAATCTAGCGCAATTTCTTCAATTGCAGAAGCGAATGCATTTATCGTTCTGCCGGGAGGAACAAGAGGATTTGAAACAGGAATAACCGTTTCGGTACTGTTATTAGAATCGAACGTCGGAAGTGAGTGGCCGTGGGAAGAGCCGCTTCGATCATACAAGTAATAGAAAAAGAGATTGCTAACTTATATAAGGATCAGAGGTGCAAGATGACACATACGTATTATGAAGTAATTGATACACCTATTTCAATTGAAGAAGTTACAAACAAAGTAATTCGTCGTGAGTGTGGTGCGGTTACTACTTTTATTGGTACTGTTAGAGAATTTACGAAAGGTCGACGTACACTTTGTTTAGAGTATGTAGCTTATAAGACAATGGCGGAGAAACAACTTGAGAGAATTGGCACTGAAGTAGGAGAGAAGTGGCCGGGGACATATGTCGCTATTACACATCGTATTGGTACATTACAAATTTCTGATCTTGCTGTTGTTGTCGCTGTTTCTACACCACACCGGAAAGCTGCATATGAGGCGAACGAATATATTATGGAGCGTATTAAACAAATTGTTCCAATTTGGAAGAAAGAGTTTTGGGAAAATGGTGAGTCATGGATAGGTGATCAGTTAGAGAAGGTAACATATGCAAATGGTGAGCCTGGAAAGGAGAGGAGTATATGATTGAAGTACTATTATTTGCACATTTACAAGAAGAAGTAAGTAAGCCAGCATTACACATAGATTGTGAAAATATTACAGTTGCGAAGCTGAAGGAAGTTCTGATTAAGGAATATAATGTAGCAATTTCAAACGAGATTATGGTCGCGATAAATGAAGAGTATGCAAATGAGGATGACATCATTCAAGTTGGCGATGTCGTAGCAATGATTCCGCCAGTAAGTGGTGGTTGATTCTTCTCAGCCTAATCATGTTAGGACGTGATTAGGCTGGAGAGAATAAATATAACTATGCATACATAGGAGGGAACAGGATGAAAAGTCCTAATTTTCAATTAATTTTACAAACTTCTAATCTAGTTATCGGTTTTATGGTATGGGTCATTTTATCATCATTAATGCCTTATATTAAAGCGGATATTCCATTAACTGCGGGACAAATTTCTATGGTAACAGCAGTACCGGTTATTTTAGGTTCTGTTCTTCGCATTCCAATTGGTTATTGGACAAATCGTTTCGGAGCAAGAAAATTATTCTTTATTAGTTTTATTTTATTATTATTTCCTGTCTTTTATATTAGTGTTGCCAATTCTATGATGGATTTAATTATTGGTGGATTATTTGTCGGAATCGGTGGTGCTGTATTCTCTGTAGGGGTAACTTCTTTACCAAAATACTTTCCGAAAGAGAGTCACGGTTTTGTAAATGGTATTTACGGTGTAGGTAATGCCGGAACAGCAATTACTTCATTTTTAGCGCCTGTTATCGCAACTTCAGTTGGCTGGAGAGCGACAGTACAATGTTATTTGGTTTTACTTGCAGCATTTGCACTTATGAATTTTTTATTAGGCGATCGTAAAGAGAAAAAGGTGAATACACCATTAATGGAACAAATAAAAGGTGTATATAAAAATGAAAAACTTTGGTTTTTATGTATCTTTTACTTTTTAACATTCGGATCATTTGTCGCATTTACCGTATACTTACCAAACTTTTTAGTATCTCACTTCGGATTAGAGAAAGTAGATGCAGGTATGCGGACAGCTGGATTCATCGTACTCGCAACAATTATGCGCCCAATTGGTGGTTGGCTCGGTGATAAGTTTAATCCATTTAAAATATTAATCTTTGTATTTATCGGTTTAACACTTTCAGGTATTATTTTATCATTTATGCCTAGCATGAACGTGTATACATTTGGTTGCCTACTAGTCGCATTTTGTGCAGGTATAGGTAATGGTACAATCTTTAAACTCGTTCCAATGTATTTCTCAGAACAAGCTGGTATTGTAAATGGTCTCGTATCAGCTTTAGGTGGACTAGGAGGATTCTTCCCACCGCTAATTTTAACGTTACTATTCCAATTAACAGGTCATTATGCAATTGGATTTATGGCGTTATCAGAAGTCGCACTTGCTTGTTTAATCATTACAGTATGGATGTATAGCCAAGAGAAATTGTTAGTGATGTTAAAGAATCATTAATAAGGAAAAAGAACCATCCCAAAGTATTTTGGGATGGTTCTTTTTGTAATAGGCTTCAACATGTTTTTATTGCTATCTCAACAAACGCTCGTTTTCTAAAAGAATGTGTTTTTAAAATGAAAAACAGAAGGTTTATGGAATTTTATTTTAAAATATAGAAGTCAAAAGTTATTCAATTAAAGGGTAGATTAGTGAAGGAAATCTTAAATCTATTCTAAAGATCGAACTCATTTTTAGAATGCAAATATTTAATTGAATCGGGATGTTTAGATGAAAAAAATATAAGTCCACTCAAGATAAACAAGTATCAGGTATGTTAGGTGTTTTAAGCGACAAGTATGGAATTGATGTAAGTATTCTTCGCATAGTAACTGCAGTATCAGATTTTTCTAGGGCCAGATTTTTTGGTAAGGCTAATGGATATTGTGAAAAAGAATACTTATAAATAAAAAATACCGTTTAGGTTGATAAGATAAAATTATGAATTTGTATAAACAATCCATAATTTTCTTTATGAGTTATATTTGATATGTTAAAGAAAAGAGAGGGGAGGGAAATGAAATAAGAATTTTTGATGAGCATTTTCATATTATTGATTTAAGTTTTCTGATTATTAAGAACTGAGGGTGTTTTCAGACGAAATAAATGTGGTCCATATTTAGTAAAGAGTTTAATCCAACTATAATATATTTGGAATGAGGTTTTACATGTTTGTTTTTATTATATTAGACGTGATATTACCAATATTAATATTGATGCTAATTGGTGCAATCTTACAAAGAAAGTTTCAATTTAACTTAAAGCAGCTATCTACACTTATTACTTATTGCTTGATGCCAGCGGCTGTATTTGTGAATATATATGATATTCGTATAGAAACAGGTTTGTTGCTCCAGATAATATACTATTTAATGCTTTATAGTCTGAGTCTGATCATAGTAAGTCATTTCATTTCAAAAATATTAAAGTTAGAAAAAGGAGAAAGTGCAGCTCTAAAAAATAGCATTTCGTTAATGAATTCCGGTAATTATGGGTTACCAGTAAGTCAATTGATTTTCAGTCACAATCCAGTGGGGGTTTCCATTCAAATTTTTATTGTTATTTTCCAGAATCTTTTAACTTATTCATATGGGATATATAACTTACTATCAGCAACAAAAACAATCGGAGGTATTATTCAATCATTTCTAAGACTGCCTGTATTTCATGCACTCGTATTAGGGGTTTTCTTTCAATCTTTTACAATTCAAATACCTAATTCTATCTTTATTCCTCTTAATCAGCTTGCGAATGGTTTTGTTGCAATAGCACTCATATTGCTAGGGGCACAATTATCCAACATTAAGCTTAATTTTTTCCATCGAGTCATAACATGGGCTTTAATTGGAAGGTTACTGATGGGACCATTATTAGCACTTGCTATGATATATCTACTAAACATGGATGGTATTGTTGCACAATCATTATTTATTGCAAGTTCTTTTCCTACGTCAAGAAATACATCAACCATTGCTATGGAGTATCAAATAGAACCTGAATTACATGCACAAATCGTTTTATTTTCAACACTTTTCAGCATTATTACAGTAACTGTCGTTATTTATTTGTCATATATTTTGTTTTGAATGTACGTGCAAAAAACGAATAGATTTGAGGTGGTAAATGATGGACGGAAATCCCATCGATATGAGAAGAAAACAGTCTTAAATATATTGAGTGTCGTTTACAATTGTACTATGTCTGATAATCAAGTGGCTTAATTCAAAAAAAGGAACCTCATTAGGGGTTATTTCGTATGTAAATCTTTAAAGCATCTACATATAGATTTGCGAAAAAAGACATAATCTCGCTTATAATTGACGTTACATGAGCTTAGGTTGATAGTGATGGGGGAGCGTCAAGTAAGAATTTTATCTTTATTGATTCCATGTAGTTTTTCCGTATTATTGTAAATAAGGGGGATGATTCCAAGTTGAGTAAACAGAATATCAGCACAACAGTTTCAGGAGATATAATTGTTACCCATCTAGTTGGTAATATAAAAACAGATGATGTGTATGAATGGTTTAATGGTTTCGAGCAGGTTTGTCAGCAATTCATTTCCGAAGGGCGGAAATACAAATTGTTGGTGGATAGAAAAGGATACACGCCAAATCATTTTTCTGTTCAAAAAGTATGGAAAGAGAAGTTTTTCAATGAAACCATTTTGAATCACAGTAAGGCAATTGCATTTCTCCTTGAAGAGGGGGAGATAATGGATTATTTACAACAATCTAATACGAAAGAATCTGTGAGATTTTTTGATGATTATGAACAAGCGCTAATTTGGTTGAATGAATATCCAATATAAAACCTATATTGAAGCAGTTGCTCTCAAGCAACTGTTTTTTATGTCCGTAATTGTTGACGTTGTTTCCAGGCTTCCAACACCGTTATTTTTCTTCACAGATTCTTGTCCAATTGCTTGTCTGAGCCTAAAAAACGAAACTAAAGCAAAAAGAACAAACGCCTCTAAAAACGTTTGTTCAAAGTTAATTACTATTTTAGCTGAGTGATAGATTACAATTTGCGAGTATGAGAAAGTTTTTTTATAAGTTTAGGAAGTATAGATGTTAATTCTTGCTTCATGCGCTTCGTAAACGATGGGTCCTTACCTGAAGTTGAAATAGTGACAACATATTCATCATTTCGAATGACACCAGGTGTGTGAAAAGATGATGCTGTACTACCACTTACAACGTTAACCCACTGGAAATCATGAGCGGCCTGTTTGACCATCATATTTACAGCATGTTGATTTGTAGCTGCATAAATAAGATGAGCATCTTTAATATCATCATTACTAAAAGTTTTTTGCTTCCAAGTAATATAAGAAAGTTCCTTCATTTCCTCGCAAATTTCTGGGCTGACAACAGTGACGAAAGCACCTGTATTTTTTAATCCAGACGCTTTTCGATATGCAATTTTACCTCCACCAATGATAACGACCACTTTATTTTGTAGATTAAACATAAGAGGGTACATGTTATACATATATGCATTCCTCCATTCGTTCTAATAATGTTAACTTCATGTATGTATCAAACTGAAGACAGTTACAAGTCGTAACGTGATCATATTTTTTTGTATGCAATTTAATTTTTTGAAGTAATAATCCGGTAAAGAGAAGATACGGCATGACATATACATGGGACGCAGTCGATGTTATAGCCTTGAGCTCAGCAGCAAAAGAGGGAGTTCCTTTCGTTAAAAAGGAACAGGATACTGGCATACCAAGTTTTTGTTCGACAGCTGCTCTGATTTGTTGTAATTCATGTATCGGTTGTGGATCACTACTGCCTCGTCCTACGAGTAAAATACTACTATTTTGCATTGACATAGCTTCACGTATTCTTTTCACTACAAGTTCCACCATATGTGGATGTGTACTAAAAGGAGGTACAACTGAAAATGTTATTTGTGGATATTTCTTTTGTAGTTGCTCTATTTCAAAAGGAATATCACGTTTATAGTGAGCTGCTGCAAATAATAAAACAGGTACAATCATTATTTCAGTTACTCCCTCTATTATCGTTTCTGTAACTGCATCCGAAATAGTAGGTGTCGTTAGTTCTAGAAAAGCTATTTTTTGAATTCTTTCGTTTCGCTCTTTCATAACAGATTGAATAAATTGAATGAATTGTTCATTACCTTCTTGTAGCCGGCTCCCATGTCCAACATATACAATTCCTTTCATTGTCTCACCATGTCTTTCTTCATAAGAGTTTCTTGTAATTGATGATCTACGTTATGAAACCCAACTTTATTTGCATAGTGTAAAGTTGGAACGTCGGTATACGAGAATGGGAGAGTAAGAATATTGATAAAGCCAAGGCGTTTTATTTCTGCTAGAAACGTATCAATAGAAGCACGACCTTCAAATACAATGCTATCCCATGAGAATTCAGAAAGAATACGTGAATGAATTTCATCGAAGCGATGATCAATTGTGTACTCATGAGTCATCATATAGGAACCAGCACCAATTTTTTCTTGAATAACAGCAATTCGGTTAATGTTTCGTCCTAAATAAATCGTTGAATTCGAAGAAAATTGCGCAGGTTTACTGAACAATCCATATTGCATGAGCTTTTCTTGAATAGAAAGGTTCATATACTGAAGTTCTGCCTGTAAGGAACGAATATCTTTATGATATTTACTGCATGATTGCATTAAGATGTCTACACTGTCAGCGGAACAAAATACAAGACGATCAACGTTAAAAATCTTATTGATTTGTTCAGAGGTTAATGTGTATTCTTTCTTTTTGAAAGTTGGAATTTGATATATTTCTGCACCGGACTCTTGTAACATTTGCTTTATTGCGCTTTTTTTATTTGTTGCAGATGCAAATAAAATTTTCTTGCTGTGCAATGGCTTGCGTTCTTTCCAAGAGATTTGATTACGTAAGGAAACGACATCACCAACAATTGTCATAGAAGGATTAGAAATATTTTCGTTTTTGACAATAGAAACAATGGTAGACAGTGTCCCTGTGACAACGCGCTGTTTACCAGTTGTACCCCATTCAATGACTGCTACTGGCGTATCTTCTTTTTTTCCTGCTTGTAGTAAGTTTTCACAAATTGTAGGTAAGTTTTTTATACCCATGTAGTAGGCAATCGTGTCGCTATTGTAAGATGAATTATATTTTCCATGATCGCTTAAAGGACCTTTTGCATGTCCGGTTAATAAAGTGACACTATTACTGTAGTCACGGTGGGTGAGGGGAATACCTGCATAGATACTAGCGGCGATGCTAGATGTAATACCTGGTACAATTTCATATGGAATATTTGCTGATGCTAAAGTTTCTGCTTCTTCACCAACACGGCCAAAAATAGATGGATCTCCGCCTTTTAAGCGGACTACGATTTTTCCTTCTTTCGCAAATTGAAGGAGGTGTGAGTTAATCATTTCTTGACGCATAGTATGATTCTTTGGCATTTTTCCGCAATAAATAAGTTCACATGTTTCTTTTGTATAATTAAGAAAGGAAGGGTTTAATAAGCGGTCATATAAGACGATATCTGCACGATTTAAGCACTCTATCGCTTTTTTTGTAATAAGCCCTTCATCACCTGGTCCTGCACCAACTAAATATACATATCCGTTCATATTCGCACCTCGTCTATTTTTATTTAAAAGGAAGCCAGGGGAGGCTTCCTTTTGTAAATTACATGTATATATAAATATCTCCGTCAATAACTTCTACTTCATACGTTTGAATACAACCGTCATCAGGTTTTTGAACTTCACCTGTTAGTAGTGAAATTTTCCAATCATGTAGTGGACAAAAGACGAATTCTCCAGATACAATACCTTCCGCTAATGGCCCGTTTTTATGAGGACAACGATTTTCTACAGCTCGAATATCGCCATTTGAAAGGCGGAATAGGGCGAAAGACATACCTTTCATTTGCACCTCTTTACCGATTTGAATAGGAAGGTCTTCTGCACGCATAACTTTTATTTTTTCTTTCGTTTGTATCATATAGGTCACAGCTCCTTATTTCACAGTTTCTACTTCATACATCGCTTTTAATGATTTCGTTTCTAGTGCTTGTCCCCATGCTTCTTTATATGTGCCACGAGCTTTTTGGAAACGTTCATTTAACGTAGTAACCATATTTGCATCTTGCAGTAGTTCTTTTATGTGATCGAAGCCTAAACGTTCTGTCCAGTAGGCAGTACGCTCTCCGTAAATACCAGTTTCACGATAATATTGCATGTAAGCTGTAGCGATGCGAAGGACATCATCTTCAGTAGGGACAATCATTACAAAATCAGCTTCACGTACTTCTGTGCCACCATTTCCGCCAATACAAAGTTGATATCCATTTTCGACACAAACAACGCCAAAATCTTTCGTCAGTACTTCCGCACAGTTACGCGGACAACCAGTTACACCCATTTTCATTTTATGAGGTGTATCTACCATTTCTAATGATTGTTCAAGCAACATACCAAGTCCTAATGAATCTTTCGTACCGAAACGGCAAAAACGAGAGCCAACACATGATTTTACATTACGAAGAGATTTTGAATACGCATATCCAGAAGTCATATTTAAGTCAGCCCATACGTTAGGTAAATCTTGTTTCTTGACACCGTATAAGCCAATTCGGCTTGCACCGGTAATTTTCACAAGTGGAACATCATACTTCTTCGCAACTTCAGCAATTTTCATTAAATCGTCTGCTGTTGTAACGCCTCCGTACATACGTGGAATAACAGAGAATGTACCATCGTGCTGGATGTTACCATTCATTCTTTCATTAACGAAACGGGACGATTTATCATCTTCATATTCTTCTGGAATCGCCATACGTAAATAGTAGTTTAAAGCAGGGCGGCATTTCGAACAGCCGTCTTCATGTGCAAAACCAAGAACATTTCGTACTTCTTTTGGAGATTTTAAGCCTTTCTCGTGAATGGCCGCTACGACTTCATCACGGGATAAAGGTGTACATCCACACATACCGGCAGATTGCGCTGAGGCATCAAAAGCATCTCCAAGTGTATGAGATAAAACTTGTTCCACAAGCGGACGACATTTACCACAAGACCCTGCGGCTTTCGTACAGCCTTTAACTTCTTCAAAAGTCGTTAACTCTTGTTCTAAAATGGCGTGAACGATTGTACCTTTCGTAACACCATTACATCCGCAAATCGTGTCATCAGCACTCATAGTAGCAACGTTAAGTTCACTTTCTTCACCAGCTTTGTGAAGAAGAGAAGCGGCTGTATATTCTTGTATATCTTCTTCTTTCTTTAACATGCTAAAGAGGCGTGTTCCGTCAGCTGTGTCACCATATAAAACGATACCGATGACTTTATTGTCACGAATTAATACTTTTTTATAGGAACGTTTACATTCATCAAAGATTGATATTGCTTTCGTTTGAGCATCTTCATAAATTTGACCAGCAGAGAATAAATCACAACCTGCAACTTTTAATTGCGTACCGACGATACTGCCCGAATATCCATCAGTTTGTAAATTTGTTATATGTTTTGCTAATATCGCACCTTGTTCATAAAGAGGAGCAACAAGTCCATATGCGATACCGTCATGCTCTGCACATTCTCCAACTGCATAAATGGACTCATCATTTGTTAGCATATAGTCATTGACTACAATACCGCGATTTACAATTAAACCAGCATCTTTTGCTATTTGCGTATTTGGGCGTATTCCGACAGCCATTACGACTAAATCACAATCTACAACTTCACCATCTTCAAATTGAATGCCCTCAACATGGTCTGTACCAAGAATTTTTACAGTTTTCTTTTCCATTAGAAATTTCATGCCTTGCGCTTCCAAATCTTCGCGTAATAGAGAAGCTGCTTTCGTATCTAGTTGCTGCTCCATTAAGTTTGGCATTAAATGAACAACATGTACGTCCATCCCTAAGTCAATAAGACCTCTTGCGGCTTCTAAACCAAGTAACCCACCACCAATAACAACGGCCTTTTTCTTTTCTTTAGCGGTGTCTATCATAAATTGTGTATCTTCAATTGTTCGAAATCCTGTTACACCAGGAAGAGTAGAACCTTCAACAGGTAAAATAAAAGCACTAGAACCTGTTGCGATAATGAGTTTGTCATATGTAAGAGTACGATTTTTTTCTGTGATAATGATTTTTGCTTCTCGGTTAATAATTTGAACTCTTTCGTTTGTATATAAAGTTATTTCGTTTTCTTCATACCAACTGTATTCATTCATAATGATATCTTGCATATTTGTTTTGCCTTGTAAAACGTGAGAGAGCATAATGCGATTGTAGTTTGGATGCGGTTCATCTCCCAAAATAGTAATCTCATATGAATCACTATTATGTTTTAATATTTCTTCCATACAGCGTATTCCAGCCATACCATTTCCGATCATAACTAAACGTTTTTTCATTTTCGTTTCCCCTTTTTCTGTGAAATGTTGAACAAAGGATTATATTTCTATTATAGAAAATCCAAAAAAGGGGAGATGTGATATTTATCACATTTTTATAATGATTCACAAATTGTTAAAATTCGGATTTATTCGAGAGGGATGTGTATATTCTTTACCAAATGAAAAAACAGGACATAAGTATGTATACTCATGTCCTGCACTTGATTTATACTCTCGTAATTGCACGTGGAAATAAAATGTTATTTTCTAAATGAATATGCTCAAATAAATCAGACTCTAGTGCTTCAAGGCGTTGGTAAACAAGTCGATAAGTGCCGCAAGCTCCTTCTGGAGGAGTAAAGTCATTTGTAACTTTACGAAGCTCTTTAATAATGTTGCCTGCGTGGTTATGTTCATTTTCCAACTTATCTACTACTTTACGTAAATTCACATAGTTTTCTTCAATTGGATTTTGTTCAAATTCTAAAATTAATGGAAAATCTTCTGTTTCTTCTTTAATTAAATGTTGTTCTAATTCCATCTTTAATTCGTGAAATAGCTTATGAATTTGAGCTAAGTGAGGCTGACTTGCTCCGTGGACGCGTAATACTTTCGTCACATACGGACTTAACTGTGGTAATTCTTCATTTAAATAGCGATGATGCTTATTTATAACATAATCAATCAATTCACGATAAGAAGCATTTTTCCAATCAATTTCAGATTCATTTAATCGTTTCGTATTATTATAAAGTGTATTTAATTCTGTAAGTACTTCTGTTGCTGATAAATTTCTTTCATGAATTGCATCAATAAGTGGTTTATTACCACCACAACAAAAGTCTATTCTATATGATTTAAAAAGATCACTAGCTTTCGGGAATTGTGTAACGATCTCACCGACAATAGAAGTTTCAGTAAATGCATGTTTCATATGAACGCCTCCATAAAGTTTGAATGTAATAACTAAATTAAGAATAGCGATAAATGAAAATCAATGTGGTGATTGAAATCACTTATTATGTGTCAGTTTTAAGGATAATAAAATGAATTTTATAAAAGGAAGTGGGAGGGGAATTTGTCGTAATAGTTTCTGATAATAAAAAAGAAGCTTACTAGAAGCTTCTTTTTTATTACTATTTTTCGCATGCAACTCCATCGCCATCACGATCAAGATGTGAGTCATAACCTGGTTGTCCTTTATGTAAAGGGGCTTTCCCAGCCGCTCTAACTGCAGCACAATTTTTGTAGTATGCACTACTAGTATTTCCTGAAGCGGGTTGTGTTTGAGTTTGCTGTGCTTTTTGCTCTTCTTGTTGTTTACGAGCCTGTTCGTCAGCCTGACGTTTTTGTTCTTCGTGTTGTTTACGAGCTTGTTCATCAGCTTGTCGTTTTTGTTCTTCTTGCTTTTGAGTTTTTTCGTCCGCCTCTTTCTTTTCTAGCTCTTTTTTCTGTTCGCTATTTTTTTGTTCTTCATTGTTAGAGGCAACTTTTGTACTAGTTGCTGTCGTTTTTTCAGAAGAAGGAGCTGAAATAACTAATAGCGCAACAAAAATGACAAATAATACGGCTGTAATAATAAATTGTTTTTTCGCTACACCTGTTTTCTTAATTACAGATAAGATTGCTATAACAAGGAAGAATATAAATAGAATGAAACTTAAAGTAGAAAAAAACTCGACGACGGGGTGTTCCGATTTTGTTGTACCGGTCGTTATTAATATAATAGAAATCATAAAAAGAATAACGGTAGGACATCCATATTGTTTTGCTTTTCCATTTTTCTTAAAGAATGAAATGATACATAAGATTAAAAGAATAAAAGCAATAGAAAATAAAGCTGCACCAATATTACTCAAAATCGCCATTTTCATACCTGCATTTGTAAGATTTTTCTTATTGATTATATAGGAACTTATTGGATATTACACGTTTTATATAAATTTAGAAAATTAATATTTTTACTAGACTTATAAACGATTATTTTGTATATAGAGAAAAATAGATATATTTCCTATTACTTTTTGAAAGATATTTCATAAATTATAGTATATCGATTGAAAGGAGGAGATTTGAATGGAATTTCAATTGTTAGTAACTTGTATATTACAAGAAGGTAATGCTTACTTTTTAGTAACGAAGGTAGACGATGTTATTACGTTAAAAGTACCGATTACTGCGGGAGTAGCAGGTTTATTTTTAGCTTTAGGTGTACCAAGATGTTCTTAATTTAAATCTCTATAGTAGAAGGGGGAGGGACATGCCTTCCTTTTCTACTATTACATAATATAATTATGTAAACTTAAATATCATATTTGTGATAGCACGTTTGAAATGGACATGCATATACTATAATGTTTCATTGGATGTTAGAGGTGAAAGGTAGTTTTAATAAGTGCATCCAGTGATGTTTTTAAGCTATGAAAATAAAAGAGGTGCTATTATATATGAAAAGAAAAACATTGGATATTCCAGTTACATTGCGAAGAGAGTGGTTTTTAATAGAGTTAGCTCATTTAACGAAAAAATATGGAATTGAAATTGCAACTAGCAAAATGGATGCTGCACCGTTTTTAAGAGATCAAGTTACAGAATCAAAGATAGGGAAAGGGTTACAATACGATAAATATGATGATGAATATATAATTGAAAATTAAAGGGTAACAACAAAATTAAATTAATTTATAACAAAATATAAAATAAAGCAGATTCTAAATATAGAATCTGCTTTATTATGAAATACTTGTAGTCAACTAGCCTCTTTCTAGTGTTTTTCCTACATATTTCTCTTGCGTTATTCCAAAAGAGTCACGAAGAATGCGAGCATAATCTTTAGATTCTATTGGTAGTTTATTTTTGGTGCCTTTAAAGGTTTCTGTATAATTTTTATTTGTTAATGATATGTGACCATAAGTAGTTAATTTACAAGTGATAGCTCCTTTATTAAAAGGAGATTCTTTATGCTCTACAATCACTTTTTGAATATTATTCACTTTTTTCTCATCTATTGGATCTACAGTGAAAGCATAGCCTATTTTCCAATCGTTTGAAGGTTCAGATTGTAAGAAACTTGTAGATTCTCCGTTAGCTCCTTTTCTCATTTCTAAAATATGCGTACCTTTTCGAGTATTTCGCTTACGAATTCGATATTCTCCTGTTTGAGAGGAGATGACTTCTCCGTTAAAAGGTACTGGACGTAAAGGGAGATGAGATGCAAAACCTGCATCCACAACATAATCTTTATCCTCATGACTTAATATGATAATGACATGACCATCATCGGGTTTCCATTTATTATCGTACAGATCATAAACAGTACCGGCTACTTTGTATACTTGAAACCCACAATCAATTAAAAAATAATACAATAAGGAGTTTAATTCATAACAAAGTCCACCTCGTTTTTGAATAAGTAACTTTTCTATTAAGTTATCTTTTGAGATATTTTTAATAGTACCAGCCATAATATCAAGATTTTCATAGGGGAGAATCATTCCCATTTTTAAGAGAATTTCATCTAAATCATCAAATGTTATTTCTTTTGCAGGAATTTTTAAGCGTTTAAAAAACTCCTTTTGTAAATTAGTCATCATAAAGTATTCTCCTTTCTTTTTACAGAATTTTCTTCTGCTCACCGATAGGTTAGTACTTCTAAAAAGTTAATTCAAGTGCGCGGAAATTATCATAATATATATTTCTGGAAATGTGATCTTATATTCTGAAATTTCAGTTTAATTTTTAATCGTAGGAAAGTCTTATAATATAAGCTCCTTTAAAATTAGTTTGTATTTAATGAAAAGAAAGTACATATCTTTATTATATTTTTAAATAACTAACTAGTAATAAAATGTTTTTTTACTAAAATTTTTTCAAGATTTGTATGCTTTATATAAACAATAATGATTTAAAAAATATCTGGATGTAGCGAAGTTAACAATTATTGAGAAACTTTTTTGTCGTATTCTATCAAAAGGAAGAGGTAGAAACAAAGAGAATAACGAGAGTTAAGGAAGAGGGTACACAACTAGTAACCTTCTAAAAATAGGGCTAACATCTTTTTAAAATAAAAGATTAGCTATTATTAAGGAAGGGAAAATATAAAAATATTATAAAGAACACCTTCTTTCAAAAAAATAGGGGGAGTAATATGCGACTGATGAGAAGATTTGTGGTCTTACTAATTGTATTTTTTATCATGGCTCCAACGATTAGCACAAATGTACAGGCAGAAGTTGTAAAAGAGCTTGGAAAGGGGTTTCCTGACACAGAAGTATTCACACCTGGAGAATGGTTTTTAGGCCAAAAACCTGCTAATTATGATGAGAATAAACCGCCAATTCTCTTTGTACAAGGAAGAAATGGTAATGCTGATAGTTGGTATGGAAAGACAGTATATCATGATATAAATGATATGTATGATTATGCTTTAAAAGCAGGCTATCAAACAGTGTTTATACAATTGTATGATGCTGCTGGGAAAGGTTCGGCTAGTCAGTGGGATAACGGAAAATTGTTAGCACAAAAACTTGAAGAAATATATAATCATTTCGGTAAAAAAGTTAATATTGTAGCGCATAGTAAAGGTGGTATTGATACACAAGCCGCATTAGTTGAATATGGTGCGAATCGATTTGTTGGAAATGTTATTACACTTGCTACACCGCATCACGGCTCAAATTTAGCAGATTTATCATATAGTTGGTGGGCAGGGTGGCTTGCTTCTATATTAGGTCAAAAAGATGATGGTACGTATTCGTTACAAATAGGTGAAATGGCAAAGTTTCGTTCAACAATAGATAACAACCCAGCAGCTAAATTAAACCGTTACTATACGGCTACTGGGACTAGCTGGGGGCCAACATTTTCTGCATTATCTATGGGCGGGTTATATTTATCGTCGTACGGTTCAAATGATGGACTAGTAAATGAATGGAGTGCGAAGCTATCGTACGGTACACATTTATTTACAGATTCCAGATTTGATCATGACAATATAAGAAAAGGATCAGCTGTTTTTGCACGAATTGAACCATATTTACGTACGACAAATGTGGGATTACCAGCTTTAGTAGCATCCAGCACTAGTTCAAATGAAAATCTAGAACAATTAAATACAACTTCAAATCAAAATATTTTAGGAGGCGAATTACCACAAAATCAGTGGATAGAGCAAAGTATTTCTGTTGATAAAAAGGCTGAAGGAATAGTTTCTGTACTAACTGCTTCTTCTGATGTAGAAGTACAAATGGTATCTCCAAAAGGAAAAATCTATGCAAACAAAGATAGCGCTATAACTACTGGTGAAGGCGAATCTTTCTTTAATGGAGCGACAATTAGAACATTCAAGTTTGATAAATTGGAAGTAGGCGAATGGAAAATCAAAATGATGGCGAAGCAGTCGAAAGATGCATATTTAGTTGTAAGCGATTACAAGAATGACGCGCCATTTGTTCTTCAAATGCCTACAAAGGTTAAAGTAAATAAACCTGAGTATAAACTGAAAAAATCACCAGTGGCACCTGAAATGAAAGGGGATCTATCCATAACAGTAAGAGTCGTTAATAAAGAAGGTAAGTTAGTCTCTGAATTTAATGAATTACAAAATGTTAATACGAATACATTTACAGGTGCTTTGAAAGATATAAAACAACCGGGAGTATATAACGTTACGATGGATATAAAAGGGATGAATAAAGAAGGAAAACCATATAATCGTACGATTGTTAAGTCGGTTTATGTAGAGAAATAAGGAAGAATAAATAAGCATAATATAAAAGTGCAGAAATCTTGTGTTAGAAAGAATTCTGCACTTTTTTTGCGTGATGAGAGATAATAAAAGTCGAAGAAAACTGTTATTCAATAAAAAAAGATGCTGAAATAGCATCTGAATGTGAAGAAATAATATTAACTTAGTTTTGTAACTGTTAATTCAACTGAATTTATACCATTGTCACAAGTTACAATACTTTGACGATTAAAGCCACTATTATTTCTAAGTTGAAGAGTTGAATTAGCTGGCACTGTAACAATCGTTTCGCCAACGAGTTGAAGACATTCGTTATTTGATGAAGTATTCATTTGAATAGCGAAGTCACCTTGACTATTAGCAAGTGGATTGTTATTTAAAAATATAGTTATGACTGGGATATGTGGAAATACAGGATTTAAAGTAGTATTAATACTGGAAATGAACGAAACTCTATAATCACCAGCTTGTCTAAATTGTATAGTAGTAGGGTTTAGTAAGGAAACGCCTCCAGCTAAAGGTCCAACGTGATTAAATGGAAAAGGGTTTCCAAAAGGAACAGTTATAAATTCAGTTTGCCAAAAAGTTCCGTATGCAGGACAGCTTCGTTTATTTGAATGGTCACATGAACATTTTTTATTTGAACTGGAAGAAGATTTACATGAGCATTTTTTATACGAGTTTGAAGAATGATAGTATGAACCCAATATATTACCTCCTATTCTTAATAAATGTAAAACACATAATAGTTTATGAAAATGAATCACAATTGGCGTGTATGCTTGTACTATAAAAGGAGATAGATTTAGAATAGAAAGTGCTCAAATGATGAAATATAGTATTGGGGTATTACCTGTAACACTTTTTGAAGATGATAAGGTTCATAATTTGATAGAAAAATGAATGGGATTTCTAAATGGATTAAAGTAACGAGGAAAAGTTTATCCCGCTATTTTCCGGGCAGTAAGACCCCCATCTCAAAATTCAGTGAAAGCAAAGAAGTTAGTTGGGGGATGAACAAAACCCCCACTGAGTAAAGTTTCACTTTACTATATTAATTTCGTCTGACAAACAGCAATATTATCTTTTGCTGTTTGGATGTTATCGTTTGGTGAAGTTATGATATTTAATCGTATGTATATTAGATTATTTAGTTTATTTTTTTATTTGTGTAGCTGGGCAGGAAGAAGTCAGAAAATATAGAATAAATGTACATATGAAGCATCGTTTGTTTTTGGTGTGAATAGTAATTAAAGATACGCTAAAATATTTAAAATTGTAACGAAAGAGAGATTAAATAATAGAAGGAGCAACTTACATGGAAAATATATTAAAGGTATCTTCAAAATCAAGCCCAAATTCAGTCGCGGGTGCAATAGCGGGTGTACTAAGAACAAGTGGTAATGTGGAAATTCAAGCGATTGGGGCTGGAGCTATAAATCAAGCGATTAAAGCAATTGCGATTGCAAGAGGGTTCGTCGCTCCAAGTGGTATTGACTTAGCTTTTGTTCCAGCGTTTCAAGAGATTTCTATCAATAATGAAGAAAGAACAGCGATTAAATTAATTGTAGGCCCTAGAAAGAAAAGGTCTTAAAAGTAATTGTGAATGGTTCGTATCAATACAAAGTTCACAACAGTAAAAGCAAAGCATACTATGTAACTGCTAATCCTGCTTATGTGTATGCAAAATGAAAATTATAAAAGCAGAACTCTCATCAGGTTCTGCTTTTATTTGTTGTAATTAATAATCGCTATCTAGTGTAAATCCCTATATAGTTTTTTTCTCTTCAATTAACTTAACATTTTTTAAGTTTACAGACATTTCATATTCTGATTTGTTAACATTTTTCATACATTGTATTTTTTATCCTTTTTTTAATAAATCAACGGTGTGTTCTAACCATTCTAAAGGTGTTACTTTTAATCCCTCAAAATATATTCCATCTGCAGCTTCTTTTATATATCTATTTTTTTCTTCCTTACTGTAATCACTTTGAATAAATTTAGTTAAGAAAATAATAGCATTTTGTATATATTCTTTGTATTCCTCTTCTATTAGTTCTTGAATTACCTCTTCATAGAAAGAATCTTGATGAAAGTTTCCTGCTAGGAATTGATAAATTTCATCTTTTGGATTGTGTTTTAATAACATATTTATCCTCCTATTTATTAATTTGGATAGCCAGTTAAAATAAATTTTCCATTTGCATCTTTCTTTAAAATAATTTTAGCATTGGTCATTTCCTCAATTGTCGTAGAACCTCTTTGAATTCCTCTACCAATTATTTCATTACCACCTGAGAAAGCCAAATTATCGCCTTTGCTCAATATTTGTCCAGCTTTTGAGATACCTTGAGAGAATTTAGCACCTTGCGCTAGCTTTGCAGCTTTACTGACTCCTTTATCCCCCCAATAAGACCTAATCCAATTTGTGTTAAAGCATACGATCCCCATCTTGCGCGGGTTTCTGCATCTCCATTTATCACATCTTTCTTAAAAGAATCTGATAATGCATCCCACATAGCAGGTAAAGCTTTATCTAAATGGGTAACAGTGTAGCCTATACCTTTCCAAGTTTCCCAGTCACCTAATGCCTTTGATATAGGAAAGAACAGATGGAAAAATAAAACAGGCCTAATTCATTTAGTTTTATATTTTGTGGGGGCACCCACAACCCCACCCGCAATTTACCCACAAAATAAAAAAAGTGATGAATCACTATGAAATATCATTTTTATAAAAGTTTGATAAATCAACGTTTTTAGCGCACTTTAAAACTTGATGAATTAAGAGGATATATTTAGAACACAAGTTCAACAAATGGAAGGGGAATGTTTATTTATCAAGGGGATCTAATACAGTTTAATTAAAAGGTTATTATTTGCTCACATTTTGCTCACAAATAATATAAAAACATGTGAAAAAATATGAAATACCCTTTTGAAGTAGAATATAATATAACAAATAAAAAGCGTCGCAAATGCTTGTATAACAGGCATTTGCGACGCTTTTATAGTTTTTCTGAACATAAAATAAACAACCCTAAAACTGTTCATTCTTCTCCCAAGATTCTACGATATAATGAGCAATCGTCGGATTGAAGCCTTTACCAACTAAAAACATAATCGCAGCAACTTCTGTTAATGCGTGTTCGTGTGATGTATGTTTTGCTTCATTTAAACCGTAATCTACCCATGGTTTTACGAAATCTAGTACGGGTTTCTTGAAAGGTAAAAACTGTGTACCGACAACTTGTTGAATTTGTTGTTGTGTTGGTTCAGTAATTGGTCCAGGTGGTAAGATTTGTGGTTGTGTAATGTCTAATGTTGGTCCTGGCGGTAAAATTTGTGGCTGCGTTGGATCTATTGTTGGTGGTTTAGGTGGTGAGACACGTGCGTCGTAGTTTGGTTGATACATTTGTTGTTGGTATTGCGGTTGTTGTGGTTGAGTTGTGTATGGGTTTTGTGGTGCTGCATATGGATTTTGTTGATATGGTTGTTCTTGGTTTTGTGGTGCTGCATATGGATTTTGTTGATATGGTTGTTCTTGGTTTTGTGGTACCGCATATGGATTTTGAGGATATTCATAATTTGGACGTGTTTCATATGGATTTTGTTGAAATTCAGTTTCTTGATTTTGCGTTGTTGCATATGGGTTTTCGTCATATTGTTGTTCTTGCTGTTGTAACTCTTGTTCTTCGTATTGTTCTGTGTATCTTTGTTCTTGTTGTTGAGGGTAAAATGGTTGCCTTGGATAAGGCGGTTGATTATTATAGAACATATTTATTCCTCCTTCATGATGATGCTTACCACTCAGTGTATGGGCGGACAAGAAAATATGTGATGAAAAAATGCGGGCGTGTTACAATAAGTAACTGGGTGAAGATAAAATGACAAAACAAGAAAAGATTCAAAAAACAATTACTTTTGTAAAACATATTTTAGAAAAAGATGCGAGTGGGCATGATTGGTATCATATTGAACGCGTACATAAACTGGCGATTTCTTTATCCGAGCAAGAAGGGGGAAATCGTTTTATAATTGAAATGGCAGCATTACTTCACGATGTGGCAGATGAGAAGTTAAATGAAAGTGAAGAAGAAGGAATGAAAAAAGTTTCTGATTGGTTAGAAGAGTTACATGTGGAAGAAGAGGAAAGTAAACATGTTCTTCATATCATCGCCAATATGTCTTATAAAGGTGGTCATGGCGGTAAAGTGGATTCACTTGAAGGGAAGCTTGTTCAAGATGCGGATCGCTTAGACGCCCTTGGAGCAATTGGAATAGCTCGCACATTTGCGTATGGTGGAGCGAAAGGGAGATTAATGTATGATCCAACTATTCCTCCGCGTGAAGTGATGACGAAAGATGAATATAGAAAAAATAACGATCCATCTTTAAATCATTTTTATGAAAAACTTTTGAAATTAAAAGACTTAATGAACACGAACGCAGCAAAACAAGAGGCGGAAGTTCGTCATCGTTATATGGAACAGTTTATTGAACAATTTATGAAAGAGTGGAATGCACAAATATGAAAATGTTAACTGTGGAAAACTTATCAAAATCATATGGAGAAAAACCGTTATTTGATGGATTATCATTTAGTATTGCAGAAGGACACCGTGCCGGAATTATCGGTGTAAACGGAACTGGTAAATCGACGTTATTAAAAATTATTGCAGGGGCAGAAATTCCTGATACAGGTGATATGACTCATTCTCGTGGGTATACAATTAGTTATTTATCACAGCAACCAGAGTTTGATGAACAACTAACAGTGCTAGAGCAAGTCTTCCATGGTGATACTCCTTTAATTCGTCTTCTTCGTGAGTATGAAAAGGCGCTATTACATATTGAAAAAGATCCAAGTAATGAAAAAGTACAGGAACAATTATTTGCAGTGCAGCAACGTATGGATGCAATGAGTGCATGGGAAGCAAATGCAAATGCGAAATCTCTTTTAACGAAATTAGGAATTACGGACTTCACTGCAACTGTTGGAAATTTATCTGGTGGACAGAAAAAACGTATTGCGATGGCGCAATGTTTTATTGAAACACCGGATCTATTAATTTTAGATGAGCCTACGAACCATCTTGATCATGAGACAGTGGAATGGTTAGAGGAATATTTAGCTCGATATAATGGCGCAGTATTACTTGTAACCCATGATCGTTATTTCTTAGATCGTGTGACGAATCGTATTTTCGAATTAGATAATGGAAAACTGTATAGTTATGAAGGGAATTACAGTACGTTTTTAGAAGCGAAAGCACTTCGTGAAGAACAAGAAATTGCGCAAGAATCAAAACGTCAAAACTTATATCGCCGCGAACTAGCATGGATCCGCCGCGGTGCAAAAGCCCGTTCAACAAAGCAAAAGGCACGTATTCAACGATTTGATGAGCTAAAGGGCCAAGAAGGGCCAGCTGCAAAACAGTCAGTTGATATTGCACTTAGCGGTAGCCGTCTTGGGAAAAAAGTACTTGAGTTAAAAGATGTGACGAAAAAATTTGGTGATAAAACGGTATTAAACAACTTTAATCATATCGTGAAACCAGGCGATCGCATCGGAATTATTGGAGCGAATGGAAGCGGGAAATCTTCGCTATTAAATATGCTTGCAGGTAAGTTATCTCCTGATAGTGGTGAAATTGAAGTTGGGCAAACTGTAAAAGTTGCTTATTATACGCAAGAAAATGAAGAGATGAATTTAAATCAGCGTATGATTGAATACATTAAAGAGATTGCAGAAGTTATTCATACAACAGATGGAAAAGTAATTGGTGCATCTCAAATGTTAGAACGTTTCTTATTCCCGACTCATTCACATGGTACACCGCTTGGTAAACTATCTGGTGGTGAAAGAAGACGTTTATATTTATTACGTATTTTAATGGGAGAACCAAACGTACTTTTACTTGATGAACCTACGAATGATCTAGATACACAAACATTAACAGTACTAGAAGATTATTTAGAAGATTTCCCAGGTGTCGTTTTAACTGTATCGCATGACCGTTACTTCTTAGATAAAGTAGTAGATGAACTGTTCATCTTTACTGGCGGAGGCGAAGTGCGTGAGTTCCTAGGTAGTTATACAGATTATTTAGAAATGGAAAAAACGAGAGAACTTATGGAGAAAGCGGAAGTTCAAAAAGAGAAAAAAGTAGTAGAAGAAGCTCCAAAACAACAACGTAAACGTAAACTTTCATACAATGAGCAGCGTGAATGGGAAACGATTGAAGATACAATTGCCGAACTTGAAGAAAAAATTGAGTCAATTGGAGAAGAACTTGCGAAAGTTGGATCTGACTTCACAAAGGCACAAGAATTATCTGAAGCACAGCAGAAAACAGAAGAAGAGCTAGAAAAAAAGATGGAAAGATGGAGTGAACTATCAGACATGGTTGAAGGATTAAAATAAAAACAAGCTGCATATATTGAAAAGTAAAGAGAAAAACTTTACACTATTGGTAGAACCTATTTTAGGAGGGAAAAAATGAGAACATCTAATCCAATGTTGAAAAAAGAGGCATTCCGTAAAGAGGGAGCAAGCGCTTCTGCGATGACGATTGGCGGAACAGTAGGCAAAACGTTCATTATGCTTATCTTGCTACTTGCAACGTCTGTCTATTCATACATACAGATGATGCAGGGGACGATGAAGATGCCAGTATTAATTGGTGCTTTAATCGTTGCGGCAATCATCGCATTTGCGTCTATGTTCTTCCCGCGTATTTCACCTTTTGGTGCACCAATCTATGCGGCGGTAGAAGGGGTTGTGTTAGGAAGTATTTCAGCAGTTTATACAATGAAATTTGGCGATTCTATCGTTTTAAATGCTGTATTACTAACAATCTCAATTCTATTTGCAATGTTAGTGTTATATGCAACACGCGTAGTAAAAGTAACGGATAAATTCCGTACAGGCGTTATGGCAGCAACACTCGGAATTATGGTTATGTATTTAGTCGTATTCCTACTAAATATGTTTGGTGTAACTGTTCCATACATTCACCAAGGTGGTACAATCGGTATTATTATTAGTGCAGTTGTTATTGTAGTTGCTGCATTAAACTTATTACTAGATTTCGATTTAATCGAAAATGGTGTACGTAGTCAAGCTCCGAAATATATGGAGTGGTACACTGCAATGGGACTAATGCTTACACTAGTTTGGTTATACTTAGAAATTCTTCGTTTCGTTTCTTACTTTACGAAAAATGACTAATAAAAAAACCTGCATGAAAAATGCAGGTTTTTTTATTTTCAAAGATATATTGAATGTATGGTATAATATGGATATTGTCAACTTGAATTTAAGGAGATGGAATATGATGAAAGAGAAGAAGGGGATTATGAAAAAACTATTTTCTAAAAGTTTTTTCATAGAACTAGATGAAGCTTTAACGTATCCATCATCAGAAGTTATTACTTCAGCGATTGAAGGATATGCAACTGAATGCAATGAAAGACTAAAATTTGAGAGTAAAGTTAAACCGATTACTTTTTACTTAGAAAATGTAATGTACCGTGCTGAAATAAAGATGGCTCGCGGAGGATATTACATATCTTGTACTGAAGTGTAATAAATTTTGAAACCATACATGTTTGAACTATGTATGGTTTCTTTTTTTGTTTTGTAAGGTCTAAAATAATACTTTTTACTTACGGATATATCATTTTGTGCTTTTTACTATTCAAATACTTCTCCTTACAATGAAGAAAAATATGTGAGGTGGTATAACTTATGATGAATCGAGTTGTATTAATCGGTAGATTGACAAAGGAGCCAGAATTATACTACACAAAACAAGGCGTTGCTTATGCAAGAATATGTATTGCGGTGAATAGAGGATTTCGAAATAGTTTAGGTGAACAACAAGTCGATTTTATTAATTGTGTCGTTTGGCGAAAATCGGCTGAGAATGTAACTGAATATTGTAAGAAGGGATCACTTATTGGGATTACAGGGCGTATTCAGACGAGTAATTACGATGATGAACAAGGCAAGAGAATATATAGAACTGAAGTTGTGATTGAGAGTATTACCTTTTTGGAGAGAAGGCGGGAGGGGGCATCGTAATAAAAGGTGATTTTAAGTAATAGCTACGGAAAAAATTGTGGAAAGTATTTTAATAAACTTAAAGAAGGAGTACCGCCAGCTTTTTTTTGGAAAACAAGTAAAGAGTATACAAAATTTTATTACGTTTTTCGGCTAATCCAGTAACAATCGAGAACCGTAAAACCCATCACAGTATAGGAATGTATAAAAAGATGAATCGAGTGATAGAAAATAAAAAAGGGATTCCTTCTGAGAGTAAGGAATCCTCCTTTTTATTGTTTCTTGCAAGTGAATTATTTAAATTCTTGTCTATATAATTTAAACGAATAAATAGCTCCAACGAAGAATACAAAGGCTTCAAATAATATAAAGATTTGACGGAAATTCTCAATATCTTTACCAACTAAAGAAATGAATATGCAATTCATTAGAATTTGAGTAGTAAACATACAAGAAATAATTTTAAAATAAATAGGAGTTGTTCTTTCATCTGGTTTACCAATTTTTTTGTAAATAATAATAAGTGCAATTACTGAACCCAAAAATAGAAGTGCTGTAAGTCCTACAACGATATTGAAATTTCCTGTACTTTCTAACATCCATTTATTTAATAAATCAATCATTATTATCTTCCTTTCCTACATAAGAGAATATTTCATTCTTCTTTTTCACTATAATAAAAAAAGAAAAAGGAAAACATCGAACTTTCTTACAAATACTCGTGTATTCTTACAGTTTTGTCATTTTGCAAATGTATTCATCGCCTTGTCTTGCACTATTTTCTTTGGAAAACATAGTGAATTACGAGAAAGAGCGCTACAAGATCAACTTCCGAGAACGAAAAATATGTAAATAAGCTGTCTATATGGACAGCTTATTATATTTTTTTGCTTAGCGTGTTTTTTTCAAAAATAATGGCGATGCCTCAAGAAATGGATAAAAAATAAAAATCATCGGAAACGAAAGCTTTTAAAATCCCATCCCTAATTTGAAATGTAAAAAGAATGAAATAGTATGGTAGCGGGAAGAAAGTAGTAAAATTAAGCACCTGAGTAGGAGTATATAGTGATAACATGTTACAATACAGCTAAGAACACGCAATAAAGGAGAGTTTTTTACGTGAAGATTAAAGCAATTGAACCGACGCCAAGTCCAAATACAATGAAAGTTATTTTGAATGAAGTATTACCATCAGGAGCGCGTAATAATTATACAAATGAAAATAAAGAACAAGCACCAATGCAAGTGCAAGAAATTTTGAAAATTGAAGGCATTAAAGGTGTGTATCATGTAGCTGACTTTTTAGCAGTCGAGCGAAATGCAAAGTATGACTGGAAAGTATTATTACAACAAGTTCGTGCTGTTTTTGGCGAAGAAGTAGTGGAAGAAAGTGAAGAACAACAACTGTCTCATTTTGGAGAAGTGAAAGTGTTTGTTCAAATGTTCTTTACAATTCCAATGCAAGTAAAGTTAACAGATGGAACATCGGAAGAACGCGTTGGCTTACCAGAACGTTTCAAAGAATCAATTATGAAAGTACAAATGTCTGCACCAAACGTTGTAAAAGAGCGTAAATGGGTAGAACAAAGTACACGTTACGGTAGTTTTGAAGAAATCGGGAAAGAAGTAGTAGAAGAGATTGTTGCTGCTTATTCAGAAGAACGTGTAAATGAAACGGTTAAAGAATTATTAAATCAAGCAGGTGCTGTTGAAGTAACGATTCAAAAGCGTGAACCATATAAAGTAACAGAAGAGATGATGAAAGATTCTGACTGGAAAAACCGTTTTGCAGCATTAGAACAAATGGATCCTACTGAAGAAGATATTCCAGTGTTGAAGATGGCGTTAGATGATGAAAAAGTTTCAATACGCCGTTTAGCAACAGCGTATTTAGGTATGGTAAAAGGTGATGAAGTATTACCGTTATTATATAAAGCGTTGTTAGATCGCTCTGTAAGTGTTCGTCGTACTGCAGGAGATTGTTTATCAGATGTAGGTGATCCGGCAGCGATGTTCGTTATGATTAAATCTCTGAAAGATCCAAGTAAATTAGTACGCTGGCGTGCAGCGATGTTCTTATTTGAACTTGGAGATGAAAGTGCGATTCCAGCATTAAAAGCAGCGCAAGATGATTCAGAGTTTGAAGTAGCGATGCAAGCACGTCTAGCATTAGAGCGTATTGAAGGCGGAGAAGAAGCAAAAGGTTCTGTATGGAAACAAATGACGGAGTCTCGTAAAGGGGAATAATGTATGATTGTTTTCTATGATAGTTGGTGTCCGATGTGTACGGTCGTTGCAGAACGTACGAAAAAATTAGATAAAAAGGGTAAGATGAAATTTGTTTCATTTCGAAATGAAGATGTAGTTGAGAAATATAAGCTTTCTCAAGAACTACAAAGTAAAATGGAACAAAGACTGTATATTTTTAAAAATAATAAGTGGTATGACGGCATTCAGAGCATAGATGTATTAGCAAAGGCCGTTCCATCTTATTGGTTTGCAGTTCCTTTTATAAAGCTATCTATCGTACTTGGTTTTGGAAGTAAAGTATACGATTATATCGCTAATAATAGAAAACTTGTTCCAGTGGGACATTGCCGCGGTGGGGTTTGTGAAATCCCTACAAAAAAATAAAATCATCGTTATCTTTCTTTTGCACCTATTAATAGAGCGTGATATGATGAATTTGGAATGAAAGTTGAAGGAGAGATTACAAGATGTCAAATGCTTATGAAGAATACATGCGCCAAATGGTAATCCCAATGCGCCAAGAGTTAGTGCGTTCTGGGTTTGAAGAGTTAACTACAGAAGAAGCTGTAACAGAATTTATGGAAAATACATCAGGTACAACTTTAGTAGTTGTAAACTCTGTTTGTGGTTGTGCAGCTGGTTTAGCACGTCCATCAGCAGGTCAAGCGGTTGTTCGTGCTGAAAAACAACCTGATCATCTTGTAACTGTATTCGCAGGTCAAGATAAAGATGCTACTGCAAAAATGCGTGAATACTTCGGAGAAATTCCTCCATCTTCACCATCTATGGCATTATTAAAAGGAAAAGAAGTTGTTCACTTCATTCACCGTCATGAAATTGAAGGTGCAACTATGGACGAAATTATTACGAACTTAGAGCAAGCTTTCGAAAAGAATTGCTAAAGAAGGGGGAGAGTAAATCTCCCTCTTTTCTTTATATAGAGGTGAAACAATGATCGTAACAACAGCTGGAAGAACAAACAAAGAAATGACAGATTATGCAAACAAGGTAGCAGCAGAATTAAATGCTTCTTTCGTTAAACGTAATGACATACCAGTACATAAGCTGCATGAGCAGTATGAACAAGATGTGCTTGTCGTAGGGAAGAACCGATTAGCTATTTATCCAAAAGGTACGGAAGAACCGTTTTTCTTTCATCCGAACTCAGCGATGTTTCGTGTGAAAAGGTTAATGCGTGGAGAACACGATCCGTTTGTACAAGCCACGCAATTAGAGAGAGGAATGACAGTGTTAGATTGTACGCTCGGGATGGCATCAGATAGTATTGTAGCTAGTTATGTGGTTGGTGAAAGCGGAAAAGTAACAGGACTTGAAGGCAATGAGTATATGGCTTATATTATGGAAAATGGTTTGAAAACATGGTCTTCATCCGTTTCTGAAATTGATGAAGCAATGCAAAGAATCCAAGTAAAGCAAACGGAGCATTTTTCATTTTTAGCGCAATGTGAAGACAATAGTTATGATGTCGTTTACCTTGATCCGATGTTTGAAGAAACTGTCATAGAATCTGACGGAATTAAAGGATTAAAACAATTCGCTTTGTATCATGATATTACTGACGAAACAATTGCGGAGGCAAAACGAGTGGCGAGAAAACGTGTCGTTTTAAAAGATCATTTTCGTAGTTCTAGATTTGAAAAACACAATTTTCATGTATACAAAAGAAAAAGTGCTAAGTTTCACTTTGGTGTAATTGACCCTTGCTAATTGTTTGAAAAGATGTATAATAAGCAATAATTAATTAAATATACTGTCTGTGATGAAGAGAGTAGTCTTTTTTAGAAGGAAAGCGAGCTAGGGATGGTGTGAGCCTAGTACGGAAGAAAAAGATGAAGCGCACTTCGGAGATGCTTCTTGAACGAATAGTAGAGAAAGCCGAGGCCCCCTGTCCTCGTTATAAACGGGAAAGTGGTTCGTAACGAACAACAAGGGTGGTACCACGGGTTAAAACTCGTCTCTTTTTTAGAGACGAGTTTTTTGTGTTTTAAAAAATAAGGAGGTTGTATCATGGATTATAAAATGCAGTTTGCGGAAAGTTTATCTAATATTTTCACGAATGAATTAACGCAAAAACAAATTTTAGATTTAATTGAAACACCGAAACAAGATGAATTTGGAGATGCAGCGTTCCCATGCTTTTCATTAGCGAAGCAATATAAAAAAGCACCAGCTCTTATCGCAAAGGAAGTTGCTAAGAAATTAAATGATCCGTTTTTTACGAAAGTAGAAGCCGTTGGTCCTTATGTAAATGTATTTTTCAATCGTGAAACTGTAAGTGATGCAGTATTAAAAACAGTTTTAGCGGAGAAAGAAGAGTTCGGTCAAAACCACTTTGGCTGTGAAAAAACAGTAGTAATTGATTATTCCTCTCCTAATATCGCGAAACCTTTTTCGATGGGGCATTTACGTTCTACAATGATAGGAAATTCGCTGAAACATATCGCTGAAAAATGTGGCTATGAAGTTGTAGGGATTAATTATATAGGAGATTGGGGAACACAGTTTGGAAAATTAATTACGGCTTATAAAAAATGGGGAAATGAAGCAGTAGTTAAAGAAGATCCAATACGTGAGCTATTTAAGTTATATGTCCAATTCCATGAAGAGGTAAAAGACGACGAAGAACTAGAAGAAGAAGGACGTGCTTGGTTTAAGAAATTAGAAGAAGGTGATGAAGAAGCGGTAGAGCTTTGGAATTGGTTCCGTCATGAGTCCCTTAAAGAATTTTCGCGCATTTATGAACTTCTCGGCGTAGAATTTACTAATTTTCAGGGAGAAGCATTTTATAATAATTTAATGGAAGATTTTATTGGGATTTTAGAAGAACATGAGTTGCTTGAAGAATCAGAAGGTGCATTAGTCGTTAATTTAGAAGAAGAAGGAATGCCGCCTTGCTTAATTAGAAAATCAGATGGTGCGACGATTTATGCAACGCGTGACTTAACGGCAGCTTTATATCGTCAAAACACTTATGGGTTTGATAAAGCGCTATATGTTGTTGGTCCAGAACAAAGCTTACATTTCAATCAATTTTTCACCGTATTAAAAAAACTTGGCTATACTTGGGTTGATGGTATGGAACACGTACCGTTTGGCTTCATTTTAAAAGATGGTAAGAAAATGTCGACACGTAAAGGAAGAGTTATTTTACTTGAAGAAGTACTCGAAGAAGCAATCGAACTTGCAAAACAAAATATTGAAGAGAAAAATCCAAACTTAAAACAAAAAGAAGTAGTAGCAAAGCAAGTCGGTGTTGGTGCAATCATCTTCCACGATTTAAAAAATGAGCGTTTGCACAATATTGAATTCTCATTAGAAAACATGCTGAAATTTGAAGGAGAAACAGGCCCGTACGTACAGTACACACATGCACGTGCTTGTTCTATTTTAAGAAAAGAAAGTGTAGAATTTGAAACATGTACATTTGCTTTAAAAGACAATCATAGCTGGAGTGTCGTAAAATTACTAAATAAATTCCCGCAAATAATTGAAGCAGCTTTCAATAAAAATGAGCCATCGATTATTTCGAAATATGTATTAGATGTAGCACAATCGTTCAATAAATATTACGGTAATGTTCGTATATTAGAAGAGAGCAAAGAAAAAGACAGCAGACTCGCATTGGTTTATGCTGTGACGGTTGTATTAAAAGAAGGATTACGTTTACTTGGGGTGGAGGCTCCTGAGGAGATGTAGCATAAAAGGTGTATGTATCATTACAGATATGTATGCCTTTTTATTTGGTATAGGAGTCATGTAAGCAGTAATCTCCCCTTATTAAAACCAATTTCTGGGGGGATTATTAAAAATGTAGGAATGTTTTTGTTAAATGGAGAATTGTAAGGGGTGTATATAAAAGGAGGCGTTAGAGGTTGGAAACATACGATTGGAACAGTAAACTAGCGTATTTAAAAAATACGAGAGATTTATATTACAATATCGATTATGTAAGTTTTCTAGTGAATTCAGTTTGGAAGATTTCTGAGCCAGTCCATGTTGTTGATTATGGTTGTGGATATGGTTATTTAGGCTTATTATTAATGCCTTTACTTCCAGAAGGATCAAAGTATACAGGCATTGATAGTGGAGAAACATTATTAGCTGAAGCGAGAGAGTTGTTTCGTTCACTTCCGTACGAGTCAGAATTTCTGGAGGGAGATGCTATAGAAATTGAATTGAACGATACATACGATATAGCAATCTGTCATGCTTTCTTATTACATATGACTACTCCAGAAACAATGCTACAAAAAATGATACATTCAGTTAAAAGTGGCGGGAAAATAATCTGTGTTGAACCACATTGGATATCAAATATGTCTTCATACACTTTGGATGGAGAGAACCAATCGGAAATTATCCAGCTAGGCATTTTGCAGAATTTATTTGAAAGTGATACACAAAGAAATGGTAAAGATGGCAATATAGGCATGAAAATACCGATATATTTAAGTGAATTAGGTGTGAAAAATATTGAATGTAGAGTAAGCGATAAAGTGAACTTTTTAGATTCAAATATGCATCACAATGATAAAAACGATTTGTATCAATCATTAAAAGAAGAGGGGATTGCAGGCAATCCAGGTGATAAGCAGCAATTTATAGAACGTTTAATAGGCAGAGGATTAACATATGATAATGCGCTAGCTCAATATGAAGCTGAACTACGATTTTTTAAAATATTTCATGTGCATTCTTCTTTAGTGTACGCTCCGAATATGAAAATTACATTTGGTGACATAGTATGTTAAAAGGTATGATATATAAGGATTGTCATTTAATGTCGATAAGTCGATATTCGACATATAATCGCTGATAAATGTTAAGAATCGGTCTATATAATTTGAAAATCGCCGATAAAATGAAAGAATCGCTGATATATTTGAATTATCGCCGATATAATTTTATGTACTGATTTCAGCTTCTACAAGATAAAAAACCGCATGTTACGTTATTCCATATAATCAAACAAAATACAGAGAAAAACAATCATTTTTACTATATTTTGTTATAAATTTGAATAATATTAATTAATACCATCCATTATAAGAGATTTTAGTTGAATACATACTATATGGTGTGTAAAATCTAAGCAAGTAGCAGTATAAATATAAATTCGAGGTGAATGCATGCTAGATTTTAAGCAGTTAGAAACTTGTTTAAAAGACAAGAGATTTGTAGATGGATTACAAGAAATAAATAATGAAATTGCATATATAAAAGAAACGAATACTTTATCCTATGTGAAGAATTGGCTTGCCAATATTACTTCGCATAAGGAGTTCGATATATTAATTCGCCTTACTGATGAAGGGCTTATGCACCAATACAGTTCATTCCTCATTCGTTACGCTTATAAAAAATTCCCAAATATGAGAACGCTCTCTTTATATTGTGATGAGTTAATTGATGAGCGGAAAATTCTTGAAGCAGAGCAGTTGTTAAAATCTTCTTTAGAAGAGTTAAGTAAAGAAGAAATAGATGCAGATTTTTTAGCGAAAACATATTTTACATTAGTACGATGTCTTTTAGAAATGAAAAGAAATGAAGAAGCGCTAATGTATATGCAAAAAGCAGAGGAGTACAGTACGCGCGTAGTGTTTGATAAATGGGGCTACGTTTATATGCATACAGGCGAATGGGAGAAAGCGGAAGAACAATTTATTGCTGGCATGCAGCATGAAGATTGTGAAGAGTTATCTACCTATTTATTATCACAATTGTATGCAAATAAAGGAGAACAAAAACGTGCGATACAGTTAATTAATGATGCGATTGTAAAGTTCCCACAAGTACCATATTTTCATTTTGAGAAGGTAAAGTATTTATTAGATTTAGAGCAATATGAAGAGATGTTAGCGGTAATAGATAACATAAATACTCAGCTGCCATATCATGCTTATAACACTTACTTTGTACATTTACGTGCAGAAGCGCTGTACAAAATGAATAAATTTGCAGATTTACAAAAGCTATTAAAAGAAGAAAAGAGTTTAAAAGAATCTTTATATCATAATTTAGAAAAAAATCCGGATGGAAAAAAGGTTCACTTGCCGATAGTTCCTATTGTACAAAAGGATAATTATTGTGTTCCGACAAGTTTAGAGATGATGTTGCGTATATGGGGAGAGACACGTACACAAGATGAAATAGCAGAGTTTATTTTTGATATGACAGGATCGAAGTTTTCAGATACTGTTTCTTATTTAGAAGAATTAGGTTATGAATATCGTTATTTTAAAGGGAATGAAGAGAATTATAAGAGACTGATTGATGAAGGAATTCCTGTTTTATTAAGTATAGATATTGAGCATGCTTCACACGTACAAGTTCTATCTGGATATGATGATACATTGCAAGCTTTCTATGTTCAAGATTCAAACTTTATAGAACCAGTTCTTGTAGAATATAGTAAATTACAAGAAAAATATCGTTATACAGGCTGTTTAGCAATCACGTTTGTTCCGAAAGAAAAGAAGGCGCAACTAGCGTTTCTAAGTGAGGAAGAAAATCGTTATTTTAAATCTATTTTTTCTCTTACGGATCATTTAGATGAACATGACAAAGAGGGAATTAGTAACTTAGTACAATTTTTAAAAGAAACGAGCGATAATCCAAATACGTGGCTATATACGATAAAGCACTTAGATGTTGAAGTAGATAAAGAATTTATTTTATATTGTATCGATAAGTTAATGGAAAAGTTTCCGAACTCGGACTTTGTTAAATTGCATGGTGCACAGTGTTTTATTCGTCTTCAGGAAGTAGAGAAAGCGGAGCAAATGCTGACAAGCGTTGAGAAGAAAAATAATCGTGCATTATATCATTTGATAAATGGAAGATATGCTTTTGAGCAGGAAAGTTATATAGAAGCAATTTCAAGCTTTCGTTCATCGTTACAATTAGACGCAGATCAGCCTATTGCTTGGAGTTTTCTCGCTTTATCCTATATGTATATTGATCAATCTGAAAAAGCATTGCAATACTCTCAAGTTGCGTTAGAGCGCAGTCCTGAAAGGTTCACTTTAACGAATCACGGTTTAATATTAATAGATTTAGAAAGATATGAAGAAGCATATGAAATCTTTAATGACTTGTTAAAAGAGTATAAATATGAAGCACATGTATGGTATGAACGAGCGAGATGTGCACATCAACTAGGAAAATTATATTTAGCAATAAAAGGGCTTAAAGTAGCGATTCATTTGGATAGTAATGCACCTTACATTTATACGAAACTTTCGGAAATATACGAATCTGATTTGAAGGATGAGGAAAGTACGAAAGAAATTTTATTAAACGGTATTGAGAATTGTGATGATAAAGCACCTCTTTACGTAAAATTAGGTGACTATCATTTTCAAAATGATAGCTTGGAAGAAGCAGAAGTATTGTATAAGCGTGCTTTAGAAGAAAACGATGAGGATGTTTATTCTCACTTCGGACTTACACAAGTGTATATGGCAAGAGAACAATACAAGGAAGCAAAAGAATACATTCTTGGTCTTGAGAAGCAAATTGAAAAGAGCCAAGATTTCCTCATGAATGCAGGAATGGTTTTATGGGATGCTGAACTTGAACTTGGTGGAAATGAAGAAGGGTTTAAAGTAGCGCTATCTAAGTTAGAAAATGGTATAAAGAAAAGCGATTATAATGTAGCAAGTGCGTTAGATGAATATGTGAATCGAATTAAAGGAACGGAATTTGTACAACGAGGTATAGCGTTTTTAAGAACGTTACACAAAGAAAGTAATGAAGTAAGTGAGTACGGTTGTTATGCAGGTATTTTATATGAATCTATTGGACAGTACGGCCAAGCGATGAAAAGATATAATAAGGCGATAGAACAAAAGGAAACGGCATTACCGTATTACCGAATTGGTGAAACACTTATGGCATTAGGGCAATTGACGGAAGCAAAACAAGCGTATGAAACATGTTTAGAGCTTGATGGGAATTTCGTAGGTGTACATTTACAGCTTGCGGAAATATACGAAAAAGAAGAAAACCGTTCTAAAGAACAAAGTCATATGGTTCAGGCGATGAAGGAAGAGCCGTTGCATATTAATATGGAATATTTGGCACAGCTTTCAGTAGATATGAATCTTCAGGAAGAATTGCTGACTGAACTAGAACAATTAGAGGAAGAAGTACCTGAAATATGGCGTTTAGATGCGATTGCATATGTGTACGGAGCGATGAATGAAATAGATAAAGAACAAGCACAGATTGAATACGCGCTACAATTAGATGGTGAGCATATAGAAGTTCTATATCATTATGCAAAAGTATTAGTGAAAAAAAGAAATGTAAAAGCAATTGAAGTTGCAATGAAAGTAATACAAAAAGATTTTGATAATGAACGTATATTTGATGTTTATGTAAAAGCAGTAGAGCAACATAAAAAATTGTCTAACATACGAGATTTTCTTCATACGTTAAAGGTGAAAAAAGCAGAAAGAAGTACAGCATTCATGTATGCTGCAGCTGCGGTTACGGAAATATGGATTGAACGCCAGCTGCATGAACAGCCGAAACGATCTATCATTACGAGAGCTTTTTATCGTATGAAAAATCGTGCGAAAGAAATTTCAATGGTTACTATGATAATTGATTTATATGAAATCTCTTTAAAGTTAAATCCGAAAAATAGTATGGCAGCACAGCGATTTGCGCTATTTTATGAGAATGTAGAGATGAATAAAGAAGCAATAGAGATTCTGCACACGTCACTAGAAAATAGATGGGATTATGAAGTAGCGAAGCAACTTGTAAATCTTTTCGTTGAGTGCGAGGAAGAAGATATGTTAAGAGATGCTTTGGAATTAACGAAGCAAATGGTTCGAGAACTACCAGATGATTATGATACACTTCTTCTGCAAGCACAAGTATTCTTTAAAGCAGGGGAAGAAAGAAAAGCAGAAAAGATGACCTTACAATTAACGGAGCAAACACCGTTCGTAAGTAGAGCATTTCTTGCTTTAGGAGAAATGTATCAAAGTCAAGAAAGGTTTGAAGAGGCAATTCATGTATTAGAAAATGCTTCTATACATCATCCAAATGAAACAGCAATTCTCCTTTCTTTAGCGTCTTCATATCATGGTGCCGGCCAAACACTAAAGGCAGAAAAAATAGCAAATGAAGTATTAACAATGGATGCAAATGATTTGTTAGCAAGATATGATCGTGCTTGTTATTTAGCACAGTTAAATAGAAATGAAGAGGCGAAGGAAGAGCTTGAAATTGTCCTTCGTGAGGATGAATCGGGATTTTTTGCTGAACTTATTGAGGATGATGAAAATTTAGCAGCATTGCGAGAATTTGAAAAGTAATTGTATAAGAATAGGGGATAAGGATAAGCATATATTTTGAATTAGTTGACAATTAGTTGTCAAATGGCATAAAATAACTTTTAATAAAGTATACAAATCTGAAGACGAGAAAGAGTAAAATAGTGAACTGTTCTCCAGAGAGCCGGTATATTGCTGAAAGCCGGTGGGCAGACGTTATTTGAAAATCATCTCCGAGGAGCCGAGGCTGAAAGTAAGTAAGCCCGGACGGATGTCTACCGTTACAAAGAACACGTATGATAGTACGTTGCTAAGTGCTATTAGTGAAAAAGCTAATAGAATTAGGGTGGTATCGCGGGTAAACCCGTCCCTACTTTATAGGGATGGGTTTTTTGTGTGCTTTAAAATATTCAAAGGAGTGATTGTATATGGAAAAAGTAGATGTAAAAGAATCAGCTGTAGGAAGAGAAATGCGAATTCGCAAACAGTGGAACGAACAAAATATTTTCGAACAATCAATTCAGAATCGAGAAGGCGCACAGTCTTTCGTATTTTATGAAGGGCCACCAACGGCGAACGGTTTACCACACGTCGGCCATGCACTTGGTCGGGCAATTAAAGATTTAGTAGCAAGATATAAAACGATGGCTGGTTATAAAGTAGTAAGAAAAGCAGGATGGGATACACACGGTTTACCTGTAGAACTAGGTGTTGAGAAGCAACTTGGTATTTCTGGTAAACATGAGATCGAAGAATATGGCATTGAACCATTTATTCAAAAGTGTAAAGAGAGTGTTTTCACATATGAAAAGCAGTGGCGTGAATTCACTGAAAGTATTGGTTATTGGGTAGATATGGATGATCCATATGTAACTTTAGAGAATCCATATATCGAAAGTGTATGGAATATTTTGGGGACGATCCATGAAAAAGGATTGTTATATAAAGGACATAGAGTTTCACCATACTGCCCAAGCTGCCAAACTTCATTGAGCTCACATGAGGTGGCACAAGGGTATAAAACAGTAAAAGATTTAAGTGCAACAGTGAAGTTTAAAGTGAAAGATAGTGAAAATGAGTATTTCTTAGGCTGGACAACAACGCCTTGGACACTTCCAGCAAATGTTGCGCTTGCTGTACATCCAAATATGGAATACGTTAAAGCAAAACAAGAAGGTCATGTATACATTGTTGCGAAAGAACGTGTACAAGAAGTATTAAAAGAAAACTATGAAGTATTATCTGTTCATAAAGGCGAAGAATTATTAAACACATCTTATACAGCACCATTTCCGATGAAAGAAGTTACAAATGGTTACCGCGTTATCGCAGCAGATTTTGTAACAGCGGATAGTGGTACAGGACTTGTTCATATTGCTCCAGCATATGGAGAGGACGATTATAGAATCGTTCAAAGTGAAGGACTGTCATTCTTGCACGTTGTAGATGAAAAAGGTGAGTATACAGAAGCAGTACCATTTTTAAAAGGGAAATTTGTAAAAGATTGTGATGTGGATATCGTTCGTTATTTAGCGAAGGAAGGTTTACTGTATCATAAAGAAAGATATGAACATAGCTATCCGCATTGCTGGCGTTGTGATTCACCACTACTTTATTATGCAGGAGAAAGTTGGTTAATCCGAACAACTGCAATTAAAGATACATTTTTACAAAATAATGATTCTGTTACTTGGTATCCGGATCATATGAAACATGGACGTTTTGGAAAGTTTTTAGAAAATATGGTGGACTGGAATATTAGTCGAAATAGATATTGGGGAACACCATTAAACGTGTGGGAATGTGAAAGTTGTAATCATCAGTTCGCACCGAAGAGCATTGCCGAATTAAGAAAGCATAGTACGAAAGAAACACCGGAAGATTTGGAATTGCATAAGCCGTATGTAGATGAAGTGCAAGTCTGCTGCGGGAAATGCGGAGGAACAATGAATCGTACACCAGAAGTGATTGATGTTTGGTTTGATAGTGGTTCCATGCCATTTGCACAATATCATTACCCATTTGAAAATAAAGAGTTATTTGAAGAGCAGTTTCCAGCGGATGTTATTGCTGAAGGAATTGATCAAACACGCGGCTGGTTTTATAGTTTATTAGCAGTATCAGCACTATATACAGGAAAAGTACCGTATAAACGAGTGTTATCATTAGGGCATGTTTTAGATGAAGAAGGACAGAAAATGTCTAAAAGTAAAGGGAATGCACTAGACCCAGTTGATTTAGTAGATAAGTTTGGTGCAGATGCGCTAAGATGGGCTTTACTTGTTGATAGTGCCCCGTGGAATGCGAAGCGTTTTTCTGAAAGAACAGTACTGGAAGCGAAATCTAAATTTGTAGATACATTAGTCAATGTGTATAGCTTCTACGTTTTATATGCAAATTTAGATGAGTATAATCCGAAAGAAACGTATGATGTAAAGCTTACAAAATTAGACGAATGGGTATTATCAAGATTGCATAGTACAACGAAAAAAGTGAGAACAGCACTTGATGATTATCAATTTACGAATGCAGCTCGTGAAATTGCAGTACTAGTAGATGAAGTGAGTAACTGGTATGTAAGACGCTCACGTAATCGTTTCTGGGAATCTGGTATGAACGCTGAAAAAGCTGCTGCGTATGAGACACTTCATGAAGTACTTGTAACAATTAGTAAATTAATTGCACCATTCACACCGTTTGTCGCGGAAGACATTCATCTTAATTTAGAAGGAAGTAGCGTTCATTTAGCTGATTATCCAGTTGTAAATGAATCACTACTTCAGCCGAAATTAGAAGCGGAAATGGATGCTGTTTTACAAGTTGTTGAACTTGGAAGAAGTAACCGTAATCAGCATTCTTTAAAAGTAAAACAGCCGCTAGCAGAACTTGTATTACTTGAGCATAACGAGAATGATATGGATTGGGAATCTTATCGTGATATCGTTATGGATGAGTTAAATGTAAAAGCGTTCCATGTTGAACTCGATGAAACAAAATACACATCATATCAATTGAAGCTTAATTTTAAAACAGCGGGGCCGAAATTCGGTAAAAATGTGAATGCAGTGAATGGTTGGCTAAAACAATTATCACAAGAAGAAGTACAAAACTTTGTATCAACAGAAAGAGCAGTTTACGAAGCAACACCAGGAGAAGAAGTAGTTGTAACTGCTGAAGATGTGTTAGTTGAGAAAGTTGCAAAATCAGGATTCTCTAACACGACTAACGGACAATATACGGTTATGTTAGATACGAATGTAACAGAAGAATTGTTACAAGAAGGAGTAGCGCGTGAATTCATTCGTGCGGTTCAAGAATATCGTAAACAGTTGAATTTACCAGTTAATTTACGAGTCGATGTTATTCTCGATACAGAAGAAGAACTACAACGAACGTTAACGAACCATAAAGATTTATTGGAAGAAAACTTACTCGTTAAACAATTTACATTTGGTCACTTAACGAACGAAGACGATGAACTTTCTTTAGGTGAAACAAAATTTAGAATTAAATTAAGTGCAGCTAATTAAAGAAAAAAGGAAGTTGGAATGATTCCAACTTCCTTTTTCGTATGGAGGTAAATTAACTAGCTAATTTCCTCATAATCCATTCGATAGGTCCTCTAGAAAATTTCTTTCTCCATAATACGCTAAACAAAATACTGAAAATGAAAAATACAGTAGTAAATAATAAAACGAAAAGTAGTGTTTGATGTTCCATTCTATTGAATAGAATTAATGTCCCGATCCCGATAAATACATGACTTACATAATGAGTTAATGTTAATTGACCTGTTTGTATAATGGAAGTAACAAACCAATTATTTTCATATTTTTCAGTGATATAGAGGCAAAGTATTAATATAGCAATAGCAGATCCTGTTGCAGATAAAATGTACAATACATTTGGTAAAATGGGTCCTGTATTAAACAAAAATGTAGCAGCTGCTTTGCCAATGTGTGGAATGAAGTAGTACGTGAGCCCTTTTGATAAAAGTTCTATCAGTATGGTGAATGTAATACCGAGCAAGAGCAACCTATCTCTAATCTTTTTATTATGAAGATCTAATCTGCCAATTATCATACCGATTAAGAAGAATGAAAACCATGGGAAAAAAGGGTGATAACCATTAAAGAATAAATTGCGAAGAAAACCGTTAACTGTCCAGAAGTCTACATAGTTTATAAATGGAGTAGGGCCTCCCCAACCTTCGAAAGCATTGAAAGTAAGCTGAAGAGATTGTGCCAAGAGTAGGATAATAATAGATAAGAAGAGTAATGCTTTTTTTCGGACTGTAATGAGTAAGGCAGCAACGAAAAGGTAAACACCATAGTAGTGTAATATATCCCCAGTCCACTCCATTACGTATAAAAGTAATCCTAAAATAAATAAGAATAGTGCCCGTTTCCATATGATCTTTCGGCTATTAGAAATTTTTATTTTTTCATTTCTAGCAATAGAGGATCTAGTCATTAAAGATATTCCAATTCCAGCAAGTATAACAAACAAGGCAGAAGCTCTACCTTCAAAAAGTGACATGAAGGTTATTAAAAATGGGGGACCATTTCCTTCTGCACCTGTTATCACCATAAAATTAACAAGCAGCATACCAAACATCGCCAAGGCCCTAGCAAAGTCTAAGCCGATAATTCGTTTTTTAGTATTCAATTCAATCCCTTCTTTCAAAAATACTGTTTACAGCTTCCATCCATATTTGTCTATAATCTATATCCACATGTAACATCATAAAATTCCCGACATTATCAAGCACTAATGCTAACATATGAGCTTTTGAAACTAGATTTTTATTTTCAATCAATTGAAGCTCATTTGCTTTTGTAAGGAGTGATTCAAACCCTTGTAAATATTCTGTTTGCACAGTTAGTAATCGATCTTTGTACATATCATTTCTTGAAGATAGTAATACATATTCTTGCAACACACGATTAAAATAAGGATCGTTCTGCTGTTCATCAATTATTTTGAATCCAATTTCAATGCATTTCTCAATAAAATTTTCTTTCGTAAACTCTTCTGTATGGAAGAAGGAAGAAAACTGCATCGCAGCACATAATTCTGTGAAAATACATTCGATTAATGTATCTTTAGATTTAAAGTAATAATAAATGGACGGTTTAGCAATTCCGACTTCTTCAGCAATCATTGAATAAGTCGTTTTGGTAATACCATGTCCGGCAAACAGTCGATAGCTTGCTTCCATAATTGAAGAGAGTGTTTCTGCACTTTTGCTCATAATAAAGCCTCCTAAAAAAGGTTATATAAATCGTATCATTCATTAATATTTTTTTCAACCTACCGTTAGGTAAAAAAAAGTGGCCTGTTTTTTACAAAGTCATTTAAAAAGTTTAAGAGTTAAGGAATTGCTTTAGAAATATATTTCTAAAATATTGTGTTCACTTTACACATAAATATTGAGAAAATTTCACTTACCCTAAATGGAAAGGTAATAGAAGTGTCCATAGAGAATTACTCGTAGATTCAATTTTTATCCCCCCATTTTGTGGGGAATGATTGCCGAGTGGTAATGGGATAAGGTTGAGCTACTTTATTAGGGGGAGTGGTTCTATGTTTAATAAAAAAATGGTGGCAATGGCAATGACTGTACCGTTAGTAATGGGGACGATTTCTACGGTTTCGGCATTGGAAAAACAACAGCAAGTAAAGTTAGAAGCTTATTCGCCACAGAAAAAAGCAACTGAATATTTAAAAGAAAATGCTGCGCAGTATGGATTGAAAACAGACCTTTCAGACTTGCAATATATTTCTACAACAGAAACGTCAGTAGCTTCATATGTTAGGTTCCAACAAGTTGTTAATGGTGCACCTGTATTTTCAAAACAAATAACAGTTACGCTTAACGGAGAGGGAAAGGGAGTACTCGCTGTTTCTGATTATCAGCCTGTTACAGGTGTGAAGGAAGTAACGACAAAAATTAGTGAAAAAGATGCAATACAAAAATCAATGGCGTATGTTGGAGAAGCAAGTGAGCAAAATTTATGGGCTCCTACAGATAAAGAGTTCGGATATATTGTTGAAGAAGGAATTGCTCGTCCAGTATATAAAGTTGTAGTCCATTCTAATAGTCCATTTGGTGCATGGGAAACATTTATTGATGCAGAAAATGGAAAGTTAATTAAAAAGGTTGATATAAACCGAAAAGCTGAAGGATCAGGAAAAGTATTTTTACCTAACCCAGTCGTATCTAGCGGTAGTAAAGTAGGCTTAAAAGATAATAACGATGCAGATTCAACAGCTCTAACGAACCAACTGAAAACTGTTACGTTAAAAGGTTTAGATGGAACAGGATTTTTAATTGGAGAATATGTAACGATTTCTTCAAAAGCGAAAACAAAATCTACGAATTTACAATTTAACTATACACGCGCAAATGATAGCTTTGAAGATGTTATGTCGTACTATCATATCGACACATTGCAACGTTACATTCAAAGTCTAGGTTTTAAAAATATTAATAACCGTTCGATAAAAGTGAATGTTAATGGTACAACTGATGATAACTCATTCTATTCTCCATCAACAAAAGCTTTAACTTTCGGTACTGGCGGTGTTGATGATGCAGAAGATGCTGGTATTATCGCACATGAATATGGGCATTCGATTCAAGATAACCAAGTTCCTGGCTTTGGTAGTTCAGCAGAAGGTGGAGCGATGGGAGAAGGATTTGGCGACTTCTTAGGTGCTACATATGAAGATGCAGTATCGACTACAGGATATGGTAAAGCATGTGTTGGAGAATGGGATGCGACAGCTTATTCTAGTTCAGATCCAACATGCTTACGCCGATTAGATACGAATAAAGTATATCCGAAAGATATAACGAATGAAGTGCATGATGATGGTGAAATTTGGGCTCAAGGTCAATACGAAATGGCACAAGCTTTTGGCCGTGATGTAGCAACGAAAATCATTTTACAATCACACTGGTCATTAACACCAAACTCTAAATTCAGTGATGGAGCGAAAGCGATTAAGCAAGCGGATGCTCTTTTATATGGCGGACAACATGCTGCTGATATCGATCGCATTTGGGTAGCGAGAGGCATTAGTACGAATTAATATAAAAAGTCGTGGCATTAAGCCACGACTTTTTAATTTGCTTACGAACTGGTACTAGTAAATAAAGCTATATCAATGTTAGTGTGAATATATCCGGATCCCATTTACTTTTTAGCTTCTTTCAAAACAAAATGCTCTTTAAATTTTCTAGATTCAACTTTTTGACCATTTCGCATCGATCGGAATGGGTGTTCTTGCCATGTAATAATAACATCAACCTCATCCGCTTTTGTAGCAACAGGTAAATTAGCGTGTTCAAATCCAGTTTTTCCACTTGCTAAACGACTTTCCTTTAGGGAAAAGAGTTCATATTTCGTTTTCTTATTTGGTTCGTTGCGGAATACTTCGACGTTTACGTTATATACCTCACTATTCCCAACATTCTTTACTGAAAAATGATATGTTTGAAATTCATCTTTTTTAGCTTGAAGCATATTCTTGTTTGTTTTTTTCGGTTTATCAATATTCACTTGCCATTGATCAGAGTTTTGAGAGATTGGTAAAGATTTTGGTGAATAGGCGTATGTTTCGTTTACTACAATTAGGCAAAACAATAGGAGAAAGAAACTAATTGCTTTTTGCATATACACACCTCGCTATAAAATTTTTTATTAATATGCGTAAATGAATTGGTTTTTATGTAAAAATTGGAAAAAAGGTGACGATTTGATTCAATTACAATTAAATAAATTGGAAGAGATAGTAAATGGTGAAGGACTACAAGAATCATTTCATTATATAGAGATGCAAGGCGTCTGTATTGACTCTAAAAAAATTACGAAAGGGAATTTGTTTGTTCCGATTATTAGGGTGAAAGATGGACACGATTATGTAAAAGAAGCGATGGAAAAAGGTGCGGCTGCTTCTTTATGGAAAAAGTCTTACGGTGATCCTCCAAAAGGAATACCGATTATTTTTGTAGATGACACATTACTTGCACTGCAAAAAATAGCGCGATATTACCGAAAGACAAGTAATGTGAAAGTTATCGGAATTACTGGTAGTAATGGAAAGACAATGGTAAAAGATATAATAAGCACGATATTAAGTACAACTTATCGTGTGCATAAAACGAAGGGAAATTTAAATAGTCAAATTGGTTTACCACTAACGATTTTAGAAATGAAACAGGATACAGAGTTTTTAATACTTGAAATGGGAATGAGCGAAACGGGACAAATTCGAAACTTAGCACAAATAGCACAGCCAGATGTAGCGATCATTACAATGATTGGACAGTCACACTTAGAAACGCTTGGATCAAGAGAAGAGATTGCGAAGGCTAAATTTGAAATTGTAGACGGATTAAATGACGGTGGACTGTTCTTATATAATGGTGATGAGCCATTACTTTCTCAAAATATTAATATGCTAGGTATAGAAAGTAAGTCGTTTGGTGGAAAGTATACAAATGATTTGTTTCCAACGAACGTACAATTAGATGAATATGGTGTTCATTTTAAATTAAAACATTCAAAAATACAGTACGATGTTCCCTTACATGGAAAACATAATATTTTTAATACGATTGTCGGAATCGCTGTAGGTCAATTTTACAAAGTCCCTATAGAAAAAATACAAGAAGCATTGCAGCAAATAAACATTACACAAATGCGCTTTCAGTTTTTAACCGCTAAAACAGGTTTTACAATTATTAACGATGCATGGAATGCCAGTCCTTCCTCCATGAAGGTTGCAATTGAAACGTTGCAGAAATTAAATGCCTATAAGAAAAAAATTATAGTGATTGGGGATATGTTGGAGTTAGGCAAGAAAGCTGAAACATATCATAGAGAAATTGGTAAAATGTTAAATGAGGAGAGCATTCAATATGTATTTACGTATGGAGAGTTAGCCAAAATTGTAGCGGAAGAAGCAAGAAAGAACTATCATACAGGAAAAATAAAGTCATTTGATAATAAAGCCAAAATAGCAGAGGAAGTATTGAAAGTTATAACGAAAAAAGATGTTGTTTTACTGAAAGGTTCACGTGGAATGGCTTTAGAGGAGATTGTACAAAACTGGATGTGAAAAATCAAAATATATTTAAAAGTGCTTGCATTTTATAGGGTGAAGAGTTAGAATACTCTGTAAATATAAAAAGTGATGATCAGGAAAAGTACATGGTGCAAAGGTCTACAGAGAGCAGCCGGTTGCTGGGAAGGTTGCGATACCGCATGATGGAAAGACACCTGTGAGTGTTGCTTTGAACGTGATTATTAGTAAAAGCAAACGGTACCTACCGTTATCAGGGCTAAGATGGTCAGTATGACAATTTGGGTGGTACCGCGGAAAAAAATCCGTCCCTATTTATAGGGGCGGATTTTTGTATTCTTTGAAAGGGGGTGAGTGACCGTGGATGATGACGATGACAACAATAACGTAAATAAATATAAAATTACTGGAGGGAAAAATAATGGATTCAATAATGAAGCGTTCACTCACAAAAGAATGTACAAAGCAAAGTGGAAAGGTTGTATTACTTCAAGGATGGGTAAAAAAAATTCGGCACCTTGGAAATGTTAGTTTTTTATTATTACGGGACAGAACAGGAGTAATTCAATGTGTATTAGAAAATGAATTGGCCGGATATAAAGTTGATGTAGAAAGTGTTGTCCATGTAATCGGTGAGATAGTCGAGACGTCGAAAACGGAATTGGGTATTGAAGTACTTGCTCATGAAGTGAAAGTAATAAACGGTGCAGAGCCACTTCCATTTGAAATAAATAAAAAGAAGTTACAAGTTGGTTTAGATCAACTACTTAATGAGCGGGTAATATCATTAAGGCATGAGCGAACTGCAGCGATTTTTAAAGTGAAATCTACACTCGTTCAGAGCTTTAGTGAATTTCTAATAGAGAACGATTTCGCACGTATATTTACTCCGAAAATTGTTTCACAAGGGGCAGAAGGAGGAGCAAATGTTTTTAAATTTCCATACTTCCAAAAAGAAGCTTATTTAGCACAATCACCACAGTTCTACAAGCAAATGATGGTGGCTGGGGGACTAGAACGTGTTTTTGAAATTGCACCTGTATATAGAGCGGAACATCATAATTCTTCCCGTCATTTGAATGAATATATATCGTTAGACGTAGAGCTTGGTTTTATTCATGATTTTTATGAAGTGATGCAACTAGAAACGGATGTTTTACGATATATGTTTCAACAAGTAGCGAAAAAATGTGAAATAGAACTACAACTATTACAAATAGAAGTACCTGTTATTACTGAAATACCTAAAATTACATTGTTAGAAGCACAAGAAATTTTGAAAAGTAAGTATCGTAAAGAATCTCCTGTAGGGGATTTAGATACAGAAGGTGAAAAGTTACTAGGGAAATATGTAAAGGAAACATATAATAGTGAATTTGTTTTCATTACACATTATCCGAAAGAAGCGAGACCGATGTATACGATGCAAAATAAAGAGAATCCAGCTATTACTGATTCATTCGACTTATTATATAAAGGGCTAGAAATAACGTCAGGGGCACAGCGAATTCATAATTATGAAATGTTACTCGCTTCGTTTAAAGAAAAAGGATTACACCCAGAGAAATTTCAATCTTATTTAAATACATTCCGATACGGTTGTCCCCCGCATGGAGGTTTCGGAATTGGGTTAGAAAGGATTGTATATAAAATATTAGAATTAACAAATGTACGAGAGGCTAGTGCTTTTCCGAGAGATTGTACTCGTCTTATACCATAATATTAAAACCCTTCTATGAATATAGAAGGGTTTTGTATATTTAAACATAAGTTAAAGAGAAGAAAAATATCTTTTTGTGTGAAAATATGTAAATTATATCGAGAACATTTTATAATAAATTGAGAAAAAGAAAATTCATAAGTTATAATGAAATGTGAATATAAAAAAAGTTCATATAATAATGTATGGAAGGGTATGAAACATGTTATATCAAACTCAAGCAACACAACAAACACCAGCTTATATAATCTATCTTCTTGATGTAAGCGCATCAATGAATCAAATGATGGATGTAGAGGGAGAAGAAAAAAGGAGAATTGACATTGTAACGGATGCTCTTTCTTTAGCGATTCGCCAAATGGTATTTCGTTCGACAAAAGGTAGTCGATTGCTTCCAAGATATAAGTTATCTATTTTAGCTTATAGCGATCAAGTTTTTGATCTTTTGGGTGGGGTGAAAACAATAGATGAAGTAGCAAGACTACGTCCACTAGAAAAAATTCAAACGCATCGCTTAACTGATACAGCAAAGGCTTTCTCTGTAGTGGAGAAGTTATTGCAAAAGGAATTACCGAATTTACAAGATGGGCCAGCTCCTGTTGTTTGTCATATGACAGATGGTGCTTCAACTGGCGAAGATCCAGAATTAATTGTGCGAAGAATTATGAATATGTCTGTACCTGATGGAAATGTACTAATTGAAAATATCTTTATTTCGGATGAAATTATGCAAGAACAAATTACTAGTATAAAGAAGTGGGAAGGGATTATGCCACATACAGAAATTACGGATGAATATGGTGCAAAGTTGCAACGACTTTCCTCTCCTATCCCTCAAAGTTATCGTGAGATGATGACTGAGTATGGTTTTCATATTGGGGATGGTGCAGTGATGATGTTTCCAGGTACAAATGCAGATTTAGTATCACTTGGATTTCAAATGTCTGCTGCAACGCCGGTTCGATAGGAGGGAGAAAAATAGTGAAGTATATCCTGTCGCAAGAAAAAGAAACTGTATTACAAGAGAAGAAAGGTGAACATTTTACATATCGATATAGTTACGTAAGAGCTAAAGAAACGCAAGACTTAAATGAGAGTGGACAAGATTTTCTTATATTTCAAGATAATGGGACTAGTGTTACCTTTGCATTATGTGATGGTGTAGGAATGTCTTTTCATGGTGAAATCGCTGCGAAATTTCTTGGTATGAAATTATTAAATTTATTTGAAACATTGCAGGAAAAGAATATTTCTATTCTATTAAATGAAGAGTTGGAAAAGTGGAAAGAAGAAGCAGCAGAGGAAGTGAGGGTATTTCAATTGCCAGAAGAAACACCATGGTTACTTCTCGATGTATTGGAAGAAAAGAGGAGAAAAGGTAGTGAAGCTATGTTCATTGCTGGGAAAATAGAGCTCATTCCAAATCAAGACGAAGTAGATGTAACAATAGTTACACATGGCGATTCTTTTGTACAATTGTTCCAAAATCAGAAAAAGTGCTTAAATGAATTGAATTTTGAGAGAAGTGTAGGGAAAAGATGGTCTACACATCATGGTATTATTGGTGGTGAATTGGATATTTTTTCAAAGAAGTTATCTAGAGAAGAAGTAACTAGAATTGTAATTCATTCAGATGGACTTATGTCGCTTATGCAGTATAACTTTGAGGAAGTCTTACAAAAAATCGAGAGGGCACAGTGCTCACCGACGAGCGATGATATTTCGTTTTTAGATATTTCTTGGTAAGAATACAACGGAAAGGTGAATATACGTGGAAGAGATTATTGTGACGTACATAAAACAATCAAATGAAGAAATAGATATTGCGATCCCAAATGATGTGAAAGTAATACAAATTATTGAAGCAATTTTACATCACGAAAAAATAGATGAAACATTAAGTGAAATTTACGAAATTAGAGTGACAAAGGATAAAGAAGAGTGGCATTCTATTCGAAATGACGAGACTTTGAGAGATAATGATGTTTGGGATGGACAATATGTAATGCTAAATAAAAAAGGGGCGATTATCCCTTCTTTTGAAATGTTACCGGCAGAAGAAGTTAATAATGAACCTGTTAAACAAGGTATATCTTCTAGTGAAGAAGATTATGTATGGAAAATCATTGAGTAATAGTTTTGAATGGGGAAGGAGAAATGCTTTGTGCAAAAATCACCATATTTTCAGCGCTCTCCGCGTGTGAAAGTAGATATACCAACAGGGGATGTTATTATTCATGATCCGCCGAATATACCGGAGGAGCCGAAATTTTCAATTGAAACGATGATATTGCCAGCGGCGATGACAATTTTGACGCTAGTATTATACTTTGTGATGATGAAGGTTATGAAAATGAATTCAAGCTATATGCCTCTTATGATGGTTTCTAGTATTCCTATGTTAGGGTCATATATATTTACATCGATGGGGCATTTACGTAGAAAGAAAGAACATCGTCAAATGGTTGAACAATTACAAACAAGATACTTAGAGCAAATTCAAAAGCGTCGAGTGGAATTAGATACGTTAAAGGTTGAACAAGCAAAGTATTTAATTACACAAAATCCAAGTCCATTAAAAAGTGTGCAAAGAATTGAAAATCAAGAAAGTAACTTATGGGAGCGAACACCCGAAAGCCCAGATTTTTTAGATATTCGTATTGGAACGGGGGAAAGGCCATTCCTTGTAGAGTTGAAAGTGCCTGAGCAGAAAGGCTACGAAGAAAATCCATTAGTTACAGAAGCACAAAATGTCAAAAGGGATTTTACTACAATTCCTAATGGACATATTTCAATATCTTTGAAAAAAAATGATGTAATTGGTGTAGTTGGAAATAAAGAGGATAGGTTGAACTTTATTCGAATTGTAACGACGCAAATTATGACACATCATGCGCCAAATGAAGTGAAAATAGCAGCCTTTTATCATGAGAAGGAGAAAAAACAATGGGATTGGATGAGATGGCTTCCTCATGTATGGGATGAGCAGAGAAGTATGCGTTTTCTATCTGAAAATCAACAAGACGCTCAGAAATTAGCTGAAGCGTTGTTCACACCACTTAATATGCGTAGAATTTATAATTCCTCTGCACAGGCGGATGCGAAAATACCTTTAATCCCAATTTATGTCTTTTTCTTATCTGCGAGAGAGTTTTTAGAGGATGATCCTCTAATTCCAATTTTACTTAGAGAAGGGGAAAGTGTCGGAGCATCTACGTTTATATTTGCAGAACAGAGAGAACGATTGCCGATGGAATGTGATCTTGTTATTAGCTTAAATGGAGAAAATGGTGAGTTAGTAGAAACATTTTCAAGCTCAGCTGAAAATAGCGGGACAACGCGTGCTAGTTTTAAAGTAGACCGACTTTCATTTGAACGATGCGAATCAGGTGCGAGAAGTATTGCTCCTATTCGAATGAAAAGTTCTACAGCGGCTAACATACCGAAAGTATTAACTTTTTTAGATTTGTTCCAAGTGAAAAAAATGGAAGAGTTACAGGTGCTAGAGAGATGGAATAAAAATCGATATCCGACTTCATTGCCGGTTCCAATAGGTGTAAGAGAAGGAAGTAAACCTGTGTTTCTAAATATTCACGATAAAATTGAGAAGAAAGGACATGGTCCGCATGGTTTAATGGCTGGTACAACAGGTTCAGGGAAAAGTGAAGTGATCCAGTCTATTATAGCAGCGTTAGCGGCTACCTATCATCCTCATGAGATGGCATTTATGCTTATCGATTATAAGGGTGGCGGAATGTCAAACACGTTTGCAGGATTACCACATATTATCGCATCTATTACAAACTTAGAAGATCCGAACTTAATTGAGCGTGCAAGAATATCATTAAAGGCGGAATTAGAGAGAAGACAAAAATTGTTTATTCAGGCTGGAAATGTTCAACATTTAGATGAATATTATGAAACAAGCTGGCGTGAAAAAGAACCTTTGCCACATTTATTTATTGTCATTGATGAGTTTGCTCAAATGAAAAAGGAACAACCAGAATTTATGGACGAACTAATTAGTGTTGCTGCAATAGGAAGGACATTAGGAGTTCACTTATTATTAGCTACACAAAAACCTTCAGGGGTTGTAAATGATAAGATTTGGAGTAACTCACGTTTTCGAATTTGTTTACGTGTACAAGATGACGCCGATAGTCGTGAAATGTTAAAAATTCCAGATGCCTCTAAAATTAATGTACCGGGAAGAGGTTATTTACAGGTTGGAAGTAATGAAATATTGGAATTGTTCCAATCTGCATGGAGTGGAGCACCTTATAATCCAGATGAAGAGAAAGTTCTTGATATTGTTGATTTTACAGAAGTTAAGCTCTCGGGTGAAAGAATAAAAGTGAAAAAGCGTCCAAAACCAATGACAAATAGTCCAAAGCAATTACAAGCTTTTATTCAATATGTACAGAACGTATCCGAAAAAGAAAATATTACAGCGTTGCCAGGACCTTGGTTAGCACCTTTACCAGAGAAACTATTATTAAATCAATTCTATGAAATAGAGAATTGGAATGCGGATGTATGGAAGCAAAGAGAAGATAAATTGCAGTTAACGGTAGGACTAATCGACGATGTGGCAAATCAAGCGCAGTATCCTTTGAAATTAGATGTTCAAGAGGGGCATTTAAATATTTACGGTATGCCAGGTACAGGAAAAACGACTCTATTACAAACAATTATTATGTCTCTGGCATTGTCTCATACACCAGAGGAAGTAAACTTTTATGTAGTTGATTTTGGTCGCATGTTTTTAGACTTTAGAGATTTACCACATGTGGGTGGAATTGTACAAGAAGACGAAGTTGAAAAAATGAAACGGTTGTTTAGCTTTTTGAAGAAGGAAGTCACATATCGAAAAGAATGTTTTTCTGATAGGGGAGCAAAATCTTTCGCGATGTATAACCGAATGGTAGAAACAAAGATTCCAGCTATTGTCGTAATGATAGATGGTTATATTAGGTTCCGTAGTGAGTATGAGAAGGAAAATGAAATTTTAGAGCAATTATTACGTGAATCAAGTACGTACGGTATTTCTTTTCATTTATCACTCAACCAAACAACTGATATGTTTGACCGTGTTCGTAACAATATTCCGATGGCAATTTCGTTTGAATTACAAGATAGAACAGAATATTATAGTTTAGTTGGAAGACCAAACTTCCCATTAATTGATGTACCATCTGGACGTGGTTTAGCGAAAGGGCAGCCCCCAGAACTATTCCAAGCAGCATTGCCTTTCATTGGAGAAAATGAATTGGAATATTCTAAGCAATTAAAAACAATTATTCAAAAAATGAATGGAGCATGGACTGGAGAGAAAGCAAAATCAATTCCAATGGTTCCGAAACAGTTGTTTATTGAAGACATGCTAGAGCAATCAGAATCGTCACAAATTTGTGTAGGTATCGAAACAGAAGATATTCGCTTGCAAAACTTTTCATTGGAGGAAATGACAAATATTTTCATTGGAGGAAGAATTGAAGGTGGTAAGACATCTTTATTACAAACACTAATTTTTTCTCTTACCTATCAACATGCACCTGAAGAAATTGAATTATTCATGATTGATTTAAGTGAAAAAACAACGGGTATTTTGGCTCTTGGAGAATTACCACATGTTAAAAAGCGAATTACAGACGGAATGCAATTAAAAAAAATGTTAGATGAGCTGCTAGAAGTAATAAATAACAGAGAAGTGGTCATGCCGTCTTTAAATCCAAATGAAAAAATGAAATTTCCATATTCAAGGATTATTATTGTTATTGATGATATTGATCAAATGCTGGCGTTATTATCTACTGATTTTGATGCGAAAAATAAAATAGAGCAAATTGTTCAAAATGGAAGAAATAAAGGGATCCATTTTGTTGCAGCTGCTACAACTTCAAGTGTAACTAATTATTCACATGAAAAATGGTTTGCGGAAATCAGAAAACGAAGCTGTAGTTATTTATTAGGCACTACGCAAAATAATGATGTGTATTTCTTTAATATAAAGCTCAAGCATACGGAAATGGATCAAGAATTCCAGAGTGGGGAAGGATATTTTGTACGCAGGAAACCTATGAAAGTAAAATGTGCTTTTACACCACTACATTTACTACATGATTTAACAAAAAAGATTGCTAGAAAATGGTTAGAATCGACAGAAAAAATATAAAACTGGGGTAATTTGCAAAAAAATACTATTTTTTTGTAAACTAAACCTTTAAAAATAGTGTGAATATAGTTTATAATCTAATTGTTATGATATTAATAGATTGAAAGGGGAAAAGCAGAATGGCAGAAATTAAAATTACACCTGAACAACTTGATCAAATCGCTGGACGCTTTACAAACGCAGCAGCTGAAGCTCAACAACAAATCAATAACCTTGGAAATGAAATTCAGAGTTTAGAGGGACAATGGTCTGGGGCAACACAAGATAAGTTCAGAGCGAACTTTGAAAGTGCTAGACAAGAAATGCAAAAATACATTCCGATTCTAGAACATATTTCTACTGATTTGAAAAACATTGCTACTAACTTCCGTAACGCGGATAGCTCATATTAATAGCAGAACAATTGCAAAAGACCAGGAGCTATTGTTCCTGGTCTTTTCTTTAAAAATCGTCATATGAGAGCAAGGGGATAAAATGGGATTCAGGCCAGAAGTAGGAGAAAAAATTATTTTAAATAAAGATGCGTATCATTTTTCAAAGCATCCAGCAGTTATGGGAATTGATATGCCATATGGGCAAGAAGGTAGACAAGGAACGGTATATCAGCTACAACATGAAAATAGTGTAGAACGAATAGCATTAAAAGTTTTTAAGGAACGCTATCGTGATGAAAAACATCAATTAGTATTTTTGAAACCACTTTCTTCCTTAGCGGGTCTTAAAGTATGTTCACGCTACATTGTTACAAAAGAAGAACATACATCTGTAATTGAAAAGTCAGAAGATCTTGCGAATAGTATTGTGATGCCTTGGATTGAAGGGCCAACTTGGGCTGATATTTTACAAGAGCAACGAATGCTATCAAAGCAACAATGTTTTTTTATTGCAGAGGCATTTCTAACAACACTTAAGATAATGGAAGAAAATGAGATTGCTCATAATGACTTGTCATCTAGTAACGTACTAATACCTTTTCTAAGTGAAAATCCTATTGAAGGTCAACACCGTATTGAGCTTGTTGATGTTGAGCAAATGTATGGCCCAAAAACGAAAAGACCTTCATTATTGCCAGCAGGTTCAGCGGGTTACGCACCAAAGTATTTGACAAGTGGAGTATGGCAAAAAGAAGCCGATCGATTTGCTGGTGCTATATTATTAGGAGAAATATTAAGTTGGTGTAGTGAAGAAGTTCGAAATAAAAAATGGACTGATGCAAGTTACTTTAAAACGGAAGAAATGCAGACAGAATGTGAAAGATATGCATTACTTCAGCAAGTATTACATAATCAATGGAATGGGGAAATTGCACAGTTATTTAAGCAGGCATGGAATAGTAAAACTTTTGCAGAATGTCCAAGCTTTGCACAATGGCACGATGCATTTAATAGTGCAAGAGAGATAATAAAAATTGATACAGAAAAGCAGTCAGAACAAGAACAGTCTCTTTTTGTATCGAAATGTTTGGAAATTGCAAGATTATTAGAAGAGAGAGGATTTAAGCAAGCGGCATTATATGAATATAAAACAATTTTCAATTCACTTAATCCATCAACTGCTCTAAAACAAGAACTCGCATATATCATTCAAACAATAGAGAGTCAAGAGCCTGGAATAAACTCAAAAAAGGTGCTACAAAGTTATTTGGAACTAGCTACTGAATTGGAGAGAGAAAACAATGCAGAATTTGCTTGTTTCGTCTATTCACGAATCGTACAATTTCCAAACATTGATCATGCGCTAAAAAAGGAAATTGAAAGCATTATTGAGGAGATAAAAGAAGAACAAGAAACATCATTTACAGAAGCAGCAGCTACAATTACAGTTCCAAATAGCATTCTACAGAGCCGAAAACAAACAAAAAAACAAGTTGAATATGATATAGATGATGAAATTTTAAATGCAAAAGCATCGAATCAACCTCTTACATTAACGCATGAACAAAAAGAACCGTCTGCCTTTTCAAAATGGTGGAGCAAAAATAAAAAACGTATTTTGATCATTGGTTCAATTACAATTGTCGTTATAGGTGGTGCTACGGCGTATTACTTCTATACAACGAATGCTAAATATCAACACTTTATGGAACAAGCAAGGCAAGCCTATCATGATAAAAAATATAAACTTGCAGAAGAGGCTGTTGGTCATGCAATTGCAGTGAAAGGAAAAGACGAAGCGCATCTTCAATTAGCAACAATTTACGTTGCTGAAGGAAAGAATAAAATTGCAATCGACTATATTACCAAATTAATAAAGGATAGAGAAATTGATAAAGAAAATAATGAAGCTGCCTATTTATTAGCTTCAGCAAATTTCCGCATTGGAAAATATCAAGAAGCAGTTCCGAATTTCGAACAAGCATTAGCGAATAATGCAAAAGGAATTGAACCGTATAAAAAAGATGCAATGAGAGATTTAGCTGTAAGTCATATGAAGATGAAAGAATTTGAAAAGGCGGAAGACGTTATCGTCAAAATGAGCACGAAAACAAATGAAGATAAGGCGATTGTTTCGTATTTAAAAGGACAACTAGCTACGGCAACTGTGCAGTTAGACAAAGCTGAATCGTTCTTTAAAGAAGCTATTACACAAGATTCAAAGAACGCTATATATACAATTGAACTTTCAAACTTATATGTGCTTTGGAATAAAACAAATTTAATTGATAGTGCGAAAAAAGAGGCGAATTATCAACAAGCATCTCAAGTATTACAAGCTGCAATCCAAAAGGATATGAAAAATATAGAGTTACTAAATCAACTAGGAATTGTATATTATGAAGCTGGTCAATTTTACGAATCGCGAGATGGTGGAAAAAGTAATGCTGCGTATCAACAAGCATTAGAAGCTTATAATCGAGTTGTCAACAGTGGGACCCGAGATACAAATACACTTGTGAATATAGGGATTTTATACGATAAAGTGGGACAAGGAAATGAAGCCGAGAAATTTTTCGCAGAAGCATATTCGCAAAATGATGAAGATCCACATGTGAATTTTGCATTTGGGATGTTCAAAATTAAACAAAAAAAATATGAAGAAGCGAACCGCTTCTTAAGAAAAACAGTACAAGCAAATGAAAATGAAGCTGAAGTAAGAGCAGCACAAGAAAAACTAACAGAAATGAAAACAAACGGCTGGATTCAATAAAGATGGGAAAAGGGGAAAATGCATGGAAGAGAACAATAATAATTTAGGGAAAAAAGTTGCTATATCAGTAATGTCAGCAGCTTTACTTGGAACATCAGGATATCTTGTGTATGACAAAGGATTTAGCACAGCAGGAAGAGAAACCGTAAAACTAGCAAGTAATACAGAAGAGAAAAAAGATGATCGTATTACAGGAAGCAATTTACAATCTATGTTCCCAAATTTAGTTGCTGATCCTGCAAAAAAAGATGACAAACCTGGCGAAAAACCAAACGTTAATTTAGCAGACCTAATCGGAAATAATAAATCACCAATTACACCAGTGACGTATAAGCCAGATGATGTGTCGGTGGAAAAGAAAGATCCACTAATCAAATTATCAGATGCACCAGCGCCACAAAAGCCGGAACTGCCAACTAATATGGGTGGTCCTGTGGTGGAGCCAGTTAAAAATAATGATAATGTTCAATTACCTACACCTACTGTAGAACCACCAAAAACTAATACCGGAACAGGAGGAACTGGAACAGGAGGAACTGGAACAGAAGGAACTGGAACAGGAGGAACTGGAACAGAAGGAACTGGAACAGGAGGAACTGGAACAGGAGGAACTGGAACAGAAGGGACTGGAACAGAAGGGACTGGAACAGGAGGAACTGGAACAGGAGGAACTGGAACAGGAGGAACTGGAACAGAAGGAACTGGAACAGGAGGAACTGGAACAGAAGGAACTGGAACAGAAAAACCAAAACCAGATCCAGAACCAACATACCCCACAATTACAGTATCACCAAAAACGGGTGATATTCTTGTAGAATGGTATACAGCAAATGGGGAGAAATCTAGTGCGGTGTTTTTTGGAGAGTTTTATAAGGCACAAAATCATTTGAAATTAATTGATGGTATGACAAATACAATGGCGGAACGTGATGATTTACAGCTTATTTCTCAGAGCTCCTCGACAGCCAAAGCCAATAAAGCAGCATTATTGTTAGCAGCACAGGATTCTGCTCAATTTGAAAAAGTAGCTAGTTCAAAATATGAGCAACTATTTTATATTCGAAATCAATTAACTTTATATCAAGATCCAGCGTTTAACGACCAAGAATTTGAACGCTTTAAAGAAAATAAGAAATATGTTATAGAAAAGTTGTCTAAAGACATTTTTAATGCGGCGCTTAGAGAAGAAGAACGAGATGTAAATGCAGCTTTAAGTAAATATTATTTATTAACTTCTGTATTACAAGGCGTTGATGAAGACTTACAAAAACAAGCTTACGATCGAGTGCAAGATATTTTTAATCAAATGCTTGAAAAAGAATTGAAACAAATGGTACAAGGGAAAGTTGATGTTCCAACTGTACCAGTTTTAAATCAAGGAAAAGAACAAAAGAAAAATGTAGAAGAAAAAGCAATGACTGAAAAGGAAGTACAACAATCAAAAGGTGAAGAAAAACAAGAGAATAAAGAAAATTCGAAGCCAGAAGAATCGAAAACAAATAAAGAAGATGTAAAACAAGAAGAAGCACAAACGAATAAAGAAAATGCAAAACAAGAAGAAGCACAAAATAATAAAGAAGATAAAAAGAATGAGGAACAAAAAGATAATAAAGATGGTACAAAGCAAGATGAAGTAAAAACACCTGGACAATGGGCGATTGAACAGGTAACAGCGTATATGAACGAAGCGAAGTGGAAAGAAGCAATTGTACTAGCAGATCAATACATTGATCAGACAAAAGGTGAAGAACAAAACACATTGCGGGATCAATTGAAAAATGCAATTGAGAACTTATTAACAAAATCAAAAGCAGAAGAGACATCTGCAGAAGTGGCATTACAAAATTATCACTTTATCTTAAATGTTAAAAATGTAGTTGTTGAGCAGAGAGAAAAGGCAAAATCGTTATCTTTACCTGTAATGTTAGAAGTAAAGGCAGATCAGGCATTAGTAGAGAAAGATTATTATAACGCTGTATTATATATGGCGAATTCTATTCGTAATGGAAATAAACATGCTCGTGCATTTGAAAAATTACAAACAAATACAAACTTCCTTTGGAATCAAACTATGGAGCAATGGAATAATTTAAAGGGGAATTCTGGATGGCAAAGTGAAGTTAAAAAATCTGTTCAACCATCCCTTGAATTAATTGTATATTTAAAAGATATTTCATCAGCTATAGTGGATGATGCAAGATTCAATGAGAAAATAAAGGAAGCAACGAAGAAATTAGAAGGTATTCAATTGTTGAATTTAGCAAATTATGAAAATAGTAAGAGTGATGAAGCTAGTCAATTGAATGCATTATATTATTATGGACAAGCTTATGAACGTGGTATAGCTAATGCAGGAGATATGAGTAACATTTTTAATAAGTTATTAAATAAAGCACGTGGATTTGAAGTATCTGATCCTGCAAGAGCTATGAATTTATACCGATTAATGTATACAACGCCTGGTGCACAAGGACTTGGCTTCCAAGACGTAATTAGAAATTCTATTGATTACCTGAATGATTTCAATGTAGCAAGTCAATCGTTCGCGAAATATGGCAATAGCTCAAATGTGAAAGATATTGCAACTGCATTAGTTTATGCAAATACAGCTATTGAAAATGGATATACAAATGAACAAAGTAAAGCGAAAATAAGACAAATTGCAGAGACGATGGTTATTGTTGGGCAAAATGCATTAAAGGGAAATGATTTAAATACTGCATATCAGTGTTTCGAATTTGTAAGTCGTGCGGATTATAAACATGTTCCGCAGGACGTTCGAAGCCAAGCAAATGATGGGCTACAAGCGATAAAAAATGCTACTAAAAAATAAAGTAATAAAGTTCGCCATCTTACCCTAGGTAAGGTGGCGAACTTATTTCAAATAAGGAGTGAAAATTCATGAGTTTACTAGAAATTTGTCCATTAGATGAGGCGTTAGTGGAGGCTTTACAGAATGAAGAAAAAAGAGTTCGTTTTTATGAGATATTACAGAAATCAAATTTGTACGTTGTTGCTTCGGTAGAGGGCGATACAACTGTAGATGAAGAAGGAAATTTGATTTCAACTGAAAATACACAATTGCAAATTCATTATTTTGAAATGGAAGAAGGATTAATGTTACCACTGTATTCGGATTTAAAGCATCTAGAAATGGTTATTCCAGAAGAATGTCCGTATGTCTCTATGAATGCAGTTGAATTATTAAAAACAATAGATTTAGAGGCAAATGTCATATTGAACCCAGGAACAAAATTTCAAAAATTATTTGTAAAGGAAGAAATTGAAGCGATTTGTGATAACAGTATTTTTGATGTTTTCTCTAAAGAGAATAAGTAAAAATTAATGCAGTTCTATTTCTTTTTGGTATAAAATAGAGGAAGGTGGGAGAAGGTTTGGAGATTAAAGTCAAACCTGAACAACTCGAACAAATTGCCAAAAACATATCAGAGATGCAAACACACAGCCAGACCATACAACAAAATCTCAATCAATCCATGTTTAGTATTCAAATGCAATGGCAAGGAGCAACGAGTCAGCATTTTTATGGGGAATATATGAGATCAATGAGACTCATGGAATCTTACATACGTAACTTACAAGTTACAGAAAAAGAATTACGGCGTATCGCTCAAAAGTTTCGTCAAGCAGATGAAGAATATCAAAAGAAACAAAATGAAAAATTGAAAGAAACCCATAAAACAGAAAAGAAACATGAAAAATCATGGTGGGAAAAGGGAGTAGAAGGAGCAGCTGAATTCATTGGAGTAAATGATGCAATTCGTGCAGTTACCGGTAAAGACCCTATTACAGGGAAAGAATTATCATCAAAAGAAAGACTCATCGCCGCAGGATGGACACTCCTAAACTTTGTTCCTGTTGGAAAAGTGGCAAGTCTTGCTGGAAAAGGAATAAAGTATGTCGCTTCTAGCTTTGGGAAGACGATTGTAAAAGCAGGAAAAAGACTAGGCGAAGGCGTAACAATGGTAGCCGGAAAAGCTGGAAAAGCAGCTGTTGATGGCATAAAAACAGCCAGCCACAAAGTAACAGAAGGTGTAAACTTTGTAGCCTCGACAGCAAAAGGATTTGCCGACAAAATCGGAAGTCTATGGAACAAAGGTGCTACAACTGTAAAAACAACCTTCTTGCAGGGGAATGAAAAGATCCAGCACGCAGTAAAAACATTACTGGAGTACAAATGGATCCCAGGTTTGGGAAAAGCCTATGTCATGCCTGGAGTAGGAATGGTCCGAGAGATGGGACAGCATTCTCTGAAAGATGCTTATCAGTATATGAAAAGTGTTGGAGAGAAGGGTGTTAAGGGTACGGGCGAAGTCAAGCATTTAGATGATATACCTAGGATAAAAGAAATTGAAGTGAAATTTAACTACAAAACAAAATTCGATTCAGAAGAATTTGCAAGACAGTTAAAGGATCAAGAAAAAGGTATGAATGAATTAACCGTACATGAATACCGGGAAAATCGAAATCGATTTATTGATAAAGGTAGGGCAATAGAAGGAAATGCATACCAGCAGGCAGCAAGAGAAAGAGCATTAAGAGATAAAATTGATGAGTTATTTGAACAAGGATTAACACTTAAAGAAGCAAAGACGCAAGCGAATGAATGGATGAAAACTCAAGCAGCACTTCATAATCCAGATCAGGTTGCGGGTGGAAGACCTGAAATAATAGGAGGGATGGGAGATAAGAGGGTTAATTTCTCTATAGGTAGTCAATGGCGGACTAGAATCAAAATTGTTGATAAACAAATCGAGGAAATAGCAAAAAACATGACATCAGAACAACTAAAAAATACTTATTTGAATGTCAAGTTAACACATTAAAGGAGGAAAAAAATTGCATAAATTAAAAATAATGAAGGAATTTAAACTGGAACAAAAAGTCCCTGAAAGTATAATTGAAAAATATTCTAATACACTTCCTGAATCATTAACTGATATTTGGAAAGAGTATGGATTTGGAACGACCTTGAATGGATTTCTTAGGTTAATTAATCCTGAAGATTATTTTGAAATTGTCAAAGAAACATATATTAGACACCAAAATACAATACCATTATTTACAACAAGTATGGGGGATATCCTTTTGCTTGAGAAATATGGTGATAAATCATATATTATTCAATTAAATTATCGTAAGGGGAAATCAAAAGTCATTGCTTCTAAATTTGAGCTATTTTTAAGGTTTCTTGAGGAAGAAGAATATTTAGAAGAAGACATGGAATGGAATCCTTATTCAGTAGCTATCCAAAATTACGGAATACCAACTTATAATGAGTGTTTTGGTTATGTTCCTCTTCTTGGATTAGGAGGGGCAGAAAAAGTAGAGAATCTGCAAAAAGTTAAATTGATTGAGCATATTTATTTAATTACTCAGTTTATGGGACCGATTGAATAAATAGAAAGAATAAATCATTGTAGACCAAGAGATTACTTAAAGGTAGTCTCTTTTATTTTAGATAATACCTATTGTAACACTATGGAGAAGAATTGGCAGAATCTATGATTCTTTTATTAGATTATATGATTTTGAGTACGATGGAGATATAGATGAAGTGAAATTTAATTTTAATTTATAAAGGATCAGTTGTATATGAGGAGTGGGATGAATAGTTTATAATAAATAATTTAAGAGGTTAAGCATATATGTAGATGAGTAAAAAATAAAGTATATTTGCAGTGAAAAGAAAAAGAATAGGCTGTTAGAAAGTACGTACTTCATGATGGTTGTACCATTATGGAGTACTGTGTGCAATGAGAGAATATAAAACGAAGTACGAGCTTAGGTGAGATGACATTTTACTAGGCGATGAATATAAACACATGGATTGTATATGAAACTAATGAACTCGTATAAATTCGTAAGTTTTAAAGTAGTAGTTTTTATGACATACAAAAGGTATCACATTTTTTACTGCAAAACTTACAAATTCATGCTACTTAAAAACATATGAACTTAAAGCACTTGATTGTCTATGAGAGGCAACAAGTGCTTTTTGCATTTTAAGATAGAAGAGAGGATAGTATAATAAATAATAAGTACATATGTTGTTTCAGCAAATAGTATAAGAAAATAGATTAGAAGGAGCAGCTGAATTCATCGGAATTAATGATGCAATTCGAGCGGTTACTGGTAAAGACCCTATCACAGGCGAAGAATTATCAACAAAAGAAAGACTCATCGCCGCAGGGTGGACCCTTTTAAACTTTATTCCCGTCAGGAAAGTTGCGAGCCTTGCTGGAAAAGGAATAAAGTATGTCGCTTCTAGCTTCGGAAAGACAATTGTAAAAACAGGAAAAGGGCTAGGCGAAGGAATATCAATGGTGGCTGGAAAAGCTGGAAAAGCAGCTGTCGATGGTATAAAAACAGCCAGCCACAAAGTAAAAGAAGGCGTAAACTTTGTAGCCTCCACCACAAAAGGACTTGCAAACAAAATCGGAAACCTATGGAACAAAGGTACCACAACCGTAAAAACAACCTTCTTGCAGGGGAATGAAAAAATCCAGCACGCAGTAAAAACATTACTGGAATACAAATGGATCCCAGAAAAGCCTACGTAATCCCTGGAGTAGGAATGGTCCGAGAGATGGGACAGCATTCTCTGAAAGATGCTTATCAGTATATGAAAAGTGTTGGAGAGAAGGGTGTTAAGGGTACGGGTGAAGGTAGTAAGAGTACTAGTGGGAATAGTAAGCATTTAAGTGATGTGAAAATTCCATCAGTAAGAAACAATGAGTTTAATAAATGGTTTGATAATCTATCAGCAAAAGAATTTGAGGAAATGTGGAATAATCCTCAGTTGAGAAGTAAAATAGAAGATAGGATTAGACGCCCAGGAGGATACCATGAGTGGCATCTTGTAGCGAGAACTCCTAAATCTAAGCAGTGGGGAATTAGTATGGATGATATTAAAGAAATGAGGTCTCTGACTAAAGATGTTGAATTTGTAAATCCACCTGGTCGTCATGGAAGAAGAGGCTCGACAAAAGCACATAATGAAATGTTAAAGATTATTGATTCTGCTTCTGACTATGAAAGTTTTGTTAAAGGGCTTAATGAATGGGCTGAAAATAGAATGAAAAATGGCATTATGGATTTACCAGAAGGTTTGAGGAGGTAAAAAATGAAAAACGATGTTTCTTTATGGTTAGGATGCTTTAGTGATTTTGATGAACTCGAAACGTACACTGAAATAGAATATAATGAAGATGGAGATAGTATTCCCTCTATTTTTGAGAAAGATTTTAAATTAGGTTATTATGATAGGGACTTAGTTGAAAAAGATTGGATTCCTGATGCTGAAGATGACATAGAAAAGCTGTTAGTGGATTTTTCATATGATAATCAATTAATACAACAGTACAATAACATTAAGTTAAAGTCTAAATACAATACCATCATTTTAATTTATAATTATGATTATAATAAAGAAGGTAAAATTGTTAACTTCGTAGATAAGACTACCTACAAGTTGGATTTCATTGGTACGGCAGAATATATAGATTAGTGCGAATAAAGTATATTTACAGTGAAAAGAAAAAGAATAGGCTGTTAGAAAGTACGTACTTCATGATGGTTGTACCATCATGAAGTACTGTGTGCAATGAGAGAATATAAAACGAAGTACGAGCTTAGGCGAGATGACATTTTATTGGGCGACGAATATAAACACATGGAATGTATATTAAACTAACAAGCTCGTACAAACTCGTAAGTTTTAATATAGTATTTGTCATGATGTACAAAAGGCGTAATACTGTTACTACAAAACTTACAAATTTACGCTACTTAAAAACATATGAACTTAAAGCACTTGATTGTTAATTAAAGGCAACAAGTGCTTTTTTGCGTTTTAGCGTAGAAATTTAAAAGAGCATTATAATTTTATAAGTGCATTAAGTGTTAAATTTTTATTGTTGTTTTATAGGCTGTAGTGGCTATGTACAGTATACGACGATAGTAGAGGAAAAAATAAAAGGTTGTGTTATTTTTTGAAGTCATCGTAAAGTACGTTTTAACGGGTGATGTAAGAATGCATATAATAAAAGGTGAAGTCACGTTAAAATATTATTAAGCAAAAAAGAGTCTTCGCAACAACAAGATGACAATAATCAAGAAGATGATACTAATAATCACGGTGATGATAATGATGATGGATAATGAAAAATAAAAAAGGTTTCTCAACAAATTTTAATAGATACCTTGACAGTTACAAATATAACCGATATACTTCATATTAATTTCAAAAGAAAATATATTCTAAATATTAAAATGTGTTGAATAGGAGTAGTAAGGTCATGTATTTGTACAGAGAGCTATGGGTTGGTGCGACATAGTCAAATGACATCCTGAACTCGCCTAGGAGCAGTAAGGTGGAACGGAATCACATTCTTAGTAAATCTTAACGGTTAACCTTCGATATTAGGTTTGTAATCAAACGATTACTACTAAGGTGGATTCATAATGGAATCAATAAGGGTGGTACCGCGTTAAGTAAATGGCTTAGCGTCTCTTTATATAGAGATGCTAGGCCATTTTTTTATTATATGGAAGAAGAAATGGAGGGTTTATTTGGATAGGTCTATAAAATTTATTTATTTATATAAAAAGATTTAATTAGGAGGAAAATGAGATGAAACAGACGGAGCAATGGACTTCGAAATTAGGTTTTATAATGGCAGCAGCCGGATCAGCAATTGGACTTGGTGCGATATGGAAGTTTCCTTATATCGCTGGGAAAAGCGGGGGAGGAGCATTCTTTTTAATCTTTATATTATTTACTGTATTAATTGGGCTACCGCTACTTATAGCTGAATTTATGATTGGTCGCAGTACACAGAAACAAGCGGTTGGAGCATTTAAAAGTATCGCGCCAAATACAGGATGGCACTGGATTGGACGACTTGGCGTTGGAACATGTTTTATACTACTTTCGTTTTATAGCGTTGTAGGTGGATGGGTGTTAATTTATTTATTCAGAGGAGTAACGGGACAACTTATTACTCCGGGACAAAATTACGGAGCATTATTTACTGAAACAATTGGAAATCCCACTTGGGCGATTATAGGACATTTCGCTTTTATGTTCATTACGATATGGGTTGTATCAAAAGGTGTACAAAATGGAATTGAAAAAGCAAGTAAATATATGTTGCCAGCATTGTTCGTTTTATTTGTCGCTCTTATTATTCGTTCGTTAACACTTGATGATGCAATGAAAGGTGTGAAGTTTTTCTTACAACCAGATTTCTCAAAGATTACTTCGGAAAGTATTTTGTTCGCAATGGGGCAATCATTCTTTGCGATTAGTATCGGGATTTCGATTATGGTCACGTATAGTTCCTATTTAAATAAAAAAGAAAGTTTACCAAAATCAGCAATAACAATTGTTGGATTGAATTTATTTGTTTCTTTATTTGCGGGTCTTGCTATTTTTCCGGCTGTATTTTCATTAGGAATGGAGCCGACAGAAGGACCTGGATTACTATTTATCGTATTACCATCTGTATTTAGTCAAATTCCATTCGGTGGATTTTTCTTAACAGTATTTCTTGCACTATTTACATTTGCGACATTAACATCGGCATTTTCTCTGTTAGAGACAGTTGTTTCAGCATTAGCAAATGGTGAACAAGAAAGAAGAACGAAACTATCATGGATCATTGGTTTCTGTATTTTCTTAGTAGGTATACCATCTGCGTTATCATTTGGAGTATGGAGTGATATTACGATTTTTGGAAAGAATATTTTTGATGCGGTAGACTTTTTATCTAGTAATATATTAATGCCACTTGGAGCACTATTTATTAGTATTTTCGTTTCATTCAAAATGGAGAAGCAGGTACTAGAAGCAGAGTTTTTTGTAGGTGGTAATTATGGAAAGAAAGTATTTACTTGTTGGGCATTTTTACTTCGATTTGTAGCACCACTTGCAATAATTATAGTCTTCTTAAATGTAATAGGGATTATTTAACATTAAATGTTATAATATTCAGTAAAAAAAGGGAGGTGATGATCATAAAGGCAAATTTGATAGAAGCAGGGAGATACATGAATATTAGAGGGAAAAAGCTATACGTTGAAACGCATGGAAATCCTAAAGATAAACCAGTCTTATATTTGCATGGTGGACCAGGAGAGAGTTGCTATGATTTTTCATTTCATCAAGCGGAACGTTTAAAAGATTCTTTATATGTAATGATGATAGATCAAAGGGGTGTTTGTCGCTCAGAAGAAATTACTGAGGATGAAGCTTTTGGATTAAATGATTTAATTGAAGACTGTGAGGAACTAAGAAAAGCATTACAAATTGAAAAGTGGTCTGTAATTGGACATTCTTTCGGTGGCTATTTAGCATTGTTATATGCGTCGATATATCCAAGTTCAATAGAGAAAATAATATTTGAAGGGCCAACTTTCGACTTTGCATTAACAAGTAGAGCTTTGTTGCAAAAGACAGGGCATTTATTAAAAAAATATGGAAAAGAAGAAGTAGCAGAAGAGTCTCTTGCTTATTCATCTAGCAATGCTAGTTCAAAAGAGTTGTTAGAAGCTTATATAAGACTAAGCAATGAATTAGAAGAAAAAAGAATGGAGATTTACAATAATAAGGAAGATAGGACAGATGAGAGTTTATACAGTGATGAAGAGTGGGAAATATTTTCAAATCGCTCTCAAATTCATTTTGATAGATTAAAATTAGAGGGCTCATGTCATACGTCATTATTATATAAAATAAAAGAAGTACAGAATCAAATGTTATTAATTGTAGGAAAACATGATGTAGTAACGTGTGAAGAACAAATTAAAACATTTAATAAAGATGCCCGAAACGGCAAGTATATCGTATTTGAAGAGAGCGGTCATTCACCTCATTATGAGGAAGCAGATAGGTTTGCAGAAACAGTCATACATTTTTTGAAATGAAGAAAAGGGTGCTTCTATAAATGAGAGGCACCCTTTCTATATTTCTGGATATGTGATTGTGATGTTAGGCCACTTACTTTGCCAATTCTTTTTTATAACTCTGTTTTTGTACATATGTAATCGTTCTTTCGATTCAAGAAAATGAGCTGTTGGTCTCACTTGTAAGGAAAGGACATCTTCAATACCACATGGGGCTGTTAATATGACGTTGTTTAGTTCATCAAGTGTAACTCCTAAAGCCGTTGCTGTTTCAGGAAATTTAGAAATAGCATCAACAGAAGAAGAATATGGTGGCATATTATTCACTACATGCATACGAGCTTGATTTTTTACAGACCAAGGGATAGTAGCATCCATATTCATTAATTTCGTTTCTAATGATTGTTCGTATATCTCATCTTGATGTAGACTATCATAATAAATTAAATCAACATCAGGCATAGCCGTTTTAGCTTCATAGTCATGTAAAGTATCCCAAATTTTAGAACGAACAAAGCCGGCACAAACCCACCAATCAGGTAACTCTAGTGATTTTGCCATTTGTAATACATTCATCATCCATTCGTCGTTTTCTATTAAGCGAATGATATCTTGTTCTGTTTGTATAGTCATTTGTTATCTCACCTGCTTTTTTTTAGAGAGTAAATTTAATTCATAAGCTTTATAATCCATGTAATCCAGTAAGCACCTGGTATGAATAACAGTTGAGCTAGTAATGTACCAAAAAGTCTAGAAATCATTAGCCAAGCATACATTTTACTCATTGCTTCAGCACCTTCTTCTGATTGAAGAGCTCGCTCTGTTAAAAGAGCAATACGTGGATCTAGTAGCACTGTTAATAAAATAGTAGCAAAACCATTAATAAGACCAGAAGCTGTAGTGGCTTTTGTTGCGAAAGCTGGAATTAAAAAAGAAGCATATAGTGCGGAAAGAACTCCCGCTGTATAAATTGCAGTAGCGAACATGTTAATAAGCATTATACGCTTTGGAATACCGCCGATACGCAGTCTATGAATCATTTCTAACTTTGGAAAGCGGACATATTTTTTTGTGTACTTTAATTTTTGAATGTTATTCGTTTTCATCATTCGAATGAAAGAACCGTCTGTTTCAAAGTTTTGAATGACATATCCAAATAGTTTTGTCAAAGTTGGATACAGTATAATCGCAAGCAACGTACCGATAGAAGCAGATAATAGTACAAGACGTATAATATGCTCTAAATCAATAGAAGGATCTAGTTTTGCTTCGTCCACAATCCCGCCAAGTAAAAAGGCTTGTAGTAAGTTTGACGTTCTTGAAATGAGTAATACGATTCCTACGACGGATAATGCGACAGCAATCTTCTTTAAACGAACCCCCGCTAATCGAATACTATAAGAGCTTGTTTCAACTGCGTGGATTACAATTGTGAAAGCCATTATAAAAATTAACGTAATTGACATTTGTTTCACCAGTTTCTATTAAAATAATTGTAACTTTTTTACTTTATCATATCTATCGTATTTTGTAACTGAAAGTATGTGACATATGGAAATTGATTTTTCGAAAAAATAGATAATGATAGTATAATAGGGAGAAGTGGAAGAGATGTTAGCAGTTATTTATACAGCAAATTAAGTGGAGGAATGAAACATGTATAAAACATTTCTATTTGATTTAGATGGAACTTTAACGGATTCGAAAGAAGGGATTGTAAATTCGGTTTTGTATGCGTTAAAAAAAGTAGGAATTGAAGAAGTACATATAAGTGAGTTAGATTCATTTATAGGTCCTCCTATTCAGCAATCATTCATAGAGAGATATAATATGAGTGAAGGAGAGCTTGAACGTGCTGTTTTTTATTTCCGTGAGTATTTAAAGCAGCGTGGATTGTTTGAGAATAATGTATACGAGGGGATTCTGAAGCTCTTGCAACAATTAAAAAGTTCAGGGAATCGCATATTTGTAGCTACTTCAAAGCCCACTGTATTTGCGAAACAAGTTATAGAACATTTTCAATTAACGAATTATTTCGAAGATATCATTGGAAGTAATTTAGATGGTACGAGAATAAAAAAAGAAGAAATAATTGCTCATATTTTACAAACAAATGAAGAACTAAATAAAGAAGAAATGATAATGATTGGTGATAGAAAGCACGATATAATAGGTGCGAATCAGAATGGAATTGCTTCAATTGGTGTTTTATATGGCTATGGCTGTGAGAAAGAACTGACTGAAGTTAGTGCGACTTACATAGTGAAAGATGTTGAAGAACTGTATCATTTTTGTGCAGAAAAAAGTTTAATAAATTAGTAAATATAGATGCTAGCAATCCCTTTATAACGTATGATGAGGAATTCGTTTCTGTTTAAAGGGATTTTTCATATGTAATCGAATATTTATAATTAGACATTTTTAGCATGAAAAAATTGTATGAATAAGAGGAGGGATGTCAGAATTAAAAGATTAGTAGAAGTTTATCAATAAAATTTAGAATATTCTGTTTAATGGAGGGGTAAAATTGGAGTTAGTTATTATATTATTAGCACTAAGTTTACTTATGTTCGTAGCATACAGAGGCTTTTCTGTTATTCTATTCGCACCGATATTTGCATTATTTGCAGTATTTTTGACAGAACCTAGTTATGTATTACCTTTCTTTTCTAATATCTTTATGGAGAAAATGGTTGGATTTATAAAGTTATATTTTCCTGTGTTTTTATTAGGAGCAATATTTGGAAAAGTAGTGGAAATGTCAGGAATTGCAGATTCTATCGCAAAAACGATTATTGAGTTAGTTGGTGAAAAACGTACTATATTAGCGATTGTATTAATGGGGGCTATTTTAACGTATAGTGGTGTTAGTGTGTATGTAGTAGTGTTTGCTGTTTATCCGTTCGCAGCTAAGTTGTTTCGACAAGCTAATATTCCAAAACGTTTAATCCCTGGAACGATTGTTCTTGGAGCAGTAACGTTTACAATGGATGCACTACCTGGATCACCACAAATTCAAAATGTAATACCTACAACATTTTTTAAAACGGATATTTATGCTGCACCGATACTTGGGATTGTAGGAGCAATTTTTGTTCTTACATTAGGTTTACTATATTTAGAGAGTAGACGTAAGAAGGCAAAAGCAGCAGGTGAAGGGTATTTTGGTTTTAATAATGGAAATACTGAAATGGCAGCATCTTTGCAATTAGAACAAAAAAATATGCCATTAATTAATAACATTGAAATCACAAGAGCACAACAACTTATTGCATTTATACCACTTATTTTAGTAGGTGTAATGAATAAAGTGTTTACTATTATGATACCGAAGTGGTATCCAAGCGGTTTTGATTTTTCTGCAATTGGTATGAAAGCATTTGGAAAAGTAGAATTAAGTGCAGTAGTAGGAATCTGGTCTGTAGAATTGGCACTTATTATAGGGATCTTAACAACGTTATTATTATATTGGAAGCGAGTAGTAACAGGTTTCCAAGCTGGATTGAATACAAGTATTGGTGGAGCACTACTTGCAACGATGAATACAGGAGCTGAGTTTGGATTCGGTGGTGTCATTGCAGCACTTCCAGGCTTCGCAATTATGAGAGATGGTATCTCTGCTACTTTCACAAATCCGTTAGTGAATGGTGCAGTAACGACGAATATTTTAGCTGGAATTACAGGCTCTGCATCAGGAGGTATGGGAATAGTATTAAGTGCAATGGGAGATAAATTTATTGCAGCGGCCAATCAATTTGATATTCCATTAGAAGTTATGCACCGTATCGTATCAATGGCATCAGGAGGAATGGATACACTACCGCATAACGGGGCTATTATTACTATTCTTACAGTAACAGGATTAACACATAAACAGTCCTATAAAGATATATTTGCTATTACAATTTTGAAAACGGTTGCTGTATTTTTAGTTATCGCGTTCTATACTTTAACAGGACTCTATTAAACATTCGAATCGTAAAGATTCATCAAATCGATAATTTATATCATAAAATATTAATTAGGATAAGAAGGGGTGGAGTACTTGCAAGAAGTTTCTGAGTTTCGTATGCCAAAGTCGGTATTATATGGAAGGAATTCGCTTGAAAAACTGGGGGAACAATCAAAAAAGTTAGGGAAAAGAGCTTTTATAGTTACTGATACAATTATGGAGAAATTAGGATATGTTGAAAAGTGTATAAAACAACTAAATAAGAAAAGTATTACTGTTAGTACATATAATAAAGTAGATGCTGAGCCTACAAATATACACGTGTTAGAAGCGTTATCTCTTTGTAAAGAGGAAAAGTGTGATTTTATTATCGGTATTGGTGGTGGAAGTTGTATTGATGCTGCGAAAGCAGTAGCGGTTTTATATACAAATGGTGGAGAAGTTGAGGATTATGTCCAAAAGGATATTGAAATAGAAAACAACCCACTACCACTTATTGCAATTCCGACAACTTCTGGTACTGGATCGGAAGTTACAAGTGTAGCAGTAATTACGAATAAAAAAACAGATGTAAAAATGATGATGAAGCATCCTAGTTTTATACCGAAAGTAGCAATTATAGATCCAGTTTTGACAAGTTCATTACCACCACAAATTACGGCAGCAACAGGAATAGATGCGTTATGTCATGCAATTGAAGCGTATATTTCTAAAGTTTCACAACCACTTACAGATGTACTTGCTCTTTCAGCTATTGAAAGTATTATGAAATATTTACGTATAGCATATGAAGATGGACGTAATATGGAGGCAAGAGAAGCGATGATGATTGCTTCCTTACAAGCTGGAATTGCATTTTCTAATGCATCAGTTACATTAGTTCATGGAATGTCAAGGCCAGTGGGAGCATTATTTCATGTACCGCATGGAATATCAAATGCCATACTATTACCTACAGTGTTAGAGTTTACAAAAACAAGTGCAATGAAAAGGTTAGCAAAAATTGGACGTAGTTTAAATAAGGATTTGTATTCGAATTCTGATGAGGAAGTAGCAGATTACACACTTGGTGAAATAAAAAAACTTTGCTTTGATCTTCGTATTCCAAATTTAAAAGAATACGGAATCGATGAAATTGAATTTGAAAATGCTATTTCTAAAATGGCATCAGATGCAATTGAAAGTGGTAGCCCAGCTAATAACCCACGTGTTCCATCATATGATGAAATCAAAGAGCTGTATCGAGAGTGTTTTAATTATAAGTATAAAGAATTCATAAAAAAATCAGATTATTAATTTCAGAATATTCTATAAAAATTTCCTTGGAAATGAAAGTAGAATTATTCTTTATTATTTCCGTATTTTCCGTTAAAACAAGACTTTATATTCCAAACTTAAAGTCTTGTTTTATTATGTATAATATACATAATAAAACATTGCTATTAGTTTTATAAAAATAGTTTAGGTAGGTGTTTGTATGAAAACGATAGGTCTTATAGGTGGTATGAGTTGGGAATCAACTTCTGAATATTATCGAATTATTAATGAAGAAATAAAAGAGAGATTAGGAGGGCTACATTCAGCAAAATGTTTGATTAATAGTGTGGACTTTGAAGAGATTGAAAGATTCCAGTCTAGAGGAGATTGGAATGGAGCAGGTGAAGTTTTAGCGAATGCGGCGTATTCATTACAGAAGGGAGGAGCGGACTTTATAATCATTTGTACAAATACAATGCATAAGGTAGTTGGAAAAATAAAGGAGAAAATTGATATTCCAGTCTTACATATTGCCGATGCAACTGCAAAAGAAATTAAAAGAAAAGACATTCAAAAGGTTGGTCTGCTTGGAACTAAATATACAATGGAGCAAGATTTCTATAAGTCACGTATAGAAGAAAATAATATAAAAGTAATAGTACCATCAGAAAAAAATAGAAAAGAAATAAATAAAGTAATATATACAGAATTATGTTTAGGAAAAATAGTATCTCAATCTAGAGAATATTATAAAAGAGTCATGGAAGAGTTAGTGCAAAAAGGAGCACAGGGAATCATATTAGGTTGTACAGAAATAGGGTTATTAATAAAGCAAGAAAACGTATCTGTCCCGATATTTGATACGACTCATATACATGCAATTGAAGCAGTCAAGGTAGCTCTAGATAGATTATAATTATATTATGTAAACTTAATTCATATATCTGGAAAACATTCAGAAAATATTTTATAATGTAAGTGGTTACATTTAAGGGGGAATGCGTATGTTTTCAGTTCAACCAATCGCATTTGTACATAATGAAAGAAAGGAAATAAAAGATGATGAGTGGGGAGAAGTAAGATCCCGTATAACTTTAACTGAAATGTATGCAGAAGAAAGTATACAAGGGATTGAAGATTTTTCCCATATTGAAGTTGTTTTTTATTTTCATAAAGTAACTGACGAGCAAATTCAGTATTTTGCTAGACATCCTAGAAATAATAAAGATTATCCTGAAGTAGGTATTTTTGCACAGCGCGGAAAAAATCGCCCGAATCGCATAGGTGTAACAATTGTAAAGGTGATCAAAAGAGAAGGTAAATCAATTATTGTTGAGGGATTAGATGCTATTAATGGTACTCCTATATTGGATATAAAACCAATAATGAAAGAGTTTATACCGAAAGAAGAAATACACCAGCCTAAATGGGCAACGGATATAATGAGACAGTATTGGAAGGGGAATGGAGTAAAATGAGAATATATGAGGCAACAATTGCAGATTTAGATGGACTAGCATCAGTTTTTAATAACTATCGCATGTTTTATAGGCAGGATTCTGATTTAGAAGGTGCAAAAGTATTTTTACGAAATCGAATTGAGAAAAAAGAGTCCGTTATTTTCGTAGCAGTTGAAGACGGCGAATATATTGGGTTCACACAACTATATCCATCATTTTCTTCCATTTCAATGAAAGAATTATGGATTTTAAATGATTTATTTGTACAAGCGGCGAAGCGTGGAGCCGGAACAGGTAAAAAATTATTAGAAGCTGCTAAAGAATACGCATTAGAGAATGGAGCAAAAGGTGTAAAATTGCAAACAGAGATTGATAATTTATCAGCACAACGATTATATGCTGAAAATGGTTATTTGAGAGATAATCGTTATTTCCATTACGAATTAACGTTTTAAAAAATTAAGTTGAAAGAGACATTTTCAAGAAAAAGAATTTCTTTGTAATGAGAAATTCTTTTTTATTTTTGCCTAAATTAAACATGAAGAAAACGATATTTATTTATTGTTAAACGATAAATAATATGATAAAATTATGTTATCATTAAATAAATGAGGTATTGTAAATGAATCTTAAACGAAGTTCAACAACGTTCTTAAAAGTAATTATTTTTCTTGTTGGAATTGCAGTACTTGCCTTATGCATATTTTTAGTGCCGGAAATGGCGAATTTCGCAGCGAATTTGTATCCTAATATTACTCTGATAAAATATCTTGTTTTCATTGTGATGTATGGAGCAGCTGTGCCTTTTTACGTTGCTCTTTATCAGGCTTTCAATCTTTTACAGTACATTGATGAGAACACAGCGTTCTCGGAATTATCTGTAAAGGCGTTAAAGAATATAAAGCGCTGTGCAGTTACAATCAGTGGTTTGTATGTATTAGGTTTACCACTTTTTCATTTTATAGCGAAAAAAATGGACCCTCCTATTGGGTTAGTGGGACTTATTATCGTTTTTGCTTCGCTCGTTATCGCTGTTTTTGCCGCTATCCTTCAACGCCTTCTACAAGAAGCAATTAACATAAAATCAGAAAATGATTTGACGGTCTGAGGTGGCGGATATGAAAATTATTATTAATATTGACGTCATGTTAGCAAAACGAAAGATGAGTGTAACAGAGCTTTCGGAGAAGGTTGGAATTACTATGGCGAATCTTTCTATTTTGAAAAATGGGAAAGCAAAAGCGGTTCGTTTTTCAACATTAGAAGGAATATGTAAAGCTTTGGATTGTCAGCCAGGTGATATTTTGGAGTATAAAAGCGACGAGGATACTCAATAAAAACAGATAATAAATGTAATGAATAGGAGTCAATAAAGAAGGGATAGCCACTAAGCTATTCCTTCTTTACGTTAATTGATGTTAGTGGTGAAAAATATAATTTGAATTGCAATGTTTGCGTATCAAAAGGGAAGTTGTTACCTTTTGAGGTGATCCGTTTTGTATCTTTGGGAAGATAATTATTTGCCAAAAAGGATATTTTAACATTATTTCGAGTGCATCAAAATCTTCATTTGTATTATAGTTGATTTAAAACCCAGTTTGTTGCATCTTCAAAGTTATCTGCAATGTAGTTTGGTTCAATATGTGCCCATTTGTCTCGGTACGTATGCAAAGCATCATACCCAGCGCCTGTTCGGACTAGAATCGTTGTCGCATTTACTTTTGCTCCTGCAACAATATCAGTCCAGCGATCACCAACTACAGCACATTGTATTAAATCAAGCCCATGTTTTTTTGCTGCTTTAAGCAGCATGCCTGTACTTGGTTTACGGCATTCACAACCATCACCGTGTTTATGAGGACATACATAAATATCATCAAAACCGAAGCCTTCTAATTCTTGTACAAAATCGGCTACAGTTGCTATTCCATCTGCGATACCAGGTTGATTTGTGAAAGAGAAAATTTTTATATTTTTAGCTTTTAGTTTTTGCAAGGATGTTTTTGTGAATGGAAATAATGTAAAAGATCCTGGATAATGTATTGTAGTGTCACCACCAATTGTACCGTCACGATCAATGAAAATTGCTTTAATGTTTGTCATAGTTATAGTCCCTTCAATTATAAGTAGTTTAAAAATGTTTTACAAATCGGTAGCCATTTACTTCATATCCTAATTTTTTGTAAAAAGGATGAGCTTCTACTCTTTTTGTTCCACTAACTAGCCATGTGCCAATGCAATTATGTTTCTTTGCTAATTGCTCTGCATAATCCATCAATACTTGTCCAATGCCTTTCCGTCGTATGTTAGAATCGACGCTAATAATTGAAATCTCTCCATAACGTGTTACATCTTCTAAATTTTCACGTATACGAAATCCAAGTAATCCAAATATGGCTTCTTCTTCCTCGTAAACATATAAAAAATCAAACGGACTCATTTGTACGAATTGTAATCGATTGTTCATATCTTCATAGGAAATAGAGGAACCTTTTAATTCTTTCGTTAAAGAACAAAGTGCGTCTATATCATCTATCGTTGCTTCACGAATTTGAAAAGACATATTATTCACCCCAATAAAATGTAATCAAACATTTAATATTCTGTTAAAAAATGTTTTTTCCTGCTATGAAAATAAATATTTTATAATGATATACAGATAGTTATATGTTATTCTTTTCCTTGATTGTATTGGAAATGGAAAGAGGGGAAATGCATGTTAGAAGTAAATATCCGCTCAGCCGGATATGAAATAGGCGAAAAAACAATTCATGATATAGCTTTTTCTATCGAAAAAGGTGAACTAGTTGCTCTTATTGGAGCAAATGGTGCTGGGAAGAGTACGACGATAAAAACGATGCTCGGATTACTTGTAAATATGGACGGTGAAATATCATTCGGTGAAAAGAAAAATCCGTATGCATACGTGCCAGAACATCCAACATACTATGATTACTTGACGCTCTGGGAACATATTGAATTATTAATGGCTGCTCGTGGAAGTGAAATGGGAAGCTGGGAAGAACGAGCGGAACAATTATTACATACTTTTCGAATGGATAAGCATAAACATGAGTATTTATCAAAGTTTTCAAAAGGTATGAAACAAAAAACGATGCTAATATTGGCGTTTTTAACTGAGCCAGATTTTTATATCATTGATGAACCCTTTATCGGTTTAGATCCAGTAGCTACGAAAGAGTTTTTAAGTTATTTATATAAAGAAAAAGAGCGCGGAGCAGGAATTTTACTTTGTACGCACGTATTGGATACTGCTGAAAAAATTTGTGAAAGATTTTTACTCATTTCACAAGGTACATTAGTCGCAGATGGACATTTAGAATCTATTCAAATGTTAGCGGAAATGCCGGGTAGCTCATTACTAGACTGCTTTGATGTAATCGTAAGGCGTGAACAACATGATTAAACAACAATTTTATAAAAGATTACGCCATGAGCTTCAGCGGAAGTGGAAGTCTATACGTTCGGTAACAGATTGGACAGTCGCATTATATATTATTATACCAGCACTTATATTTATGGGAATCTATTATAGGTCACTATGGATAAATGAATTATCAACGGAAGAGACGATTTATTTCGGATTAGGATTACTCGCATTTTATCTAGTAACATATCCGAGAGGAGTTCGTTCATTTTTTGAGCAAGCGGATAGTTTATTTTTAATTTCGTATGCAACACATATGCAAAAATTAGTCCAGTATGGCATGATGTACACATTTGTTCGAATAGCGATAACGAATATAATATTAGTCGTTATTATGTTACCGGTGTTGATGAAAAGTATCGGAGTAACAGAGATACAAGTCCTATTATTTTGGGTATTCTTTACTATATTTCGATTTATGATGTCGTTGTTAACGAGATTTATTCATGTACATGCGGAGAAACGATGGGTTTTATGGATTGTAAAAAATGTAGTATTTTCTATGAGCGTGTCCTTTTTTGGAATTAGTTTATTTTTTATTTATAAAAATCCATTTTATTCAATTCTATTTATCGGTTTAGTAATTTTCTTAAGTAGTGTATTAGTAAAAGCGAAAATGAATTATAAAAAGTTCTTTTTTAAAGAAATTGAGAAAGAAAAGGAGGAAAGCATGCGCTGGACGAGCGGAATTATGCAAGTTGGTGGTCATGCGGCTAAACCGAGTAGTTCGAATAAAAAACCGTGGATGTTTCCGTACTCTAAAAGACTTTTAGGAAAAAAAGCTGATTCTCGTATTGTCGAATCTTTTTTGAAAGAATTTTTCCGTACAAGTACTGCACGAATATTTTATATTCAAATTGTATGTATCAGTACTGCAAGTATAATTATGACTCCTAGGTGGATTGCAGCTATTGTTCTCGTATTTGCTGTAGTTGCAATTTCTCGCTATGCACGTGATTATTGGAATGAATTTACGAATAAGATGTTTCTTCATTTATATTGTGATGAAGGGAACTTACTTTTGTTAAGATGGAAGGCAAATCGTTATTTACTACTACCAGCAATACTTTTGTATGGAATAGTTATACTTGCCCAGTTTTATTTATTGCCAGCTGTGATTGGTGGCATTATTTTTATTTTATTAATTGTATGGATTGTATTTTTACCATTAAAAAAGAGCCATTGACGGCTCTTTTTCTAGTCTGTAACACATTGATAAATAAAATATACTAAAACGAGTATGCTTGCGGCGGAATACATGACATCTAAAGTCATCTGATCGCCTCCTTATTATTGTTGTATTTTTATTGTATGAAACCTTACAATTTCATATTCAAGTGAAAAATATGTGAACGTTAACAAAATTGTAAAGTGCAAAAATTACAATCATTTTGTATAATAGAAGAAACCACCGTTATATAAAAAAATAATGAGTGAAAGGGGAGGGAACATAAATGCCAAATTGGTTTAGAAAAACCTTAGTCGCATTAATTACCGTATTTACATTTGGTTTAGTGACGCCTCCTTCCATATTACTTGATAATGCCAAAGCTGCGGACAAGCCTACGAGCACAGCTGGGCAACAAAGTTTGGAGAGCACGTCCTATACATATGAAGAAACGAATGACAGGTTAACCACCGATACTTTTATTACTTATGCAATGCAAGAAGCAGAAAAGCAGTCGATGCAAAAGTTTGGTACTAAAATTGGTCCAGTAATTGAAGATGAGTTTAAAGATGTAATATTACCGAAAATTGAAGAGGCAATTGCTGAGCTTGCTAGTGATGTACCAGAAGATTCACTACAATCATTAGCGATTTCTCAAAAACCAGCTGGTGGAAATAATGAAAAGATTTTTCACGTCTACGATACGAAATCAGGAAATGATTTATTGCGTTTCCATGTAAGAAGAGATCATCCGCCGCAAGATGGTTATTATTTTAATTTCCATTATCACCGTTTTGATGATGGATACTCTGGACATCATGAGTTAGGAAATATTTATTGGAATACGAATGTACCGCCGAAATGGTTGTCTTAAAAAGAACAAGAGAAAATCTTGTTCTTTTTTATTTTTATAGAAGGGACAGACAACTATGTTGTTGAATAACATAGGTTTAGAAAAAAGAAGCAAAAGGAGTATGGAGATGCAAAAATATATTGTTTTTGACTTTGATGGCACATTAGTAGATTCACAAAATATATTTGTACCGATTTATAATCAACTTGCTGAAAAACATGGGTATAAAGCAGTAAAGGAAGACGAAATTGAACATTTACGTAAATTAACGATGACAGAGAGATGTAAACAACTCGATGTACCACTGTATAAATTACCGATATTAGCTTTGGAATTTTATAAATTGTATCAGCCTGCTATAAAAAATCTTGTTTTATTTCATGGGATGAAGGATGTATTAGATGAACTACATAAAACAGGATACGGTATTGCGGTCATATCATCTAACTCAGAAGAGCATATTCGGGCGTTTTTGCACAATAATGGTATCGAAAATATTCAAGAAGTGTATTGTTCTAAAAATTTGTTTGGTAAAGATAAAATGATAAAAAGATTTTTAAAATCGAAAAAGATAACAGAGCAAGATATGTTATACATTGGTGATGAACAGCGAGATGTAGCAGCTTGTAAAAAGGCTGGGGTGAATGTAATTTGGGTATCTTGGGGATATGATGTTATTGAAACAGTGAAAAAAGACGCACCCGATTATATGGTTCATAAGCCGATGGAAATTGTGCAAGTAGTACAAGGAGTGTATTCATCATATTGAATTTTGAGTAGCAAATTTAGAGGAATCCATTTCTTATTATGATAAGTTGTTTCCGATAATTGGATGGAGAAAGTTAAATGAAGTAGCATATAGCACGGGAGAAAGTGAAATATACTTTAAAGAAGTAGATGAGGAAATCGTAAGGACGTTAGGTCCTAGACATATTTGTTATCAAGCTATTCATAGAGAAGTAGTTGATGAAGTAGCAGATTTTCTTTCTAGTACGAAAGTGAAGGTAATACGTGGTCCAATTGAAATGAATCATTATTCAAAAAGGTACTATACGATTGATTTTTACGATTCGAATGGATTTATTGTAGAAGTAGCCTATACACCAAATGCAGAAATGTAAGGGGAATAGATATGAAGATAATTACAGCACGGCAAAACAATATACAAATTGTAAAAGATGCAGCGAATATTGAAGAAATTTCTAAAGGTTTCTCTCCAGATAAGAAATATGTAATTACGAATGCAAATAATGAAAAATATTTATTTCGGACAGGAGATATAAAAGAGTATGAAAGAAAGAAAATAGAGTTTCAAATTTTAAATGAAATGGTAAAACGTAACGTACAGGCACAAAGGCCAATTGAAATAGGTATATTGGAAGAAGAAGGTGTATGCTATAGTATTTTTTCATATTTAGAAGGGGAAGATGCGAAGAAGCTATTGCCTACGTATTCACCAAAAGAACAATATGATATTGGCATAGAGGCAGGAAAAGATTTAGCAAAAATGCATACATATGAAGCTCCTAATGATATACTTCCATGGCATGAAAGAGCAATGAAAAAACATAGTAAATATTTAGAAGCATACAAAACATGCGGAATAAAAATAAAAAATGATGATAAGATTATTAAGTTTATAGATGAAAATGAAATGTATGTAAAGGATCGCCCAAATCGATTTCAACACGATGATTTTCATTTAGAAAATATAATTGTACGGGATGGGAAATATGTAGGTGTAGTTGATTTTAATGGTTATGACTGGGGCGATCCACTGCATGATTTCGTGAAAATTGCACTATTTGCAAGGGACATTAGTATTCCGTATTCAATCGGACAAATAGAAGGATACTTTAATAGGAGAATACCAGAGGAGTTCTGGAAATTATATGCGGTGTACGTTGGCATGACAGTTTTCTCATCAGTTGTCTGGACATTAAGAGCAGCACCACATATGTTGGATGATACGTTAGAGCGTCTTACTATTGTATTGGAAGATCATAAAAACTTTGAGTTATCAAAACCAAGTTGGTTTCAACCAGATAAGATTGATATGAAATAGAAAAGGTAGGTGTGATTTGCACCTACCTTTATTTTTTACCATCAAAATAATTATTTAATTTTCTTAAATGTAAGCGGCTGTGTACTTAACATAGCAGGTACATGTAACTGAAGGGATGGGAATTCACCACGTACATTCATTTCATAAGCGAATAATAAGCTCATTTTCATTTGGAATAAGTCAACTTTTGTAGAGAAGATGTCGTAATGATGATGCCCTAATTGAATATCCATTTCCATAAATTGTACATATAACGAATCATCTCGTTTGTATACTTGTAATGTTCCGTATGCAGGATGTTCAAAAGTACCAGTATAATCCTCTAACTTGTGCGAAGGTGTAGTCCCTTTAATTTGTTCAGGGAGGGATTCAGTTGCTTCTTTCATCATTTCCTTCATTTTTTTAGTATCTTCTACAGCACGTTTATGCCAATCAATGGATTCTAATTCAAGTAGTTCGTCATAAATTTGATTAGCGAGATAAGTAGGAAGTAATGTTCCTCCAGCATTCGTTAAAATGACAAGGCCTATGTTTTCTGTTGGTATAAATGAAACAAGCGCTGAAAATCCATCGATATTACCGCCATGATGAATCACTTTTTTACCACGATAAGCGCTAATAAACCAACCAAGACCGTAACTATTTAATGGAGATTCAGGGAGTGATAAAACCGGTTGGTCTGGAATTGAATTGTGTGGTGTATACATTTGTTGTAATAATTCAGAGGAGATTAATTCATGATCTCCAAATTTTCCTTCATTTAAGTGGAGAAGTACCCAATTTGCCATATCTTCAATTGTGGAATTAATACACCCAGCAGCGCCAACTGTATCGATGTTACGGAATGGAACTGCTTTTATTTCACCGTCATTTTCAATGTAAGGTAAAGCATAATCATCTGTAGTTTGTGAATCGTTAACAGAGAAGTTTGTATGTCTCATATTTAAAGGTTCTAAAATATGTTCTGTAGTGTATTGCTCCCACGTTTGATTTGTAATGTTTTCAACAATGTAGCTAATTGTTGCATACATTAAGTTGTTATATAGAAATGCAGTCCGGAACGGTGCATCAAGTGGTAAATGTTTTATTTTTTCAACGAGATCTTTTCGAGATAAGGAAGAACTATACCAAAGAGCCTCATGACGACTTACTCCAGTTCGATGAGAAGCTAAATCCCGTCCTGTAACTTGTGAGCTAGCAAGTAGTTCAGATAAAGTAAAGTTAGGTATATAAGACTGGATAGGGGTATCCCAATTAAACTTTTTTTGCTGTGCTAACAAGCTTAATGAAAGTGTGCCAAATGCTTTCGTTGAGGAACCGATTGCGAATCGAGTATTCGGTGTAACAGCCTCTTTTGTTTCTATATTACGATAGCCGAAACCTTCTGAAATAATAACTTCACCGTCTTTTATAACAGCGACAGCAGCACCAGGAACATTTAAATCCTTCATCATTTTTTCAACCGCTGTTTGTAAAGAAGTCATAACAGGCGTTTCAATTTTAGACATACTTCTAACCTCCAAATATAAATTTTGTTCTACCGCACTATACTTTCGGTAATAGAAAATGAAAACCTTTTTAAATTTGGAAAGTTAATAATTTTGTAAGAATTAGCGGAAGAAATTTTATTAATTAGGATTATTAAATTTACCATTTTTCATGTTATGATAAATTGCATATACGATTGAAAGAAGGTTTTCCTACATATGAAACATGCTGAAAATGAATACTTAAATTTATGCCGCCATGTAATGGAACATGGTACGAAGAAAGAAGATCGTACAGGGACAGGAACTGTATCTGTATTTGGATATCAAATGCGTTTTGATTTGAGTAAAGGATTTCCTTTATTAACGACAAAAAGAGTACCATTTCGCCTTGTAGCAAGTGAACTACTTTGGTTTATGAAAGGTGATACAAATATTCGCTATTTATTGCAGCATAATAATAATATTTGGAATGAATGGGCGTTTAAGAGCTGGGTAGAAAGTGATGAGTATACTGGTCCTGACATGACGGATTTTGGTCTTCGCTCACAACAAGATGAAGAATTTAAAGTACAGTACGATGAGCAGATGGAATTGTTTAAAAAGAACGTTTTAGAAGATGATGATTTCTCAAATAAATATGGTTATTTAGGAGACGTTTACGGTAAACAGTGGCGAGCTTGGAAAACGACAGCTGGTGAGACACTTGATCAATTAAAAGATGTAATTGAAATGATTAAAAAAACACCAGACTCACGTCGTTTAATCGTTTCTGCTTGGAATCCTGAAGACGTACCAAGTATGGCATTACCCCCTTGTCATACATTATTCCAGTTTTATGTAGCGGACGGAAAGCTTTCTTGTCAGCTATATCAAAGAAGTGGTGACATATTCCTTGGAATACCATTTAACATCGCAAGTTATTCACTACTAACACATTTAATTGCACACGAATGTGGTCTTGAAGTAGGGGAATTTGTTCATACAATTGGTGATGCACACATTTATACAAATCATTTTGAACAAGTAGAAAAGCAATTGGCACGTGAACCACGTCCGTTCCCGAAACTTACATTAAATCCAGATGTGAAATCTGTTTTCGATTTTGAAATGGAAGATTTAACGATTGAAGGATACGATCCGCATCCAGCAATTAAAGCACCGGTTGCAGTATAATTGTAGAGGAGATGAAAAAATGATTGTTTCATTTATGGTCGCAATGGACGAAAATAGAGTAATTGGTAAAGATAATAATTTACCTTGGCGTTTACCGAGTGAATTACAATACGTGAAGAAAACAACGATGGGTCACCCGCTTATTATGGGAAGAAAGAACTATGAAGCGATTGGTAGACCGCTGCCTGGAAGACGTAATATTATTGTAACTCGTAATGAAGGATATCACGTTGAAGGATGTGAAGTTGTTCATTCTGTAGAAGAAGTATTCGAACTATGTAAAAATGAAGAAGAGATTTTTATTTTTGGCGGAGCGCAAATTTACGATCTCTTTTTACCATACGTAGACAAGTTGTATATAACAAAAATTCATTATGCATTTGAAGGAGATACATTCTTCCCAGAAATGGATATGACAAATTGGAAAGAGATTTTTGTAGAAAAAGGTTTAACAGATGAAAAAAACCCGTATACGTATTATTACCACGTATATGAGAAACAACAATAATAAAGAAGATTGATGTGAGAATTCGCATCAATCTTTTTATTTATATTCACCAATATAAGTTTATAGATGAGATTCGATAGTGCTATAATGATAGGTAGCATGTAAAAATGCTAAAATTTTCAAAAGTACTAATATAGAAAGAGGAGGAGAATCGATTGAGAAAGATATGGGGGATTCTTTTTCTTTGCTTAACATTCATGTTAGTTGGATGTGGTAAAGAAGAAAAACCACAAGAAGCGTTTGATACATATGTAAAAGCGTGGAATAAACAAAAATTTGCAGATATGTATGATCAACTATCAAAAAATGCAAAAAAAGATATTTCAAAGAAAGAGTTTACTGAGAAATATGAAAAAATTTATTCTGGTATCGAAGTGAAAGACTTAAAGGTAGAAACAGGGGAAATAAAAGAAGATAAAAAAGATGAAGGCCCTGTTCCTTTTAAAGTAAGCATGGATACAGTTGGTGGTAAAATTACTTTTGGCCATGAAGCAAAAATGGTGAAAGAAAAAGATGGAGATAAAGAATCTTGGAAAATAGATTGGACTCCTGATTTTATTTTCCCTGGCATGACGAAAGATAGTAAAGTACGTATGCAGACAACACAGCCAAAACGTGGTGAAATATACGATCGTAATGGAAAAGGTCTTGCAACGAATGGGAAAGCTTCTGAAATCGGATTGATTCCTGAAAAGTTAGGCGATACTGCTCCGCAAACGAAAGAAACAGTAGCGAAGTTATTAAATATGTCTGTAGAAGAAATTGATCAAAAATTAGCTGCTAAATGGGTAAAACCAGGGTATCTCGTACCAATTGGAATTTTGCCTGAAGGGGCAACGCAAAATACGTACATTGATTTACCAGGTGTTTCAACAAAACCTGTAAATGTTCGTACATATCCGTTAGGGGAAGCGGCAGCTCATCTGACTGGTTATATTGGAAAGGTAAATGCTGAAGATTTAAAAACGCTACAAAAGAAAGGCTATCAAGCTGATGACCCAGTTGGTAAAGCTGGTTTAGAGCAAGTATTAGAGGAAAAGCTACGCGGTAAAAAAGGTGGCCGTGTCTTTGTAGAAGATGCGCAAGGAAAAGAAATTAAAAACTTGGCAAAAACAGATGCTGTTGATGGAGAAAATGTAACTTTAACTATTGATAGTGCTGTTCAAGAAAAAACGTATAATGAAATGAAGGGCGAAGCTGGTTCAAGTGCAGCAATCAATCCGAAAAGTGGAGAAACAATTGCACTAGTAAGTAGTCCAGCATATGATCCTAATTTAATTGCACGAGGAACATCGAAAGCGCAACGCGAAGCTTGGAATAATGATCCGAAAAAACCGATGACGAATCGCTTTACACAATTATCGGTACCGGGTTCTGTATTTAAACCAATTACAGCTGCAATTGGTCTTGAAACGAAAACAATCGATCCAAAAGAAGAGTTGAAAATTGAAGGATTAAAATGGACAAAAGATTCTTCTTGGGGTAATTATTATGTAACGCGTGTGAAAGATGCAAATCCGATTGATTTTGATAAGGCGATGAAATACTCGGATAATATTTACTTCGCACAAGAAGCTTTGAAAATCGGAAAAGACAAGTTTATGAGTGAAGCGAAAAAATTCGGATTCGATGAGAAACTACCAATTGAATATGGATTCCCTGCTTCTAAAATTGCAAATGACGGCATTAAAAATGATATTCAAATGGCTGATACAGGATATGGACAAGGTCAAGTATTAATGACTCCTCTTCATTTAGCTTTAACGTATGCGCCAATTGTAAATGATGGAACGATTCCATCACCGTATATTATTAAAACAGATAAACAACCAAAAGCTTGGAAAGAAAATGTAATTTCTAAAGGAAATCAGGATATATTAAAAACTGCTATGACGAAAGTAATTAATGATCCGGATGGTACAGGGAAAATTGCTAAAATTGATGGAATGACTCTTGCTGGAAAAACAGGTACAGCGGAATTAAAAGTATCAAAAGAGGCCGAAGGAAAAGAACTAGGCTGGTTCGCTGCATTTGATTTGAATGCGCCAGATATGGTCATTACAATGATGATTGAAGATGTAAAAGGTAGAGGTGGAAGTAACATTCCAGCTGAAAAAGTAAAACATGTTTTTCAAAAATAATATGTAATAAAAGGCTATCTCTATAATTTATAGAGGTAGCCTTTTTGTATGAGAAGTCTTAATATCTGTATACTAAATTTTAGAGAAACAAAATAAATCATTAACTTACGAAAAAAAAGTAGCTATTTTTTATTGACATTGAATAAAACTTTTTGTATTATACTTACATAAGGTAAGTTATTAACTTTTAAAAAACAAATCTTGAATTGAAGATAAAGAGAAAAAAGGGAGAGAATACAATGACAAAAGTACTATTTATCACAGCAAATCCAAATTCAGCAGAAGGTTCTTTCGGAATGGCAGTAGGGGAAGCTTTCATCGAGGCTTATAAAAACGAGCATCCACAAGACGAAGTTGTAACAATTGATCTATTCAATACTACTGTACCAGCAATCGATGCAGATGTATTTGCCGCTTGGGGTAAATTTGCAGCAGGTGAAGGCTTTGAAACTTTAACGGAAGCTCAACAACAAAAAGTAGCAGCAATGAACACAAACTTAGAAACATTTATGCATGCAGATCGTTATGTATTCGTAACTCCAATGTGGAACTTTAGCTATCCACCAGTAGTAAAAGCATACTTAGATAACGTAGCAATCGCAGGTAAAACATTCAAATATACTGAAAATGGTCCAGTCGGCTTATTAGAAGGTAAAAAAGCACTTCACATTCAAGCAACAGGTGGCGTATATTCTGAAGGAGCATACGCAGCTGTAGACTTCGGACGCAATCATTTAAAAACTGTATTAGGATTTGTCGGTGTAAATGATACTGATTATATTGCAGTTGAGGGTATGAATGCAAACCCTGAAAAAGCACAAGAAATTAAAGAAGCGGCAATTGCTAATGCTCGTGAATTAGCAAAACGTTTCTAATATAGAATGCTTAAAAAGTCCAAACACTTGCTGTTTGGACTTTTTTTCTTCTTTTTCCTTCGTTTGTCTAGTATAATGAAGGTCGGAATGATAATAGGTGGGGGTTCTGTATGATTCAAACGTTTTTTAAAATCTTTTATTTAATTTTAATTGTAATTGCGATTACACCGAGAATGTGGCGTCTTAAAAGACAAGTAAATACGATGGCGCCAAAAGAAAAAGATAATGCTGTGTATAAAACGACAAATTGGTTTGGTAAGAAAATGGTACGTGTAGCTGGAGGGACAGTAGAAGTGAAAGGGCTTGAAAATGTTCCGAAAGACAAGCCGGTACTAGTTGTAAGTAATCACCAAAGTAATATGGATATCCCTGTTTTACTAGGTTACTTAAATAAACCAATTGGATTCGTGTCAAAGGCAGAGATTAAAAAGTTCCCAGTTGTACCAACTTGGATGGAACTTATGAATTGTGTATTTATGGATCGTAGCGATCGTCGTCAATCTCTTAAAGCAATTAAAGATGGAATCGAACTATTAAAGAATGGACATTCTATCGTAATTTTCCCAGAAGGAACGAGAAGTAAAGGTGGCGAAGTTGGAGAGTTTAAGGCTGGTAGTTTCCATCTTGCAGTAAAATCAGGTGTAGCAATTTTACCTGTAACGTTAGATGGTACATATAAGATGTTTGAAGCGAATGGAAATCGTATGAAGTCAGCTCATGCAACAGTAACAATTTCTAAGCCGATTACACCTGAAGAGTATGCGAATATGGATATTAAAGAATTAACGAAGCATACACAGGAAGTTATCGCATTACAATTACATAAGTAATAAAAAAGGTTTCAGCTTATAGTAAGCTGAAACCTTTTTTATTATGCTGTAGGTAAGACATAAAAGAGTACACAGAAGAACATCATCGTACTACCACCTAAAACGAACAGGTGCCATATGGCATGGTTGAAAGGTAGCTTTTCCCAAAGGAAGAATATAGCTCCGACAGAATATAAAATTCCACCTGCTAAAAGTAGTGAAAAACCATGTCCAGTTAGATTTTCATAAAGTGGTTTAATGGCAACGATTATGAGCCAGCCCATAATGATGTAACATAAAGTTGATGCCTTTATAAAGCGACGTACAAAGAAGATTTTGAAGACGATACCTCCGATTGCAAGTGTCCAAATTATAGCAAGCAACGTCCATCCTAATGGGCCACGAAGTGTAATAAGTAGAAAAGGAGTATACGTGCCAGCAATCAATAAATAAATGGCTGAATGATCTAAAATAGTAAATATTTTTTCTACTTTAGGATGATGAATGCTATGTAGCAATGTTGAAAACAAGTACAGTAAGAACATGCTTACACCATAAACAGTAAATGCGACTACAGCTGATGCGGTACCGTGCTTAGAAGCATGAATAATCAATATGATTAAGGCAGGGATGCTTAAAATGGCACCGATACCATGTGTAATTGCATTTGCAATTTCTTCTTTTACAAATTGGGTCATTCGTGTCATTTTTTCAGTCATAATGCAAATCCTTTCTACTATCATAAAATAATATGTCATTTCCCTTACCATATCATACACAAGAGCAATAGAAAATGAAATTTGTATAATTGATTATATTTTTGAATTTTTTTGACAAAAGGCAATGGATTTGTTGACGTTTTCAAACTTTTTTGACAAAATAAAATTATGTAATAGTAGGACAAGGAAACTACTAATAAAGGGGATGGGGAAATGTTTTCAAATATTGGCTTTCCAGGGTTAATTTTAATTTTAGTAGCAGTACTCATTTTATTTGGACCTAAAAAATTGCCGGAAATCGGGAAGGCTTTAGGGGAAACGTTAAAAGAGTTTAAAAAATCAACGAAAGAATTGACAGATGACGCATTTCAAGAAAAGGAAAAGAAAGAAAAACTGTAATGTATTTTCCTTGTAATGGATAAATAAAGTGTGGTGAACGAGATGGAAGATCGGGAAATGAGCGTAGTAGAACATATTGTTGAACTTCGAAAAAGAGTAATATATACGGTGTTATCCTTTGTACTATTTTTAATTATTGGATTTACTTTTACAAAGGATATTTATTTTTGGCTTGTAAAAGATTTACCAATGAAATTAACTGTTCTCGGTCCAAGTGATGTATTGTGGATTTTTTTCTCGATTGCTACAGTATTTGCTATCGTTTGTACAATTCCTTTTGCTGCTATACAAATTTGGTTATTTGTAAAACCGGGTTTACATCCAAATGAACAAAAGATGACAATAATGTATATACCGGTATTGTCTATATTATTTATCGCAGGTTTATGTTTTGGATACTTTATTGTAATGCCGTTTCTATTTCACTTTTTAACTACGATAGGTAATGAAATGTTTAATACGATGTTTACGACAGAAAAGTATTTTCATTTTGTACTTAATTTAACAGTTCCATTTGCGGTGATTTTTGAATTGCCAGTTGTTGTAATGTTTTTAACTAGTATTGGAATACTTACGGCGGAATTTTTAATAAAAATAAGAAGGTACGCTTACGTAGCATTGATTATCATTGCATCTTGTATATCACCGCCTGACTTTTTATCTCATAGTTTAGTTGCGGTGCCGCTTATTTGTATTTATGAAGTAAGTATTGCTTTATCAAAGGTTGTAAGTAAGAGGAAAAAGAAAAGAGAAGAAATGCAGTCGAAAAGTGCCTCGTTATAAAGGCACTTTTTTATTTATTTGTTATACTATAGCTATAAACGTATACAATATATAGAAGAAAAAAATTATAGAATCTCCAAAATTTAGACAAACTTTGCGCTTTTATAAGCTTATACTAAATGTATTAAACAATTGATGGGTAATGAGGTTCCCGTCTCAGGGATATTTAGGACGGGAAGATGGATTAGGTGGAGATGAATAGAGTATAAATCTTCTAGCCATAAGGACTACAGAAATCATATAAGTCTGATTTTACTCCACTTTAAACAACGTCTTACAGCGCAAAGTAGAGGAAGTTCAAAAATCCAATGAAAAAGAGGATTGATATTGTGATTACGAAAAGTTTTTATTTCACTCATTCAACAGGGGATTGTATTAAAATATTCGAAATCCCTGTCCTACAGGCACAGCATCCATTATCGTTTCTAATTCAGTCTCGTCTTCAATTATTTATTGCAAAAATTCAAAAACAAAAACATCCAAGATTTTCATATTCTTTCCGTGAATATTTACAAAATTGTTTGAAGTGGAATGATTATTTAAATGTATATAAAACAAATACTCTTGAAAAAAATGCATGATATAGAGTAGAGACAGGGTTAGGAGCTCTGTCTTTTTCATTTTAGATATAAAAATATAATTAATTTGATGAAATTTCGTTCCAAATTGTTGAAAGCAGTGGGAATACTAGTATAATAACAAGGAGAGCGTATTGGAAAGGGAAGAATATAATATGCAAAAAATTAAAATTGTAACAGATTCAACGGCAGATTTATCACAAGAGGTAATCGAGAAGTATGACATTCATGTTCTACCATTATCAATCTCTGTAAATGGACAAACATATTTAGATCGCGTTGATCTACAACCAGATGAATTTATTGAAGAAATGATTAAATCAGAGGAACTACCAAAAACATCACAACCTGCAATGGGTACATTTGTAGAAATGTACGACAAGTTAGGTGAAGATGGAAGTGAAGTACTTTCCATTCATATGACAAGTGGAATGAGTGGTACTGTAGCAACTGCAAATAGTGCTGCATCAATGACTGATACAAAAGTAACAGTTGTTGATTCTCAATTTATTACACATGCTTTAGCATATCAAGTGATTGAAGCTGCAAAAATGGCAAATGAAGGACGCTCACTAGAAGAAATTTTAAAACGTGTAGATGAAGTAAGAAAGAATACTCGTTTATATGTAGTAGTAGATACATTAGAAAACTTAGTGAAGGGTGGACGTATCGGTAAAGGAAAGGCGTTTATCGGTTCGCTGCTTAATATAAAGCCAATTGCTAGTCTTGAAGATGGTGTTTATAATCCTGTAACGAAAGTTCGTAGCCAAGGCCAAATTGTAAAAACATTAGCTAAGTTATTTGAGCAAGATACAGCTGGAAAAGTTGTAAAGGCTGTTGCAATTCCGCATGCGAAAGCAATTCCTTTAGCTGAAAGTATGAAAGCGGCGGTTGAAAAAGTGAGTGGGTTTGCTCAATCAGAAATTTTCTATACAACGCCTATAATTAGTACTCATACAGGTCCAGGTGCAATCGGATTTATGTATTTAGCAGAGTAATAAAAAAGCTACTTGAAAATATATTTCAAGTAGCTTTTTTATGTAAATAGAAAGTAAGAAATAAGAAGAGCTATACAGGCACTACCGCTAATGATATAGCGAGTCTGTAAATATTCATTCATAGATAACACCCTTTATCCTGCTATTTGCGGACAGTAAAACTCCCACCTCAAAATTTAGCTGGAGCAAAGAGGTTAGGTGGCGGGCTGTCCGTAAAAGCCCGATTGGTGAAGGTTAATAATCAGTGGGGATAAAGAAACTCCCACTGATTAAAATTTCATTATAGGATTTTCTATATTATATGTTGGATATAGAAAATCAGTCGTTACGTTACACATGTAAAGTTTCAATTTTTTCATTTACTTGCTTATCATTTGTTGCGTTACTATAAATAAAAGTTTGGCCTAAAAAGAGTACATGCAGTTGTTCCCATGGTAACATGCGCAAATTCCAATTATTTCGAAGTCTAGTTATTGCTTCACGAGGTGTTTCATCGGCGAGTGCAAAAGCTCCGTAATGCATCGGTATAAAATGCGTAGCGTTTAAATCTAAATAAGCTTGCACAGCTTCTTCAGGTGAAACATGAGATACTTTCATAAACCATTCTGGTTCATAAGCGCCAATGGGCATAAGAGCAATATCAATTAAAAAGCGTTCACCGATTTCTTTGAAACCTTGGAAATAGCCACTGTCGCCACAAAAATATATGGTTTCCATAGTCGTTTCATTATCAATAATCCATCCGCCCCAGTGAGACGTATTCATATCAAATAAGAATCTTCTCGTCCAGTGCTGAGCAGGTACGAAGTGAAAAGAAACTTCGTTAATTATCGTACTTTCCCACCATTTATACTCTTCTACATGTTTAAATTTCTTACGAGTAAATAATTTTTTTAATCCGATAGGTACAAGATATAGAACATCATCATTCAACTGACGAAGAGTTGAAAAATCTAAATGATCATAATGACCATGTGAAATAAGGACAATATCAATTTTAGGCAGTGCTTCTATAGAGAGTCCAGGTTCTGTAAGTCTTGTAACTAGCTTTAATTTATTGGCCCATACTGGATCTGTTAATATATTAAGTCCATTCGTTTGGATAAGAAAAGTAGAATGCCCAATCCATGTGACAGTCGTTTTTTTTACATTACTTTGCAAAAATGCACTTTGTTTAACGGGTGATTGTTCTACTAAGAAAGAAAAATCTTTTTTGTTTTGCTTTCGTTCTTTACGCCAGCGTAAAAAAGAGCGAATTGATTTTTTTGTACTAACATTATCCATATTTTCATAGCGCTTTGCCATGAACATCACCTCATTTACAATCGTTGTATTTGTATTGTACCGAAATGTTGTTAAGGAATACAGTGTAAAACATGGATTAATGTTTAAGGAATTGTTAAAAAATAGGGAGAGGTATTTACAAAAGTAACAATAAAATTAGTTTTATCAATTCTATTTATAGAAATAATAGTAAAAAAATATATTTTGTCTAGTAATTCGCTTGAAATAAAGAAGTAACATACGTAAATTCGTACGATTTCGTGAACAAATGTAGTAAACAATTTTCTCGTAGTGTTAACTTTTGTTATTATAAACATAACCTATTTAAATTTAGGATAGAGAAAAGAGGTTTATAAATGAAGCGTTATCAAAAAATAATTGGTCTTATGGTTGTATTTTGTCTCTTTGTACTTGCTGGATGTAGTGAATCAGGTTCAAAGCTTCGTAAACCATTAAATTGGGATTTAGAAACTTTCCAATTTACAAATCAAGATGGAAAGCAATTTGGTACAAAAGATTTAAAAGGGAAAGTTTGGGTTGCAGATTTTATGTTCACAAATTGTCAAACAGTTTGTCCACCAATGACTGCAAATATGGCCAAGCTGCAAAAGATGGCAAAAGAAGAGAAGATAGACGTTCAGTTTGTTTCATTTAGTGTAGATCCAGACCTTGATAAGCCGGAAAATCTGAAAGCTTTTATTCAAAAGTTTACAGAGGATACTAGTAACTGGAATTTATTAACGGGATATTCGTTAGAAGATATTACGAAGTTTTCAAAAGATAATTTCCAATCACTTGTAGATAAGCCGGAGAATGGTCAGGTCATGCATGGTACATCATTTTATTTAATTGATCAAAACGGAAAAGTAATGAAAAAGTATAGTGGAATTAGTAATACGCCATATGAAGACATTATACGTGATATGAAGCGATTAGTGGATTAAAAATAAGGGTGCTATGCACCCTTATTTTTTTGCATTAGTCTATGGATAAAATGTCATGTTGTTGGGGAAGTTTCGGCGCCCGAATTTCTAATACGCCGTTTTGATAAGAAGCTTTTGCTGCTTTTTTATTAATTGAATACGGCAACTTAATCAATCTTGATGCTTCTGAAATGGAACGTTCCCGGCGATAATAGTTATGGGATGTTTCTTCTTCTTCTTCGAGTATCTCTTCTTTTACAGAGACTTTTAAGTATTCACTTTGTATTTCAATTTGAATTTGCTCTTTTTGTATACCTGGTAGTTCAGCTGTAACAACGAGTTCTTCACCAACTTCATATAAATCTACAGGGAATGTTAATAAACGGTTTCCTTTTTGGAAAAAATGATTTAAATCAGCGATTACATTGCGAAGAGGTGTTTGCTCGAAGAAATCATCAATTTGCTTTAAGTAATTACGAACCGGTGGGCGAGAAGAATCTTTTTTTTCTTCACTCATGGTATTCCCTCCTAGAAATCAATTTGCAATATCATATGACAAAAGCGGAGAAAGGTGAGTGCCTAGTTTTCATGTTTTCATAAAAAATTGTTAAAAATGTGAAATGGAGTGATTTTTTTATAGTTTTTGGTCGCCATATTCAGTTGATTATGCTAGTATAAATAGGGTTGATATAGTAGTATAGAAACAGAATGAAAACCGAAAGAGGGTAAGAAGTATGTGTGGTTTTGTAGGATGTTTATGTGAAAACCCTAGAGAGTTTTCAGAAACAGAAAAACATCAATTTGAAAATATGAACACGATGATTTTCCACCGTGGTCCAGATGACGAAGGATATTTTCGTGATGAACATGTACAATTTGGCTTCCGCCGTTTAAGTATCATTGACTTAGAGGCAGGACATCAGCCGCTAACTTATGAAAATGATCGATATGTAATTATTTTTAATGGTGAAATTTACAACTATGTAGAATTACGTGAAATGTTACTTGAAAAAGGTGCAACGTTTGCAACACAATCTGATACAGAAGTTATCATTGCATTGTATGCACATATGAAAGAAAAATGTGTAGACTATCTTCGTGGTATGTTTGCATTTATGATTTGGGATCGTGAAGAGAAGAAACTTTTCGGTGCACGTGACCACTTCGGTATTAAACCTTTATACGTCGCACAACAAGGTGATACTACATTCTTCGCATCTGAGAAGAAAAGTATTATGCATGTGATGGAAGATAAAGGAGTTAATCCAACGTCACTACAACATTACTTTACGTACCAATATGGTCCAGAGCCAGAAACATTAACAATTGATGTTAATAAAATTGAGCCTGGTCATTATTTCGTAAAAGAAATCGGTAAAGAGATGGAGATCCATCGCTACTGGAAACCTTATTTCAATGCTTCAAGCGCAACGAAAGAGGAGCATATCCAAGCAATTCGTGATGTGTTATACGATTCAGTAAAAGTGCATATGCGCAGTGATGTACCAGTAGGTTCATTCTTATCTGGTGGTATCGATTCATCTATTATCGCTTCTATCGCAAGAGAAATGAATCCAAATCTTTTAACATTCTCTATTGGTTTTGAACAACGTGGTTTCAGTGAAGTTGATGTTGCCAAAGAAACTGCTGAGAAATTAGGCGTTAAAAACCATAACGTATTCATTTCAGCGAAAGAGTTTATGGATGAGTTCCCAAAAATCATTTGGCATATGGATGATCCTTTAGCAGATCCAGCAGCTGTACCATTGTACTTCGTTGCAAAAGAAGCACGTAAGCATGTAACAGTTGTTCTTTCAGGTGAAGGTGCAGACGAGCTATTTGGTGGTTATAACATTTATCGTGAGCCAAACTCACTAAAAATGTTCTCTTACATTCCTAGCCCAGGTAAGAGCGTTCTAAAAGCATTAAGTGGTGCTCTTAAAGAAGGATTTAAAGGTAAGAGCTTCCTAGAGCGTGGATGTACGCCAATTGAAGAGCGTTACTATGGAAACGCGAAAATCTTCCGTGAAGAAGAGAAAGTTGAATTAATGAAGTATTACAATGAAAGTGTTAACTATATGGATATCACGAAACCATTGTATAACGAGATTAAAGATTATGATGATGTAAGCAAAATGCAGTACATTGACATGTTCACATGGTTACGTGGTGACATTTTATTAAAAGCTGATAAAATGACAATGGCAAACTCATTAGAACTTCGTGTACCGTTCTTAGATAAAGAAGTATTCGATGTTGCATCTAAAATTCCAACTGAATTTAAGATTGCTAACGGAACTACGAAAGCTATTTTACGTGAAGCAGCACGCGGAATCGTTCCAGATCACGTATTAGATCGTAAAAAACTTGGATTCCCAGTACCAATTCGTCACTGGTTAAAAGACGAAATGCATGATTGGGCTATCAATATTATAAACGAGAGTAAAACAGAGCATTTAATCGACAAACAGTATGTATTAAACTTACTGGAAGCACATTGTGCAGATAAAGGCGATTATAGCCGTAAAATTTGGACTGTCCTTGCGTTTATGGTATGGCACCAAATTTATGTTGAGCATAAATACGATACGAATAAGTTCCATGAAGAAACAAAACGTGCGTATAGCTTAGTTTAATTAGAAAAACCTTAAGATCGCATACGGTCTTAAGGTTTTTTTCATAAATAGGAAATATTATTGATACAATAATAGTAAAAGGATGGACGACATATGATTACGTTTGAGAAAGTTACTGTAGAAAATGAAAGCGTTGTTAAAGAAATGTTTAAATCGCATAGTTTAGGTGAGAAAAAGGTACAGTACTGTGTGAAAGTTGATGATACATATATTGGTGTAATAGATTATAGTGTTCAAGAGGAACGAGCTGTTTTATCACAGCTAATTATTCATTTTGATTACCAAGGTTACGGTTATGGTGCAAATACGTATTTTACATTTGAAGAAATGATGAAACAAAGAAATGTGAAAGAAATAAAAGTGCTACAAGAGGAATTAACAGAAAAGGCGAAGTCTTTCATAGAGAGTTTTGGTTTTACTTCAGAAGATGAAGAGTATGTAAAGAAAATATAACGATGATTACTTATGCGATAAAATAAATATAAGGCAGGTGGATGTATGACGATGACTTCTGGTCTTGTATTAATTGGAGGGTGCTTTATAGTAGCAGAATTATGTCATATACTCATTCGGAAAAGAATGAGTAAGAAAAAAAAGCCGTATGAATTACAATACGTCCCTGTCTTTTTCATTATGTTTTGTATGCTTAGTACATTACAAAATCTAATGAACTTTCCACCACTTGTGAATGTTTTTTTAAAGTTCGGTTTACTTTATAGTGGTGCTGGAATAACACTTTTATTTATTTTATTTTGCATACGTTATGTTCACTATCAATCGTATATATTTATTTTAAATTGGTTAAAGCAAGATGATAGAAAACGCCTTACATAAGGCGTTTTTTTTATTTGTAATTGTAACAGAACTTGTACATTTCACATAAAATAGGACGAGTAGCAATGCAAACATATTACAAGAAAGGGGCGGGGCAATAAAATGAAACTTGTTATAGACGCAGGGCACGGTGGATATGATTCTGGTGCTGTTGGTAATGGTTTAGTAGAAAAAAACTTAACACTTCAAATTGCTAGACGCGTTCGAGACATTTTAACGGTAAATTACCCAATTACAATTAAAATGACACGTGATAGTGATGTGTTTATTTCTTTATCGGAACGTGCTAATATTGCCAATGCTTTTGGTGCGGATTATTTTATTTCATTTCATATTAATAGCGGCGGGGGTACAGGTTTTGAAAGCTATATTTATAATGCGTTATCCAACAGCAGCACTGCATATGCAAAGCAACAAAAGATGCATACAGCAGTAAATCCTGTATTAACAAAATACGGTCTTCGCGATCGAGGAGCAAAAAAAGAAAATTATGCGGTATTAAGAGAAACCACAATGGATGCAATTTTAACTGAGACTGCCTTTATTGATACAACGTTTGATGCAAATTTATTAAAAAATCCACAATTTATTGAAGATCTAAGTCAAGCGTATGCGAATGGAATAGCGGCTATTTTTGGAGTAGCTCCAAATCCACAACCTCCTAACCCACAACCGACACCTCAAACGAAGGGAATCGCTTATATCCTTGGGAAAAATGTAAATTTAAGAAATGGTCCATCAACTTCTTCCTCAGTTATTCGTCAATTAAATTCTCCAGAATCTTACGTTGTATATCAGGAAAGTAACGGATGGTTAGATTTGGGGAATGGACAATGGGTGTATAATGATCCTTCTTACATTAATTTTGTAAAGACAAGTAATAGTGATGGAAGTCCGATTGGGGTTGCATATATACAAGGGATGAATGTAAATTTAAGAAGTGGTCCATCAACTACATCTGCAGTTATCCGCCAATTAAATTCTCCAGAATCTTATTTAGTATATATAAATGAAAATGGTTGGTTAAACCTTGGTGGAAAGCAGTGGGTATATAATGATCCATCGTATATTAAGTATACTCAATATTAGCAATTAAAATGATAATGCAATATGGATGCGTATCTTTGTTATGTATAACAAGGGTACGCATTTTAATAACAACATTTATTTTCATACTTATGCACTATGTTTTAAAAAGAAACATTAGAAAAGCGGATAGAATCTAAATAGTATATATTAAAAAAGTTTTCTGATATACATTGACAATGTATGTAGGATACATTAATCTTTAATTGTTAATGATAATCGATTTCATCTAGGGAGGACATATGATACATACTAAAAAACTAATTATGTTCTGCATTATGATACTCATGGTTGTAATTGCAGGATGTAGTAAAGAAGAGAAAAAGGAAAATGATATATCAGCGAAAGCAAAAGATTCATATACGGTAAAGCATGCAATGGGCGAAACGACAGTAAATGGTACACCTAAAAAAGTTGTTGTTTTAACGAATGAAGGTGCAGAGGCTCTTCTAGCTGTGGGCGTAACTCCAGTGGGGACTACAAAACCACGTGCTGGTGATGAATGGTATCCTCATGTAGCGAAAGAGTTAAAAAATACGGAAGTTGTAGGAACTGAACGTGATATTAATTTAGAGGCTGTAATGAAGCTTAAGCCAGATTTAATTATCGGAAATAAAATGCGTCACGAAAAAATATATGATCAGCTAAAAGAAATCGCACCAACTGTTTATGCAGAAACATTACGCGGTGATTGGAAAGAAAACTTTACGCTTTATACAAAAGCTGTAAATAGAGAAAAAGAAGGGCAAAAAGCTCTTGATGATTATAAAAAACGTATTGAAGGAATGAAAGAGAAGTTAGGCGATAAATTGAATTCTAAAGTTTCTATTATTCGTTTCGTGCCAGGTGATGTTCGTATTTATCAAAAAAACTCATTCTCGGGAGTTGTGTTAAATGATATTGGGTTTAAACGACCACCATTACAAGATAAAGATGATTTTGCGATAAAAGGAATTACAAAAGAGCAAATTCCAAATATGGACGGAGACTACTTATTCTATTTCACGTCTGATAAAGATGCAGATAAGAATAATGAAGGAAATTCGTTAGCAAAGGAATGGACAGAAGATCCACTCTTTAAGCAACTACAGGCTTCTAAAAATAATAAAGTATTCCAAGCAGATGAGGTAATCTGGAATACAGCAGGCGGTATTAAAGCTGCGAACCTTATGTTAGATGATATTGAAAAATATTTCCTTAAATAAATGATAAAATACATCACTTTTACGAAGTGATGTATTTTTTGTTTGTGAAAATACAGAAAATTCCTTCTTTCGGGGTGACATAAGTTGTACAATAAAATCAATCATGTGATAAAGGAGTGGGGAAGAATGAAAGCTACTCATAAAGATTGGATCTTGTTTAATGGGAGAATGATTAATACGAAGGAAGAACAGCCGATGGTCGCATTAGAAGAGCGCGGTTTCCAATTTGGTGATGGTATTTATGAAGTATTTAGACTATACGATGGCAAGCCTCATTTATTAGATTTACATTTAGAACGATTCTTTAACTCTATGGCAGAAATAAAACTAATTCCACCATTTACGAAGGAAGAATTAGTAGAAGAGTTATATCAAATGATTGAAAAAAATCAATTTCAAGAAGATGGGAATGTATATTTACAAATATCAAGAGGTGCACAACCGCGCAATCATGTATATGAATCAGATTTACAACCGACATATTTTGCAAATCTTGTTTCGTTCCCAAGACCAGTTGCTTCAATGGAGGCAGGGATTAAGGTAACAGTAGAAGAGGACATCAGGTGGAAGTTTTGCCATATAAAATCTTTAAATTTACTTCCTAATATTATGATCAAAAACAAAATAAATGAACAAGGATATCAAGAAGCAATATTAGTACGGGATGGCATTGTGACTGAAGGGTGTCATTCCAATTTCTTTATTGTGAAAAATAATAAGTTAATTACACATCCAGCGGATCATTTCATTTTACATGGTATTACACGTCACTACGTGATTACATTAGCGAAAGAGTTACATATCGAAGTAGAAGAACGAGAGTTTTCGTTACAAGAAGTATATGAAGCTGATGAGTGCTTCTTTACAGCGACGCCACTTGAAATATTCCCAGTCATTCAGATTGGTGATGAACAGTTTGGAGCTGGTGAAAGAGGACCAATTACGAAAAAATTACAAGCTGCATATGAAGAGAGTATTCGTTTGTTTAAAGTGACAAATTAATCATGAAGAAAAAAGCTGGTATTCTTCCGGCTTTTTTTCATGATATAATTCAAGCATAGGACAAGTTTTGAAAACGCTGTAAAAAGGGGATTTAATATATGAATTATGAAGATTTTAAAGAAGTAATTCACGGAAGACGAAGTGTTAGAAAGTTTAAAGATCAAGAAGTATCTACTAATGATATAAAAGAAATAATTGATTGTGCGCGTTACGCACCGAGTGATACGAATTCACAAACGTGGGAATTCTTAGTTATCATGAATCGAGAGAAGATTAAAGAAATTGAACAAATGACATGGGATGCATTACATAAACTTGCGGCAAAAGCAGCAGAAAATGGAGAAGAGAAAGCAGGGAAATTACTTACACGTTCTTTCGGACCATATGCAACAGCTTTCTCGGAGGCACCAGTATTAATCGTATGTTTGGCAACACCATATGAATCAAAGTTCCGTGAAAAGATATTTGATCCAATTGCTTTTGTTCCAGATTCAGTTTGGGAAGAAGAAGGGATTAAGAGTAGCTGTTTAGCGGCACAAAACTTAATGTTAGCTGCACATGCAAAGGGACTTGGTACTTGTCCAATGACAGGGCCAGTATTGCTAGCTCAAGATGAACTGCGCCAATATTTACAAATTGAGCCTGAAAAACAAATAAATATGGTTATTTCACTAGGATTTCCGAAAGATAAGCCAAAAAAACTTCCAAGAAAAGAAGTAGAAGAAATCACAACATTTGTTTTTTAAAGTGCTACATAGAAAAGACATTGGACATATCAATGTCTTTTTATTTTTGAGGGGGTATTATATCGATTTGTTGGGCTAAAATGATAAATAAGAAGGAATTACTATTTATTTCATAAAAAAAATTAATGTTCTATTAAGGAAAGTATGATACATTAATCGTGAGCAAGCTTCTATATGTTCATAAAAGTTTTAAAAGTTGTCTTAAAATTTAAAAGTTATTTTTGTATAATAAATTATAATCAAATGACAGGGGGGATGAATTTTGAAAAAATTCATAATCACTGGATTGTCTGTATTGTTATTAGTAGGTTGCGGTGCTCCACAGGAAAAAGAGGACGCGCAATCAAAACAGGAAGAACAAGTTGTAAACGCAAGTGATGAGAATATGGTTGTATTTCCTGAAGGTGCAATGTCAATTGGAGAAGGGAAAGTAAAAGTTATTACTCCAGATGGTACTTCTGAAAATGGCAATATACCGACTGTATTCATTAAAAAGGATACTTTAATTCAGCAAGTTGAATTAGAACTTTCTAATTTTCAAAGTGATAAAGAAACCTTCATATTTGTAGATCAAATGTATACAGATAGACATCAAGTAACTAGTACAACGCAGACAACAGTACAATTAAAAGAAAAGACGCTTGAAACAGGTAGTCATACGATTACTGCAGTTCAGTATGAAAACAATGACCCGAAAGGAAAGGTTATTAGTTTTAATCAAGCAACATTTGAGACAAAGCCTGCGTCTTAATAAGAATAAAAAGTACATTACTTAAAAAAGTAGTGTGCTTTTTTATTTGGACTAGAGTGTGCAAGAGTGAATAACTTGTTTCGTTTTCTAATACGATTAAATAGGAAGAAATCACTTGCTACTACTATGACAGAGAAAGAGGTTGAAGATGTGAATCGGTGTATTCGTATCGTCTTGATTAGTATAATGATGGCAGTAATTTGGTTTACGATACAAGAGGTGATTCAAATTACGTTTAATTACCAAATTCATGACTTAGTAATAGGAGCTAGTTGTTTTACCATTGTGTATCTATTATATCCCGCATTAATGGGCAGTAAGACCTCGCCTTAAAAATCGGTATATGTGAGGAGATTAGGTGGGAGATCAACTGTCCGATTGGTTTAACTAATAATCATTGGAGATGAACAAACTCTCCAATGATTAAAGTTTCACTTTATGATAAACTCGAATTAAGGTAAGTTTTACAAGAAAAATGTAGGTATTTCATTTGAAATGTCGAATAGTACATACGATGTCGTAATAACAAATTTTCTATTGTTTACTGTGAAACAGAAGAAGGAGAGATAGTAGTTATGAAACGAGCTCTTATTAATATTGATTATACATATGATTTTGTAGCGGAAAAAGGTGCTTTAACTTGCGGAAAACCAGGTCAAGAAATTGAGAAGGAAATTGTACATATAACGACGCAATATATTGAAAATGGAGATTACGTTGTCTTTGCGATTGATAAACATGAAAAAAATGATGTATATCATCCAGAATCAAAATTATTCCCACCCCATAATATAGCTGGTACAAGTGGAAGAGATTTGTTTGGGGAATTACAAGATGTATACGAAACATATAAAAATGCTGAAAATGTATATTACATGGATAAAACACGATATAGTGCATTTGCAGGAACCGACTTAGAAATGAAGTTAAGAGAAAGAGGAATAGAAGAAGTTCATCTTGTAGGTGTTTGTACTGATATTTGTGTTCTTCACACAGCAGTAGACGCTTATAATAAAGGATTTAAAATTGTTGTTTATGAAAAGGCAGTTGCATCTTTTAATGCGCAAGGGCATGAATTTGCACTTGGACATTTTAAATCTTGTTTACATGCAGAAGTGAAATGAAAAAGAGGCCTTTAAAAAGGTCTCTTTTTTGCGTTTAAACTGAGACGACATTTTGTTCAATTAATTTTTTTATGAATGGGCTAATATTTTGTGGTAGCTCATTTAAATTAAAAAATTGTACATGTAATGATTCGACTCCATCAGCTTTTAGCAAGCCACCTGTAATATCTTTGCAAAGGTAAGCGATTGTTATAAGGTAAAATTCATCTCCGTTCGTTAATTTCACAAAAAATTATTTACCTGAAAATACAGTTGCTAGCTGAAGTGTACCAATTTCGATTCCGGTTTCTTCAAGTACTTCTCGTTTTCCAGCTGCTTCTATAGATTCACCAAGTTCTACAAAACCTCCTGGAACGCCCCACATGCCATTTCGCCTTTGTTGTAGTAGTATTTGTCCTTGTTCATTGAAAACAGCTACCGCAACGCCTGCTAAATTAAGCGGTCTTGATCCAACAACGTCTCTTAGTTCTTCAATATATCCCATTGCTTGCAACCTCCGTGAGTAATAATATTTTCAAATGAACTATTCGATATTATGTAAATGTTTTCCTTTTATTTGGATGGGTAGTGTAGTCTTAAAGTAAAGTCATAAAAAAATTCAATTGTCAGCTCCCTTTAGGTTATGAAAAAGGGTATATTTATAGAAGAATGTCTAATGAATTTTAAAAATATAGCAGCTTTGTATAGAACTTTTATTAGTTAAGGAAGTGGATGAATGAGCTTATTAACGTATACTGAAGAATTTTTTAATTATGTAAGGGAGTTTTTACTTTTAAGATTTTTACTATTTGCTTTAGTTTTAATCATTATTTCATTTGTAATAAATCGTATTATTGATTGGTTTTTTAGGAAATCAAGCTTTTTTGATGAAGAGGTAGAGCAGACGATTCAAAGTGTAATTCGATCTATTTTTAGATATATCATTATCATCAGTCTTATCATATATTTAATTAGCCAATTTGTAGATATAAAAAGTATTATTGCAGGTGCAGGGATAGCTGGAGTTGTCATCGGTTTTGCAGCACAACAGATGCTAAAAGATGTTATATTAGGCTTTGCAAGATTAGCGGACAAAGAGTTCCGAGTTGGTGATTTTGTAACTTTTAACGGAACAAATTCAGGAACTATTGAAGAGATTAGTATTCGTTTTATGCAAATACGTGAATGGTCAGGAAAACTACTTACCATCCCGCACGGAGAGATTAGAACGGTACAAAATTTTAATAAAGGATGGATGCGTGTAATTGAACGCATCACGGTAAGTTATCAGGAAGATCCAACAAGAGTGAAGGAATTGTTAGAAGAAGTATGTGTTATATGCAATGAAAAATTGAATCAAACTCTTTATAGAGTAGAGGATGACGCTGTTGAACCATTTAAATACGTCGGTGTTACAGACTTAAATCCTAACTTGAAATATGTTGGCTATGAATTTTGTATTACAGGTTTAATAAAGCCAGAAGATTATTTTGAAACTTCTAGACAAGTAAGATTTGAATTAATGTCTATGTTTCATAAGAATCAAGTGCAAATGCCAGCAGCGAATATGGTTGTTACTACTGAAGGTTTACAGCATATCCATGGTGGACAATCTTTATCGGAAAGCTAAAGTAGAATCGTTTGTTAACAAAAATTCTGATTCCAACATTGGATAGAATAACAATAATAAAATGATTGATATAAAGAAAGGGCTGAAGGGATTCGGTTCTTTTTTTATTTATAGAATTTAGAAATTTCTTAATGTTATAATTGTAGTTGGTGATGAGAATGAACTTTGAAGAAAAAGAGATGCATCGTTTAGAAGCATTAAAAGAAATTGCTGAATTATTAAATGAAGCAACAAACTTACAGGATATGTTAGAAAAAGTGTTGCATACATTGTTACAAGTAATGAATTTACAAACAGGGTGGATATTCTTTATTGATGAAAGTGGAAAGCATAGCATGCTTGTAGACGAAAATTTACCAGAGGCTCTTACGTGGCAAGAGAAGAAGCCGATGTGTGAAGGAAACTGTTGGTGTGTAGAACGTTTTGTGAATGGGAGATTAGAAAAAGCGACTAATATTATTGAATGTAAGCGAATAGAAGATGCAATTGAATGTAATTGGGGAGAGACAGAAGATGTTACACATCATGCGACAATTCCGCTTAGGTCTGGATCAGAAAAATTTGGTCTACTAAATGTGGCTGCGCCTCATAAGACTCATTTTTCAGAGGAAGAGTTAGCATTATTAGAATCAATTGCATTTCAAATTGGAACAACAATACAACGTATTCAGTTAGTTGAGAAAGAACGTAAATATGTAGTGGTAGCGGAAAGAAATCGACTTGCACGTGATTTACATGATTCAGTAAAACAATTGTTATTTTCTATTATGCTAACAGCGAAAGGTACTTTGAATATGACGCAAGATAGAGAATTGCAAGAGATGTTAAGTTATATTGGAGAATTATCACAAGAAGCATTACAAGAGATGACTCTATTAATTTGGCAATTAAGACCTGAAGGATTAGAGAAAGGGTTAGCAGAAGCAATTCAAAATTACGGGAAGTTATTAGGAGTTCAAGTGGAAGTTCGAATTGATGGGATGGTTTCAATTGGGGATGAAATAGAAGAAGTTTTATGGCGTATTAGCCAAGAGGCGCTACATAATTGTAAAAAGCATGCTTCGTGTGAAAAGGTACATGTTCTTTTGAAAATAGAAAATAACCAGTTACATTTTTACATAGAAGATAATGGAATAGGATTTATACAAGAGCAAGTAAGGGAGTCAGCACTTGGCCTGAAAAGTATGAAGGAACGTATTCAGTTAATGAAGGGGTCGTTTCAAATTATAACAGAGCTGAGAAAGGGTACAAAAATAGAAATTCAATTGCCGATTTGAAGGGGAGAATAAGATTGAAGATTAAATTGCTACTAGTTGAGGATCATCATATCGTTCGAAGAGGACTTGTATTCTTTTTGAAAACGAGAGAAGAATTTGAAATTATTGGGGAAGCGGAAAATGGCGAAGAGGCATTACATTTCGTGCAAAAAGAAAGACCGGATGTCGTACTAATGGATGTATCGATGCCGAAAATGGATGGAATTGAGGCAACAAAACGTCTAAAGCAATACGATGAGACGATAAAGGTACTTATATTAAGTAGTTTTTCAGAGCAAGATTATGTTATACCAGCACTTGAAGCTGGAGCAGATGGTTATCAATTAAAAGAAGTACAACCTGAGCAACTTGTCGCTTCTATTATTGCAGTACATCAAGGAAATGCGAATTTTCACCCGAAAGTAACACCTGCATTAATGGGGCGTACCGCAGTAAAGAAGGAAATAGAAAATCCTTTTTCAATGTTAACGAAAAGAGAGCAAGAGGTACTTCGCGAAATTGCGAAAGGAAGAAGCAACAAGGAGATTGCAGCAGAACTTCATATTACAGAACAAACTGTGAAAACACACGTTTCAAACGTTTTAGCTAAATTGGAAGTGGATGATCGTACGCAAGCCGCATTATACGCAGTGAAACATGGGGAGGATTATTCATAAGCATGAATAATTCTGTTATATCGTATGACAGAATACATAGGAGCAATTAAAATTTATAGTAATCCCTAATATAGGTTTTTCTTCTTTCAATAATTAGGTACAATAAAGTTAAACTAATCGGTTTTTACAGGATAAAGCTACGATAGAAGAGGAGGATATGCTATGCCTGGTACAAGGAGTGGGATTGGAAAGATTCAGGCTTCGTTAAATGGTTTATCACCGAAATTGCGAAGTATTGCCGAACATATTTTGAAACATCCACAAGATGTTGTACATAAATCTATTACAGAATTAGCTGAAGTTACGAGTAGTTCCGAAGCGACGATATTCCGCTTATGTAAACACCTTGGTTTGCAAGGTTTTCAAGATTTAAAGATTACATTAGCTCGTGAAATTGTACATACACCGATGCAAAATATTCATGAAGAGGTATCAGCAGAAGATAGTATGGTAACTGTTGCTAAAAAAGTTTTTCATTCGCATATTACAGGACTGCAAGATACTTTACATTTGCTAAATGAAACAGCACTTGAGCAGGCTGTACGAGCTTTGCAAGAAGCAAGGCGAATTGAGTTTTATGGAAATGGTGGCTCTGGTATTATTGCGATGGATGCGTATCATAAGTTTATGAGAACGGGTATTTCTTGTATCGCTCATACTGATTCGCATTTTCAAATTATGGGAGCAGGTTTACTCTCGGAAAATTCAGTTGTTATTGGCATTTCTCATTCTGGTAGCAATAAAGGGTTACTTGAAGCGTTAGAAGTAGCGAAAGCAAGAGGGGCCAAAATTATTGCGATTACGAGCTATAAGAAATCAGCATTAAGTCAGCTTGCTGATATAACGTTATATACATCAACACGTGAGACTGAATTCCGTACAGAAGCAAGTTCATCACGATTAGCACAGTTAAGCTTATTAGATACTTTGTATGTAGGGTTGTCGTTGCAGCGACAAGAAGAAACACTAAAAAATTTACAAAGTATACGTGAAACGATTTCGATGAAGCGAATATAAAAAAGCTCTTCAAATGAAGAGCTTTCAGATTGTAGACAAACTATTTTTGGAGAGTTCAAATGCTAAAAATAGTTTGTCTCGTATTTTATGGATAATTTATCTAATTGTATTTATATGTAGTGCTTTCTATATATAATTTACTATAAGTGAGGAAGGTGTCTTATGAAAATATCCGTTTATGTTGCAAGTGCATTTAGCAAGGATCATAAAGGCGGAAATAAAGCAGGAGTGGTATTTATTGAGAATACAAATACATTGACCACTACTCAAAAAATGACAATAGCGAAACAACTGGGTTATGCGGAAACCGCATTTATATCAGAATCTGAAATTGCTGATTATAAATTTGAGTATTTTACTCCAAAAGAAGAAGTTGATTTATGTGGTCATGCCACAATTGGCTCTTTCGCGATACTGATGCATTTAAATAAAATTTTCAAGAATCGCTATACGATTGAAACGAACAGCGGTGTTCTTACTATTACCATAACAGATGACATCATATTCATGGAACAAAATAAACCGATATTCTATGATTTTGTATCTCCAAATGAGTTCACCGACTGTTTTGACATTAAAGATATAGACAATAAATACCCAATCCAAATTGTCTCCACGGGCTTAAAAGATATTTTAATTCCTATAAAAAGCGAAACACAATTACATGCACTGCAACCTAATTTTGAAAAAATTAAAGAAATCAGCAAGTATTATAATGTTGTTGGGATGCATCTATATACTTTTAATGACAATCGAATTATATGCAGAAATTTTGCTCCACTATACGACATTAATGAAGAAGCAGCGACTGGAACTTCAAACGGTGCATTAGCTTGCTACCTTTATGAACAGCACTATTTGCAAAAAGAAGTCTATGTATTTGAACAAGGTTATTCTTTACACTCGCCTTCCGAAATATTAGTTAAATTAGCAACCAATAGCAAAAATAAAATAGAAAAAGTTTATGTTGGCGGTAAAGGCTATTACTGTGAAACTAAGTGTTTAAATATAGAAAATATTGAGTGAAGAGCTTTTTTATCGATGAGAAGTTTGTTACTTTGTTTTCTTTTAGAAATGTATGACTTACTTATAGTCAGTGATAAACTCTCATTTTTAAAAATTTAAAATAAAGACCGATTTGTGTAATAATTCAAATATTGTTCATAATTTCACAAATTGTTTATGAAGTGTCATGTTATGATGAAGATGTAAAGATGATTGAACACTTAAATTTGGTACAATAACTAGCCAAAGTAGTGAGGAAAGTAGTTGTGAGATAAACTCATTAAAACGCTAAAACACTAAAGGGGAGATCACATATGAAAGCAGTAGTGGTTAATAAAAACAGCAAAGCAAACATCGAAGTGATTGAAAAAGAATTACGTCCGTTACGCTCAGGCGAAGCGTTAGTAGATGTAGAGTATTGTGGAGTTTGCCACACTGATTTACACGTTGCGAATCATGATTTTGGTAACACTGATGGCCGTATTCTTGGTCATGAGGGTGTAGGTATTGTTACGAAAATAGCTGATGATGTTAATTCGCTAAAGATAGGTGACCGTGTAAGTATTGCATGGATGTTCCAATCTTGTGGACGTTGTGAATATTGCGTAACTGGTAGAGAAACATTTTGCCGTGAAGTTAAAAACGCAGGTTATTCAGTAGATGGTGGTATGGCTGAACAATGTATCGTTACAGCTGATTATGCGGTAAAAGTACCAGAAGGATTAGATCCTGCTCAAGCATCATCAATTACATGTGCTGGTGTAACTACATATAAAGCTATTAAAGTATCAGATATTAAACCTGGTCAACCTATTGTAATCTATGGCTGCGGTGGATTAGGTAACTTAGCTATCCAATATGCTAAAAATGTATTTGGTGCAAAGGTAATCGCAGTAGACATTAATGACGACAAATTAGCCTTAGCGAAAGAAGTTGGTGCTGATATGACTATCAATCCAATTTCTCAAGGTCCTGCTGATAAAATTGTTCAAGAGGAGCTTGGTGGCGCTTATGCTGCGGTAGTAACAGCAGTCTCTAAAGTAGCCTTTAACTCAGCAGTTGATGCAGTACGTGCTTGCGGTAAAGTAGTTGCAGTAGGGCTACCAGTAGAAACAATGGACTTAAACATCCCGCGACTTGTACTGGATGGAATTGAAGTAGTTGGTTCTCTAGTGGGTACTCGTAAAGATTTGGAAGAGGCGTTTATGTTTGGGGCAGAAGGAAAAGTAGTGCCGGTTGTTCAAACTTGTTCGCTAGATAAAGTACAAAATGTATTCGAAGAAATGGAACAAGGTAGAATTCAAGGGCGTATGGTAATTGATTTTAAAAAACATAATTGTGATTGCAAATAATTCACTTTAAATATAAAAAGCATGAGTCTAGCAAAGGACATGTAAAAAAGTTAAACAGCATAAGAAGATGATCCCTGTATTTAATAGGGATCATCTTCTTTATTTTCTACTAATATCGATGCCAATTAATACTTGATTAATGAGAAATGATTAAAGGTTTACTTTATTTGCAAACGAAAAGGAATCTTTATGTTTAACAAATTTTTTATGATCTGGAACGTTTTGAATTGCTACAATTTGCGAATCTCTTGCTTTCAGTGCATCTTGAATCCCGATGGTCATAAGCTTAATAAATAGAATCGTAATAAAGAATGAAGCGAGAGTATAAAAAATAATCCACCATGAAAGATTCATTTCATTACGATTTAATCCAATAAGACCTGCCCAATCATTAGATAGAGAAACAGGTTTGAGCACTCCGTCATAGAGTTCACGCATTTGTATGCCGCCAATTACAATGTTAAGCAACGCTAAATGGATAACGAGTATGAGTGTTTGGACGATATGTTCCATAAATAATACAAATAAGCGGTCAAGTAATAAGACTCGTAAGTGTTTTTTAATAATATGAAAACGACTAGCCCCCAGTAATTGTGAACTTAAGATGTAATCTTGTTTCATAAATTCATCAACCTCTGAGGATATGTATAAAGAAAGTGTAGGCAGAGCGACGAAAATAAGTACGAGTACTTGATAAAACGTAAATGAAATATTTGGATCTACCCCATCAGCATTTGATGTGATTATAATATTAACGGGCGTGATGAGTATGAATGCGATAAATAGAGTTGGAATATAATAAAAAACTTCTGAGCATGACTGGAAAAATCTCTTGAGTTTTGGAGCATATAAACTTAAGAGGATTCCTATACATGTTCCGCATAAAATTCGAAAGAAGCTAATTGCTACGGCTAATAAAATAGTGAATTTTGCTCCTTCTACAATTTGTAAGAAAACAGACTCTCCAAAACGATCAGATCCAAAAGGTGGAATTAACGATGGCGGAAAGGGGGCCTTTCCAAGTAATTCGTTATTGTCATTGTAAAGTAACTGAGGAGGTTTTGGGATGTTATCTTTAAAGAACCAACTATAAATAAAACTAGCTGAAATAAGTATGAATAGATAAGTAAAGCCGATTAAAAAGCGTTTTGATTTCCAAATAGATTTCATAATGATACTCCTTTCAATTGCTTTTTCCATCTATTCATCATGAATGAGACTATTTGGAAAATGGCATAAAACGGTAAAATAATCATAACAAGTATGATAAATGCAGCGGGAGGTGAAACAAACGCCTTATTAAATAGAAATTGAATAATGCCTTCCATATTAAAAACAAATTCTAAAATGAATAAATTAGAAAGTAAGAAAACAAAAATCGTTTTTAAATGGTGAAAGAAGTGGATAGATATATTTTTGAATAAATGAATGCAGAGTATATAACTTGATGAAAGACCTTTTCCATATGCAACCTCTACGTAATGTTTTCCTTCTTCTTCTTTTATGTATAACACCATCATCCGAAACATTTGTAATGTAGGTAAGACAGCTAATGATAAAATAGGGAGTAAATAAGCTCGATTTTCATTAAAAGAAATAATAGTGACAGGAGATTCCCCGAATTTTTGAAGTACCCATATGAAGAATATTTGCAAACAAATCATCATCATCATATCAGGGACAGCTTCTAATATGAACACAATTCGGTTTATCCATTTTTTTATATAATCTTTCGCTAAAAAATAAAAAAATGCCATGCTAGATGATAGAAAGAGAGCAAGAAAAAAGGCTAAAAATAATATAGTAAATGAATATAGGTAAGGTTCTAAAACAGTTGGAAATAATGGTGTTTTTTTGAAATGGCCAAACTTCGGGTCTGATCCTATAATCACTAATGATTCAGGGGAGAAGACCTGTTTTAACATGGTAACGATCTGATTAAAAAAATAAATTGGTTGAAAGGTAAACCCTTGTTGAGTGATAAATAAATAAGGTAAATTTAATAATAGTAAGAGTGATAAAAGAATTGATGAAAGCTTAATTGTGAATTGAGATATTTTATTTAACATTAAATCCCTCCGACATCTTTTTACAACATTATACAATAAATTCTATATTATTGTTTTATTTTTCTGAAAAATAAAAATACTATTAAATTTTATAGTATGTAAGATATATTTACAAGATAAAAAAGTGATAGCAGGGGGGCCGCGCTCTATGTTTATCAAGATAAAAGGACTAGTGAATCTAAAACAATAAACAAGAGCAAAATGCACAGAATTCTCATTCTGCGGGTAGTTACTTTTCTTGGCTTGATGGTTATGTAACGTGATCCCTAAAAATGAATATTGCTTTTCAACGCTTTTTCATGCAAATGAGTAGAACGTATGGAGGACTATGTATGTGTTGTTAATGAGAGGAAAGAGTGTATTGCGTAAAGAAGATAACGTAATTTTACCGCACGGAAAAGCTAAATTTAGTATATAAGTGAAATGGAATGAGGGGATTTACTTTTCGTTGTGAAAAAAATTTTCTTTTTATAACTTGATAAATGAAAAAATATTTTATATACTAATTCATGTAAACGGTTTACTAAATCGTATTTTGCTAGAAATGAAGGGAAGATTCGCATGGAAACAAGGGGGAGAGTAATCGGGATTGATATCGGTACCACAAGTACAAAAACGGTTGTGTTCACAGAAAAAGGAAAAGTCATTGCATCACATGCAATCGATTACCCAATTATTCAACCGAATGTAGGATGGGCTGAGCAAGATCCTGATGTAATATGTGCCGCTGTATACAAAAGTGTAAGCGTTACCATTGAAAAAGGTAATGTATTACCAGAAGATATTTCTTCAATCGGTATTAGTACAGCTATGCACGCATTAATTGCAGTAGATGAAAATGGTGCGCCATTAACGCGTTCTATCATTTGGGCAGATAATCGAAGTACGAAGCAATCAGAAAAATTATTACAACAAATGAATGGGCATGAAATTTATAGACGTACAGGTACACCGATTCATCCGATGTCACCACTTTCTAAATTGTTATGGATGAAAGAAGAGGAACCAGAGTTATATACAAGTGCCTATAAATTCATTTCCATTAAAGAGTATGTGATTTACCAATTATTTTCACGCTACGTAGTTGATTATTCGATTGCTTCTGCTACAGGGTTATTTAAATTAGAAACATTAAACTGGGATGAAGATGTTTTGACTATGTTACATATGTCACCAGAACAATTATCAACCCCTGTACCCACTACATATATTTTATCAGGTATGAAGCCAGAATTAGCACAGAAGATGGGGATAAGTGCAGAAACACCAATTGTCATCGGAGCAAGTGATGGGGTTCTTGCAAATGTAGGAGTTGGTGCGATATCACCGGGTGCGGCTGCAATTACGATTGGAACGAGTGGTGCGGTTCGAACAATCTCATCAAATATAAATACAGATGAGAAAGGGAGAACGTTTTGTTACGCATTAACAGATGAGCACTGGGTAATCGGTGGTCCAACGAATAACGGCGGAATATTACTGAGATGGTTACGTGATGAATTTGGTAGTCCAGAGCAAGAAGTAGCAAGAAAGCTCGGCATTGATCCTTATGATTTATTAATTAAATATGCAGAAAGCGTACCAGCTGGAGCGGATGGGCTATTGTTCTTACCTTTCTTATCTGGAGAACGCGCACCTTACTGGAATGCAAACGCTCGTGGTACATTCTTTGGAATCAATCTTCAACATAAACGAGAACATTTTATACGTGCAGTGATGGAAGGTGTTTGTATGAGTGTATATTCAGTAGCACTCGCAATCAGGGATTGTACAGGGCCACTTACTGAAATACGAGTTTCAGGAGGGTTTGCAAAATCTGCATTTTGGAGACAAATGTTGTCCGATATGATGGGAAAAGAATTGCTTGTACCTGAAAGTCATGAAGCATCTGCGCTTGGGGCAGCGGCAGTTGCTTTATATGCTGTAGGAAAAATTGATTCTCTTGAAGAGGTAAAGGATTGGATTGATATTGTCCATCATCATGTACCGAATAAAGAAAATACGGCTATATATTTAGAAATGTTTTATATGTATGAACGACTTTACAATCGCTTGAAAGAAGAATTTGATTGTATAGCTGCTTTCCAACGTAAACAATAGGGGGATTGGGAGAAATGGTAGTTGGGATCGTACTAGCGGCAGTTGTCATACTACTTTTACTTATTACGGTAGTAAAATGGCATCCATTTGTCGCATTAATTTTAACAGCAATTGGTGTAGGTTTAGCAATGGGAATGCCTTTAATTGGAACTTCACCAAAAGATCCAGGGATTATTGATGCTATTAAACTAGGGCTTGGTAATACGTTAGGCTTTTTAGCGATAGTTTTAGCACTAGGAACGATGCTTGGAAAAATGATGGCCGAATCTGGCGGTGCTGAACGTATCGCTAACACATTAATTAATCGTTTTGGGAAGAAACGAGTTCACTGGGCGATGATGTTCGTTGCATTTTTAGTAGGGATTCCGGTATTTTTCCAAGTTGGATTCGTCCTATTAATTCCGTTAGTATTTACAATTGCGTTAGAAACTGGGGTATCACTTATTACAATCGGTATTCCGCTAGTAGCAGGACTGTCAGTCGTACACGGACTTGTCCCACCGCATCCAGCGGCAATGGCGGCAGTGGGTATTTTTAAAGCAGATGTAGGGAAGACAATTTTATATGCGTTAATTGTCGGACTTCCAACTGCAATTATTTCAGGTCCACTTTACGGGAAATGGATTGGTGCTCGTATACATAAGGAAGTACCATTAGATATAGCGGAGCAATTTATTGAAAGAGATAAGAAGAAAGAACTTCCTAGCTTCGGAAATACATTGTTTACTATTTTACTTCCAGTATTTCTTATGCTTGGTGCATCCATTGCTGAAGTAGCGTTACATAAAACGAGTCAACTTGCACAAGTGTTACACTTTATTGGAGATCCAATAGTCGCTTTATTAATTGCAACGATTTATTCTTTCTTTAGCCTTGGTTATGCAAAAGGATTTTCTAAAGATAAAGTATTACAATTTACAAATGATTGCCTTGGGCCAATTGCAAACATACTGTTAGTAATTGGTGCTGGTGGTGCATTTAATAAGGTATTATTAGATTCTGGAATTGGTACTACAATTGCTGAAATGGCGAAAGAATCACATATTTCACCAATATTACTTGGATGGGGAATTGCTGCACTTATCCGAGTTGCGACAGGATCGGCAACTGTTTCTATGATGACAGCAGCTGGTATTGTTGCGCCGATTGCAGCAAGTACACCAGGTGTAAATGTTGAATTATTAGCACTTGCAACAGGTGCAGGGTCATTAATTTTATCACACGTGAATGATTCAGGATTTTGGATGATTAAAGAGTATTTCGGAATGACTGTGAAAGAAACGTTATTAACATGGACTGCAATGGAGACTATATTATCTGTAGTAGCACTTGGGCTAATTTCGATATTAAATATATTTGTATAAAATAGGAGATTGATTAATATGAAACTAGGATTAATTGGATTAGGAAAAATGGGATTCCCATTAGCTGAACACTTACATGAAGACAAGCATGAAGTAGTTGTATACGATGTAAATAAAGAGCTTGTAGAAAAGGCAGGAAAACTAGGAATTACTGCACGTCATACATTAAAAGAAATGATCGCTGAATTAGAAGCTCCTCGTACGATCTGGGTAATGGTGCCTGCAGGAGAAGTTGTAGAGTCAGTATTAAAAGATGTGTATCCGTTATTAGATGAAGGTGATATCGTTATTGAAGGTGGAAATTCATTCTATAAAGATACGTTACGCCGTGCTGAAGAAGCAAAAAGCTTCGGATTACATTATGTAGATATCGGTACATCTGGCGGTGTAGAAGGAGCTAGATACGGTGCTTGTTTAATGGTTGGTGGAGAAAAAGAAATTTACGACCAATTAGAACCTTTATTTAAAGATTTAGCAGTAGAAAATGGCTATTCTTATGCTGGCCGCGTTGGTAGTGGTCATTTCTTAAAAATGGTTCATAACGGTATTGAATACGGCATGATGCAAGCAATTGCTGAAGGATTTGAAGTACTAGATAAGAGTGACTTTGATTTCAATTATGAAGATGTTGCAAAAGTATGGGCGAACGGATCAGTAATCCGCGGTTGGTTAATGGACTTAACTGAAAAAGCATTTGCAGATGATCCTAAACTTGATGGCATTAAAGGTGTAATGAACTCTTCAGGAGAAGGGAAATGGACTGTTGAAACTGCGCTTGAGTTACAAGCAGCGGCACCAGTAATCGCGATGTCATTATTTATGCGCTATCGTTCTCAGGAAGATGATACATTCCATGGAAAAGTAGTTTCAGCACTACGTAATCAGTTCGGTGGACATGAAGTTGTAAAAAAATAAGGATGTTTTTGAAAAGAAACTTGTGCATAAGCGCAAGTTTCTTTTTTATAGTTTAAGAAATTACTAATTTAAAAATACCAATCAATCATCGTTTTTTTGTCACAAATGACAGCTTCAACATTCATTGATTGAACAATATAATCTATATTTTCTTCTTTAGCTAATAATAAGGTTGTAAAGGAATCGTATATACTCATAAACGCATACTCATTGTCTTCTCCAGTAATAATTAACTCATTATTGCTAATGTCCCAAATATCTAATGGAGTAGTATTATTTACCTGTAATAATCCGTTTGTATCAAGAATTGGTTCAGAGAAATATAGATTTTTTGCACCTTTAGAACCGAGGAGTTTAAGTAATTTGTGTAATAAAAATATAGACGTATAATCTTCTGTTGGATAATAAAGATCTTTTTTTAAGTTTGAATGTAGCTTTTCAGCTAAATCCTCTCTTTTATATTCTTCTGAAAAGGCACTAATGGAAGTCAACATGGCCATTGCTAGGTCTGCGTATGAATGTAATCCACTACAAGACATCATTTCCTTCCAAGAAACGGATTTCCCATTGTGAATGATTTCTTCAGCGCTAGGATAGATGTGCTCATATGGTCTTTTTCTCACAGACTTTTCCCATCCTAAAGGCATTTGGACAAATGGACGTAGCAATATAGCTGCAGATTTAAAATTACTTGGTAGTTGTTCTAAAATTGGTGATTTGTCATTTAGCCAAATGTAATCCAACAAAATATAACCTCCTCTTATACTTTGAAATGTACGGATTCCCGTATTATGTTTTTTTGTATTGATTGTATCAAATATAAAGCGAAGCATGAAATATGTCCCAACATAAAAGTAAGAATAAATAAAATGAAGTTTTCATAAATAGTAAAAGGGTGCTTATGTCATCAGTATAGCTAAAAAATGTTGTTACATATGAGAAGAGCGTGTTAATAAAATATGAGGTGGTTAAATGGGAAATGAGCAAGTGAAGTCTGTAAAGGAAGAAAAAAAGTTATGTCTTTGTATGATTGTCAAAAATGAGTCTAGAATTATGGAAAGATGTTTAAATGCAACAAAATCAATTGTAGATTATGTTTCTATTTGTGATACTGGATCGACGGATAATACGCCTGAAATTATAGAAAATTGGTGTAAGGAAAATGAGATACCTGGGACAGTTCATCATGAGCCGTTTAAAAACTTTGGTTATAACAGAAGCTTAGCAGTTTCATTAGCGCAAAAAACATATCCAGAAGCGGATTATTTATTAATATTAGATGCGGATATGATTTTAGAGGTTGATCCGAATTTCGATAAAACGAGCTTAACGGAAGATCATTATCTTACATTGCAATATGATGTTCATATTAAATATTGGCTTACACGTCTATTAAAAGCTTCTTTACCATGGAAATCTGTCGGTGTTACTCATGAGTATTGGGATATAGATCGCTCAAAAGTTGGAGCGAATTACAATACGAGGGTAGATCGGTTAGAGACTCTTGTCGTGAATGATCCCGGAGATGGCGGGAGTAAAGCTGATAAATTTGAAAGAGATGAGAGGTTGTTGTTACAAGGAATAAACGATTCAGAAACAACGCCAGATTTGCATATAAGATATTTATTTTATTTAGCCCAAACTTATTTTCATTTAAGTCAATTTGAAGATTCGATTAAATGGTATAAAAAACGAGTGGAAGCAGGGGGTTGGGTTGAAGAGGTATTCTATTCGTTATTGCGAATAGGGTTTTGTTATGAGCAGTTAGCAAATCGTTCAGCAAATAAACAAAATGAAGTGACAGATGCTGATGAAAAAGAAACTGTTAAAGGGCAAGAAGAGAAATATTTAGCATTAGCTGTTTTTTATTTTCAAAAAGCGTGGGAATATAGACCAACTCGGGCTGAACCATTATACCAACTTGCAAGGTTGTATCGATTACGATCTCAAAACAATATTGCTTTGATGTATGCTCTGCAAGGCAAGGAAATTCCTTTTCCAAAGGATGATCTTTTATTTGTAGATTATCATGTGTATGATTACTTATTTGACTATGAAATTTCTATTAGTGCTTTCTATATACCTCATAAAAAACATTTAGGGGCCGTGTCGCAAAAGTATTTGGAATCGATTAAAGAAGAGATTCCATTTCATATAGCAAATGTAGTAGAGAATAATGCGAAATTTTATTAAATACATTTTCGATTAAAGGAGTAGTGGAGTAATCATGGAATTAATGCGATGGGCGATTGAACTAGGAGAATCGGTGCATGGAAATACGTATGAAGAATTGATGCCACTACTAGACTATTATTATGATCGTGATCATTTAAAAGCGTATTGTATCGCAAATCTTCTTTTAAACATGGATGTATTAGATGAACATCGTGAAAGAATCGAATTAAGAAGATGCATCGCTGCTTATTATGCTGGATTATATAAAGTAGCAAGAAAACATGCAAATGAGTTAGTACTTAAACATCCGGATGTAGATTTATATAAAAATAATTTAAAATTAATGGAAGCTTATTTGAATAAAGAATATGATTATTGTCTTTTTATATGCCCAAAGACATACGGTAGTTTCATAGATGTTGCGCGAGCTTTAAAGTGGCGGTTGGAGCAGGAGGGAAATACAGTAATTATATCAGAAACAATACTGGAAAATGTAAAGAATACAGTTGTTTTTGGAGCACATACATACGCATATAACCCGAATCTTCTTCCGAAAGATGCAATTATTTATAATTTAGAACAGCTATACGAAGGAAGTCCATATGCGCACCCCCTTTATTTAATATTATTAAAAGATAGAGTGATTTGGGATTATAGTAAACAAAATATAGAATGGCTAAAACAAAAAGGGGTAGGAAAAGAAATAAAACATGTAAAAATGAACTATGCTCCAACTTTGGAAATAAAAAAAGATGCATTTGAAGATGACATTACTGAAGATATTGATATTCTGTTTATAGGTGCTCTTAATCCGAGGCGGCAAGCTATTTTTGATCATCTAAAAGCGATTGCCCCAAATTTAAATATAGTTTTTAAAAATAATGCGTGGGGAATTGTTAGAAATGAATTGATTGCTAGAGCTAAAATTATATTAAATATTCATTTTTACTTATCAGGAATTCTTGAAACACCTCGCGTGTCTTATGCAGTCGCAAATAAGAAATTTATTATTTCCGAAAATAGTAATCCAGAAGATGAGGTAGAGTGGCCGGGAATTGTATTTACTCCGTACGAAAAAATAATTGAAAACGTAATGAAATATATAGAATTACCAGAAGAACGGAAAAAATTAGCGGGAAAAGCATATAATCATTTTGAAGCAAATGAAAGTTTAGGTACATTGAGTCTGAGAGATGAAACGAAGTAATTGTGCGAAACTCATACGAAAGTATGAGTTCTTTTTTGTTTATCATACTATTTTATGAAACAAGTTAACTCTTTATATTGTGTTTTGTATAGAAATTTCTGATAATATATAAGTAGAACTTGAAAACAAAGGGGAGAAATAATCATGAAACTAGTCGTTATTAACGGTACACCAAGAAAATTTGGTAGAACTCGCGTTGTGGCAAAATATATTGCGGATCAATTTGAAGGGGAATTATATGATTTAGCAATTGAGGAGTTACCTTTATACAATGGAGAAGAGTCACAACGTGATTTAGAGGCAGTAAAAAAATTGAAAACGTTAGTGAAAGCTGCGGATGGGGTTGTATTATGTACACCAGAATATCATAATGCGATGAGCGGTGCGCTGAAAAACTCTTTAGATTACTTAAGTAGTAGTGAATTTATTCATAAACCAGTTGCGTTGTTAGCGGTTGCTGGTGGCGGTAAAGGTGGAATAAATGCATTAAACAGCATGCGAACGGTCGCTAGAGGTGTTTATGCAAATGCCATTCCAAAACAAGTTGTGCTTGATGGATTACATGTGCAAGATGGTGAACTTGGGGAAGATGCCAAACCATTAATTCATGATGTAGTTAAAGAATTAAAAGCATATATGAGCGTATATAAAGAGGTGAAAAAGCAACTAGGAGTGGAGTGATATGTCCTCACTTTATCATGATTCTCGATTGTATTACATTCTAGGGGCCAATAGTCTATCTGCTATTGGTTCCGGAATTGTTATGATAACGATTCCGTGGCTGTTAATTAAAGAGAGTGGAGGAGAGACAACGTTTGGTTATGTTTCTATCATTGCAACCCTCATTATGTTTTTATTAACACCATTCATTGGGCAAAGTATTGATCGTTTTTCAAGAAAATCTTTATTGCTATGTAACGAAGGAATCGGAATTGCCGTAATTGGAATAATGGTTATATGGGGATTTGCTGGGCAACCTTATCATTCTATTCACTATATTCTTATTTATATAGCCGGATCATTCTACTATTTATTATTTTATCCTACAATATTTGCGTTCAACCAAGAGATATTTCAAGCGGAACATTATAAAAGTTTAAGTGGAACGATGGAAATACAAGGACAGTTAACACAAGTTATTTCTGGAGCGGCCGCGAGCTTCTTAATTGAAATTGTATCTTTGAAGTGGATTTTGTTAGTAGACATGTTAACTTTTGCTGGAGCATTTTTTCTTTTCTTATGTATACCGTACGTAAAGAAAAAAGAAGTGAAAAGAAAAATAACATTTAAGAAGCAATTGTTTGAAGGAATTCACTTTATGAAAAAACGTCCTAAGCTCTTTTGGTTCTTACTGGCTACTTATATGCCGTTTATAGGTGTCATGATGGCAAATTATTTAATACCCGTGTATATTTCGGATATACTCAAAGCCAATGCCTCTGTATACGCAGTAGAGGGCACGATGTACGGTGTCGGAGCGGTTGTTGCAGGAATTTGTATTCCACTCATAATGAAATATGTCAAAACAGAAGTTTCAATCGTTATGACGATGTTCATTTATGTAATTTCAATTACCGCAATGAGTATTGAACCTTCCGTAATGTTGTTATATGGACTAGCGATTTTTCATGCAATTGGAAATGCGGGGACAAGAGTGGCGAGAAATGTATTGATGATGGAGGAAATTCCAAATGAAGTAATGGGACGTGTAGACAGCTTATTTCGCCTAATTGGTACTGGAATACGAATTTTATTATTAATGTTGTTTACAGCGGGTGTATCTAAAGTGGGAGTCATGCTGCCGTTTTACGTACTAAGCTGCATATTGATCTTCTCATTAGGAATCGCTATTTATTATGTACTATCACAACGTAAAGTAGCGGCGCATGTTTCTAATAAATCAATCGTTTGAAAAAACACTTCTGCCTCCCTTTCTTTTTCTATATAATAACAAGAAAGGGAGTGAATACTTATTTATGAACAAATGGATCTTTCTTATAATTTTATTATTACCGCCACTATACATCATTTATATGACGTTTCGAATGAACAAAGTTGCTCGTGAAAAGTTGAGCTATCACTCTCCGTACGTTCTTATACTGGGTGCAAAGTTATTTGGAGATAGACCGTCTTTATCTCTTCAAAATCGTTTGGATGTAGCGTTGGAGTATTTATTTTCCCATCCTGAAGCGAAAGTAATTGTTTCAGGTGGTCAAGGAGAAGATGAAGATATACCGGAAGCTCATAGCATGAGAAATTATTTAATGGTACACGGTATAGATGAGAGTCGTATTTTAATAGAAGATCAATCTACAAATACGTATGAAAACTTAAAATTTAGTATGGATTTATATAATGTGAAACATGCGGTAGTTGTAAGTAATACATATCATTTATATCGAACGAAAATAATTGCAAAGCGTTTAGGCATGAAGATGGAGGCGCTAGCTGCTGAAACACCAATTCGTTCTAAGAGAAAAATGTATGTTCGCGAATATGCTGCTATTATGAAAACAATATTGTTCGACCGTTAGAGCTCAAATGCGAGCTCTTTTTTAATTTAAAAGCGTATCATTTGAAATGAATGCCATATTCCATCAAAATAAAGGAAACAACAGTAAAGGAGTTGTGTTTGTGATTCAATTTAATCATGTGTCAAAATCGTATGAAGATGGCACGAAAGCAGTGGATTCATTGCATTTAGAAATTAAAAAGGGAGAATTTTTCGTTCTCATCGGTCCGAGTGGTTGCGGGAAAACAACGACAATGAAGATGATTAATCGTTTAATCGAAACGACTGAAGGATCGATTTTAATCGATGGAAAAGATATTCAACAATATAATATAAACGAATTACGTTGGGATATAGGATACGTGTTGCAGCAAATCGCTTTGTTTCCTCATATGACAATCGCTGAAAATATTGCAGTTGTTCCTGAAATGAGGCAATGGAGCAAAAAGGAAATAAAAGCACGCGTCGATGACTTGTTACATATGGTTGGATTAGATCCGGATATATATCGAGATCGTATGCCTGATGAATTGTCAGGAGGACAAAAACAACGTGTCGGTGTCGTGCGAGCATTAGCCGCAAACCCGAAAATCGTTCTTATGGATGAACCATTTAGTGCGTTAGATCCATTAAGTAGGGAACAGCTTCAGAAGGATATTGTACAGTTGCAAAAAAAGATTCAAAAAACAATCGTGTTCGTAACACATGATATGCAAGAAGCATTATCACTTGGAGATCGCATTTGTATTATGAAAGAAGGAAAAGTTGTTCAACTAGATACACCAGAAGGAATTATACATAATCCGAAAAATGAATTTGTAGAGGAGTTCATTGGAAATCGTGGACGAACTTGGTATGAGGAGAAAAGTGTAGCAGATGTATTGCCGCTTGATCAAAGTGTGCAATTAGAAGGGCAGGCACTATCATTACATTCTTCTTTACAAGAAGCGTTAGTTCGTGTGCGTGATGAGGAAATCGTTCCAGTTGAAGAAAACGGTCAATATATTGGAGCGTTAACAAGTCGTCATATCGTCAATTACATTGTTGAACAAATGAAGGAAAGAGGCTAAACAGTGACTAATTTTATACAAACGTTCCAAGAACGAAAAATAGAATTACTAACTGCATTAAGTGAGCATTTACAAATATCGCTTATTTCATTATTTTTTGCAGTAATTATAGCGGTGCCACTTGGCATTTTATTAACAAGAAAAGAACGAATGGCTGAATTTATAATAGGAACTTCTGCAGTAATGCAGACAGTGCCATCACTTGCATTACTCGGACTATTAATTCCGTTAGTAGGAATCGGAAAACTTCCAGCGATTATTGCATTAGTTGTGTATGCACTATTACCTATTTTACGAAATACATATACAGGAATAAGGGAATTAGATGAATCACTAATAGAAGCCGCGAGAGCTATGGGGATGAATAGTTGGAGAAGGCTGTGGAAGGTAGAGCTTCCTCTTGCATTGCCTATCATTATGGCCGGTATTCGTACAGCGATGGTATTAATTGTTGGAACGGCTACATTAGCAGCTCTCATTGGTGCTGGTGGGCTCGGTAAGCTTATCTTATTAGGCATAGATCGAAATGATCATGCACTTATCATTTTAGGGGCCGTACCAGCCGCGTTACTCGCTTTATTCTTTGATATAGTACTTCGCATACTTGAACGACCGAAACGCTCTTCTAAGCGTGTTATATTGACGATATGTATAGTTGTAGTAATGATTGCTTCTCCATTTCTTTGGAGTACAGAAAAGAAAGATATTGTTATTGCGGGCAAACTTGGATCAGAACCTGAAATTTTAATTCAAATGTATAAGCAGCTTATTGAACAAGATACCGATTTAAACGTACAATTAAAACCAGGTCTTGGAAAAACAGCATTTGTATTTGAAGCGTTGAAATCCGGGGAAGTAGATATATACCCAGAATTTTCAGGAACAGCTTTATCTACTTTCGTGAAAGAAGAACCAAAGAGCACAAATCGTGATGAAGTATATGATCAGGCTCGCATTGGAATGGAAAAGAAATATAATATGGTTATGTTGAAGCCAATGGAGTATAACAATACATATGCACTAGCCATGCCGAAAAAAATAGCAGATCAAAAGAATATAAATACAATTTCTGATTTAGGGAATGTTGCGCAGGAAGCCAAAGTAGGGTTTACATTGGAATTTGCTGATCGTGAAGATGGTTATAAAGGAATGCAAAAATTATATAACTATAAGTTCTCGAATGTTAAAACGATGGAGCCGAAGCTGCGTTATAGCGCAATTCAATCTGGAGATGTTAACGTAATTGATGCATATTCAACAGATAGTGAATTGGAGCAATACGGACTGAAAGTGTTAAAAGATGATAAAGGGTTATTCCCACCTTATCAAGGGGCACCATTATTAAGAAAAGAAACGTTACAGAAATATCCTGAACTTGAAAAGGTATTAAATAAATTATCTGGAAAGATTACAGATGAAGAAATGCGAAAAATGAATTATGAAGTTAACGTAAATGGTAAAAGTAGTGAAGAAGTCGCAAAACAATTTTTAGAAAAAGAGAATTTACTTCGTTAAATTTACAAGAAATATACAAATTTATATGTTTGAAATGACCGTTCATTACAAAATGAGCGGTTTTTTTGTGCATACTTATACATTTTTTCAAAAAAGTATTCCATTTTTGTTCATTTTCTTTTAGAATAAGTAATGTTTTCCTGAAAAAATATAAGAGAAACGTCTATTAGAGAAAAAGGTGACTTTAATAGTTGAACGAACATAACACCTAGAATGACAGATGGGGTGGTACAAATAGAAAAGAAGTTAGGATTTTTTCCGTTAATCGCATTAGTAGTTGGAACAATGGTTGGTGGAGGTGTTTTTAGTTTACCGCATGATTTAGCAGTAGGAGCAAACAGTGGTGCAATAATAATTGGCTGGTGTATTACAGCGATGGGAATGATTCCACTTGCGCTCGTATATCAAACGTTAGCAAGACAAAAACCGGAACTTGAAGGTGGAATTTATAGTTATGCACGTGCTGGTTTCGGTGAATATATTGGATTTAATAGTGCTTGGGGATATTGGCTAGCAGGAATCTTAGGTAATGTCGCAACAATTATGTTACTGTTTAGTACATTAGGTTATTTCTTTCCAATTTTCAAAGGAGGAAATAATGTTGCATCTATCGTTGGGGCATCACTTTTATTATGGACACTTCATTTTCTAATTTTATTTGGAATCCGTGAAGCTTCTATTATGAATGTTATCGCAACAATAGGGAAGTTAGTTCCAATCGTTTTATTTATTGTTGTAATGGTAACAGCCTTTCGCTGGGACACATTTACACATGATTTTTGGGGAGAAGGAACCTTCTCACTTTCCGCTATACTTGGTCAAGTGAAAAATACAATGCTTGTAACACTTTGGGTTTTCATTGGAGTTGAAGGAGCGGTTGTATTATCCGGAAGAGCGAAGAATAGCCGAGATGTTGGTAAGGCAACAGTAATGGGACTTATTTTAGTAATGTCCATATATATTTTAATTTCTGTTCTGTCAATGGGAGCGATGACAAGAAGCGAACTTTCTGTGCTAGAAACTCCGTCAATGGGACATGTATTAGAGCATGTTGTTGGTCCATGGGGTGCAGTTGCGATTAACATTGGGTTAGTTGCTTCACTTGTCGGTACATTAATTGGCTGGTTTTTACTTGTTTCTGAAATTTCTCATGTAGCCGGAAAAGATGGCGTATTTCCGAAAGTCTTTACGAAAACAAATAAAAAGCAAACACCGCACATGGCATTATGGATTTCAAATGGTGTTGCCCAAATTATATTTATCATCGTTCTGTTTTCAGAATCAACATATCAAATTATGTATTTCATTGCATCAACATCAATTTTATTACCATATTTATTATCAGCGTTATTCCAATTTAAATTAGTCATTACAAACGAGCTAAAAGACGCTAAATTAAAAAATGGAGCGTTAGCTTTAATTGCTTCTATTTACTCTGTATGGCTTCTTTATGCAGCTGGTTTAAAGAATTTACTACTAGTTTCAATTGTGTATGGAATTGGAATTATTGTTTACACGTTTGCAAGAAAAGAACAAGGGAACCGTTGCTTTGCAGGTGCAGAGAAATATGTGATGTGGGCAATTATTATTGCGGCTATCACATCACTGTATATGTTATTAACTGGAAATATAAAAATGTAAAAAGTCCTTTTCATTTAAAGGGCTTTTTTCTTTGTTTAGAGAATATTTACTACATAAGATATTCAGGAGGGATGAGAATGGAAGAAAAAGAACAGCTGTCTAGAATAATTGATTTAGCTAGTGAGTTAAGGAAAGTATTAGTGCAAGAATCTTTTTTTAATCATCATCCTGAGCTGAGAGGAGTCATTGAGAATTTAGCAAGTTCTGTTGAAAATTTGGCGGAATTGCAAAAAAGTAAAGATGAAAATGCTGAAGATCGATTACGTTACGTACTTGCTAAAATGAAAATTGCTCATAATGCAATTTTACAAGAGAAAAAAGCATTTCCTTCTCATTAATATACGTTTTAATTTTGAACCTGGCGGATAACGTCAGGTTTTTTATTTCTAGTTTTTCGTTTCTTTCATACACTAAGAATAGTATGAAAAAAGAAGGTGACTAAGGTGAAATTACATAAAGCTCTTCAGCCAAGTTTTATAAAACGAATGTACTATATGAGATTTTTAGGGAAATTTACAAAAGCTGAAAAAGAGAAGAGTGGAGAGAATTTCTTTGTACAATGCTTATCGCCAATACCATTCACTTTACAGGAACAATTTGCAAATGAACCCTATGTATTTGAAGGATTATGTAGTAATAAAAAGAATGAAAAAATCTTTTTGGAATTAAAGAAGAGGAAATTAGAAAAGCAATTAGTGATGTTTCGTCTTTATTATGAAAGAGGAAATGTATACGTGGAGTTAATATGTACAGAAGAACCGAAAGAAATAGCAAGCAGCTATAAAATGATTCCGGCACCTAAAGTTACAAATAATAAAAAAAGAGAATCTTTAGAACGAAAACTTAGCAACGGTTATTTATCATTTCTTATGCCAAAATTTCCGAAAGACTTTGAGCCTCCCGAATTATTGTGGCACGATGGAAGACTGTATGGAAACATATCCTTAAAGTCATCAATTAGCTCAATCGCATATTTTGAACAGAAACGTGAATGTAAATATATAAACTGCAGTGACTGGACGAAGTATGTAGAAATAGCGGTAGAAGATCAATTATATTTTGTAAGTGATCATGTGTATGAGCAATTAAAAAAACGAATGCATGAAGAAGGTAAGCTAGTTGAAGTAGAGGATATAAAAGTGCAAAAAGATGAATGGGAATGGGATGAGCGTGAATCGTCTTTTTTACAGTATGTACAAAGTATGGTGCATAATAAAGGGCTATATTTGGATGCAACGGATATATATAATTTCCATATAAGTGTAAAAACAAATATGTTAACGATTCTTGGTGGTATACCGGGCGTTGGGAAATCACGTTTTGTGCAAACTTATGCAGAAGCATTAGGATTACAGTATGGGGAAGAATTGGTTTGGATTCCAATTTCACCATCGTATCAAGAACCACATGATTTACTTGGTTACCTTCATCCAAATGGTACTTTTATTGAAAGTGAAACGAAGTTAGTTAGGACGTTAATGAAGGCGAAAGAAAATCCCAATCAACTGTATATAATCGTTTTTGATGAAATGAACATGTCACATATTGAGCATTGGTTTACTCCATTTTTATCTGTTCTTCAACTTGAAACAAAAAATCGTATTTTAAACTTGTATGAGGGTGTTCAGGACATTGAGAATTCAATTCCATCAACAATTGAAATTGGAGAAAATATTATATTTGTAGGTACTGTGAATTTTGATGAAACAACGAAAGAGCTCTCCGATCGATTATTAGACCGAACGAACTTAATAACGTTACAAAAAATTCCGTTTTGTGAGATGGGCATGGAACTGGGGAAAGTCGTATTACACCCACCTTTGAAAGTAACAGCGGGAGAATTTCGGATAAATTGGATGAGAAATAAAGCGATGATTGAAGTGTTTTCTGAAGAAGAATTAGAGCTATTAGATAAGTTGCATGTCGTATTGTCATCACATGATGCGTCTAAGGGAATTTCTTTCCGATGTGCAAACGCAATTGCGACTTATTTGCAAAATATACCGTTCCAAAATAACCATACCTATATGATTAGTAGAGAAGAAGGGTTTGATTTACAAATAAAGCAGCGTGTATTGACGAAAATCAGAGGGACCGAAATGATGGTTGGTTCTTTACTTTCTGAAGAAGCAAAAAGGGGAGCGACCTTAGTACCTCTTTTGCAATCTGCACTTGCAAACAGAGTATCTACATTTGAACACTCTTTAGCATATATACGAGAAAAACGTAGGGAACTGGAGCTGTATGGATATGCAAAATGAAGGGCGTTACGAAACAAAAATCGTTGATACGAATGAAACGCTCCCTTTTGTATTAAAGTTAATCATTGGAAATGAGGGGAAAGGAGATTATATTTTATTAAATCGTCTTTGTACATCTACTACAGCATTAGTTCAATGCATTTATAAAGTACAAGAATTAAAACCGATTAGATTGCAGTACAATTATGAAATCCCAATGAATATTACTTTTATATGGAATAAAGTATATGAGGGACAGAAAAATATAAAAGAGGCTCAATATGAAATAAATGAAAAAAAACAAAGAGTATTAATATATGAACATGGGAAAACAGAATTCTTTTATCCATGGCGCTGTGGTTTATACCATTTTGAAGTTCGTATAGAAGATACAACGTATTATGGTGCTTTTCAAATCGTACCGAAAAACTTTTTTGATGATCAATTTGAAATGATTCAAGACTATGTGAAGTCAATTTTAAATGAGTTGATTTTGGATAGAGGTTATTATAAAAAGACTTTCTCTGCACTTAGCGATATTGAGGATTCTTCTTATTTAGTGTTGCTTAGAAAGTTACCCCAAAAAATGAAGATGATAAAGCAAATCTTTAAGAAAATAGAATCAAGCTCAAAATTTATAAATGCATATAAATGGGAAGGAAAAGAGAGAAAGCCAACAAGAAAAGGAACCATAGTGGCAGAAAGAAAACCTTATGCAAAACATTATAATCGTAAGTTTATGGAACAAAAAAATAGTAAGGAAAATGCATTTCTTAAATATAAATCGATGCAATTTTATCATTATTTAATTGAAGCTAAAAGTTTTTTACGTCAAACAATTGAAATATTAGAAAGAGAAAAAAAGAAAAAATCAGAAGAGTTTCAAGCCGTAAAAACAATTATACAAACAATTGAGCGTAATGGATCAGTAACCGATAGAGAGAAGCAAAAATATAAAAATATACATTTACTAAAAGAAGCCGATTTACGAAAGAGCTCAATGAAAATACAAGAATATAAAATATTGGCGCACATTGTTCATGAAAATGTACAATATTTTCAAATGTTAATGCACTCCTCGTTTTGGAGGGAAGTTACTGAAACAAGTAACATGAACTTACATGATTTACCGATACCACATCAACAATTACTACATCATTTAGAAGTACTCCCGCAATATACGGATCAATCTCCATCGTTATTATTTGTTTATAAGCCAACGTTTTTAGTGTATGAATATTACGCTTTTTTTATCGTTATTTCAATTTTAGAGCAAATTGGTTTTGAGGCTAGAAATTCCATTCGTGAACAAATACAAGAACATTTTTATGTAGATGGATTACAAGATGGAACGACAGTAGTTTTACAACGAGATGATTTAAAGGTGCATGTCGCATTTAATGACTTAATTGAAACACATCCTCTTATTGCATTAAGTAAAGGGAGTAATTTTTACAATGGTGAGGATACGAAGAAGCCAGATATTCGCTTAGACTGTTATGTAAAAGAAGATGGGAAATACGTATATAAATCTTCTATTATTATTGAAGTGAAGTATAGTCCAATGTACAATATTTTTCAGCACGTCGGAAATACGAAAGCAACTGAGCAAATGTATAAGTATTGGTCTATAAAGTATGTAGAAGAACAGGATGGAAAGCGAGTCTATTATCGAAGGTCAATTTATGAAGTCATTTGTGTATATCCAGGAAGCCATATGCATAGTAAAAAAATTGAGTCTGGATGCGGTGTTTTCTTGCAGTTATATCCATATAAGACGAAACAAGGGGAAGAGAAATTAGCTGGAAAACACGGGATGGTACAAATTTTTGAAAAGTGGTTAAAAAGCATTGAGAAGTAAAAGAAATCCTTTTTCATAAAGGATTTTTTTAGATTAAGAAGAATTATATGCTGTATGGAAAGAAACATATTGTAAGTTAGATTTGAAAAGTGATACAAATGTGTTATTAAAAGGAATGTGAGCGCGGGATAAAAGTCGATTAAATTGGAATCTAATTCATTTTGCAGAATATAATAAGTAATAAATATTTTTAGTTGCATACGAAGATTTGTTCTTATATGATAGATAGTGAAAGCGTTATCAAAAAACAGAGCGACGATGGGAAAGGCGGTTAAATATGTTCCAGCGTGTTCAAACAAAGGAAGAACATTTTGGGTTCGAGCAACTATGGGGAGATTTTTGTGAAGAAAGAAACTTAATGTTCGTAGAACGTAATTTAAATCCATCACGATTTTTATTAATAGAAGATGAACATCCTATTGGTACAGTAGAATGTATTAAGTATACGGTACCTGAACAATCAAATTCTGAGTTTTTCTATCCGTTTTCTAAAAATGATTTAGTAAAAGATTTGAAGAATGTGTATGAAATAGGCAAGTTAAGTATTTCGAAAACGTCTCGTGGGAGAGGACATTTTAAAAGGTTAACAGCTATTTTATTTATACATGCGTTAGAAACAAAAGCTGAATGGTACATTGCAGCAGTAACAAAAAGAATGTATATGTATTTACTTACACTCGGTTTTCCAATTGAACCGATAGATAATCCATTTCAGTTTCATGATACTTTACAAGGTGTACCAGTAAGAATACATGCTCGAAAAGGGGTTACGCATTTGTATTCTTTAAAAGAATTTCGTGATGTGATTCAAGGGAATGCTCATGCACAGGCATTAATTGCAGAATACAGTAAAAATATTATGTTAACGAAATAAAACGAAGTGAATATGTATAATAAAGAGAATAATATTTTTATAAGATATAACTCTTCATTAAAAAAGACCCTTATTATTTTAATAAGGGTCTAAAAATTATAATCCAAATATACTAAAAATCATTTTGCGGCGCTTCGGTTTCTTTTCTCGTTCGTATGTTGGTTTTGAATCAGGAGTAATATAAATGGGTTCTTCTTTCGTTAGGGCAGCTTCTAACTTTTGAATTCGTTCTAACATTTCCTCCATTTCACGACGGTGTTGTAAAAGTTGGTACGTGACGACATCATTTGCCTTATCTTGCATTTGTTCTTCCATTCGATCGAGTCTTCTCGTAATAGTGTTTAATTGATCAGCTAATTGTTCAAAATCATTCGATGATATGTTTTGAACAATTGTATTGACTTGAGTTTTTAATTCTTCAACCTCATTTGAGGAAGTCTTTTGAGTAGGTTGAGGATTTTGAGACTGCTCTATTTGAAATAGATGGTGTTCTAACATTTGATCGACATCATCTTGTGTAAAAATAAAGTGGCCATATTTGTTTTTTTCTATCGTAAGATTTAATTGTTGCGCGATCCGGACAACAGCCTTTGGGCTAACACCTAATTTTTTTGCGATAAATGGTGTTTTATATTCCAAAATAATCCCTCCTATATATATCCTGTTGAATGATTTCGAGCTATGAAGTAAGTTCCCTTCTAGTGCGACAAAAGAAGTGTGGAATCGGCAAAGAAAGTGTTTTTTCACGAAATTGAGTTGAGAAGAATAGTTCGTTTAAATAAAAAAATTTTATCGTAACATTTAGAATAATTTGACGAGTGTAAATGAATTAGATTATCATAATGATAAATATCTTTTTTATGTATGCATATAATATATAAAAAGGTGGTTGCTAATGTAGAATTTTGTTAGAGTATTAGAATGCTTACTTCACTTGAATAAAATTAAGTAGGAGGTGGCTTCCTTGCTTACAATGTAAGTAAGGAAAAGTATTTGGACATATATAGTATAAGTATAGTGATTGTTTTAATTGCCTTAACGGCATTTTTCGTTGCAGCAGAATTTGCAATTGTTAAAGTGAGAAGTTCACGAATTGACTATTTAATTGCAGAAGGAAATAATCGTGCAACATCGGTCAAAACAGTCATTACAAACTTAGACGAATATTTATCTGCTTGTCAGTTAGGAATTACTGTTACAGCTTTAGGAATTGGGTGGTTTGGTAAACCTGCGTTAAAGCAAATGTTTGATACGCTTTTTGCAAATTGGAATATCTCTACTCAACTAGCAGACATTTTTGCTGTAACTTTAGTATTTTTGTTAATTACTTTTTTACATGTTGTAATAGGGGAATTGGCCCCAAAAACATTTGCAATTCAAAAATCTGAACAAGTGAGTTTGCTTGTTTCTAAGCCGTTAATTTTCTTTTATCGTATTGCATTCCCATTCATTTGGCTATTAAATGGTTCAGCTCGAATCATTACGAAGCTGCTAGGGCTGAAACCGCCGAAGGGGCATGATGAGGTTCATTCAGAAGAAGAATTACGGTTGTTAGTTTCAGAAAGTTATAAAAATGGTGAGATTAATCAATCTGAATATAAATATGTAAATAAAATTTTTGAATTTGATGATCGGATTGCAAAAGAAATAATGGTACCTCGAACTGAAATGAATATTATAAGTAAAGAAATGCCTGCTGAAGAAGCTTTGCAAAAAATGTCTCGCGAAAAATATACAAGGTATCCAGTTGTTGATGGTGACAAAGACCACGTAATAGGTTTTGTGAATTTTAAAGATATTTTTACTGAGTTTGTACAACATAAAGCTGTTAATAAGAAGACAGTAGAGCAATATATGAGACCAATTATTTTAGTTATCGATTCTATTCCAATTCATGATTTGTTTTTAAAAATGCAAAAAGAAAGAACACATATTGCTATATTGATAGATGAATATGGTGGGACATCTGGACTTGTTACTGTTGAAGATATTTTGGAAGAAATTGTTGGAGATATTCAGGATGAGTTTGATACGGATGAGCAGCCAGAAATTCAAAAGGTTAGTGAAACGAAGACGATACTAGAGGGAAAAGTACTTGTTAGTGAAGTGAATACGTTATTTGGTTTAGGGATTGATGATGATGGTGTTGATACAATCGGTGGTTGGATTTTAACGAAGAATATAGAGATTGCTGAAGAGGATTCCGTTGAAATTGAAAATTATAAGTTTTGTGTGAAAGAATTAGATGGACATTATATAAAAAGATTAGAAGTTACAAAGATAGTAGAATCGATTGTTATTTTAGAAGATGAAAAACAAATTTCGTTACAAGAGCAAATTAGCTCGTAAACTCTGCTATATAGCAGAGTTTTTTTGAGCATAATGTTTTTTGAGGGATAAGGGCTATGATACAATGACATAAGTTGAAACCTTCACTAGGTGAAGTATTGTTGTATACATATATTTGGAAGGAGAAGAAGTATGAAAAAGCATTTATATATAAACGGAAATTGGAAATCTGTAAACACGTATAAACCATTATACGCACCATATTCTGAAGAAACATTAGCGGAAATTGCACAAGGAACGGAAGAAGATGTAAAAGAGGCTGTTACTGCTGCAAAAAATGCAATGATAAAAATGAATAAATTATCTGCATATGATCGTGCGACTATTTTAGAGAAAGTTGCACAAAAAATGGATGAAAGAAGAGAAGAATTTGCAGAGATTATTGCAAAAGAAGCTGCAAAACCAATACGTGCTGCAAGGGGAGAAGTAGATCGTACTGTTCAAACGTACAAATTTGCAGCTGAAGAAGCGAAGCGTATATATGGTGAGACATTGCCATTAGACGCCGCACCTGGTGCGGATGGGCGTATTGCATATACAATCCGAAAGCCGATTGGGGTTATAGGGGCTATTACACCATTTAATTTCCCGTTAAATTTAGTAGCGCATAAAGTTGGACCAGCAATTGCTGCTGGAAATACAGTTGTATTAAAGCCAGCTGATCAAACGCCATTATCATCTTATGCATTAGTTGAGTTATTTGAAGAGGCAGGATTGCCAAATGGAGCTTTAAATATCATTTCTGGCCCTGGCGTCACGGTTGGTGAGGCAATCGTCAAAAATGATTACGTTGCTTCTATTACTTTTACTGGAAGTCCAAAAGTTGGAATCGGAATAAAACAAAAGGCTCGGCTAAAACGAGTTACGTTAGAACTAGGCTCAAATGCTGCTGTTATTATTGATGAAGATGTAGAGTTAACAGATGAAATAATTGAACGTGTAAAATGGGGAGCATTTGTTAATAATGGGCAAGTTTGTATTTCCGTACAACGTGTTTTTGTACATGAAACGAAAATGCATGAATTTCTCTCGAAGCTAAAGAAAGCGATGGAATCAGTTGTTGTTGGTGATCCACTGCTTGAGGAAACGGATGTATCAGCTTTAATTTCAAAAAAAGATGTAGAGCGAATTGATATGTGGGTTCAAGAAGCAATTAAGGAAGGAGCAACTGTTTTATGCGGTGGTAAGAAGCGGGATGCAAGAATTTTTGAACCAACTGTATTAACAAATGTTCCAGATCATGTATCTGTGCAGTGCCAAGAAGTATTCGGTCCACTCATGACAGTAAATACATTTAAAGAATTTGATGAAGCGATTGAGCAAGTAAATAATTCGCGTTACGGCTTACAGGCAGGAGTATTTACAAATAATTTATTTAAAGCAATGCGTGCAATTGATGAGCTAGAGGTTGGTGGTGTCATGATTAATGATATTCCAACGTTCAGAGTAGATCATATGCCTTATGGTGGTGTGAAAGAAAGTGGCACGGGGCGCGAAGGAATTAAATATGCAATAGAAGAAATGACAGAAATGAAATTAGTATGTATTAAAAAATAAAATAGAAAACTTAAAATTTGCGCTAAAAAACGAGTAGGGAATGTTTACGATTCCATACTCGTTTTTTTACGCTTTTAGTAACTATTTAATTAAGTGTAACTTTTACTTCATTTCTTGTTTGAAAATAGTATCTTCTACATAAATTTGTTCTTTATCTACAGCAGTAGCATGAGTTAATACTAAACCGATTGGTGTTTCTGTATCTTTATTTTGAACAATTGTAAAAGGAACATTTTTTTCGTTTGCTAATTTAATGTATTTTGATAAATGTGGGTAAGCAATGCTACCATTTAGGAGGAGTTGTAATGATTGAGAAGAGCGCATGCTACCTGCCACTTCAGAGTATACATTACTTTGCATTACTTGACCGATCGTTAAAGCGATTTCTACACGCTCACGTAATGTAGTTAAATACATATTACGTTCTTCTGGTTTGTTTTGCTTTTGGCCGTAAATGCCTTCTTGGAGATAATCTTCCACATTTTTATTTACCATATTTTTCACACCTTTCATTTTCTATTGTACGCAAGAATTAAAAATGATGCAAAAAAAAGTCGTTTTGACTACGGAAATAATGAAAATATGTGAAGGAAAAAGGGAATTTGCATACAATTAGTTAAATAAGAAAGAAAAAATAATTTTATCAACAGAAATTAACAAAATGTGACAAAAATCTATTAACGAATCGTATTTTTTGTGTTAATATTCAAAATATAAAGGGTATTCGTCGTATGGAAATGGAGGGAATGGAGGTTTTTCCAATCGATAAGGATATTAAAGAAATATTTTGTTCACACTTGAAAAACAATAGGCACCAATTCGTAGAGAACTGGAAAAACAAAATGATAATTTCCGAAAAAGATCCATTTAAACTAGAAGTAGTTCAAAATGGAGAGGATTTACTAGAGTTAATTATCGAACTTACTATGGAAGATAAAGATATAAATTATCTTCAACCGTTATGCGAGAAAATTGCTATTGAACGTGCTGGAGCAGATGCGAATATTGGAGATTTTGTTTATAACGCAAACGTGGGAAGAAATGAACTTTTCGAAGCGATGTGTGAATTAGATGTTAGCGCTCGTGAATTGAAACCAATTATGGCAAAAATACATACTTGTTTTGACAAATTAATTTATTATACTGTTTTAAAATACTCGGAAATTATATCGAAGAATTTAGAGGAAAAACAGCAATATATTAACGAAACACATAAAGAAAGGCTGACGATTTTAGGACAAATGTCAGCTAGTTTTGTACATGAATTTCGTAATCCGCTTACTTCCATTATGGGGTTTGTCAAATTATTAAAGGCAGATCATCCGAGTTTATCGTATTTAGATATTATTTCGCATGAATTAGATCAATTAAATTTTCGCATTTCGCAATTTTTACTCGTATCGAAAAAAGAAATGTGGAATGAATCGGAACGGTTTTGGCTTAATGACTTGTTTCAAGACATTATACAATTCTTATATCCGAGTTTGGTCAATGCGAATGTTTTGATTGAAAAGAATTTACCGTATCCAATTCCGCTTGTTGGTTATCGAAGTGAAGTGAGACAAGTATTTTTAAACATATTAATGAATTCAATTGATGCTCTTGAATCAATGAAAGAAGAACGAAAAATTATCATTGATGTATTTGAAGAAGATCAAGCTATTCGAATTGTGATAAAAAATAATGGACCAATGATTCCAGCTGAAAATGTAGAAACGATTTTTGAACCATTTGTAACTACTAAAAAGTTAGGAACTGGTATTGGATTATTTGTATGTAAACAAATTGTGGAAAAACATAATGGATCCATTATGTGTCGATCAGATAACGATTGGACAGAATTTCAAATTGCATTTCAAAAATAAACAGTCTACACCAAATGAATGGTGTAGACTGTTTTAATTTGTAAGTATAACGGCTTCTAATTTAGGATCTTTAGTTGAATAACCTACTATTGAAATTGTATAAATAACATTTGGTTCAACATTGAATTTCGGAATAGTCAATAAAACGTTTTTATTATCTGCGAGTGAAATTTCAATATCTGCTGTACCAGGGCTAACTTGTAAAAAATCTGTTATTTGTTTAAAGAGTACATTTTCAAATAAATGATCTCCATCTTTTAAATCTACATTTACAACAGGGGTATCTGGAGAGAAATGTGCAAAGCGTATTTTAGCTTGACCAGCTGGTAAATGTGTATTATCAAGTATAGGTTGTAATTGTAGGTGATTATCACTATTTATTGCAGCAAGAGTATAAGTATGATTTCCCATTATTGGTACCAATGCTGAAAAGATTGGAGTTTCATTTCCGACAGGGACAATATCTATACGGTATTTACCTTGCACTAATGATAAATAAGGGCTGAATTGCTTAAATGAAATACTTTTAATAACCTTTTGTCCGTTTACTAAAATATCAACCGCTGATATATTTGGATCGGCATGAAAAATTCTTATATGTGACGGTAAAGCAGCTTCTTGTGAATCCCTTTTCTCATGCGCCTGTACAAGTTTTGAAAGTGCATCGCAATATTTCATATATAATTCTATATATTTTTTAGGATTACGAAACTGATAGTAACGTGCGAGCTGTTCGTATTGCGTAACTTCTTGTCCATATTTTTCAATTTCAGATTGAGACATGAACATTCCTCCTTTGTCATCATTAAAACTATATGCGAAGCAAGAAAGCGGTTATGCGAAAAAAATAATTTTATAAAGGGAAAATTAAAAATTGACAACAAATATGTTTTCATAAAGAGGTGCTGGTGCTTACGAGTATTTGGCAGAGTAAAGCAGTACATATGACTGCACGAAAGTAAAATAAATGCCAAATTGAAACTGCATTTCAATTAACATATTGAATACATGTCCAGCAATCGCTAGAAAACTAGAGTTTTTTTTAATTATAGGCAAATACACATACAAAGTGATAATTGTCCTACATAAATTATAAAGGAAAGGTAGTTTGAATCTGAGGAAAGGGGTGCCACTTCGGGATAGGGATATCCCGATAGTAATTGTGAATGAAGTTATGAAAAGGTTTTGTCTTATAGGCTGTAGGATGAATTTGTAAACATGATTTTTCTATTTATTTTAGCAATTGACAGTATTAACCCATAAGAGAGCGTCATGACGAACTGATTAGTGTGGTTAATCGGTTCTTTTTTTATAGTTTAAAAATGAAAAGTTTACATATTAAATATGAATTTGAATTGGTTAGTAAGGTGGGGTGTCGAAATTTGTTTTAAAATATGCAATTTAAAGTAGGATATTAGGAAGGAGTTTAACGGGAGTTCCGTCGAAGTGTACAGAATGTCGGCATTTAAGGGCAGCTGGCATTATGCTATAAAAACATTTGGTGATGTAGTCATTTCATATAAAAGGGAGGGTTATTTGGGCGTATAGAAAAGGATTGGTCTTCACTTTGAGTTCTGAATTTTCTGTTTTATAAATATTTTTAAGCACTCATTTGTATATTTTATAATAGTTTTTTGATAAATTCACTGCTTTTGCAGAGGATTCTTTTTTATGAAAGAAACGTCAATTTTCTTCATATATATATACAAATTGGAGAAATGGGGGAGCGCTATGCGCGATTACTTAATTAAACCACTTGTTGGTCAGCCGTATCCAATGATTTCACATGGAAAAGGTGTTTATTTGTATGATCAAAATGGTAATAAATATTTTGATGGTTCGTCAGGAGCAATTACGGCAGGTATTGGGCATGGCGTAAAGGAGATTGCAGACGTTATTAAAAAGCAAGCTGAGGAGATTGCTTTTGTTTATAGATCACAGTTTACGAGTGAACCAGCTGAAAAATTAGCAAAGAAGTTAAGTGATTTAAGTGTAGGAGATTTGAACTGGAGTTTCTTTGTAAATAGTGGTACGGAAGCAAATGAAACAGCTATGAAAATTGCAATTCAGCATTTTCAAGAGCGAGGTATTCAAGGGAAACATAAAATATTATCAAGATGGATGAGTTATCACGGTATTACGATGGGTGCGTTATCGATGTCTGGTCACCCACTACGTAGACAACGTTTCGTATCTATTTTGGAAGATTATCCGACTATACCAGCTCCATATTGTTTCAGATGCCCTGTTCAAAAGGTATATCCAACTTGTCAGCTGGCATGTGCGACTGAACTAGAAAGATCAATTGAAAGAATTGGTGCAGAGCATATTGCTGCTTTTATTGCTGAGCCGATTATCGGAGCAGCTGGAGGCGCGGTTGTTCCGCCGAAAGACTATTATAAAGTCATTAAAGATATTTGCGACCATTACGATATTTTATTTATTGCGGATGAAGTGATGACTGGGCTTGGTCGTACTGGAGCATGGTTTGCAATGGAGCATTGGGGTGTAGAACCGGATATCATGACACTTGGTAAAGGGTTAGGAGCGGGATATACACCGATGGCAGCGACAGTTGTAAGTGATCGTGTTATGGAACCAATATTACGTGGGTCACGTTCAGTAATGAGCGGTCATACGTTAAGTGCCAATCCATTGTCTGCAGCAACGGCTTTAGCTGTTATTGAATATATGGAGAAACATAATCTCCCTGAAAAAACAGCAGAAAAGGGAGAGTATTTAATAAAAGGCTTACAGAAAGTTCAGCAACAATCGACAATCATTGCTGATGTGCGCGGAAAAGGGTTGCTAATCGGAGTAGAATTGCAACCGTTTACAAAAGCGTCGGAGCTTATTTCAGTTGCAGCTAAAAATGGCCTACTTTTATACCAAGCAGTTTCAGGGCAAGCAGGAAAAGAAGATAGTGCACTGCTTGTAGCACCGCCAATGACAACTACATATTCCGAGTTAGATGAATTACTTTCAATTTTCTCTAAAAGTGTGGAAGAGATGATGCAAAAAGGAGGGCATAGTATCGCATGACAACTATTACAAATACATTCGGTAAATTAAAAGAAATTGAGGAAGTAATTTCTTTGTTCCATGATGATATGACATTAATGTTTGGGGGATTTGGAGGGATTGGATCCCCTCCATCTTTAATACAGGCAATTTTAGAAAAAGGCGTTACAAATTTAAATTTGATTGGAAATGACACTGGATTCCCTGATGTAGGTATCGGTCGTCTTGTTACAAATGAAAGAGTTAAATCACTAATTACTTCTCATATTGGCTCCAACCCAAATGCAGGAAGGCAACTAAACGAGGGAAGATTACAAATTGAGTTTTCTCCGCAGGGAACATTAGCAGAGCGCATTCGCGCTGGTGGCGTTGGTCTTGGTGGTGTTTTAGTTGATGTTGGTGTTGATACGATTGTGGAAGAGGGAAAACGAACAGTTGAAATGAATGGTAAGACCTACTTAGTTGAAACAGCATTAACTGCTGAAGTTTCAATTGTATATGCGAAAAAGGCAGATCCGTTTGGTAACCTTGTATTTGACAAAAGTGCACGAAATATGAATCCTCATGTAGCGATGGCTGGGGATATAACAATTGTAGAAGCAGAAGAAATAGTCCCGCTTGGAAGTTTAGATCCAGAGGAAATTGTCGTTCCAGGTGTTTTCGTAAATTATATTGTACCGTCGGAAGGAGTGAACTGGAAATGGGTATGGGCGTAGAAGTGAGGGATAAGATTGCTAGGCGTGCGGCGAAAGAAATACAAAATGGTATGATTGTAAATTTAGGTATTGGCATACCATCGCTTGTACCAAATCATTTGCCTGACGATATAAATGTTATGTTTCATGCGGAAAATGGAATCGTCGGCATGGGACCAACGCCAAGTAAAGGGAATGAAGACGAAAATTTGTGTAATGCAGCAGGTTTACCAACTTCTCTTATAACAGGAGCGAGTTATTTCGATAGTTGCACAGCGTTTGGTATGATTCGAAAAGGTTTGCTAGATATAACGATTCTTGGTTCATTACAAGTAAGTGAAAATGGTGATTTAGCAAACTGGATTGTACCTGGAAAACGTGTTCCAGGTATTGGTGGAGCAATGGATTTAGCACAAAAAGCGAAGCGGGTCGTTGTTGTGATGAATCATGTTGATAAGTACGGAAATGCAAAAATTGTTTCAGAGTGTACATTGCCATTAACTTCAAAGAAATGTGTAGATTTAATTATTACTGATATGGCAGTCATGGAGGTAACTCCGAGTGGACTTATATTACAAGAATTAATGAGCCCATACACAGTAGAAGATATAAAACGACATACAGAAGCTGATTTTCAAATTAATTCTAACTTACTAGTAATTGAATGAAGGGAGATGTAATATATGGAGCAATTAAAAAAGCAAGTTTGTGATTATATTGAGAGCCATGAAGAGGAAAGTGTGAAATTTTTAAAACGATTAATTCAAGAAAAGAGCGTATCTGGTGATGAAAGCGGTGCGCAGGCGATTGTGATTGAAAAATTACGTGAATTAGGTTTAGACCTCGATATATGGGAGCCTTCTTTTTCTAAAATGAAAGATCATCCTTATTTTGTATCACCCCGTACAAGTTTTTCAGATAGCCCAAATATTGTAGCAACTTTAAAAGGAAGTGGCGACGGGAAATCTATGATATTAAATGGGCATATTGATGTAGTTCCAGAAGGGGATGTGAATCAGTGGGAACATCATCCTTATAGCGGTGAGAAAATAGGAAATCGTATATATGGCCGTGGAACGACGGATATGAAAGGTGGAAATGTCGCACTCATGCTTGCAATGGAAGCGATTATTGAATCTAGCATTGAATTAAAAGGAGACATCTATTTTCAAAGTGTAATAGAAGAGGAAAGTGGCGGAGCAGGGACATTAGCAACTATATTACGAGGATATAAGGCAGATGGTGTCATTATTCCAGAGCCTACTAATATGAAGTTTTTCCCGAAACAACAAGGTTCCATGTGGTTTCGTTTACGTGTAAAAGGGAAAGCTGCACACGGTGGAACGCGTTATGAAGGGGTTAGTGCAATTGAAAAAAGTATGTTTGTTATAGAACATGTAAGAAAGCTAGAGGAGAAAAGAAATAGTCGAATTACAGATCCTTTATTTAAAGGGATTCCGATTCCAATTCCAATTAACATTGGGAAAATTGAAGGAGGGAGTTGGCCAAGTTCTGTTCCAGATGAATTAATTTTAGAAGGAAGATGTGGTGTTGCGCCGAATGAGACTATAGAGGCGGCAAAAGAAGAGTTTGAGAATTGGATTGTTGAATTAAATGATGTGGACAATTGGTTTGTTGAAAATCCAGTAGAAGTAGAGTGGTTTGGAGCGAGATGGGTTCCTGGTGAATTAGAAGAGAATCATGAACTCATTACAACACTTCATCACAACTTTGTTGAAATCGAAGGGAACGAACCAATTATTGAAGCATCTCCGTGGGGGACTGATGGAGGTTTATTTACACAAATTGCAAACGTACCAACAATAGTATTTGGTCCAGGAGAGACGAAAGTAGCACACTATCCAAACGAATATATAGAAGTTGATAAAATGATAGCTGCCGCAAAAATTATTGCATGTACATTACTAGATTGGTGTGAGGTGAAAAAATGAAATACTATGAATCTTTTAGAGAACAGACGAATTGTTATACAGTAGAAGGCGTTTTAGATTATTTTAATAAGCGTATTCGGGTAGATCACTATACAGGAAATGTTGAAAGTATTATACAGACAATTGACGAACTAGCAGAGGAACATTCTTTCACTAAATGTATTATTAAAGGAAAGGGAGAGCATGTTTCAACATGGCTCTCTTTCGGTTTTTTGTTGGAAGCAACGATACCTCATTATTTTCAAGGACACGATGCATACTTTTTGGTGAAATATAATAATGATGAAAGACGAAATAGTATGTATTGGACTGAGGAAGATACTATATTAAGCGGTGTAAAAGGAAAAGAAATAAAAGAAAAAGTAGTTCCAGAGAAATTTTTGCTGAGAAAAGCGACTGAAGAAGATGCAGAAGAATTAGCAACTGTATTCGGAAAAGTATTTGAAGTGTATCCGACACCTTTAAATGAAGCGAGTTATGTATTACAGACGATGAAAGAAGACGATACAATTTACTACGTATATGAATATGAGGGAAAAATTATTAGTACAGCATCTGCAGAAATGAATATAAAAGAAGGGAATGCAGAATTAACGAATTGTGCTACTTTACCTGAATATCGTAAACATGGATTTATGAAAAGTTTACTAATTAAATTAGAGGAAGAGCTTCGAGAAAGATCTATTTTCTGCTCCTATACAATTGCTCGATCGCTTTCTTTCGGAATGAATGCTGCCTTTCATCAATTAGGTTATACGTATACAGGAAGACTGGCGAATAATTGCTACATTTTCGATAAGTTGGAAGATATGAATATATGGGTGAAAGATCTATCTAGCTATTCGAAAGCAGTAAAACTTCCGCCTCAAAATTCGGCTGTAAAGCAAAACAGTTAGGTGGAGCTGGGTGTTCGAAAAGCTGTACTAATTAGAGTTTCGAGTTATCTAATGAAAATATAAAATTGGTCAAAATTATAGAACGGAATCGTCATGCTTACAATCGCACATAGGTGTGCCGAAAATTCGGCATATAATTGCTGGATTTTCGGCAAGAGGGGGGATGACATTGCTAGCAGTTTCGACACAAGAAGTCATTGAAGCGATTTTGGGCAGTATTGATGAGGCTATACACGCTGTAGATGAGAATGGAATTACAATATTTTATAATTCTGTAGCTGCGAAACACGATGGATCGAAGATTGAAAAAGTGTTAGGGAAACATCTGTTAGAAGCGTTCCCGTCTTTATCAAGGGAAACGAGTACATTGATGAAAGTACTAGATACAAAAAAACCTATCGTACATCAAGCACAGCATTATCAAAATTTAAATGGTGAAGATGTTTGTACAGTAAATACGACGTTACCTATTTTTATAGATGGGAATATTGCTGGGGCTGTTGAAATTGCAAAGGATTACTCTACAATTCAAAAACTTACTGACACAATTGTTGACTTACAGTCGAAAATAAAGCGATCATCTAGAAAAAAAGTGATTAAAAAGCATGCTGCATTTGAGACGATAGTGACAAATGATACGCGGTTTAAACAGACGAAAGAGTTAGCACAAAAAGTAGCACCAACAGACGCAAATGTTTTAATATATGGTGAAACAGGAACAGGAAAAGAACTGTTCGTACAAGCAATTCATGAAGCTTCTAAAAGAAAAAACAAGCCATTTATTGCACAAAACTGTGCAGCTTTACCAGAGTCGCTATTAGAAAGTTTATTGTTTGGAACGACAAAAGGAAGCTATACAGGAGCGATTGAAAGAGCTGGGCTATTTGAACTTGTTGATGGTGGTACATTATTTTTAGATGAACTGAATTCAATGCCTCTTGATTTGCAGGCAAAAATGTTACGAGTGTTAGAAGATGGAGTCATTAGAAGAATTGGTGATAATAAGACGAGAAAAGTAGATGTTCGTGTTATTACCGCAATGAACCAGCCTCCAGAAATATGTTTACGAGAGAATAAAATTCGCACTGATTTATATTATCGCTTAAACGTATTTTCATTATATATCCCACCGCTTCGTGAAAGAACTGAGGATGTACTATTATTAGCATCTTATTTTTTGAAAGAATATAATAAAAGTTATAAAAAAGGTGTACTTCAAATTGATGAGGAAGCGAAAGATAGACTGCAAGCTTATCAGTGGCCTGGAAATGTCCGAGAGTTAAAACATACGATTGAACATGCTGTTATTATTGCAGAAGGGAATACATTAACAGCCAATTGTTTACCACGTACATTTCGGAAAGAGAATTTTTCGAAGAAGAAGGGTATAATGCCACTTAGAGAAGCACTTCATCAAACAGAAAAAGAATTAATAGATCAAGCGTTGATTGAAACGGAAGGGAATATATTACAAGCCGCAAAAATGTTAGGTATCCCTCGTCAAACGCTTCAATATAAACTGAGCAAGTACGACAAAACCGCCGAATAATCGGCGGTTTTTGTGTGTTTGCACGAATAAAAGAGCGTTTACATATATAAAAAGTAATGAATATGATGTTAAGTATTGATTTCATACAACGCTTAAAAATATTTTTTCGCTTATGTAATAGGGTTCTCCGCACATTTACTTATCAACAATGTAAAGTTGGCATAACTATTGCTTATATAAAGGATGAGCGTATAAAAAGGGGGAATAGCAATGTTACATGATGTATACAAACCAAATCGTCACTGGAAGGATATCGAATTATGGAAAGATGTTACTGAAGAGCAATGGAATGATTGGGTTTGGCAATTAACGAATACGATCAAAACGTTAGATGACTTAAGAAAAGTAATTAACTTAACACCTGAAGAAGAAGAGGGCGTTAAAATTTCAACGAAAACGATCCCGTTAAACATTACACCGTACTATGCTTGGCTAATGAATCCTGATGATCCACGCTGTCCGATTCGGATGCAATCAGTACCGATTTCGGAAGAGTTATATAAAACAAAATATGATTTAGAAGATCCGCTTCACGAAGATGAAGATTCACCAGTTCCAGGGCTAACACATCGTTATCCGGACCGTGTACTATTCTTAGTAACAAATCAATGTTCTATGTATTGTCGTTACTGTACACGCCGTCGTTTTAGTGGACAAATTGGAATGGGTGTACCGAAGAAACAATTAGATGATGCGATTGCTTATATTAGTGAAACACCACAAGTACGAGATGTATTAATCTCCGGTGGTGATGGACTTCTAATTAACGATAAAATTTTAGAATATGTATTAAAAAATTTACGTGAGATTCCGCATGTTGAGATTATTCGTATCGGAACGAGAGCACCAGTAGTATTCCCACAACGTATTACAGAAAATTTATGTAACATTATTAAAAAATACCATCCAGTATGGTTAAATACACATTTCAATACATCTATTGAAATTACTGAAGAATCGAAAAAGGCATGTGAAATGTTAGCGAATGCTGGTGTTCCAGTCGGAAACCAAGCAGTAATTTTAGCTGGTATTAACGACAGCGTTCCAATTATGAAAAAACTTATGCATGACTTAGTAAAAATCCGTGTACGTCCATATTACATTTATCAATGTGATTTATCTGAAGGTATCGGTCACTTCCGTGCACCAGTATCTAAAGGTCTTGAAATTATTGAAGGTTTACGTGGACACACATCTGGTTATGCTGTTCCGACATTCGTTGTTGATGCGCCAGGTGGAGGCGGTAAAATTGCACTTCAACCAAACTATTTAATCTCACAAAGTGCAGATAAAGTTGTACTTCGTAACTTTGAAGGTGTTATTACGACGTATCCAGAGCCAGAGAGCTATATTCCAGGAAGAGCGGAAGGATACTTTAAAGAGATTTATCCGAACTACGAAGAAAAACGTTCAGATGTTGGTATCGCAGGTCTTATGAGCGATAAGAAATTTAACCTCGTTCCAGACGACTTACAGCGTATGAACCGTCGTAAAGACTATGAAGATAATGATACGCATGCATCTTTAAAAGATAAACGTGATAAGCGTGATCAATTAAAAGATAAAAAATATCAAGCACAAATGGCTAAATTAGAAGAAAACGACAAAAAAACTGAGGGTGATGCAGTATGAATTGTATGTGGTGTGACAGTACAGAAGCGAAAGAAAGCTTGAATACTGTATATTGGGAATTACCAGATGGTACGAAAGCCATTGAAATCCAAAAGACACCATGTATTTCTTGTTCCTCGTGCGGGATGGACTATCAATCAGACCATACAGTAAAAGAAATTGAAGATCAATTATTTTTAATTTACACGAAAGATTTACCAAAACAACTAACGTATGAAGAATTAATGGGAAGACCGCGTCTATTAAAAAGAAATTATTTCGACTTTTAACCAGCTTTTATGCTGGTTTTTTTCTTTTTCGCCTTGTATAATGTACCCAAGTTAGAAAGGTAGGGAATATTTTTGAAAAAAACATTTTACCATTATATGATGAAGCATCGTGCAGCTTTATTTAGAAATGAAATTTCAGATTTAGCAGAGGCGATGTATGATGATTTAAGTTTTCCGAAGCAATCTGAAGACTATGATGAAATTAGTTCATACTTAGAGTTGAGCGGAATGCTAGAAAGTATGTCTATATTTGATGAAGCCTGGGATTTATACATACAAGATAGATAAAAACTATTTGAAAACATACAGAATACATTACTTTGTTTAAAGTGAAGTATTCTGTATGTTTTTTTATACGAAATTTGTTGATTTGAAGCTAGTCTAGTTACTAGCTTTTTTTTGAGTGTAACGTAAATTTTATAAGATTATAATTTTTATTGAAAAAATTTATGAATATAAGCTTCTGTGATAAGCGTTTTTATGTAGGTTGCATATACTGATATCAAAATCACGACGTCAAAAAAAGGAGAGATAGAGATGGCAAGAAAAAAACAACCTAAATACAACGTAGGGGACATAGTCGTGATTACGCTATATGGAACCGTTGGGAAAATCACAAATATGAAGATTTTAGATGGAGTTTATGTATACGAAGTCAATAATCACGATGGATTTTACGTAGAGCAAACATTGCAGCACGTTACAGAGCAAGATATGAAAAAGGGCGATACGGAGTGGATTGAATTAAATTATAATTTCACGTTTGGTGATCTTGTGCAAGTAACTGGATATGATAAAGATGTTTTCCGTATTGTTGGTTTTCGTACAGAAGTATGGAGATATAAGAATGACGCCTGGGAAGATACAATTTATGAATTGTCACGGATTACGGATGGTGAATGGTTAGAAGCGGATGAGTCAGATTTAACGTTACTTGCGAATGCTCAAACGGCAAATGCAATTTTGAAGAAACTGAAACAAGATAAAGCAGGTATGAATAAATTAGATTTAGGTAAGTTAAAGTCAATTAACAACTCGAAAAAAGTGAGTGTTAAGACGAATCGTCAAGAAATCATTGATGGGTTACTTGATATTTATAACGATTATCAATTATTGTTCGATACATTTAAAGATGAAGAATATAAAATTGTAATGGATGTTGTTCATAATTATTTAGTTAAATTGACAGAGAAAAAATAGTTAACTAGAAAGAGAGAATAAATTGAACAACAACATATGCAGTATAAGGTATGCCTACAACTATTAAAAAAATAAAAAGCCACTTTATAAGAGAGTCTGCCCATTGATCTTCATGCATGAACTCTTCTTTTGTTTGTCCTACTTCATATTGATTTTCCATTATTATTTCCCCCTTTGAATAGCTTGTACTACAATCGTATGCATCTCGTCCAAAGCTTATGACCTATAAAAAAATAAAATCTATTTTTCTAATCTCATATACATAATTTTGAGATTTTTTCATAAAACAGAAATAAAGGAGTGATGCTCATGAAGGAAATTGAAGTCGTGATTGATACGGAAGAGATTGCGGAGTTTTTTTATGAGCAACTAATTGAAAGAGGGTACGTCCCAAAACGAGAAGAAATTGAAGATCTCGCAGATATTACATTTGAGTATTTATTAGAGAAATGTATGATTGATGAAGTTTTTGATGAAGAGGATGAATGAAAGTAACGACGGGCATAACTCGTCGTTTTTTACTCTTTACAAACCTGTCACAAATATAGTCAATAATTATTGGTATAATGAAAAGGAAATTTTACTCAAGAGGTGAAGGAATGTTCAAAAAAATTATTGATTCTTTATTAGGAAAGAAAAAATATCGTTCGTATTCAAGTAGTGATTATCGTCGTAGAGGGCGCTCTTATTCAAGTAGCGATTATAAACGACGTTCATCTGGTTATGGACATCAACATTATAAAAGAAAACGTAAAAGCCGTAGCTTCTTTTCAAGTAGCTGATGAAATGGCGTCGTGTACTAGCTTTATTTGATAGACCACTGCGAAAAAATACAATTGTTGCAGAACGTTATAAAATTGAATCAGTAATTGGAATGGGCAGTTATGGGGTTACATATGTCGTTAATGATTTACAAATAAATAGATATAAAGTCTTAAAACAATTAAGACAAAGTAAACAAAGATATGAGTCTGGTAGAAAATCATTTGAACAAGAGAAAATGATTTTACAAACATTGAATCATCATGCAATTCCTAGTCTATATGATCATTTCATATGGGAGAAAAAGAGCTTCTTTGTAATGGAGTACATGCCTGGTAAAAATTTTGAAGATTATATTTTCATAGATGGGTATGTATATACAGAACGTGAAGTTTTTGAGATTTTATATGAAATATTAGAAATTGTATCGGTGTTTCATAGTGAAGGCATTATTCATCGAGATTTACGCATTCCAAACATACTAATGAAAGAAAATCAAATTAGTATTATTGATTTTGGATTGGCTAAATGGAAAGGTGAGGATGATGAGCGAGCTACAACTTACGAAGGTGAACAAGCTTTGATGCGAGAAGTTCACTTTCGTAGTGACTTTTATGCGCTCGGTCATTTCTCATTATTTTTATTATATGCAGGATATGAATCTAATGAAAAAAAGGAAAAACCATGGTACGAAGAATTAACTTTGGAAAATTATAATCGCGAAATGCTTATGCGAATGTTACAAATAAAAACGCCGTACTATGAGAATGTACAAGATTTAAAACAAGATGTAGCTTCTGCTTTAGAAAGGATGAAGACTCCATGTTTCAAAAATTTTTAGCAAGCGTTGGTATTGGAAGTGCAAAGGTAGATACTGTTCTTGAAAAAGATGAGTATATTGTTGGGGAAGAAATAGTTGGAAAGGTTCATATAACTGGAGGTTCAGTTAGCCAACAAATTGAAAGCATTTACTTAACATTATCGACGTCTTATGTACGAGAAGTGGATGATAAAAAAGTAACAGCAACATATGATTTAGAGCGAGTACGCTTAACAGAACCTTTTTCTGTAGAACCGAATGAAAAAGTTGAAATTCCATTTTCTTTTCCAATGCCAATTGAAGCACCACTTACACTTGGTATGAAAACGGTTTGGATTCATACAGGTCTTGATATTAAACGTAGTATAGACCCAAGTGACCGCGACTACGTTCAAGTGTTACCCAATGCATTATTAAGTAGTGTTTTAGATAGTGTAAATGAATTAGGGTTTAAAGCACGTCATATAGAATGTGAAGAATTACCGCATCGATTATGTAAGCAAGTTCCATTCGCACAAGAATTTGAGTTTATTCCGGTTTCTGGAGAGCATTATGGGAAATTAGATGAATTAGAATTATTAATCTTGCCACGTGCATACGACCGACTAGAAATTATTATGGAAGTAGATAGAAAATCCCGTGGTTTAGCTGGATTATTCGCTGAGGCGCTTGATCTTGATGAGAAGGTGATTCGTTTTACCGTAACAAGAGAAGATATCCCTGAGATGAAGCAAAAAATTAATAATTATATTTTTTAATAAACTATGCATAAAAAAGAAATGGAGAGGAAAACTAAAACAACCGCTCCATTTTTTTGCATAGTGAGGTTATGTATGTGAAACGATATCGACATTTATACTTGCTAAGTTTTACGTTACTCATTTGTTTTGTCGTATTATCACTTTCGTATCATACCGCTTGTATTGAGAATTTCGACAATATAGTCGCACATTTTATTCAAAGCTTTCGAAACGATTATTTGACGACCTATTTTACTTGGGTGTCTTTTATCGGTTCCAAAAGAATATATTTTCCATTACTCATTATTCTTGTAATGTATTTTCTCGTTAGAAAAAAGTTGCTTAGTGCGTTACTTCTAACAATTAATTACTACGGATCTCGTTATTTAAACAGTATGCTTAAACTATGGTACGAACGAGCAAGACCTGATGTCACGCAGCTTGTTACTGCAACTGGATATAGTTTTCCGAGCGGTCATACGATGAATGCTACTGCTTTTTTAGGATTTATTGCATACGTCACAATTACTGAAGATCGTATTTCATTGCATAAAAAATTATTAATTATTCTTATAGCAAGCTTTGTTGTATTATCTATTTCAGTTAGCCGAATATATCTTGGCGTGCACTATCCATCTGACGTATTAGCAGGATGGGCAGCTGGCGGTAGCTGGCTCGTTTTATGTGTTATATTTCATAAAACGTTCATAAAAAAAGAACCTATGTCATAATAGGTTCTTTTTTCATTGGCTCAACATGAATGTGTGCATGGTAAATTCCAAACTTTTTGCGAAGCATAGCCTCGATATTGTCAGTAATACAGTGACTTTCTCCAACATCCATACGAGCATCTACTTCAATTGTAATATCAACGTACGTTTGATTCCCGTACATACGAGCTCGAATATCTACAATGTTTTCCACACCGCCAATATGCTCAATAGCATCAGCGTATTCCTCCATTTTATCAGGATCAATTCCATCTGTTAGCATATGAGAAGATTCTACGAAAATCTCCCATGCAGTTTTACAAATAATAAGACCTACAATTAAAGCGGCAATAGGGTCTAAAATAGGCATTTGGAACTGAGAACCGACAATACCTACTACAGTACCAATACTTACGAGTGCATCTGATAAATTATCCTTTGCAGCGGCTTCTAATGATTTACTTTTTGTTCGTGCTGCAATTTTTTTCGTATACAAATACACGCAGTACATAACGACAGCAGAAAATAAAGCAACCCATGCAGCGAGTACATTAGGTGCTGCTTGTTTCGGATTTAAGAAAGATTGAATGGCACTAATAACAACTTCTAATCCGACTGTTGCCATAATGAAGGACGCAACAAGTGATGCGATTTGTTCGGCCCGCGAATGCCCATACGGATGATCTGGGTCACGAGGTTTACGAGATATTTTTAGACCAATTAATATCGCTAAAGAAGCACCGATATCCGTTAAGTTATTTAAACCGTCAGCACGTAATGCACTAGAGAGGGTAATATAACTGATGATGATTTTCATAGAGGATAAAAATATGTAGGCCATAATGCTGACAATAGCACCTTTATCAGCTTCTTTATGAGAAAGAGTATCCATTTTAATCACTCACCTTTCTTTAAAGGAATTCTTCCTATAAATAGAGTATCAAACGAAAGTCGTGTGGGTCTATACAAACATTGTTGACGTTTTATAGCTTTTTAAGAAGGGGATAACAAAGTTTCGTGAAGGAAAAATATGTTGAAAAGTACAAAGTCAGGGTGTAAACCGAATTGGAGTTTATTTACTAAAGAGATAGGAGGGGAGATGGATGAAGAAACGAATACTTTTCTTACTATGTATTATTCTTATAATGACAAGGTGTAATTCATTAAACGATGAAAAACGTCAAAAGATAAGTGTGAAAATAGATGAAAGCCCTCTGAAAAATATTTTCCAGAGGGCTTTTATTTTAGTATGCTTCTAAAAACTCAGTAACTTGCTCTTCAGTTTTTGCGTTAGCACTATGTAAGTGGCCTAACTTCTCACCATTTTGGTATACAAGTAAACTTGGAATACCCATTACTTGATACTCTTCAGCGATACTTGGAAACTCATCTTTATTAATAGAATACCATTCAAATTTATTGAACTCTTCCATTACATCTCCGATAAAGTTGTCCATACGTACGCAATCTGGGCACCATGTAGTAAAGAACTTAACAACTACAGGCTCCTCGCTTGCGATGATGTCTTTGAATTCTTGTTCTGTTTTAATTTCTTTCATAAGTAAAACTCCTTTCAATATCACACGAATTTATATGCAAAATTCGTATTTGCAAACATGTTGCAAACTTATTATTTGTTTTTTAGTTTTGTAGTTCGTTCACACTTATAAAATTGTATGTAACATGACTGCGCTACTAAGTGTGAAAATAACGGAACCTCACTTTTCTTTATAAGCTTTTTCCAGGATTGTGTCAAACTTTTGAATTTTATACAGAAATTAAAGAAGCCCACACTTTGATTGAGTATGGGCAGAGGGACTAAAATTAATCGCTTATTAATTTCGAATAGATATTTAAATCGATAAGCTTTCCAGCTGATTTTTCGCTCTTTCTCAGAGTACCTTCAAAAGTAAAGTTTAATTTTTCTAATACTTTTATGGAATTTACATTTGCAGGTTCAACTTTTGCTTCAACACGATATAGTTTTAGATGTGTAAAAGCATAATCTAATAAAGAGGATATTGCTTCAGGTGCATATCCTCTACCCCAAAATGTTTTTGAAATATCATAGCCAATCTCAGTCTTTGAGTTTTCAAAATCTAAGGAATTATAGCCACATGAACCGATAATGTGATTAGATTCTTTTTCAATAATAGTAAAACGTATAGCTTTATTATTTTGAGCGAGTTCGTTAAGGAATTGAATCATATCTTTTGCCTGGTTCTCATCAGTGAAATTACTTATATTCATGAATTTAGTAACATCAGGATCAGACCATATTTTAAACATACTTAGTGAATCAGATGCTTTCATTTTCCTTAAATATAATCTCTGTGAGTGTAGTTCTGTAATCAATACTTTTACCTCCGTTATGTTGTAATGATAGGTAGATTAAAAATATTGATATCTGCGCATAATTCAGTCCCTTCTAGATTAATTAACTTTTATTATACAAGAAAATTACTACATTGAACAAAGGCGTTAATTGGAGGTAACGAAATGACAAACTCATCAATTGAATATTGCGTTCAGTGTGATTAAGAAAGTGGTGTATAAAGATGGGACGAGATGAGAGTTACTTCCAAACTAAAAAAAGAGTAGATAATTTAAAAACATTTTACATTCATTTAACCATCTACATACTAGTCAATCTGATGCTTTTTTACTTTTTAAGTAGTGAATTAGCTATTTTTTATTTTAATTACAAAAATTGAATAAGGTTAGAAATTATATGGTTGTAATGGGAATTGAGGGATATGAATAAAAAATTTTATCCCGCATTAACGGGCAGTAAGCCCCCACTGATTAAAGTTTCACTTTATTAGGGATTTGCCTTAAACATTTATTACAGTCAAGAATATTTATAATAATATGAACTAAAAAAGGTCCAATTTTTGTAATGTTGGAGGGGATTATTGTGGACATAACTCAAAGCGTGGCAAGAATAGTGGTTAATGGGAAAGACCTTTCTTTCACTTCAGTTCAAACCTCTGCATGGAATCATGGACCTGTAAATGATTTAATCATTACGACGAATCAGAGGGTGAATGAGCTTTTTCAATTCATGTGGTCACAAGTACCGGTTACGATGTCAATATATTTTCTTCAAGGGGCGGATTTACTAAGGTTCGTTAGGGTTGCGGGAATTAATGAGCGTGTAACAGGAGAATATGTATATCATTTCATTTGGTAATAAGAAGGAGTCAAAGTAGTCTAGCAGCTACTTTTTTATTTTGTCATTTGAATATAAGCGAGCGGACTAGCTTTATAGTACCCACTGAAATAAAGAATCATAATATAATTTGTAATAAATTATACGGAAGTGAGTTGAAAATCATGTTTTATTCATATTTTAATTCTCAAGCTGGCATGCGACCAGCGTATGGTACGTCTATAACGTATAGTGGAGCACAAAGTACAGTCCAAGCTATTCAACAAGCATTGCAAATGCAACAACAAATGCAAATGCAGCAGCAAGGTGTACAACCATATTACTCATCCGTAGAGTATTTTTACCCAGTACATCAAGTTACACCGTACGGAAGTTCTTTTCTGACTATTCCATATGGGACTGTATACAACTTATAACTAGTAAGGAATGAAGTGGTGTATATAAATAAGGGTGCAGGTTAATAGCGCCCTTATGAATAATAAAAATAGCTAGTCCAAACCTTATAAATCAATCTTACATAATATGTAGTAATAAGTTTGAAAGGGGAATTAGTATGTCTTGTTATTACTACTGTAAGTATTGTAAGGAGTATAAAAAGAAGCATCATGATTGTTGTAAGAACACTTGTAAGTGCCATGATAACAAGGACAATCTTGTTAGAGCATCCGCATTTAGAGCTAGAAATACAGTAAATCAAAATGTTCCTGCTAATACTTTTGTGAAAGTGTTATTTCAAAATGAACAATTTGATTTAGCGAATGAGTATAATCCAGCAACATCTATTTTTATGCCGAAGACTAAAGGAGTATATTCTATTATTGGAACGATTGGTTTCTTTCCAAACGATCCAACTTTAAATTATAGAGCGCGTGTAGAAATTCGTGTGAATGGAAACGCAGCGATAGCTATAGATAATGACTTTTTTGGTCCCATAAGTTTTGGAAATGTAGTAAGTGTTTCGACGATTGTTCAATTGAATGCAGGGGATGAAGTTGAGATTTATGCACAAAGTAGTATAGATGGAGTTTTAAGTCCTTTAGAAGATGGTGCACATTTTGAAGCAGCAAGATTTCCTTCTTCAATTAAATAAAGTCATTAAACAATGAGTTTACAGAAGCTTAAAGGTAAACCCTCACCGAAATGGTGAAGGTTTTTTACTCTATTAAAAATAGTAACAGGTCGTCCAAGCTATTCTAATCTATATAGCATACTATGTAAAAATAAGTGTAAAGGAAAGGGGGACTAACTATGTCTTATTATTACTGTAAGTATTGTAAAGATTACAAAAAGGAAAGTCATGATTGTTATAGGAAAAGTAGTAAATGTGATAGGAAGTATGTAAAGGTGAAGTGTTGTGATGATAAGAAAGAGGAGCTTGTAAGGGCATCGGCATTTAGAGCTGTGAATACAGTTAATCAACCTGTTCTAGCAAATACTCCTGTTAAAGTATTATTTCAAAATGAACAATTTGATCTAGCGAATGAATATAATCCAGTAACATCCATTTTCACTCCGAAAACTAGAGGGGTATATAGTGTATTAGGAAATATAACATTTTCTCCAAATGATTTTAATGTGAATTACAGAGCTAGAGTAGAAATTCGTGTGAATGGAAATCCAGCAATAGCGATAGATAATGATTTCTTTGGAACAGGAGTATTTTTTAATAATGATGTTTCCGTAACTACTATTCTTCAATTAGAAGCAGGAGATGTAGTTGAAATTTTTGCAGAAAGTAGTATTGCTGGCGTAATTGTACAAAATGTTAATGGTGTAAATACGGTTCACTTTGAAGTGGCAAGATTTCCTTCTCCAATTAAATAAAACAGATCATTAAATGTTTTTTAGTAGGTTTAGTTAATCCCCTTACCAAATGGTGGGGGATTATTATTGTTTTTCTAAAATATATAAGTAAACAGGTTAAGTATAGTTTAATTTGTAAGGGTTTCAATCTTCTTCAGATAATAAACAGAATAATAAGTAACATGCTTGTACAAACTCATTGTTAGTAAGTTTACTAGTTTTCTTATAGAACAAGAAAGAAGGAATACATAAAAGATCGTATCGTTACGTTTTTTCTTTACTATATAGAAATTATATATTGAACATAGATTTGTGAAGGTAATACTAATACACTGAAAAGAATAACATAAAGGCGATTACACTATATAAAAACAAAATCAATCCTAAGATGAGTAGTATTGGATGCAGCTTGAACATATTTGACCTCCTTGAGTATATAAAGAATTTTAATATATTATTGGTCAATTTAGAAGGGGGACGGTTGCATAAAAAAAGAGCATACATAATAAGTACGCTCTAAAGAAAGATAGGTTTTATGAGTGGATAATCTCCATACGATAATATATGTTCTTTTAATAAAAACGTGTAAAAAATCAATGAATTATCAATGGAATATCATAAAATGTGTAATTTTAGTTTAGGAATGCATTTATTTTCTTTCTCAGTTATTTTAGGTAACAAATTTGTGAAAATCGTACATTATGCGGACTAACAACGGGATAGCGATCGTACTTCAGTCACATATTTCTTAAAGTCTGGATATTGCGTGATAGTTTGACATTTAGGGGTGCATAGTTGATTAATTATAGACACATTTGTAATTACTTCGTTACAAGGACCGAAAAATGTAACTTTTAGTTTTGAATTTGGTGGGATTTTGAACACGATAGGTTTTTTTTCCATGAAATCAGCTCCTAATATTGAGTATTATAAGTTAAAGGATGTAGAGTCGTATTAGTATAATATGAAACTTCAGTGGATTTGCTTATAATAAAGAATTTCATAGTAGTAAAATTGCTTAAAGATGTAAAGGGGAAATTGAGAATGCGAAATAAAACGTTTAATTAATATAATCAATAAATACGCAAATGGTTAATATAACTAATGCATTTTTTTATTTTCTACATATTATGTTAGTAAGAATTGTATAAGGAGGTAGTATAAAATAGTGGAAGAAAATGTACAAGCTCAGCTTTCGCCACCGTGGATCACATATTTTAATGAATTAAAAAATTCAATAGGTGCTGATCCAACTGTTACAGTTGGGCCGCTTATTCCTGTTGGTGGTAATTATATTATTTTAGTGCATGCGTTAAGTTTGGAAGTTTTAATTTAATAATGTAGGGGGATGTTTTCTAATATCCGTAAAAATGATTGATACCTGGATTGATAGGACGAGATTACATAACAAATGAATAGTAGGGTATATTTCAAATATGAGAATGTTTTATATGGTATATATGTTAAAGTTAATAGAAATATTTCTGAAAGAGAATATATTTTTTAAAACAGTAACGATTCTTTTTATTTATATTATAGATAGCTAGTTTTAGAGAGATAAGGCTTACAATAAAACAAGCTATGAATAAGACATTAAAAAGGAGCTGGAATGTATGGGGTATATTGTAGATATTTCAAAATGGAATGGAACTATCAATTGGGATATTGCAGCATCTCAGCTAGATTTAGTGATTGCTAGAGTTCAAGATGGCTCTAATACGGTGGATTTTATGTATCAAAATTATGTTAGTGAAATGAAAAAGTATAGTATCCCATTCGGTAATTATGCTTTTTGCCGTTTTATATCTATTGCTGATGCAAAGAAAGAGGCACAAGATTTTTGGAATCGTGGTGATCAATCAGCTAAGTTTTGGGTGGCGGACGTAGAAGTTCAAACGATGGCAGATATGCAAGGCGGGACACAGGCATTTATTGATGAATTACGCCGTTTAGGTGCGGAAAAAGTAGGGTTATATGTAGGGCATCACATGTATTTATCATTTGGAGCACGTAATATTGAAGCTGATTTCGTATGGATCCCTCGTTATGGAGGGAATAAGCCAGCATATCCATGTGATATTTGGCAATATACGGATTCAGGGAATGTTCCTGGGATTGGGAAATGTGATCTGAATCGATTAGTAGGAAATAAGTCACTTTCTTGGTTTATAGATTCGAACAAAGCAAATCAATCTAACATAGTGTATAAACAGCAACCGAATGGCATTGGTATTGCAGTTTCGAAATATCCTGATGGATACGGAATAAATTTATATGAGAACCCCATGAATCCTCAATTTACAGGTGCACTCACTCAGAAAATTCCATATTTAATCTTAACAGGTTATTGGGGAGGCGGTGAGCAAGATATGATTTGTTTAGGGAACGATAAGCAGTGGGCATATTTAAAACATTTTAAGGTGAAATGGTTTTATGCAACTTCGAAATATCCTGTCGGCTACAGAGTAAATTATTATGAAGAGCCTGAATGTATGAATTATAAAGGAAATATAGATGGATCGACATCTTTTCGAGTGTGGGGTAGAGTGGGAAATGCGGTAGATATCGGGCAGAATAGTTGGATACCTGAAGAACATGTAAGTATTAAGTAACTATAGCAGCCGTATTGTTTTTGAGGTGTATGTAAAGAGTCTTCTTACTATACATAATAGTAAGAAGACTCTTTATGTTTAAAAATGGAAATGCATGATACATAGTCAACTCATATGAAATGAATTACATGCAGAAAACACACTGTTTTCACAATGCCTGTGTATAGTTAATTTGCATAATGATAAAAGTGAGGTATTTGAATTGAAAAAGAAAAAAATATTTATTGGAACAATTATTTCATGCGTGATGCTAGCATTATCTGCATGTGGTTCTTCAGACAACGTAGTAACATCAAAAGTAGGAAATGTTACAGAGAAAGAATTAAGTAAAGAATTAAGACAACAATATGGAGAAAGTACTTTATATCAAATGATGTTAAGTAAGGCATTGTTAGATAAATATAAAGTTTCGGATGAGGAAGCAAAAAAGAAAGTAGAAGAAGCAAAAGATAAAATGGGTGAGAACTTTAAATCAACTTTAGAACAACTTGGATTGAAAAATGAAGATGAATTAAAAGAAAAAATGAAGCCAGAAATTGCATTTGAGAAAGCGATTAAAGCAACAGTCACAGAAAAAGATGTGAAAAATAACTATAAACCAGAAATGAAAGTAAGTCACATTTTAGTGAAAGATGAAAAGACAGCTAAAGAAGTAAAGGAGAAAGTAAATAATGGTGAAGATTTTGCTGCCTTAGCAAAACAGTATTCAGAAGATACTGGTTCAAAGGAACAGGGCGGGGAAATATCTGGTTTTGCTCCTGGACAAACTGTGAAAGAATTTGAGGAAGCTGCGTATAAATTAGATGCAGGCCAAGTAAGTGATCCAGTTAAAACAACTTACGGTTACCATATTATTAAAGTGACGGATAAAAAAGAATTGAAGCCATTTGATGAAGTAAAGGAAAAAATTCGTAAAGATTTAGAACAACAAAGACTACAAGATACGACAGGTAAATGGAAACAACAAGTAGTCAATGATTTATTGAAAGATGCTGATATTAAAGTGAATAATAAAGAATTTAAAGATACATTTAAATTTCTAGAAAAGAAATAATGATTGTAATCATAATTAGAAAAGGGAACTCATATAGAGTTCCCTTTTCTAATTAGTGTGTGAGTTATAAATAGATAGTAAGACAATACAATATTACATTTAAATATTAAGAATTACAATGGGAAATAATGGATATCGAACATGGTTTAAAAAATAATACATATAATGTTTTTGAATAAATATTTAATATGGATAATTAGTAAAAAGCTGAGCATTCGAATGGAAAGGATGTTCTTTTTGGTGTGAAAATTTTAGGATAAATAATGAATCGTATTAAACGCGTCATTTACCACATCAATAAATTAAGGTGGGGAGAATATATGAAAGTAATCTTTCAAGGAGAGGGCGGCGCGAAAATTTTTGAGTCATATGATGAAAATGTAAGTGATTTATTAGCTATATTAAAAGAAACGAAAGGGATTAAAATCGGGATTGTTGAGTATAAAGTGTTAAAGTACGAACTTAATTATTTTCGTCATCCGAAAAAAGCGGATACAGAGAGAGAGTTACATATAATAGTACAACCTAAGTATATGTAATGAAATATAATAATAAAAATCACTGATTCAGTTTTGTAAAGTTTCATAGAGTATGTAAGAAAAGAGAGTGTTGTAAATGCTCTCTTTTCTTATGCTTTGTGAGTTCGTTCATCATAGTATATGTGTTCAGTTATAGATGGTTAATAAACGAAAAAATTTAAAACTTTTTTGTTTAGGCAGGGATTTTATATTTAAGTAAATAAATATACTATGAAGTATTTTTTATACGAATATTGGAGGAGTATAAAATGAGTTTAGCAAGTTACATAGGCTGTAATGTAGAAATTCCGTTAACGGAGCCCGATTCTAATGATGTAATTGTTTTTGGATCATGTTTTGCAGAGGAAAGTATGCTTGAAATGGTACAAGAGTATCAATTCCAAAAAAATTACATATATGAGGTTTCAACTAGTTGGGGAATTGAACTTGTCGAGTGGCAAAACGTAAAGGAAAAAAAGAAGCGAAAGAAAAACTTTTAACTTTATGCAAGATTATGGAAGGTTATTTGGAAGATGGAGACTATTTCGAATTATTCAGTTGTTGGGTTGGTGATGAAGATAAGGAACGAGTAGGGGAATTGAAATTAAAAATAAATCATTTTAATATAGATGAATTATGTATTCCAGAAAGAACATTAGTTAGGATAGAAAAATAAACATTGAAATATTTTTTAAGAAAAGGCGATTTCACTTTGTGTGAAGTCGCCTTTTAGTTGTTATATGCATTTTACATAAGAAATGAGAAGTTTATTTGATAAAGGAAAAAAGTATGGAGATAAATAAAATTATGTTTTTTGTTAAAAAATAATAAGTATGGCTCTTCTCAAAAGAACGTAAGTTCGTTTATAATAAGAACGAATGTTCTTTTGAGAGGTAACCTAATTATAGTTTAGAAGTAAATCCGAGTTTAGTGCGTATTAAAAATAACTAAGGGATAGTATGGCTAAATAAATGTATAAATGATCAAGGAGATAAAAATGAACGATGTAAAGATACAAAAGGAAGAAAGAGAGTGGGTTCCGTTTACAGTAATATCCGAACAACTTTTAAATATGAGAAAGATTATTGGAGAGAAATTAAAAGTACAAAAACCGCTTTTAACAAACGAAGCAAAAGAGAGAATTTCTGATAAATTATTAACGTCATTACTGTCTGAGAAAGAAATATTGGTAACATATTTTGAAGATGGTTACATACTAACAAACTACATGACTGTTGTACATATCAATCCGGTAAAACAAATTGTAATTTGTACAGACGCCTTTTATAAAACTTACGTATTTAACGCTATGGATATTATTGAAATAACGTAAAAGAAGCTGAATATTAAATGGCAGCTTCTTTTATTTCTGATTTATGAGACAAATAATACAAGAAAAAGCAGCTAGCTTCGTGCTAGCTGCTGAGCCCCAGGGAAAGGGAGAAAAAGATAGGGTACTCCAAAATCAACAAGAGCTGTCAAACAGCCTGATTATAGTATAGACAAATTAAGATTTTCTATACTAAAAGTTGAACATAAGATTAGGCTGTACCCACTTGGTTTTGATCTGCAAGGTCAGAATCAAATGTATTGGTCGCGCTAACACCGCTAAAAGTATTAACAACAAAACCAACGTTTGATGCGCCAGAGCCATTATAAGCTTTCGTATTTTCTTTTGGAGAAACGTTGTAGAAATCACCTAAGTTAAATGAACCATTACTATTTTGTACAACTAAATTCCCTACAACTGATGGCATAATTTTCACCTGCTTTATAATAAGTTGTTAACATTACTATATGGAGTTATAGTCCAGATGGTTCATATAATAAAAATTGTGGAATAGTAAAACGTTTGGAGCATGGATTTCAATAAAAGTGTGTTAAAATTAATATAATAAAGTTGAGTAATTTTTTAAAAAAATTTGTATAATTGATATATACGAAAATAAAGGAGGCAAAATGTAATGAAAGATATTATGAAAAAAGTTGATTTAACAGATGCCAAATCAAGTAATCTTGTTGCACTAATTTATAGTAATGAAGTTATATTAGTTGAAGACGCATTTTGTCCAAATGAAATAAAATTAAAGTTTAATGAAATTGCAATTTTATCTGCAATTAAAACAGCTCATATTGCGAAAGTGTCTATTAGGAAAGAACTTGAAGCGCTTTTTCATGATACGGGTGTTATATTAGTGAAACAAAATGTTGATTATGGTAGTAGCCAATCTATTACCATGCATTTTGAGCAATTTAAAAAATTGCAATATGAGATTGAATATTTAAATAAAAGTATGTAATAAGGCAGCTAAATAAAGGTTCTATCATAAAGGTGGAATGTGTTGTGTTGAAAAAGTGGTTTGAAAATTATTTGGGTGAATCGCATTGTAAACATAAATATATTTTTATTAAGATGCAGGATAATGAGGATTTTAAAAAAGATACATTAGGTGTAGTTTATATTTACCAGTGTGAAAAATGTGGAAAAGAGAAGTTGAAATGTAAAAACGATAATGAAATAAACAATGAATTTTTAGATATATAGCAAAAAGTAACCATGATGGTTACTTTTTTTATTTATGTATGCAATATCAAAACCATTACTAAAGTATGAGTTGAGTTGATACTATAGTAAATGGCTGAATAAAAATGAAGAGAGTAAGATATAGGGAAGGAGGATGAGAGAAATGCAGAGAAAAGAAATTGGTAAATCTGTAATTATTACAGGTGTGACACAAGGGTTAGGACGTGCGATGGTTGACCGATTTGATGAATTAGGGTGGAACATATATGGTTGTGGACGTTCAAAAGATAAAATTGAAGAACTAAAAAAACAGTACAGTAAAATACATGATTTTCAAGTAATTGATGTTTCAGATTCTCAGCAAGTTAACAACTGGGCAAATTATATACTTAATAGACATACGGCTCCCGATATGATAATAAATAATGCATCGATTGTAAATCAAAATGCACAACTTTGGAAAATTACGGCTCAAGAATTCGAAAATGTAATGAATGTAAACGTGAATGGTGTAGTAAATGTAATAAGAGCGTTTGTTCCCGCAATGGTAGCTAGGAAAGAAGGAATTATCATTAATATGAGTTCTAGTTGGGGGAGAGAAGGTGAAGCTGAGCTTGCGCCATATTGTGCCTCAAAATTTGCAATTGAAGGTATCACTAAATCTATGGCACTGGAATTACCTCATGGCATGGCTGTAGTTGCTTTAGATCCTGGAGGGAGTATTAGTACTCCAATGCTGAAGTCATGTGCGCCACAATATATAAATGAATCACCTACACCTGAAACTTGGTCACATAAAGCAACTCAATATATATTGAATATAACAATAGATAAAAATGGAGATTCACTGACATGCCCAGCATGCATATAAAAAGCACCTTTAAGGTGCTTTTTATATTAGTAGCACATTATATCATTCACAAAATTACATTTAAAAAATAAAATAAAAGATTAAGGGTGGAATTTATTTATTCCGCTATTTGCCGATTAGTAAGACCCCTACCTCAAAATTCAGCGAAAGCAAAGAATTTAGGAGGGGGATGAAGAAAACCCCACTGATTAAAGTTTCACTTTATTTTGAAAGGTTTAGAAAATATTTAAATAGGTGATAAAAATGAATCCAAGCGGTTTAAAAGTTACAGGGGCATGGTTTCAAGTAGGTGGGAACCTTACAGCTGCAATTGGAACGACAAGAGGATTTATTGGAGAAGAGAAAGTTGAATCGGATCTCGTTATTGTAGGAAGCTCATTACAAGCCCTCGGGTATATATTACAAATCATTGCGAGCAATTATGATGATGGGGAAGAAAAAAGAGAAAATCAAAATATAGGCTTAGAGAATCAAAGTAAATTACTTGATCAAATAGGAATTGAGCTATTAGCATTAGGGAATATATCAAATGTAATAGGAACATATTTTAATATAAATGAACAATCGAAAGAAAATGATTATCTTATTATTACAGGGAACAGTTTACAATCGATCGGTGCTTTTTTAGGAGTAGAAGCAGCTTTGATGGATATAAATGTACTACAGAAAATTATTATATTAGGTAACTCCATGCAAAGTTTAGGTGCTGGATTACAAGCGTATCAAGGTGTTTCAAATGTATTGAAAGATGAGAGAGAAAATGAAGATAGTATTTTTGATAAGAAGGATGAGAGAATAATTGCACTCATTGGTATTTGGATACAAGCGATAGGAACGTTAATTTCTGCAATTGGAGTAACTGCAATAGAGGAAGAAAATAGGCTAGAAAACAATGAAAAGGTTGAAATACTTATATAAATAGAAGGAGATACATGAATTTTATAGGTACGTTAAGATTAAAATAGTAGTAGGTTTTTTTGCCTATAGATAGAATATATAAAGTAAGAGATGTTATATATACTTAATGAAAATTTATGTAACAACAACATCATAAGGTTTCTTTACGTATGTTTTGAAAAGGGATATATAAAATACAAAATAAGGAGTTTTCAAGGGATGATGTATTTATTAGCAATTTTTCTTCCACCTGTTGCTGTACTATTTTGTGGAAAACCAATTCAGGCAATAATAAATTTCATATTAACATTAATATTTTGGGTGCCAGGAGTTATACATGCAATTCTTGTAGTGCATGATAAAAAAGCTGATCGGCGTTTGAAAAAACAAATTCAAGCATATGATGAAATTAATAAGAGGAATCGAAGATAATTCATCTGTGAAATGTTTTTAAAAGAAAGGAGGATTAACCTCCTTTTTTTAGTGGGTGTTAAGTTTAAATTTTTGTGTGGCGGAAAGAATTTTTAATATAAGTTTTATGATAATAACTTTTAGATTGTGCATGTAATAGGCCAGTATAAATACTTTCTGGTACATTAAAGAAATCGTACATACCATTCTTTAATTGGATTCGCAAAATCATAGAAAAAGGATTATAGCCAACAGCAACTATGTTTTTTGAAATCACGGGAGATAGCTTCATCATTACGCAACTCCTCACTTTTCATTTTTAATAATTTCTTGTAGATATTGAGGTTGTGAAGTTGAAATCCTTATAAATTAAGAGGTATTATACTTATATGCAATATATTAAATGTTTGTTATACGTAATTATAAGGAAGTTCACACGAAGTACATATCGTTGTGCTATTTTTATTTCACCTTTGATTTATAAATAAGAAAATATTGACCATTTGAAAAAAAGGTATATTATTTATACGAGGTATTAAAAATTCACTTTTTACATTCTATGCTTAAAGGGGCAGCGTTATTAGGAAAAATAGAAGTGAAAATAGTTTGTATAAGAAGTATTCTAAAATTTATAATCTGTGAATTGGGAAAATATTGAATGCTCCAGGTCAATATACTTTCTTAATCAAATGCATTTTAGAAAGTGACCTCAATATTTTTAAGTAAATCAACGGGAGAATTGAAAGGCAGGAGAAAGTAACATGTCAGAAAATTATCGTTCTCGAGAGGAACGACGACAAGTTAAAAAGAAAAAACAACCAGCTTCTAAAACACAAAAACCAAAAGGTAAAACATCATTCTTTCGCAAGTTTTTAATTACTTGTTTATTACTTGGTATTGTTGGTTTAGTGGCGGGGGTTGCTACCTTTTTCGTAATGATTAAGGATGCACCAAAACTTGAGAAAGCAAAACTTGTTAATCCGTTATCCTCAAAAATTTATGATAAAAACGGGGATTTGGTATATGAATATGGAAAAGAAAAAAGGACGAATGTTACGTATGAGCAAATACCTAAATTAGTAGAAAATGCATTTTTAGCGACAGAAGATTCACGTTTTTATGAGCATAGCGGAGTAGATTTTAAAGGTACTGCGCGTGCTGTTCTAGTAAGTCTTAAAGGAGATTACGGTTCTCAAGGTGGAAGTACGATAACACAGCAAGTTATTAAAAACTACTTCTTATCAATGGACAAAACACCAAAGCGTAAGGCGCAAGAAATATATTTAGCTTATAAGCTAGAACAACAGTATTCAAAACATGAAATATTAGAGATGTACTTAAATAAAATTAACTTAGGAAACCGTTCATATGGGATCGCAACAGCAGCACAAAACTACTATGGTAAAGAATTGAAGGACTTAACATTACCAGAAGTTGCGATGCTGGCAGGTTTACCGAAAGCACCGAATAACTATGATCCAACGAAAAAAGAAAATGTTCAAAAAGCAACAGAAAGAAGAAATGTTGTTCTAAACTTAATGAATCGACATGGATATATAACAAAACAGGAAATGGAAGAAGCATTAAAAGTTGACGTAGAAAAGGGACTCAAGCCTGCAACTCAACTACAAACAATGCCATACCCTGCATTTATGGATGCAGTTGTGAAAGAAGTAGAAAAAGAATTGCCAGATGCTAATATTGGTTCTGATGGTTTAGAAATTTATACAACGTTAGATCCGAAAGCACAGAAACTCGCTGATAATATTTTAAATAATAATATCATTGATTATCCGAACGATAAATTCCAAGGTGCATTTACATTTATGGATACGAAAACAGGAGAAGTTCGTGCTATAGGTAGTGGCCGTGGAGAAAATAAAGCTGTATTTAAAGGGCATAATATGGCAATTGAATTAGATCGTGCAGCTGGTTCAACGATGAAGCCGATTTTCGACTACGCTCCTGCAATTGAATATTTAAAATGGGCCACGTACCATCAAATTGATGACTCTCCATTTAAGTATTCAACGGGACAAGAAGTACGAAATTCAGATAGAAGTCATATGGGACCTATTACAATGCGTGTAGCATTAGAAAAGTCACGAAATATCCCAGCAATTAAGACTGCGAAAGAAGTTGGAATTAATAAATCAAAAGACTTCTCTGAGAAATTAGGCATTACATTTAATGCGGCACCGACTGAATCAACAGCGATTGGTACAAATGAAGTATCACCAACTGAAATAGCGGGCGCTTATGCGGCATTTGGTAATGATGGTAAATATACGAAACCGCATTTTGTTAAGAAAGTTGTTTATCCAGATGGTAAGTCACAAAGTTTTGGACAAAAGCCAAAACAAGTTATGACAGATTCTACGGCATATATGATTACAGATATGCTTCGTTCTGTAGTTACATCAGGTACTGGTACATCTGCAAATATAGCATCTTTAGATGTAGCTGGTAAAACGGGTACGACAAACTACTCATCAAAACAATTAGCTCAATATAAAATTCCAGAAAGTGCAACTCGTGATAGTTGGTTTGCTGGATATACACCGCAATATACGATGGCAGTATGGACGGGGTATATGAAAGATGGTAAAGACGAGTATATTAGTAGTAAAAATACGAAAATTGCACAGTTGATCTTTAAAGAAATGATGAGTGAAATGGCTACAGATAAATCACGCTTTAAAATGCCAAGTAGCGTTATTCAAGAAGGTAGTGAGCTACGTATAAAAGGTGAAAAACGTGATTCATCGCCAAATACTAGCGTACCGGATACAACGGAGCAACCAAAACAAGATCAACAGCAAAAAACTGAAGAAGAGAAAAAGCAAGAAGAATTAAAGAAACAAGAAGAACTGAAAAAACAAGAAGAGCAAAAGAAACAAGAGGAACTTAAGAAGCAAGAAGAACAAAAGAAACTAGAAGAGCAAAAGAAACAAGAAGAAGAAAAGAAACAAAATGAACAAAATAACGGAAATGGTCAAGGAACGACACCTCCAGCGAATAACGGAGGAGGCCAAGGAACGACACCTCCAGCAAATAACGGAGGAGGTCAAGGAACGACACCTCCAGCGAATAATGGAGGAGGCCAAGGAACGACACCTCCAGCAAATAACGGAGGAGGTCAAGGAACGACACCTCCAGCGAATAATAATGGAGGTCAAGGAACTCCAACCCCACCTGCAACAGTACAACCAAATAATGGTGGAAATGCAGGAGAGGTTCCTGCCAATAATGGACAATAAGAAAAATTTATAGAAAAGTTTTCAAAAGAGCACTTAAGATTTGTAGGAATTTACAATCTTAAGTGCTCTTTTCATTTTGCTACAGAAAATGTAATGTTAAGGGCTGGATAGAAAAAGAGTGAATGTAGTTTATGTGAAATATAACGTAAAGAGAGAAATGATTGTACGTGCGGGTTATCCCGGAAAGGGACTAACTGTGATGGATTACATAAACCATTAAATGAGTGGGAATTATATTCAAATCTTTAATAAATGTCTTTCTTTAACGGTTACTTTAGTTTGGAAAACAATTAAAAAGTCGAATTTCTTATTTAAGGAATTCGACTTTTTATGTTGAAACTGGATTAAAGGTTCGCCTTATTAAAATGTAGGGGTAATACAGTGATAGCTATTAAATGTTAAACGTACCATAAAAATTTTGAAAAAAAATTGAAGGGAAATGATAAAAGACTTGAGTCGGAGGTAGTGGAGGATAACTATGGCTATGAATGGGAGTACTACTGGGGTGTGTACCATGATGCCAAAATGATGGGGTAACTTGACCGGGAATTTGATATTGCTGCCAAGTTGCGGGAAGTTCAATTCCTACATCGGAGCTAGCTGTATGAACTGCAGGAACATGTATTCCAGGAGTCGAAGGAACTACGGCAGTTACTCTTAATAATACCCACATGAAATATTCACTCCTAAGTTGTGATAATAAATTAGTATATTCTTTTCACACATATAAAGGCACATATATAGGACTTTCGTTTAAAACATGCGTACAAAGTCTTAAGACTAATGTAAGCTGATGGTGGACTATTTAATATGAAAAGATACGTCTATTTGCGGAGGGAAAAGAGATAAAAAAAATGTACAATGAGGGTGTTAATCGTAATATTTTACGAGTGTATGGAGGTATTTTTATGGAACGATTATGGACGAAATCATTTATTCAAATGACTTTCGCAATGTTATTTTTATTTACAGGATTTTATTTACTTGTTCCAACGCTCCCGCTCTTTATTAAAGAGATAGGTGGCAATGAATCGCAAGTTGGACTCATGATGGGAATGTTTACAATAGCTGCTGTTGTAATACGACCGATTATTGGAGGAATGTTAGATCAATATGGTAGAAGATCCTTTATTATTTTCGGACTCATCTTTTTTGGATTAACGATGTATTCCTATAATATAGCATCGACTATTGTCCTTTTAGCTGTTTTACGTGTTATTCACGGAGTAACATGGGCTGTTTCTACAACAGCTGTTGGAACAGCAATAACGGATATTATTCCAGATTCACGCCGTGGTGAAGGTATGGGCTGGTACGGGATGGCGATGACAATTGCAATGGCGATCGGACCAATGATTGGACTATGGGTTGTACAAAATTATTCATTTCATGGTCTATTTTTATTAGCGACGTTGTTATCTTTTATGGCAGTCGTATTATCACTAATAACGAAGATGCCATTTACGCCACAAAAAGAAAAAGGGAAAATTCAGCTATTTGAGAAATCTGTATTAACAATCACGATTGTAGTATTCTTTTTATCGTTTGCATATGGAGGAATAACAACCTTTTTACCGTTATTTGCATCATCAATTCATGTGAATCCAGGAACTTTCTTTCTTGTATATGCAATTGCATTAACAATTGTAAGACCAATTTCAGGGAAACTATTAGATAAGTATGGAGAAGTATTCATCATACTCCCAGCATTATGTATTACTATTTTAGCTATAGTTGTTTTAACTATTTCAAATGGTTTGTTAGGTGTAATTATCGCAGCAACATTATACGGTATTGGATTTGGTTCAGCGCAGCCAGCTTTGCAAGCGGCAATGCTTACAATTGTCGATCCGAGTAAAAGAGGAGTTGCAAATGCTTCATTTTTTACAGCGTTTGACTTAGGAATCGGGTTAGGTGCTATTTTACTTGGAGTTGTTTCACAAATGTTTGGTTATCGTATTTTATTTTCAGGGAGTGCAATTTCGGCATTAATAGCCTTAATCATTTTCGTCTTCTTTGTAAAACAACGATTAGGAAAAAAAGAGTTTGCGTAAACTGGAGGAATAAAGATGAGAATTTCAATTGATCGTAAAGCTCTGCAATGGTTCCAGGAAGAATTACGTATAAAGCACGGTGAATCTGTACGTTTTACTGTAAGGTACGGAGGGGATAGTTCAATTCAGCCAGGATATTCTTTAGGGGTTGTTGCTGAGAAACCAGATGGGGAAATAGTGTCAGTTGAGAAGGAAGGTATTATATTTTTTGTAGATTCTGATGATCTTTGGTATTTTCAAAACTATGATTTATTTGTAAGTTATCATGAGGAAATGGAAGAAATTCAATTTAATTATGTAAAATAATAACTTTATTAAAAATGAATAAGTTTTATATAAAAATTATATTTAAGAGATAGTGAAATAAATATCATATAGTAACGAGCTGTATTTATGTACAGCTCGTTTTTTTTATTTCTCAAATAAAATTAGAATAATTGTATATTTGGCGGTGTTATATGAAAAATCTTTATATCTTGTTTTTGAAAATACGCAAAAAAGTCTATTCTTTCTTTATAAAATATAAGAATTATTTTCAAAAAATTGTATTGTTACAGTAAGAAAAGTGTAGGAAACTTATCATTATAAAATAAATTGAAATCTTCTAAAAACTCTGATACATTGAAATAGAAATGTAGTTTCACAATATTGTAAAGGCTTACAGTTATGTGCACGAAGATCTATTAGGATTGGAGGAAATAATGATGAAAGCTGAAGAAAAATTTTCCCCGGGATTAGATGGTATAGTGGCAGCGGAGACGAAAATCTCGTTTCTTGACACAGTAAAAGGTGAAATTGTAATTCAAGGGTATGACTTAATCGAACTCTCAAAAACAAAAGAGTATTTAGACATTGTGCACCTTTTATTGGAGGAACATCTACCGAATGAAGATGAAAAAGCAACACTTGAAAAGAAATTAAAAGAAGAATATGCAGTACCAGAAGGTGTATTCAACGTACTAAAGGCATTGCCTAAAGAGACGCATCCCATGGATGGATTACGTACAGGTGTGTCAGCGTTAGCTGGTTACGATAATGATATCGAAAACCGCTCGTTAGAAGTGAATAAAAGCCGAGGGTACAAGCTGTTAAGTAAAGTGCCAAACATTGTAGCGAATAGCTATCATATTTTAAATAATGAGGAGCCAATTGAACCTCTTAAAGAATTATCTTATAGTGCGAATTTCTTCTATATGTTAACTGGTAAAAAACCAACTGAACTTGAGGAAAAGATCTTTGATCGTTCCCTTGTTTTATATAGTGAGCATGAAATGCCAAACTCTACATTTACAGCGCGCGTTATTGCATCAACACAATCAGATTTATACGGTGCTTTAACAGGTGCAGTTGCATCTTTAAAAGGAAGTTTACATGGCGGTGCAAATGAAGCGGTTATGTACATGCTTTTAGAAGCTGGTAATGTTGAGAAATTTGAAGAGTTATTACAGAAGAAACTATATAACAAAGAAAAAATTATGGGCTTTGGACACCGTGTTTATATGAAGAAGATGGATCCAAGAGCACTTATGATGAAGGAAGCTTTAAAACAGTTATGTGATGTAAAAGGTGATTATACACTATATGAAATGTGTGAAGCTGGAGAAAAGATTATGGAAAAGGAAAAAGGAATTTATCCAAATCTTGATTATTATGCAGCTCCAGTATATTGGATGCTAGGTATTCCAATTCAACTTTACACACCTATCTTCTTTAGCTCTAGAACAGTGGGATTATGTGCGCACGTTATTGAGCAACATGCAAATAATCGTTTGTTCCGTCCGCGTGTAAATTATATTGGCGAGCGACATGTACTTAGTAAATAAGAACAACTGGGGAGTTGTTAGCACCGCCCGCCAGATGGGTGTTTGACCGACACCCATCATTAATAATAACGAATTTTCGACAGAAAGGGAAGGATAGCATGATTAAAACAAATGAAATTAAGCAAAAAGATGCATTATTAGAAGAGATTACGGATTATGTATTAAATAAAGAGGTTACTAGTGCAGAAGCATTCAGTACAGCTCGTTACGTATTACTTGATACACTTGGATGTGGAATTTTAGCACTACAATATCCAGAATGTACGAAATTACTAGGACCAGTTGTGCCAGGAACAGTCGTGCCAAATGGTACACGTGTACCAGGTACGTCTTATGTACTAGATCCAGTAAAAGGTGCATTTAATATCGGATGTATGATCCGTTGGTTAGACTATAACGATACTTGGCTTGCAGCAGAGTGGGGACATCCATCTGATAACCTAGGCGGAATTTTAGCGGTCGCAGATTATATTAGCCGTGTTCGTATTTCAGAAGGAAAAGAAGCTTTAAAAGTACGTGAAGTATTAGAAATGATGATTAAAGCACATGAAATTCAAGGCGTGCTTGCTTTAGAAAACAGCTTAAACAGAGTTGGTCTTGACCATGTATTATATGTAAAAGTAGCAACAACTGCAGTAGTTGCGAAAATGCTTGGCGGAACACGTGAAGAAATCTTTAATGCATTATCACATGCGTGGATTGATAATTCTAGTCTTCGTACATATCGTCATGCTCCAAATACGGGCTCACGTAAATCATGGGCTGCAGGTGACGCAACGAGCCGCGGTGTTCATCTTGCAATGACTGCTCTAAAAGGTGAAATGGGTTATCCAACAGCATTATCTGCGCCAGGATGGGGATTCCAAGATGTATTATTCAATAAACAAGAATTAAAATTAGCAAGACCACTAGAGTCATATGTAATGGAAAATGTGTTATTTAAAGTGTCATATCCAGCAGAATTCCATGCACAAACGGCTGCAGAATGTGCAGTGAAGTTGCATCCGGAAATTAAAGAGAGATTAGATGAAATTGACCGTATTACAATTACAACTCATGAATCAGCAATTCGTATTATTGATAAAGAAGGGCCATTAAATAACCCAGCTGATCGTGATCATTGCTTACAATACATTACGGCAATTGGTTTATTAAAAGGAGATATCGTTGCAGACGATTATGAAGATGCAGTAGCAAACGATCCACGTGTAGATGAATTACGTAATAAGATGGTTGTTGTTGAAAACAAACAGTACAGTTTAGATTACCTTGACCCGAACAAGCGCTCAATCGCCAACGCTGTTCAAGTTCACTTTAAAGATGGCACAGTAACAGAAAATGTGGAATGTGAATATCCACTTGGTCACCGTTTCCGTAGAGACGAAGCAATTCCAAAAGTTGTTCAAAAATTCACTGCAAATATGGCAGGTCATTATTCTAGTAAGCAACAAGAACAAATTCATGAAGTTTGTTTAAATGAAGAAAAACTAGAAAATATGAATGTAAACGAATTTGTAGATCTATTCTTAATTTAATAATAGGGGGAATTTAGAATGGCTTGGGTTGTGAAAAAGCAGTCAACACAAGAGGAGCTTGCGAATCGATTCCGAGCTTTAGTAGAAGCAAATGAAATTTTGCAAATTCCAGGTGCTCATGATGCAATGGCGGCTTTAGTTGCAAAAAATACAGGTTTTTCAGCTCTTTATTTATCAGGAGCTGCTTATACTGCAAGTAAAGGCTTACCAGATTTAGGTATCGTGACGTCTACTGAAGTGGCTGAGAGAGCAAGAGATTTAGTAAGAGCTACAGACTTACCTGTTCTTGTTGACATTGATACAGGATTTGGTGGTGTACTAAATGTAGCGAGAACAGCTGTAGAAATGGTGGAAGCGAAAGTAGCAGCTGTCCAAATTGAAGATCAGCAATTACCAAAAAAATGTGGACATTTAAATGGCAAGAAACTTGTTACTACAGAAGAATTGGTTCAAAAAATTAAAGCGATTAAAGAAGTTGCACCGAGCTTATACATTGTAGCACGTACTGATGCTCGCGGCGTTGAAGGATTAGATGAAGCAATTGAAAGAGCAAATGCATATGTAAAAGCAGGTGCAGACGCAATTTTCCCTGAAGCGCTTCAATCAGAGGAAGAATTCCGTCTATTTAATAGTAAGGTAAATGCACCTTTGCTTGCGAATATGACTGAATTCGGAAAAACTCCATATTATAGTGCAGAGGAATTTGCGAATATGGGCTTCCAAATGGTTATTTATCCTGTAACTTCACTTCGCGTTGCAGCGAAAGCATATGAAAATGTGTTTGCTTTAATTAAAGAAACAGGTTCTCAAAAAGATGCACTTTCTAATATGCAAACGAGAAGTGAATTATACGAAACAATTTCATATCATGACTTTGAAGAGTTAGATACTGGTATTGCAAAAACAGTATTATCAGAAGATCAATAGATAAAGCAGCGAAGGCGATGAAAATACATCTTTGGCAAAATAAAATGCTTGATGTGAAAAATCATCGCCTTCTATTTTCAAAAAAGATATTCCACTCATCGTAGACGAGCATAAGCAAAAAGCTATGAAAGCCGAATGATAGGGGGATACATATGGAGAAAACGAAGTTACCATGGGATGAATTTTTTTCACTTAATAAAGATATAAATCATACTTACTTTACACCAGAAGATTTTTCAGGTGATGAAGATTTAATCGCAAAAACGACAGAACAATTCGTTAAACAAGAAATTGTTCCACAAATGGAGAATATTGAACAACATAACTATAAAGTTTCTCGTCAATTATTTGAGAAAGCTGGGGAACTTGGATTATTAGGCATTGAGGTACCAGAAGATTATGGCGGGTTCGAGTTAGGAAAGGCTGTCTCAGGTCTTGTAGCAGAGAAAATGGGTTACGCTGGTGCGTTTAGCGTTTCTTTTAATATACACGCTGGTGTCGGTACATTGCCTTACATATATTATGGAACGAAAGAGCAAAAAGAAAAATATTTACCGAAAATCGCATCGGGAGAATGGATTGGGGCTTATGCTTTAACGGAGCCAAATGCTGGTTCGGATGCATTAAGTGCAAAAACAAGCGCCGTATTGAATGAAGGGGGAACAGCTTGGAAGTTAAATGGTGAGAAGCAATGGATTACAAATGCTCATATGGCAGATGTATACGTTGTTTTTGCGAAGACAAATAAAGGAATGACAGCGTTTATTGTCGAAAGAACATGTGAAGGTGTATCTATTGGATTAGAAGAAAAGAAAATGGGGATTAAAGGTTCTTCAACAGCGACTCTTATTTTAGAAGATGTTGTCATCCCTGCTGAAAATGTTTTAGGGGAAGTTGGGAAAGGGCATCACGTAGCCCTTAATATTCTTAACTTTGCTAGACTTAAACTTGCTTTTGGAAATATTGGAACAGCAAAACAAGCAATTGGTTTGTCGGTTCAATATGGAAAAGAGCGAAAACAGTTCCAAACGGAATTAGTAGACTTTACGATGATTCAAGAGAAAATTGCAAATATGATTATTGCTACATATGGAGCCGAAAGTGCAGCTTATCGTACAGCAGGTGTAATCGATGAAGCAATTCATGAGAGCGATGAAGATCTTATGAAGAAAATGTCTCAATTTGCAATTGAATGTGCACTGAATAAAGTAAATGCTTCTGAAACACTTGCTTATATCGTAGATGAAGCTGTACAAATTCATGGTGGTTACGGTTATATGCAAGAGTATGAGGTAGAACGATTATATCGTGATGCAAGAATTAGTCGTATTTTTGAAGGAACGAACGAAATTAATAGATTAACAGTTGCTAAAATGTTAATGAAACAAATCGAACAATTAGAAGATACTGAAGTAGAAAGTGATGTAGCAAATGTAGAAAGAAACCATCGTTACATTTTATTAGCGAAAAAATTGTTGAAACAATCTTTGAAAACGCTCTCTAAAACTCCAGGTCTAAAAATTGACCAAGAACAAGAATATTCACGTGTAATATCAAATATGTTGACGGACGTGTACATCATGGAATCAGCGTTTTTACGTACGAGAAAAGCGGTACGTAAAAATGGAGAGGAAAAAGAACGTACGAAGCAACTCATAACGGATGTTATTTGTGAAGAAGGATACCGTAAAGTAGAAGAAGCGGCGATTTCTGTACTTTCAGCAGCTGTCACAAAAGAACAAGATAGAAATGTGATTTTAGCTGAAATCCGTCAATTATTAGTGCCTTTATACACGAACGTATTTACGAAGAAGAGAGAAATTGCGAAAGCTATTATAAATCGCGGGAAATATATTGTGTAAATAGGAGGAAAGCGATATGAAAAAGATTGGTTTTATCGGTTTAGGTAACATGGGTCTTCCAATGTCAAAAAATCTAGTTAAATCAGGTTACACAGTATATGGCGTGGACTTAAATAAAGAGGCGGAAGCGTCCTTTGAAAAAGAAGGCGGAATTATCGGTCTATCAATCTCAAAACTAGCAGAAACATGTGATGTAGTTTTTACAAGTTTACCTTCACCTCGCGCTGTTGAAGCGGTATATTTTGGAGCAGAAGGATTATTTGAAAATGGTCACTCGAATGTAGTTTTCATTGATACAAGTACGGTATCGCCGCAGTTAAACAAACAATTAGAGGAAGCTGCAAAGGAAAAGAAAGTAGACTTTTTAGCAGCACCTGTGAGCGGTGGTGTAATCGGAGCCGAAAACCGAACATTAACGTTTATGGTTGGTGGATCAAAAGAGGTATATGAGAAAACGGAATCTATCATGGGCGTACTAGGCGCGAACATTTTCCACGTTAGTGAGCAGATTGATAGTGGTACAACTGTTAAGTTAATTAATAACTTATTAATTGGTTTTTATACAGCTGGTGTGAGTGAAGCTTTAACATTAGCGAAAAAGAACAATATGGATTTAGATAAAATGTTTGATATTTTAAATGTAAGTTACGGTCAAAGTAGAATTTATGAACGTAATTATAAAAGTTTTATAGCACCTGAAAACTACGAGCCAGGATTTACTGTGAACTTATTGAAAAAAGATTTAGGATTTGCAGTTGACTTAGCTAAGGAAAGCGAACTCCATTTACCGGTAAGCGAAATGTTATTAAACGTATATGAAGAAGCGAGTCAAGCTGGATATGGTGAAAACGATATGGCTGCTTTATATAAGAAAGTTAGCGAGCAATTAATTTCTAATCAAAAATAAATTATACAAAGGAGAGAATACAATGATTACAACTGAAATTAAACGAGTAAAAAATCACATTAACGGTGAGTGGGTTGAATCGACAGGTACGGAAGTAGAAGCAGTTCCAAATCCAGCGACTGGAAAAATTATCGCTTACGTTCCACTATCTCCAAAAGAAGATGTTGAAAAAGCTGTTGAAGCGGCAAAATCAGCATTCGAAACATGGTCTAAAGTACCAGTTCCAAATCGTTCAAGAAATTTATATAAATATTTACAGCTATTACAAGAAAATAAAGATGAGCTTGCAAAAATCATTACGCTAGAAAATGGTAAGACGCTAACGGATGCAACAGGTGAAGTACAGCGTGGTATTGAAGCGGTAGAACTTGCAACATCTACGCCAAATTTAATGATGGGTCAAGCACTTCCGAATATTGCTAGCGGAATTGATGGATCAATTTGGCGCTACCCAATCGGAGTTGTTGCTGGTATTACGCCGTTTAACTTCCCGATGATGATTCCGTTATGGATGTTCCCACTTGCAATTGCTTGCGGTAATACATTCGTATTAAAAACATCTGAAAGAACGCCACTTTTAGCGGAGCGACTTGTAGAATTATTCTATGAAGCAGGTTTCCCAAAAGGCGTATTAAATTTAGTACAAGGCGGAAAAGATGTTGTAAATAGCATTTTAGAAAATAAAGATATTCAGGCTGTTTCGTTCGTTGGCTCTGAGCCGGTAGCTCGTTACGTATATGAAACAGGTACGAAACACGGAAAACGTGTACAAGCGTTAGCAGGTGCGAAAAACCATGCGATTGTAATGCCAGATTGCAATCTTGAGAAAACAGTACAAGGTGTAATTGGATCTGCATTTGCAAGTAGTGGAGAGCGCTGCATGGCATGCTCAGTAGTAGCAGTAGTGGATGAAATTGCTGATGAATTCATTGATGTATTAGTAGCAGAAACGAAAAAATTAAAAGTAGGCGATGGCTTTAACGAAGATAACTATGTTGGACCATTAATCCGTGAATCTCATAAAGAGCGCGTTTTAGGCTATATTAATAGCGGTGTAGCAGATGGGGCAACTTTATTAGTAGATGGCCGTAAAATTAATGAAGAAGTTGGAGAAGGTTACTTTGTAGGTGCGACAATCTTTGATGGCGTGAATCAAGAAATGAAAATTTGGCAAGATGAGATTTTTGCTCCAGTATTAAGCATTGTACGAGTTAAAGATTTAGAAGAAGGTATTAAACTAACAAATCAATCTAAATTTGCAAATGGTGCAGTTATTTATACGTCAAACGGTAAACATGCCCAAACGTTCCGTGATAACATCGATGCTGGTATGATCGGTGTAAATGTAAACGTTCCAGCACCAATGGCATTCTTCGCATTTGCAGGAAATAAAGCTTCATTCTTTGGTGATTTAGGTACAAATGGTACAGATGGCGTTCAATTCTATACACGTAAAAAAGTTGTAACTGAGCGCTGGTTTTAATATAGAGTAAATAACCAAATCAGTTATTAAATGAAACCACCACTATTAATAGTGGTGGTTTTCGTCTTGTTAATTATTTTTTTCAAAAGCTAGTTTAATACCAAATCCAATTAGGACGACTCCTGTTAGCCCTTGAATATAACGTTGCGTCTTCGGTTTTTTCATAAAAGCACTAATTTTATCAATTAAAAATATATAAAATGCAAACCAAATGACTGTTAAAACGAGGTAAGTAAGGCCCATTACAAGAAGTTGAATAAATGTATTATGATTTGGATTTAAAAATTGCGGTAAAAAAGTTAAAAAGAAGACTGCAACTTTAGGGTTTAATAAATTTGTAAGAAATCCTTGGCGAAAGCAAGAAGTATGTTCGTTTTCATTATTCAAAGATAGATCATTTGTATCTAAGTTTTCTTTGTTTCTTACTGCTAAAAGGGCTTTAATACCGATATAAATTAAATAGAGAGCCCCAACGTACTTGAAAATAGAAAATAATAGAGCTGACTTTACAATAAGTGCAGAAAGACCAATTACAGCAGCTAAAGTATGAATTAATAGTGCAATACATGTACCAAACACTGTTTTCACTCCACCGACTTTACCAGCAGCCAATGTATTTTTCGTAGCCATTGCTGTATCTGGACCAGGTAAAATGATAAGGCAAATAGACATAATGATGAAAAGAAGATAATTTTCTATCATAGCCGCCCCTCCTTTTTATTTTTAGAATATTTGATTAAAAATAGTGTAGCACAAAAATGGATTTAATAAAATTAAATTTTGTTAAAAATAATTAAATAAAAAAGGCTATATAGTAGCTGTAATTACACTACTATATAGCTTCGATTTTATACCGCTATTTGCGGGTAGTAAGATTTTCACCGCACAAGATTTAGCTGAAGCAAAGAAGTTAGGTAGGGGATGAACAAAAGATCCCCTCATGACAATTTCATTTTATGCATTAAGTAAGTTAAAGAAACGATTCACATCTTCTTCTGAAACGTCACTTAACTGTTTATATTTATAATTCGGATTTTGATCTTTATCAACGACAACGGAGCGTACTCCTTCGAAGAAATCTTCATGTCTCATGAAATTTTTAGCAAGTATAAGGTCCGTAGCGAAACATTCTTCAACGGATTTATCTTTTCCATCAATAAACTGTTTTAATGTTACTTTTAGTGAAATAGGGGATTTTGATAACAGTGTTTCTTTCGTTTTTAGAGCAAAGGAACTTTCATCTTTCTCCAATGAATGGATGATTTCTTCAATTGTATCGAAAGCAAAATGTGAATTGATTACTTCTAATGAAGGAGCGAGCTCGCTTTCTAAGTTTGGAGCAGTTGCAAATGTACGAATAACTTCTTTTAAATTAGTATGTACATCATCTTCTTTATGCCAATTTACACTTTCAAGTTCAGTAAGAAACTTTGGTAATGAATCAGATGTCATAAAGTAATCAGCAGCATTAATAAATAATACGTCAGAAGCTTTTAAAATAGATGCTGTTAAAGCAACGAATCGTCCTGTATATCCAGGCGCTTTATTTAAGAAATATGCAGCTCCGACGTCTGGGAAGAAGCCGATATTCATCTCTGGCATTGCCCATTTCGTACGCTCAGTTACAATGCGATACTTCGCACCATTTGTAAGACCGACACCACCGCCCATTACAATTCCATCTAAACAAGCAATAATCGGTTTTGTATATTGATAAATATATGTATCAATTTCATACTCTTCTTCAAAAAAACGTTCTGCATGTTGCAATGCCACTTCATTGGAACGCGCTTCATAAAGAGTTTTAATGTCGCCGCCTGCACAAAAACCTTTTGTGCCAGCTCCTTTTAACACGATAAGTGCAATACGCTCATCGTGTTCCCACTCTTTAAGTTTTTGTCCGATAGGTTGTAACATGTCATAAGATAAAGAATTAAGTGCTTTTGGACGGTTTAAAGTAATTGTCGCAACGCCGTTTTCACTAACAGAAAATAAAACTTGTTCAGTCATAATGCATCCTCCCTTACATATCTTCTTATTCTTAATTCTTGATATGTACTGAAATGTCCTTTATAAATTTTGTCAAAAGTTGACGGTAAATATTAATTTGGTCACCGCATATTTTGACGAGTTATCTTTGCAGGATTTCAGAGACTGAGGGGGAATATTACAACATTACTGTAAGTGTAATTATTTGAAGTTATAATGATAAAAGCGCTATTATATAGGTGTGAATTGTTCATTATCAATTCTAAAAAGAGTGTTTGAAGAAAAAATGAATCGTACAATTGTAATAAAAAATTTTACACTGAATTAGAAATAGAGAAAGGAGAAATCGGAATGCCAGGACCTTTACTATTGTCGGTTATTATTTTGTCTTCTTTAATGATAGGGATAACGCAGTATTTTCATCATACAGATACGACAGAAGAAGTGAAGGATAAAGTACGTCTCGTATTTCCGATTTTTATAATATCTATTTCATTCTGTATTTTATTAAATAAAGATGGGTACATTGTCGCAGTGTTCTCATTTTTCGTCGCAATCGTTTTAATTACCGTTTTATATTATGTAATGAAAGACTTTATACAAAAATAAAGATGTCACAATAGGCATTTTTATTTTGGAGAAAATATAAAATTTCACATACCGTATTTTATATAAAATACATAAAACATATAACCATAGAAAAGTGTGTACTTTGCTGTGTATGTACTTGTCAATCTTGCATAGCCACTATACTATTAAAATGTAGAGATTATAAAAAGGGGTTGTATCTATCATGAAATTTGAGATGCATACAAAAATTATTTCAAATGAAAAAGAAGTAAGATTACATATTGAAGAAAATATATTTCAATTAATATTGGATGGTTATCACTTATTTACAATTCAAGAAATATTGCCTTTATATAAATCAAATGAAGAAAGAATTGGAAGTGCAACGATATTGAAGCTAGAGTGGGAGAACGGAAAAACTACAATAAACTATCAACTCGTTTCACTAAAATCAGTAAATTAAAAGGAGTAGAAAAATATGAAGTTATTTCATACAGCGGATTGGCATTTAGGTAAGCTTGTTCATGGCGTGTATATGACTGAAGACCAAAAGATTGTATTAGATCAGTTTGTACAGGCTGTTGAAGAAGAAAAACCAGATGCTGTAATTATTGCAGGGGATTTATATGACCGAGCAATTCCACCTACAGAAGCAGTAGACTTATTAAATGATGTGCTGCAAAAAATAGTTATTGATTTACAAACACCAGTTATTGCAGTAGCTGGTAATCATGATAGTCCGGATCGTATCCATTTTGGGAGTAGTTTAATGAAAAAACAGGGATTACATATTGCAGGCCAATTTCAATTCCCGTATGAACCTGTTGTACTAAATGATGAATATGGAGAGGTTCACTTCCATCTAATACCGTATGCAGACCCAAGCATAGTTAGACACGTGTTGAAAAATGAAGACGTACGTTCTCATGATGATGCAATGCGCATTTTTATGAATGAGCTCTCTGAAACAATGGATAAAGAAGCTAGACATGTATTTGTTGGACATGCATTTGTAACTTCTTCAGGAGAAGCGGAGGAGAATACAAGTGATGCAGAACGACCACTTTCAATTGGTGGTGCTGAATATGTAAATAGTCATTATTTTGATAAGTTTCATTACACTGCGCTTGGACATTTACATCAAGCGCATTTCGTACGTAATGAGACCATTAGATATTCAGGTTCACCACTTGCCTATTCAATTTCTGAAGAGAAACATAAAAAAGGTTATTACATTGTAGAACTGAATGAAACTGGTGAAGTAGCAATTGAAAAAAGGTTACTTTCACCACGTCGTAAAATGCGAACAGTAGAAGCGAAAATAGATGAATTATTACAGCACCCAGTAAGTGAAGATTACGTATTTGTAAAATTATTAGATGAAAACCCTGTCTTACAGCCAATGGAGAAAATACGATCTGTATATCCAAATGCAATGCACGTTGAAAGAGCGATGCAAAGGCGAGAACTCACAGATACAAATGAAGTAACGGTTTCAAGACATAAAACGGATGATTTATCTCTTTTAAAGGCTTTCTATAAAGAAATGAAAGGGTTAGATTTATCAGAAGAGAAAGAACGCCTATTTATAGATGTATTACAAACAGTGCAAGAACGGGAAGGTGAACGAGGATGAGACCGATTCAGCTTATTATGACAGCATTCGGGCCATATAAACAGAAAGAAGTAATCGATTTTGAAGATCTTGGAGAACATCGTATTTTCGCTATTTCTGGGAATACGGGAGCTGGAAAAACAACGATTTTTGATGCGATTTGTTATGTGTTATATGGTGAGGCTAGTGGAGAAGAACGTAGTGATACGAGCATGCTTCGAAGTCAATTTGCTGATGATGATGTTTATACAAGTGTAGAATTAACCTTTCAATTAAAAGGGAAACGCTATGAAATAAAAAGACAACTTGGACATAAAAAACAAGGGAATAAGACCATTACAGGACATGCAGTAGAATTATATGAAGTTATTGATGGAGAAAACGTTCCAGCCGTCGATCGTTTTCATGTAACAGACGTAAACAAAAAAGTGGAAGATTTAATTGGTTTAAGTAAACATCAATTTAGTCAAATTGTTATGTTACCACAAGGTGAATTCCGAAAACTATTAACATCTGAGACGGAAAACAAAGAAGAGATTTTACGTCGTATTTTTAAAACGGATCGTTATAAATTAATGCGTGAGTTACTTGATCAAAAGAGAAAACAATGGAAAGATGTTTTACAAGAAAAACAAAAAGAGAGAGAGCTCTATTTCCGTAATGTTTTTAAATTACCAATCCGTGATGGAGCATTATTAGAGACATTAGCGGCACAAGAACATGTAAATACGCATCAAGTAGTAGAAGCGTTAGAACAAGAAACAACAGTGTATAAGGCAGAGGTTGAGCAATTACAAGTAGAACAAGATGTTCAAACGAAGCAATTAAAGGATGCAGAAACACGTTTTCATGCAGCAAAATCTGTAAATGAGAAATTTATAGATTTACAACAAAAGAATGAGAAATATAACACTTTACAAGAGAACCGTGCAGCAATTGAAAGGAAAGAAAAATCCTTTAAACGTGCGGAACAAGCAAAGCGCTTATTACCATTTGAACAATGGTATGAAGAAGCGATGCAAAATGAGCAGAAAGCTGAAAGTTTGTTAAAACAGATAATCGTCAAACAAGAACAGATAATGAACAGCTTTGAACTTGCTCAGGAGAAGTATGAAGTAGTAAAGAATAAAGAAGCTGAACGAGAAGAGGCTAAAAAACTTGTTCAAAGATTAGAAGAGTTACAAGCAATCATTGAATCATTAGCTGAGAGAAAGCTGAATTTACAAAATGCCGAAATTCAAATAGGGAAATTAAAAGAAAGTATGCAAAAGTTGGATCAACAACTAGAAGAGCATACAAGCCAAAAACAGAGAATGTCTGATGAATTGCATCAATTAGAACAAGCACTTGAGCAATATGTAGCTAAAGTAGAAGAACTAACGAATATGCGAGAAGATGCAAAAGTTTTAAAGCAAGCATACGATGTTTGGCAAGAAAAACAAAAATTCGAGCAAGAAAAAGAAGTGGCAAATAATAAAATGCACGTGGCAGTTCGTGCATATGAAAACATGGAGCGCCGCTGGTTAAGTGAACAGGCTGGTATATTAGCTCTTCATTTACATGACGGTGCATCTTGTCCGGTATGTGGTAGTACGAATCATCCGCAAAAAGCTACAGAGCAAAGTAATGCGATCGATGAAAAAGAGTTAAACGATTTAAGAGATAAGAAGAACATTGCTGAAAAATTACATGTGCAAGTAGAGGAGAAATGGAATTTTTATCGACTACAATATGAACAAGTGATAGAAGAAGTTGTGAAGCGTGGCTATAACTCCGAAAAATTAGTTGAAACATATAGTGCACTTGTTCAAAAAGGAAAACAATTAGCAGCAGACGTTAATACGTTAAAAGCAAGTGAAGAAACACGTAAGCAGATTGCTGCGAACATGAAAAGCGTAGAAGAAAAAATAGAAGAACTTCAGAAACAAAAACGGGAAGTAGAAACAATGCAGCACCGTACAGAAATAGAGTGCATGCAACTTCGTACGTCATATGAACATGATAAACGAAATATTCCAGAAAACTTGCAAACAGTACAAGCTTGGAAATCACAGTTTGACCAAGCTATGCACGAACTTAGGTTAATGGAGGACGAATGGAAGAAAGTGCAGGAAGCGTATCAACATTGGCAAAATGAAAATATACGTATTCAAGCAGAACAGAAAGGTGCTTCTAATCAATTTGAAAGTGCAAAATTGAAGAAAGAAGAGACTTTCGCACGCTTTATGAAAGAGCTAGAACAAAGCGGATTTACAGATCAATTCACGTATAAAGAAGCCAAATTAAGCGACGCCGAGATGGAGATGTTACAGAAAGAAATTCAAGGTTATTATTCATCTCTTGAAGTGCTTGCAAAACAAATTGAAGAGCTAAACTCAGAATTAAAAGATAAAGAGTACATGGATATTACATCTTTAGGTGAACACATAAAAGAACTAGAAATTAATCTCGATATCATTAAAGAAAAACGTCAACGTGCGCAAAATGCGGTAACATATATTTCTGATTTACATGAAAACATTAGACGTATTGACGAACAAATTCACGAGGAAGAAAAAGCCTTCCAAGAACTTGTTGATTTATATGAAGTAATGAAAGGTGATAACGAAAGTCGTATATCATTTGAACGTTACATTTTAATTGAGTATTTAGAACAAATCGTTCAAATCGCAAACGAACGACTACGTAAATTATCAAATGGACAATTTTATTTAAAACGAAGTGAACGAGTTGAAAAAAGAAACCGTCAAAGTGGATTAGGCTTAGATGTGTACGATGCATACACTGGCCAAACGCGCGATGTAAAAACATTATCCGGCGGAGAGAAATTTAACGCATCACTTTGCTTAGCGCTAGGAATGGCAGATGTCATTCAAGCATATGAAGGTGGTATTTCCATCGAAACGATGTTCATCGATGAAGGGTTCGGTTCATTAGATGAAGAATCATTAACGAAAGCAGTAGATGCCTTAATTGACCTACAAAAATCAGGCCGATTTATCGGTGTCATTTCACACGTACAAGAACTGAAAAACGCAATGCCAGCTGTATTAGAAGTAACGAAGCAGAAGGATGGATGTAGTCAGACTAGGTTTGTGGTGAAGTAAGCTTAGAAAATGGAGTAGGGAATCTACCGATACTTTTAGTGTCATATGTATGAATCATAAAACGTCGTCTCTTCATATTGGAGGCGACGTTTTATTTTATAAAATATCTATGAATTATCTGTAGAAGGCGGCGTATTCTCCAAACGATTATAAGTTTTAAAGGCTGAAATTGCTGAGATAACCCCGCCTACTAAAAATAAAGCGGATCCTCCAACTAAGATGATACGACTGACATATGTTTCCCGTGCTTCTTCGACTTCTTCTTGTAACGCTGTAGGCATATGAATTCCCCTTTATAAAAGTTGTTTTATAAATAGTATATACAAACGCCTAAAATGTGTTAAAATAACTGATGATTTTATGCAGTGGGTAATTAGATGAGTAGGATGCGAGTGGCTAAATAAATCTTCATCACAAATTTATGCGAACTTCACATAGAGCACATATTAACATTGTATTATGTATATGTACCAAATAAATAAAGTGAATGTAAGTTCTGTTTTCAAAAATTTAAAATCCTTTTATTTCTATATGAAAGTTTTAATCGAGGGTTTTAAAAATTTTGGAAATAGATCTTATAAAAATGGAATTCATATAAAAGGGGAATGTCTTATGACAACATATACAAGTGAAATGAAAAAAACTTTAGTTTCAGAAGAAGATGTAGATATTTTAAAAATTATGGCGCATCCAATCCGACTGCAAATTGTAAATGAATTAAGTACGAGAAAAACTTGTAATGTAACACAATTAACAGAGTTACTGAATATTCCGCAATCTACTGTTTCACAACATTTATCAAAAATGAAGGGTAAAGTGTTACGAGCAGAGAGAAGAGGTTTAGAAATTTATTATCATATTAACAATTTAAAAGCGAGTAAGATTGTTAATGTTTTAGGGTATATAAACTAGTGAAATATTTTTATATAAAATAGCCCCTGCTGTTGAGCAGGGGCTATTTTGTGTTGTTTTATGTATTTGCATTTAAAACTTTATAGTTTTTATGATTTACAATTGTTCGATCAAATTCAAAAGTACCACCGCTTACATTTGTAATTTCAACTAAGACCGATTCAGTATAAAGTTTTAGTACAGATCCTGTAATCTTTAAATTGTTTCGTTGAAAAAGTATAGTATCCCCTACGTTTGCTTTCATAGTACCTCCTCATTAAAGACAGAAATATTTTTTTATTATATATATTAAACCACGGATAGATATATTAGTGAATATTTAGTTTTATTTATTGGGAAAAAATTTGTGATTTTATAAAAAATAAGGTGAATCGAAGTATAAAAATTTTTTCTATTGTATTTAATCAGTAGTTTTTTGTATTTCATCCTTCGTTTTTTGTAACTGATTCCATGTTTTTGACGCTCTATCTTGTAAGTGCTTACATAAACAAAAACATCTTATACAATGAAGGTGTCAAATCAAAAGAGGTGACCAAAATGAACATAAAAAAAGTAAATTTAGCGAATAGCATTGAAATAGAAAGAGGAGGCGGAAAGGTATGAAAAAATCAACTGTTAATCCATGGTTTGTTGTCCTTGGCACAGTCATAGTACAAATGGGGCTTGGGACGATATATACATGGAGTTTATTCAATCAGCCTTTAGTTAGTAAATACGGTTGGAGTCTTAACGCTGTTGCGATAACTTTTTCAATTACTAGTCTTTCTTTAGCATTTTCAACTTTATTTGCGAGTAAATTGCAAGAAAAATGGGGACTTCGTAAACTTATTATGATAGCTGGATTAGCATTAGGACTAGGGTTAATACTTAGTTCACAAGCTTCTTCATTAATATTGCTTTATGTACTAGCAGGAGTTGTTGTAGGTTATGCAGATGGTACAGCATATATCACTTCACTATCAAATTTAATAAAGTGGTTTCCAGAGCGTAAAGGTTTAATTGCTGGTATTTCTGTCTCTGCATATGGTTCAGGTAGCTTAATCTTTAAATACGTTAACGCACAGTTGATTGAATCAGTTGGTGTATCGCAAGCATTTATATACTGGGGTTTAATTGTTACAGCTATGATTGTAATTGGTGCTTGTTTAATCCATCAAGCTGCAGATCAAGGAGCAGTTCATGAAACAAAAACTAAGGAATACACAACGAAAGAAATGTTAGGCAAAAAACAAGTATACTTATTATTTATCATGTTATTTACATCATGTATGAGTGGCTTATACTTAATTGGTATGGTAAAAGACATTGGTGTTCAACTTGTAGGACTTAGCGCAGCAACAGCAGCTAATGCGGTGGCTATGGTTGCAATCTTCAATACATTAGGTCGTATCATTTTAGGACCGTTATCGGATAAAATTGGGCGTTTAAAAATCGTTACTGGTACTTTTGTTGTTATGGCGAGTTCAGTCTTAGTTCTAAGTTTTGTAGATTTAAATTATGGTATTTACTTCGTATGTGTAGCAAGTGTAGCGTTTTGCTTTGGTGGAAATATCACTATTTTCCCAGCTATTGTTGGTGATTTCTTCGGTATGAAAAACCATAGTAAGAACTACGGAATTGTGTATCAAGGATTTGGATTCGGGGCGCTTGCAGGTTCCTTTATCGGTGCACTTCTAGGTGGATTCAAACCAACGTTCATGGTGATCGGTGTATTATGTGTCGTGTCATTCATTATCGCAATTTTAATTCAAGCACCTAAACAGAAAAAAGAACACGAAGAAGAGTATCGCAGCGTAGCGTAAGTATACAAATCTTCTATAACGCTATGATTACGAAAAAGCATCCTATTCTATTAATTAGGATGCTTTTTTTATGAGTTATTTTAACAAGGTTAAATTATTTTTGGGATTTTTATAGATGTAAAAGTGAGTGGGATATATTGGAATATAATGAATTGATATATCGCATTTGAAATATATATTAAATCTTAAATGATAAAGAAGACATTCGTTAGTATTTGTAAGATATATTTTCAGAAAAATATTGAGAAAATATATACTTGAGTTTTTCATAAAGCATTGTAAATGAACGTATCTCTAGTTTGTCTTCTTCAATTTTAAAAAGAGGATTTGGAATTTTATTTATAATATAAGTACATTTAATACGTTTACATATGATTTTATTAAGAAGCATTAAAATACTTTGTCTGAAAAATAAAAAAAGATTGACAAGTTTATTGAGAAACATTATCATTTCGGTGTAAGATAGTAAATGAAAAACATTATCAATAAAATGGATTTTAAAGTAATGCGCACTTGACCAATTAGTTTAGTAAGTGTATTATTTTTTACAACACCACTGATAATGAAAATCAATATCAGTGGTGTTGCTTAATGAAATTAATGTTTATGTGAAAGGATAGAGAAAATGAACTTAGGGGAATTTGATGGGAAAACAGTTTTAGTAACAGGTGCAGCACAAGGCATAGGCAGTGTTGTTGCCAAAATGTTTTTAGAAAGAGGAGCCACAGTTATTGCGGTTGATCAAAATGAAGAGGGGTTAAATGTACTCTTAAATCAAAATGAATTAAATAATACACGTATGAAAACGTTTCGTTTAGATGTGAGTGATAGCGCTGCTGTTGAAGACATGGTAAATCATATTGCAAATGAAATAGCGCCAATAGATATTTTAATAAATGTTGCAGGGGTTTTACGTATGGGACCAATTCATTCGTTAAGTGATGAAGATTGGAATAAAACATTCTCTGTAAATACTACAGGGGTTTTCAATATGTCCCGAGCGGTAAGTAAAAATATGATGTTAAGAAAATCAGGGGCAATTGTTACAGTCGGTTCAAATGCGGCAAATACGCCGAGAATGGAGATGGCTGCGTATGCTGCGTCAAAGGCTGCAACGACAATGTTTATGAAATGTTTAGGACTAGAGCTTGCGGCATACAATATACGCTGCAACTTAGTTTCTCCAGGTTCTACTGAAACTGAGATGCAAAGATTACTATGGGCTGATGAGAATGGAGCTAAAAATATAATTACTGGTTCTCAAAATACATATAGACTCGGAATTCCATTACAAAAAATTGCACAACCTTCAGAAGTTGCTGAAGCAGTGTTATTTTTAGCCTCAGATAGAGCAAGTCATATTACAATGCACAATTTATGTGTCGATGGCGGTGCTACGTTAGGAGTTTAATAAAAATTCAGGAGGTTATTATATTATGAATGAACATATAGCTGTAAAGGAATTGTCAGAAAAACTTTTAGAAGATTATAAGACTGAATCTTCATTCTTTTTCGCTTCACCAACTCGAACTATATTAGCAGAAGGAGAGTTTACTACAGTAAAGCATCGTGAAATTGAAAATTTCCCAGAGCTTGTGCAAGCGACATTAAGTAATGCGAAACAAGCTGGAAATCCAAATCCTATCGTTGTGGGTGCTTTGCCATTCGATCGTAGAAAAGAAGTCCAACTTATCGTACCAGAATATAGTAGGATTTCTGAGCGTTTACAATTGGATACAACAAATCAGCTTGAAACAAATGAGAACGTAACATTTGAAATGACGCCAGTACCAGACCCTGAAGTTTATATGAATGGTGTGAAGCAAGGAATTAAAAAAATACAGGACGGTGATTTAAAGAAAATCGTTCTATCTAGATCGTTAGATGTTAAATCTTCGGAAAAGATTGATAAGCAAAAACTTCTGCGAGAATTAGCAGAACATAATAAGCATGGTTATACATTTGCTGTGAATTTACCGAAAGATGAAAAAGAGAACAGTAAGACGCTAATTGGAGCAAGTCCTGAATTACTTGTTTCACGTAATGGTATGCAAGTTATTTCTAATCCGTTAGCTGGTTCAAGGCCACGTAGTGAGGACCCAGTAGAAGATAAAAGAAGAGCAGAGGAATTACTTTCTTCTCCAAAAGATTTACATGAACATGCGGTAGTAGTTGAAGCGGTTGCCGCTGCACTTCGTCCGTATTGTCATACATTACATGTTCCAGAAAAGCCATCAGTTATTCATAGTGAAGCGATGTGGCATTTGTCTACAGAAGTGAAAGGTGAACTGAAGGATCCAAATACTTCTTCTTTACAATTAGCAATTGCCCTTCATCCTACGCCAGCAGTTTGCGGAACTCCGATGGAAAAAGCAAGAGAGGCTATACAGCATATTGAGCCATTTGACCGCGAGTTCTTTACAGGAATGCTAGGATGGAGCGATTTAAATGGAGATGGAGAATGGATTGTTACAATTCGTTGTGCTGAAGTACAAGAAAATACACTGCGTTTATATGCAGGAGCTGGAGTTGTTGCTGAGTCAAAACCAGAAGATGAGTTAGCAGAAACATCAGCTAAGTTCCAAACAATGCTAAAAGCTTTAGGGTTAAGAGATAGTTCACTTAATGAAAAATAGGGGGAAGAAAGAATGCTAGTAGGTTATACAGAATGGCCAAAAGAATTTGCCGATCATTATCGAGATGAAGGATGTTGGCTTGGTGAAACATTTGGAGGAGTGTTAAGAGAGCGGGCTGAGAAATATGGAGATCGAATCGCGGTTGTAAGTGGTAAGAAGCATATAACATATAGTGAACTTGATAAAAATGCAGATCGTTTAGCAGCAGGTTTACTGAATTTAGGAATAAAGAAAGAGGACAGAGTTGTAATCCAGTTACCTAACATTATCGAGTTTTTCGAAATATGTTTTGCACTATTTCGAATTGGAGCGCTTCCTGTCTTTGCACTACCTTCACATCGAAGCAGTGAAATTAGTTATTTTTGTGAGTTTGGCGAGGCGAGCGCTTACGTTATTTCAGATAAGGCTCTCGGTTTTGATTATCGAAAACTAGCAAGAGAAGTGAAAGAGAAAGTGCCAACTTTACAACGTGTAATTGTAGTGGGGGAAGAAGAAGAGTTTGTGAACATAAATGATCTGTATATGGATCCCGTCTCATTACCAGAAGTTCAGCCAAGTGATGTTGCATTTCTCCAATTATCAGGAGGGACAACAGGTCTTTCTAAATTAATTCCTAGAACACATGATGACTATATTTATAGTTTACGTGTAAGCGCTGAAATTTGTAATTTGAATGCAGAAAGCGTCTATATGGCAGTTCTTCCAGTAGCACACAATTACCCAATGAGTTCTCCAGGGACATTTGGAACTTTCTATGCGGGTGGAAAAGTGGTATTGGCAACTGGTGGTAGTCCAGATGAGGCATTTGCTCTTATTGAAAAAGAAAAAGTTACAATTACAGCGCTCGTTCCGCCATTAGCAATGATTTGGCTTGATGCTGCATCTTCTCGTAATACCGATTTATCGAGCCTAGTGGTTATTCAAGTAGGTGGTGCTAAGTTTAGCGCTGAGGTTGCAAGACGTATACGCCCTACATTTGGATGTACGTTACAGCAAGTATTCGGTATGGCGGAAGGATTAGTGAACTATACAAGATTAGACGATCCGGAAGAAATTATTATTCATACACAAGGTAGACCAATGTCTGCACTCGATGAAGTACGAGTTGTTGATGAAAATGACAACGATGTACAACCTGGCGAAGTAGGTAGTTTATTAACAAGAGGTCCATATACAATTCGTGGTTACTATAAAGCTGAAGAGCATAATGCACGATCATTTACAAAGGATGGATTTTATCGCACAGGTGATCTTGTAAAAGTAAATGAACAAGGATACATCATTGTAGAAGGAAGAGATAAAGATCAAATTAACCGTGGTGGTGAGAAAGTTGCTGCGGAAGAAGTTGAAAATCATTTATTAGCACACGATGCGGTCCATGACGTAGCAATTGTATCTATGCCTGACGATTATTTAGGTGAACGCACCTGTGCTTTTGTTATAGCTCGCGGACAAGTTCCGGCAGTAAGTGAATTAAAAATGTTTTTAAGAGAACGTGGTATAGCGGCTTATAAAATTCCAGATCGAATTGAATTTATTGAATCATTCCCGCAAACAGGAGTCGGAAAAGTCAGCAAAAAAGAACTACGTAAAGTCATTGCTGAAAAACTTATTACAGTAAAACAATAATAAAAACCGGAAGGAAGTGATTAGATGGCTATCCCATCTATTTCAGTATATAAAATGCCAATTGAATCAGAACTACCAAAAAATAAAGTGAATTGGACACCAGACCCGAAACGTGCAGTACTTTTAATTCATGACATGCAAGAATATTTTCTTGATGCATATAACGATAAAGAATCACCAAAAGTAGAACTTATTTCAAATATTAAAATGATAAGAGAAAAATGTAAACAACTTGGTATACCAGTTGTTTATACAGCGCAACCTGGTGGACAAACGTTAGAACAAAGAGGTTTATTACAAGACTTTTGGGGTGACGGTATTCCTGCTGGACCAGATAAAAAGAAAATTGTTGATGAACTTACTCCTGATGAGGATGATATATTCCTAACAAAATGGAGATATAGTGCATTTAAAAAGACAAATCTATTAGAAATTTTAAATGAACAAGGAAGAGATCAACTCATTATTTGCGGTATTTATGCGCATATTGGATGCCTTTTAACAGCTTGTGAAGCATTTATGGATGGTATAGAGCCGTTCTTTGTAGCAGATGCAGTTGCTGATTTTTCACTAGAGCATCATAAACAAGCATTGGAGTATGCATCTAATAGATGCGCAGTAACGACATCAACAAACCTACTGTTAAAAGATTTACAAAGTGTAAAAGGTGATGAGAGTGAAGGAATCACTATACAGCAAGTACATGAACTAGTTGCACAACTACTTCGTGAGTCAGTAGAGAGTATTGATATTGATGAGGACTTATTAAATAGAGGGCTTGATTCGGTCAGAATTATGAGTTTAGTAGAGAAGTGGCGTCGTGAAGGGAAAGAAATCACGTTTGCAGATTTAGCAGAACGTCCAACTGTTGCAGGTTGGTACAGCTTATTATCTTCACAAACAGCACAGGTGCTGTAACAAATAGACTACATAATAAAGGGGTAGTAAAGAATGCCTAACAGTCAAAAGATTCGTCATTCGTTATCATCTGCGCAGTCTGGTATGTGGTTTGCGCAACAATTAGATCCGCTTAATCCGATATATAATACTGGGGAATATGTAGAAATAAACGGGAATATTCATCAAGACATTTTTGAATTAGCTGTACGTAAAGTTGTAATGGAAGCAGAAGCACTTCACGTTCGCTTCGAAGAGGATGAAATTGGCCCATGGCAAGTTATTGAAGAATCACAGTTTCATATGCATTTTATTGACGCTCGGAAAGAAGAAAACCCTGAAGAAGCTGCTAAAGTATGGATGAAAAATGATTTATCTATACCAGTCAATTTGAAAAAAGATACATTATTTACTGAAGCACTTATTCAAGTTGAAAATAATCGTTTCTTTTGGTATCAGCGCATCCATCACATTGTGATGGATGGCTATGGATTTTCACTTCTTAGCCAAAAGGTAGCGAATGAGTATACATCACTTATAGAAGAAACAAACAAGAGTGAAAAGCCATTTGGTTCTCTTGCAAAAGTCGTGCAAGAAGATATCGAGTATCGTGAGTCTAAACAATTTCAGGAAAATCGTACTTTTTGGTTAGAAAAGTTTGCAGATGCCCCAGAAGTTGTAAGTTTGGCAGAACGAGCACCGAGAACATCAAATGGATTTTCACGAGAAACAGCTTATTTATCTAGTTCTAGCACGAAAACTTTACTAGAAGATATCAATATTTCGTTAACAAGTTGGCCGGAATTCATTGTGGCTGTAACAAGTATTTATATGCATAAATTAACAGGTGAAAATGATATTGTTTTAGGTTTACCGATGATGGGACGTCTAGGTTCTGTATCTATTCATACACCAAGTATGGTAATGAATTTAGTTCCACTTCGTATTACAGTAACTCCAAATATAACTCTTGCGGAATTATTGCAGCAAGTTTCTAAAGAAATCCGAGATGTACGTCACCATCATAAATACCGTCATGAGGAATTAAGAAGAGACTTAAAGTTACTAGGTGAAAATCAAAGGTTGTTTGGACCGTTAGTGAATGTTATGCCTTTTGATTACGGGCTTAATTTTGCTGGAAATCGTGGTATTACGCATAACTTATCAGCAGGACCTGTAGATGATTTATCGATAAATGTATATAAACGTTTTGATCAAAATGAGCTAATGATTCATTTTGATGCGAATCCCGAAGTATATAATGGCGCAGAGCTAGCATTGCATAAAGAAAGATTTATGAATCTATTTGAATTAGTAATAAATAATTATGAGAAAAACGAGCCGATTGGAAAAATAAACATTACTCTGCCTGAAGAAAATCATAAAGTTTTATTGGAATGGAATGAAACGAAGGAAGACGATGAGTTAATCAGTTTACCTATATCATTTGAAAAACAAGTGCAAAAAAATCCAAATAAACTAGCGATTACTTGTGACGGTGTAATCCTTACGTATAAAGAGCTAAATGAACGAGCGAATGAACTAGCACATTATTTAGTAGAAGAAGGAATACGACCAAATCAGTTTGTAGCTTTAGTATTCCCTAGATCAATAGAAATGGTAGTTAGTATGCTAGCAGTCTTAAAGGCTGGTGCAGCGTATTTACCAATAGATCCAGAATACCCAGCAGAAAGAGTTAATTATATAGTAAATGATGCAAAACCAGTTTGTATCATAACACATTCATCTGTTTCATCTAAGTTAGTTATAGAAAAGGATATGAAAAAAATTGTATTAGATGACGAAGAAACGAAACTAGCGTTACATACATATTCTCGTATGAATATAGCATGTAAGAATGATGTATCACTTTTAAACCCAGCCTATACAATATATACTTCAGGCTCAACAGGAAACCCAAAAGGTGTAATTGTTCCTATGAGAGGTTTAAGTAACTTTTTAATGGCTATGCAGCAAAAGTTTTCATTAAATGAAAATGATCATTTATTAGCAGTTACAACGTTTGCGTTTGATATTTCTGCTCTAGAAATTTATTTACCTCTTATTAGTGGTGCAAGTTTAACAATTGCGCAAAAAGAAGACATACAAGAGCCATCAGCATTAACGACACTTTTACAAGAAGAAAGAGTGACAATTATGCAGGCTACACCGACGCTTTGGCAGGCGTTAGTAACTGATTATCCAGAGAAGCTACAAGGGCTAAATATACTTGTTGGTGGTGAAGCTCTCCCAGCGCATTTAGCAAATAAATTAAAAGAATTAGGTTGTTCAATAACTAATTTATATGGACCAACTGAAACGACGATTTGGTCTACTTTCATGAACATTGATGAAGGTGAAAAGGGTATACCACCTATTGGAAAGCCAATTTGCAATACAGAAGTGTATGTATTGGATGCAGGGCTACAACCAGTTCCACCTGGAATTATTGGTGAATTATATATTGCAGGGGAAGGACTTGCAAGCGGATATTTAGGAAAACCTGAGTTAACAGCTGAACGGTTTGTTGCAAATCCTTATGGAGAATCAGGGAAGCGCATGTACCGTACAGGAGATCTTGTGAAATGGCGTAGTGATGGTGCGTTAGAGTACATTAGTCGCGCAGATCATCAAATTAAAATTCGTGGATTCCGAATTGAATTAGCTGAAATTGAAACGGTATTACAACGACATGAAAATATTCAACAAGCGGTAGTAATGGTACGAGAAGATCGTGCAAATGATAAACGCATCATTGCGTATATCATTGCAGAAGAAAAGGAACCGATTAATCTTTCAGAAATTCGTTCTTATGTTTCAGAAAGTTTAGCGAATTATATGATACCATCGGCATTTGTTGTGCTAGAAGAATTACCATTAACGCCAAATGGTAAGGTTGACAGAAAGAAATTACCTGCTCCTGATTTTAATGGAATGAACAACGAGAGAGTTGCTAGAAATCCGAAAGAAGAAATATTATGTGATTTATTTGCAGAAGTACTTGGTGTTTCTCGAATTAGCATTGATGATAATTTCTTTGAAATGGGTGGACATTCACTTCTCGCATCTCGTTTAATGGCAAGAATTCGTGAAACGTTAAGTGTGGAATTAGGAATTGGGAAACTATTTGAATCACCAACTGTTGCCGAACTGGCGAAACAATTAAACCATGCAAAAAGCGCAAGACCAGCTATTCAGAAAGCAAGTAGGCCAAATGAAGTTCCACTTTCATTTGCACAGCGCAGGTTATGGTTCTTAAATTGTTTAGAAGGTCCAAGTCCTACTTATAATATTCCGCTAGTCATTCGTATGAATGGAATATTGAATCGGGAAGCATTACAAGGTGCTTTTTATGATGTAGTTGAGAAACATGAAACACTTAGAACAATTTTCCCTAACGTATTAGGTAGTTCCTATCAGAAAATTTTAGATATGGAAAATTTAAATCTAGAAATGGTTATAACTAATACATGTAAAGATGAATTAGAAAGTGTACTTTCAGAGGCGGTAAGATATAGCTTTAACCTCGATATTGAGCCGGCAGTTCGTTTGCAACTTTTTACAGTGAGTGAAAACGAACATGTATTATTAATTTTATTACATCATATTGTAGGTGATGGCTGGTCATTACAGCCGTTAACGAGAGATTTTACAGCGGCATATAAAGCACGATGTCAAGGTGACAGAGTTCAGCTGGAGACACTACCAGTTCAATACGCAGATTATGCACTTTGGCAACAGCAATTGCTAGGTGATGAAACGACACCAGAGAGTCTTATTTCAACACAATTAGATTTTTGGAAAGAAGAACTTAAAGGTTTACCAGACCAAATGGAGTTACCTACAGATTTCCAGCGTCCAATTGAGACGAGTTACCGCGGGGAAACAATTCATTTTCATATAGATGAAGGTATGCATAGTAGGTTAGTAGAGCTTGCACGTAAAAATGGAGTTAGTTTGTTTATGGTATTGCAAGCAGGGCTTAGTGCACTATTTACAAGATTAGGTGCAGGCACTGATATACCAATTGGAAGTCCGATTGCTGGAAGAAATGATGATGTACTTTCAGATATCGTTGGTTTATTTGTAAATACATTAGTGTTACGTACAAATACGTCAGGAGATCCAAGTTTTAAAGAATTATTAAATAGAGTGAAGCAGGTAAATCTTGCAGCTTATGAAAATCAAGATGTTCCATTTGAAAGGCTTGTTGAAGTGTTAAATCCAGTACGTACTCGAAACAGCCACCCGTTGTTTCAAGTTATGTTAGCTTTTCAAAATACACCAGAAGCAACGTTTAATGCACCAGATTTAGAAGCGAGCCTTGAAATTCAAAGCGTTGGTTCTGCAAAATTTGATTTAACATTTGAAATTAGTGAGAGTAACGAGGTTGATGGTACTCCGAACGGTTTATATGGATTACTAGAGTTTAGTACCGATTTATATAAACGTGAAACGGTTCAAAAACTAATAGAACGATTCATTTTGTTATTAGATGATGCAGCTACAAATCCGGATCAATCAATTGGCAGATTAGAAATATTAACTGTAGCAGAGAAAAATACAGTGTTAGAAAAGTGGAATGGTGGTTTTCAAATTGCACCAGAAATGACATTGCCACAATTGTTTGAAAAGCAGGCTCATATAAATCCAAATTCTATAGCTGTTGTCTTTGAAAATAAGAAATTAACTTATGAAGAGTTAAATAGAAAAGCAAATAAAATAGCTCGATTCCTAATAGCAAAAGGGATTGGTCCTGATCAACTCGTTGCTTTAGCGATGCCAAGATCATTAAACATGGTTGTAAGCTTATTAGCTGTTCTTAAAGCTGGTGCCGGATACCTTCCGTTAGATCCAGATTACCCAGCAGACCGCATTTCATTTATGCTACACGATGCGAAACCATCATGTGTTTTAACGAATTCAGAAGTGGAAATTGAATGTGATGAGGCACTAAAAGTTTTAGTTGATGATGTGAAAGTAATAGCAGAAGTTGAGAAATATAGTGATGACAATATTGATGAAGTGGAACGAATTAAGCCATTATCTCCATCACATATTGCTTACGTTATTTATACGTCAGGCTCAACGGGTAGACCGAAAGGCGTTATGATACCTCATCAAAATGTAGTAAGACTTTTAGGAGCAACTGATCATTGGTTCCAGTTTGACGGAAACGATGTTTGGACGATGTTCCATTCATACGCTTTTGATTTCTCGGTTTGGGAAATTTGGGGACCTTTATTATACGGAGGGCGTTTAGTTGTAGTGCCACATACTGTAAGTCGCTCACCGAAAGAATTTTTACAGCTTCTTGTTAAAGAAAAGGTTACGGTTTTAAACCAAACTCCATCAGCGTTCTATCAATTGATGCAAGCAGATCGTGAAAATGAAGAGATTGGCCAAAAATTATCTTTACGATATGTTGTTTTTGGAGGAGAAGCACTTGAACTAAGTCGCTTAGAAGATTGGTATAGTCGACATCCTCATAACGCACCAAAGCTTATTAATATGTACGGTATTACGGAGACGACAGTACATGTTAGTTATATTGAATTAGATGAAACTATCGTCTCTTTACGAGCAAATAGTTTAATTGGGTGCAGTATACCTGACCTTAAAGTGTATGTGTTAGACAACTATTTACAACCAGTGCCACCTGGAGTAGTTGGAGAAATGTATGTTGCAGGTGCAGGGCTTGCGCGTGGATATTTAGGAAGAGCAGGATTAACGGCTGAACGCTTTATCGCAGATCCATTTGGCAAGCCAGGTACAAGAATGTATCGTACAGGAGACTTAGCTCGCTGGCGTAAAGATGGGACGCTAGATTATATAGGACGTGCAGATCATCAAATAAAAATTCGTGGATTCCGAATTGAATTAGGAGAAATAGAAGCAGTCATAATGAAGCACCCTAAAGTTGAGCAAGTAGCCGTTATTGTACGGGAAGATCAACCAGGGGATAAACGGTTAGTTTCTTATATCGTTGCATCAAATAATGAAGCGATTGATACGAATGAAATGCGTCAGTTTGCTAGTGGTAGTTTACCAGATTATATGGTTCCATACGCTTTTGTAGTAGTAAATGAGTTACCTTTAACTCCAAACGGTAAGTTAGATAGAAAGGCATTGCCAGCTCCAGAATTTATCGCATCATCTTCTAGTCGTGGTCCAAGAACACCGCAAGAAGAAATGTTATGTGACTTGTTTACAGAAGTGCTAAGTGTACCTCAAATTGGAATTGATGACGGATTCTTTGATCTTGGTGGCCATTCACTCCTTGCAGTGCAGCTTATGAGCCGCATTAAAGAGGCGCTTGGAGTGGAACTAAACATTGGTACTTTATTTGCAGCACCGACTGTTGCAGGGTTAGCTGAAAGACTTGAGATGGGGAATGGTCAAAGTGCACTTGATGTGTTGCTTCCATTACGAGCAAGCGGGGAGCAATTACCACTATTTTGTGTACATCCAGCAGGTGGATTAAGTTGGTGCTATGCAGGACTTATGAAATCTTTAGGAACAGATTATCCAATCTATGGTGTACAAGCACGTGGTATCGCTAAAAATGAAGAACTTCCAAAAAGTTTAGAGGAGATGGCGGCGGATTACTTGAAACACGTTCGCGAAGTACAGCCTCATGGACCATATCGTTTATTAGGTTGGTCGCTTGGAGGAAATGTTGTGCATGCAATGGCGGCGCAACTACAAAATGAAGGGGAAGAAGTAGAATTACTCGTTATGCTTGATTCTTATCCTGGACACTTCTTACCGAATACGGAAGCGCCTACTGAAGAGGAAGCGTTAATCGCATTACTCGCTTTAGGCGGATATGACCCAGATAACATGGATGGTAAACCACTTACAATGGAAAGTGCAGTTGAAATCCTTCGTAAAGATGGAAGTGCATTAGCAAGTCTTGAAGAAGAGACTATATTGAACTTGAAAGAAACATATGTAAATTCAGTAGGGTTGTTAGGGAAATATGTACCGAAAGTTTATAACGGAGACATCTTATTCTTTAGATCTACTGTTATACCAGACTGGTTTGATCCTATTTCTCCAAATACGTGGCTAAATTATTTAGATGGGCAAATTGTGCAGCATGATATTGACTGTAGACATAAAGATTTATGTCAGCCAGGTCCACTTACGGAAATTGGACAAGTATTAGCGAAATATTTGCAGAATAAGAAAGGGGTAAGTAGAGTATGACGAATCCATTTGAAAATGATAATTACACATATAAAGTATTAATAAATGAGGAGGGCCAGTATTCTCTCTGGCCTGCTTTTCTCGATGTACCTATTGGCTGGAGTGTCGTATATGAAGAAGCTAGTAGGCAGAGTTGCTTAGAATATGTTGAATATAACTGGAAAGATTTGAATCCAAAAAGTAATCAAGTTCGTGAAAAAACATTAGCAGGAAAACGATAATGAAAGCAAAACTAAATCCAAAAGTAGTCGTAAGTATCGTTTATATAACTGCGATGTTTATGGCTGCGATGGATGCAACGATTGTAAATGTAGCACTACAAACGATAAGTAAAGAACTACAAGTACCTCCATCTGCAATGGGGACGGTTAATGTTGGGTATTTAGTTAGTTTAGCTGTTTTCCTTCCGATTTCTGGTTGGTTAGGAGATCGATTTGGTACGAAAAGAGTATTTTTAATTGCTCTTTTCGTATTTACAATTGCCTCTGCTTTATGCGGAATGGCTAATGATATTACTTCATTGAATATTTTCCGTATTATTCAAGGTGCTGGTGGAGGGCTTTTAACACCGGTCGGAATGGCGATGTTATTTCGAACATTTTCACCAGAGGAAAGACCGAAGATTTCTCGGTTCATTGTACTTCCAATTGCTGTAGCACCAGCAATTGGTCCTATCATCGGTGGTTTCTTTGTAGATCAAATGTCTTGGCGTTGGGCATTTTATATTAATCTACCGTTTGGAATCGTTGCATTGCTCTTTGGACTTCTATTTTTAGCAGAGCATGTTGAAAAATCAGCTGGTCGCTTTGATTCTCTCGGCTTTATTTTATCAGCACCAGGATTTGCGATGCTCATATATGCACTCAGCCAGGGACCATCAAAAGGGTGGATTTCTCCAGAAATTATGAGTACTGGGATAGCTGGGGTTGTATTCATTACATTGTTTATAATCGTAGAACTGAAAGTAAAGCAACCAATGTTAGATTTACGCTTATTAAAAGAACCAGTCTTTAGAAAGATGAGCCTTATATCATTATTTTCATCAGCTGGTTTACTAGGAATGTTATTTGTTTTTCCACTTATGTATCAAAATGTGATAGGAGTTTCCGCGCTAGAATCAGGACTTACGACATTTCCAGAGGCGATTGGATTAATGATTTCTTCACAAATTGTGCCATGGTCATATAAGAAATTAGGAGCTCGAAAGGTAATTTCTATAGGATTAATTTGTACGGCGATTATCTTTGTTTTATTAAGTTTTGTAAATCACGATACGAATCCGTGGCAAATTCGGGCATTATTGTTTGGTATCGGTATTTTCTTAGGTCAATCTGTCGGTGCGGTTCAATTTTCTGCCTTTAACAATATCACGCCGCCTTCCATGGGGAGAGCGACTACTATATTCAATGTGCAAAATCGATTAGGTTCAGCGATAGGAGTAGCTGTTTTAGCTAGTATACTAGCTGGTTTTGGAAGTAATAACGTTCAATCCGATTTTTTACCATATCAAGCAGCATTAATTGGATCAGCAATATTTTTGCTCATAGCACTACTATTTTCTTTACGTATTTCCGATAAAGAGGTAATGTCAAATAAGAAAGAAAAAACATTATCTGTATCAAAAAAAGAGAAAGCACTCGTCAATGAATAACAATATACGTATGCTTTTTTATGAAAATTGATATTCGTTGAATAAAGGAGAGTTTACATGATAGAAAGTAAAGTTGCAGATTCTGTTCCAACTTTGAATGAGAATGATTGTCAAATATGGTGGGCAAGAATTTCAGATTTACAATCATGGCATTACAATTTACTAAATGATATAGAGCGAGAGAAAGCAAATTCGTATCATCATTCGGCAGATCGAGCTCGTTTTATAATAGGTTGCGTAATTAGTAGATTAGTTCTCGGCAAAATACTTTCTATGTCACCAGTCCAAGTACCAATTGATCGAATGTGCTCAGTATGTAAATTGCAACATGGTAGACCACAATTACCAGAAGGTATGCCGCAATTATCTGTTTCGCATTCAGGTGAGTGGGTTGTCGTTGCATTTACAAAATCTGCACCTGTTGGCATAGATGTAGAACAAATGAATCCAAATGTAGATGTTATGAAAATGGCAGAAGGTGTATTAACAGACATTGAAATAGTGCAAGTTATGAAACTACCAAATGAACAGAAAATAGAAGGTTTTTTAACATATTGGACTCGAAAAGAAGCGGTGCTGAAAGCGACAGGCGAAGGACTATTGATTCCACCAGTACATATTACAGTATCAGCTCCAAATACTCCTCCAAAATTGTTAGTTTTTAAAGATAAGCAAGAGTTGGCAGATAATACAATGATGGAAGATGTAAGGCCTAGTTTAGATTATATGGCTTCTGTTGCAGTATTCAGTAAGGAAGTGACTGAAATTACGCAATTAGACGCGGTAGCACTTTTAAATCTTAAATAAAAAAATTATAGAAGAGGTGTTCCTCATGTTAGTGGCGGAAAATAGAAAGAATGAATTCACTTATAACATACAAGCAATTAAAAATATTTTATTTTCTGGAGATACATCATCCATTCATGCTTTAGAAAAGCTTTTAAATGATACAGTTCAGTTTGATGTTCTTGAACAAGAGGCACTTGGTAGACAGTACATTCCGAAAGAAGCAAAGAATTTCTTTGATAAAGATGGAACATTTCTTTACCGTGTATCTAATGTTAGTTATAAAGGCAAGGTGTTATCTGAAAATCTAATTTTTGCAGACACTTCGTTTTTACCGGACGCAATAAAGAGTGAATTAGAGAGTGGAAATATTCCTGTTGAAAAGCTTATAGAAAAGATGGAAGTAAGAAGAAACGTATTATATGAAGGATATCAGCCATCTGGAAATATTATCGAATTGTTTGATGGATGTTCTGTTACAGCGAATGTGTATCCAACTAGAAAGTATCAAATTGTCAGTAACTGCAAATGTGTATTTTATATTTGTGAAGTGTATCATGCAGAGAATATAAAGCAATTGCTTAAATAAAAACAAGAAACCAGCCTATAAAATGGCTGGTTTCTTGTTTATTTAACAGCTTCTTTTAATTCTTTACCTGCTTTAAATGCAGGAACTTTACCAGCTGCGATTTGAATTTCTTCGCCAGTTTGCGGATTACGTCCTGTACGAGCAGATCTTTCGCGCACTTCAAAAGTTCCAAATCCGATTAATTGAACTTTATCGCCAGATTGTAATGCATTAGCAATTGTGTCAAATACGGATTGTACAGCTGCAGAAGCGTCCTTTTGAGAAATATCAGCTGATTGTGCTACGTTTTTAATTAATTCTGTTTTGTTCATGTTTTCACCTCATAAAAAAATTTTTGGAATGAATGTTTTAGTATAATAGATAGTAAAGATAAAGCTATCACTATGATTAGAAAGAATACTATATAATTATGTTAATTTCGTTGCAAGAGACTGAATCCCTTCTATTATTTGGGGATTAATTAAGAATCGATGCATATAAAAAGCTTTAGTATGAGGATGAGGGGGAGTATACGAATGATTTTTCGTGAAAAAAATGAGAAGGAAAGTATATTAATTCGTCAACATGATCATGGTTTTTTAGCTGGAGAGATTGCAAAGCATATAAAAGAACACTTTTTTGAAGGTAAAACATATTTAAAAGAAACAGTTGATGCAATATATGAGCATGACAGAGGATGGATAGAGCTTGATAAAGTACCAATTTTAAATGATGCTAAAAATATTCCATATACATTTATGGATTGTCCAAGCCCATTACGTTTTGTTTTTTATACGATTGGTTTGAATGAAATTGAAAATTCTAATCCATACGGGGCATTGCTTTGTAGTAAACATTTTTTATCATTTCCACTAAACGAGGAAGATGAAGAGATGATGTCATTTTATAAACATGAATTAGAACGACAAAAAAGAATCTTGAAAACGTTAACAAAGGAACAGTTTGCGATGTTCGATAAACATTATAGATTATTAAAGTTTTGTGATGAACTTTCTTTATACGTATGTATGAATAAGCCTGGTGTCAAAAAGAAAGATGAAATTGATTTATTTAAAGATGGTTTTGAAGGAACAGAAATGTTTAATAGTAAAGAGGAGAAACTTATTCAAGCTGAATGGGTGGATGAGGAAACAATTCGGATTACACCATTTCCATTTCAAACGGAATTTTATACGTATGTAAAATATAAAACGATAAATAAGCATGAAATGAAAGAAAAAGGGATTGCAAAGGCTGATAGAGAATCAGAAATGAAGAAACAAACCATTCGTTTCATACAATAAGGAGGTAATATAAATTGAAAGATTATATATTAAAACAGTGTGATTATCATGCTTGGGCTAATACAAGATTATTCAATCGATTAAAAGAGTTACCAAACTATGAGACCATTTTTAAGGAGCAGATACAGAGTGTATTTCCATCCATTAAGGATACTTTTGTGCATATTTATATTACAGATCAAGTGTGGTTACATATATTGCATGGTAAAAGTATGAATGAAGCAATACAAGACCGAGAAGATTTACGAAAACAAATTGAAACTAAATCGTTACATGAATTAGAAAAAATGTTTGAAAACATGGCAAATCAATATAAAGATTTTTTAATTACAATACAAGATGTGAATGCTGTATTTGTTATTGAGAATCCATATGTAGGGAAATTAGAAACTTCGATTTTAGAATTAGTGCAACATGTCGTAAATCATGGTACATATCATAGAGGAAATATAACAGCGATGATCCGTCAACTTGGTCATTCGTCGACAATGATGGATTTTGTACTGTATTTACATATGGTTAAAAAGCAGGGAGAGTAATATAGTTTGTAAGAAGGAGAGGCTTTAATTATAGAAGTCTCTCCTTCTATTTTATTCCGCATTCATGGTAGATCGACTGATTAAAGTTTTCTTAAGAAGCTTTATTTTCTTGTAATTGCTTAGCGTATTGTACAGCCTTATATGCATTGACTCTACCGTTTTTCCAGTACGTACCTGTACCACTAATTTTATCAGAAGTTGACTCAATAATTTGGCGAATTTGTGTATTACTATATCCTTGATTTGCTAAAAGAGCAGCGACTCCTGCAACATGAGGTGTTGCCATAGATGTACCACTTAATGATTGATACGTGCTTCCTTTATATGTTGAATATATATTTGAACCTGGTGCTGCAACATCTACCCAGCTACCATAAGTAGAAAATGAAGATTTTCTATCTGATTGATCTGTAGAACCAACTGCAATTACTTCGCTGTAATAAGCAGGGTAATTAGCTTTTGTATTTCCAGCATTTCCAGCAGCTGCAACTATAACAGAGCCTTTATTCCATGCATATTGAACGGCTTGTTGTAATGCAGTACCACCATTTGGAGCTCCTAAACTTAAACTAATTACTTTTGCACCCGAATCAGCAGCTTCTCGAATACCTTGCGCTACAGCATCAAGAGTACCACTTCCTTGATTATCTAATACGCGGACAGCATAAATTGAAGTTTGTGGGGCAACACCAGCAATTCCGACACTGTTATTCGTAAGTGCTCCAGTAATTCCAGCGCAATGTGTACCATGACCATTACCATCATCAGATGTATTGTCGTTATCAACATAATCATGCCCGTAAATTACTTTCGAAGCCAAATCAGGATGTGAACCTTGAACTCCTGTATCAATAATAGCTACTTTTACACCAGGATCACTTCGTTGGCTATCCCAAGCTTGTGGAGCTTGAATCTTTTGTAATCCATATTGATTTTTAAAATATGGGTCGTTTGGAGTCCAAAAGGCGTGAACGTAATAATTCGGTTCTGCATATTCTACATCTGGATTATTTTTATAACTCTTTATTTTTTCTTTTACAGTACCCTTTGAAAATTGTACGACTTCAAAACCTAACTTATCATCTTTAGATAAGACATTAGCTCCGACAGATTTATGAAAAGATTGCACATTACTTAAAGATGCATTTTGCTTGAACTTAACGATTAATTGGTTAGGAACGTAATCAGTAGATGATGTTTCAGCGCTTGAAGTATTTGTGTTAAAGAAGAAACCACCAATAATAAATGATAAAACAGATAGGAAAACAATGATTTTGTTTTTCAAAAGATTTTTCCTCCCTTTTCTTGGATGAGTTTTTCAGCGACACTTTAATGTCGCATTCCTTTTCAACTATATAGTTAGACCATACGATTTATGACATTTATGTGAAAAACTTTTGGAGGAATAAAAAGGAGTAAACATTGATATAAATATATTTTTAATGATAGTAATTAAGTAAAAGAGGGGATGAAAAAAGGAATGCTCATCATGTATGAGTCATTCCTTTTTTCATAGATTAACTTGCCTGTTTTTTATTATTTTCTTTCAATTTCTCTGCTTGTAAAAAGCGATTCGTTTCAGCAACAACAATACTACTTAATCCAATTAGACCAATTAAGTTTGGAATGGCCATAAGTCCATTTGCAATATCAGCAAATGTCCATACGATTCCTAGCTTTAAATTAGCACCAATTGCAATCATGACGATAAAGATTGCTTTATAATATTTAACAGCACTTTCTCCGAATAAATAAGCTACACATTTTTCTCCATAATACGACCAGCCTAAAATAGTAGAGTAGGCAAATAAAATAATTGCGATACCGAGAATCATACTACCAGCAGTACCAAATACAGATTTGAATGCAAGTGTTGTAGCTTCAACGCCAGTTTTACCAGATTTCCAAGCACCTGTAGTAATTAATACTAGTCCTGTAATTGTACATACAATAAACGTATCTAGAAAAGTACCAGTCATTGAAACTAAAGCTTGTTTTGCAGGTGAATCAGTTTTTGCAGCCGCAGCAGCAATTGGTGCACTCCCTAAACCAGCTTCGTTCGCAAATACACCACGCGCCATTCCAATTTGAATAGCTGATGCAACTGTTGACCCAATAAAACCACCAGCAGCTGCTGTACCATTAAATGCACCAGAAAAAATAAGTGAAAATGCTTCAGGAATTTGGTCGTAGTGATAGAAAATAATTATAAGACCAGCAATTATATAAAAGAAAGCTTTAATAGGAACGACATATCCCGTCACTTTCCCGATTTTTTTTACACCGCCTAAAATAACAATTGCGATTAAAAATGCCATTAGTATACCAGTTAAAGCAGGAGGGAAAGAGAAATTAATTCGCATTGCCTCTGCAACTGAATTAGATTGCACCATATTACCAATACCGAAAGAAGCAGTTGTACCGAATATAGCGAATAATACTGCTAGCCATTTCTTACCCAAACCACGTTCTAAATAATACATTGGCCCACCTGAATATTCACCATTTTCATTACTAACACGGTATTTCACTGCAAGTATTGCTTCAGCATACTTTGTTGCCATACCGAACAATGCGGTAATCCACATCCAAAATATTGCACCAGGTCCACCTATAGTGACAGCTGTTGCAACACCGGCTATATTTCCCATACCAATCGTTGCGGCCATAGCTGTCATGAGTGCTTGGAAGTGACTAATATCTCCAGAAGAAGAAGTATCTTCTGATTTTTTAAACGCTAGTTTGTGAGCGTATAATAGTTTACTAAACTGTAAACCTTTCAAACGCATTGTGAGAATGACACCAGTTCCAACGAGTAGCAACAAAGTTGGTAATCCCCACACGTATTGATTTAGTTGTTCTAATACTTTACTTACTGTCTCCATCTTTATTCTCCTTTTTTAGAAAAAATAAAAACCACTTCAAGTAAATGAAATGGTCTCTGGAGAAACAAGGGATAGAAAAATAAACCGATACAATCGGCTTTTTCTTTCGCTTGTCTCTGTCCTTTTACCTGAGAGATTATCCGCTAAAGTAGCGGATTTGCTCCTTCGGTGCTCGTTTTCCTCCGCGCTCTATAAAAGCGAGAGGGAGTCTCTCCAGAGATTCGTCCCCATGCAGTTCTACTTGTAACCAAGACCTGAGAGTTTCAAAGTTGGTATAACAACTTTTTGCCCCGTCGGTAGATCAATAGACCTTCTCCTGAATGGTTCATCCGAATTATAAAATTTATAAACACATTGATTGTAAATCAATAAAAATATTATAGACATACAAATTGTGAATTGCAATCATTTTTTATTTTAAAATAGTAAATAGTTTTATTTTTTTGTAAGTCCTAATTTATCTTCAACTTCATTTAAAGTAGATAAAGCGATGACAATATGTTGATCCGCAAGTCCTAAAGCTTGTTTTGTTTTTTCAATAGTTTCATTGGTTGGAATAGAGTTATTTGTTCCGTCTATAATCAAATTTGCTGCATTTTTCATGAAATTTGATGCGGATTTAAACTGAGTTGTGAATTGAATTAGTTGTTTTTGTATATCTATATCTGTGATGTTTTCTTCAATTTTAAGTGTGTCTATTTCGTTCATAATTGTTTCATACTGCTTGGAAACGGCATTCATTGTAACTAATAGTTTATTTCGATCTACTGAATCTCCATTCGTGTTAATCTCTTCCCAGGCAGGCAACCAATCTTTTTCAATGATTTCATTATAATTAGTAGTCAATTCATTAATTTTAGGTTGTAATTTCGTTTTGAAAGTTTTTGTATCCGCTGTTTCTACAGGTGCTTTTTCGTTGTTATTTTTAACATTAGTAACGTAGAAAATTGTACCGAAAATGATGAAAATAGAAATAATAACTGTCCATTTAGTAAAAAGTAATTTCTGCAATATGTAACGCCTCCAAAATTTAAAAACTTATAATTATAATATATAACAATAATGTTGTTTGGAGTAGAGAAAATAGGTTGGAAATGATTTAAATTATATCTTTTCTATACATAAATAATTAAAGTTAGTAAAATGATGAAAGTTATATGTGAGAAAAGAGGGTTTTTAGTGAAAATGAATAGAAGAAAACTAGTTTCAAGTATTTCAATGGCTATGTTATTAGTTGGTGTAATTGCATTCATATTTATGAATAAAGAATCTAAAATTAAAGGTTTTCCAGTACCAATGTCAGCAATTCATATTAACGATGATAAGGAAGAGGATTATCAATATATAAGTGTAATGCCAATTACAAAGGCGAGTGGATGGGAGAACTTAGGGGAAAACGGGCATACTGTTAGTTTTAAAAAGGGGGAGCGGAAGGTAACTGTATTACATTATCCAGGAGAAATTACGTATTATTTGTTTGAAAAATAATTGATGATAAAAGAGATAGGGAGTAGATGATAATGTAAGATTGTTTACTTTCTATCTTTTTTGGATTTTAATTCTGAATTGTTTGAATTAAAATTATTATGCGTATAGTATAAAATAATATGTTTTATTGAATGATATAGATAATCGGTAATACATAATAATATTATGTAAACTATAAACAGGGTAAGAAAGCAAGAGATTTTAATTTTTATATTTTAGATGTATTTTTACACGGTAAGTATTCCAATAATCAACTTACAACATTTACGGAGGGCATCAAACTTTGAATAAGTAATGGAGTTGATAACAAAATAAATTAACGTTTGTGTATATGGAAAAATAGAAAGTATGGCGAGTGGGAAATGGATCGAATCATAAGGGGGAATTAAAAATGTTACTAAAAACAATCTACTGTAAGGTGGAAGAAGAGAAAAAAGAATTGTTTTCCAGTGCGCAAGAAAAATGGCGTGATATACAACACCTAGAGGGTTTTCATGGACAATTTGGTGGATGGAATGAAGATGAGGCATGTGTATTTACTTTATGGGAAGATAGAAGTGTATATCAATCATTTATGAATGGAGCTCACGATACAATTTATTTAAATAGTAATCAAGAGGATACGTTTCTTTCATGTGAAATTGAATTATTTCAAACGTTGTATGATATAACTGATATGCATTTGAAAGACGTTGTAATAGAGGGGGCATTCGTAAGAGTTGCTATATGTGATGTAAAGTTGGAAAAGGAAAAGTATTTTTTACATAAGCAAGAAACAATTTGGAATAAAGGAATGGAAAAAGCAAAAGGAATGCTAGGTGGAGTAGTTGGGAAGTCTTTAAAAAATGAAAATCGTTACATAGTGTTAACGTATTGGAAAGATGAAATAGCGCACCAACATTATGTGGAAGAGATTTTCCCAGATTTATATAAATTAGCTAATATTCATGAAGATATAGAAAAGATACAAGGAAAACAAGCTGTATGTAAGGAAGAATGGCTTGTATATTAAACGATGAAAAAGTGCATAAATGATTGTATAATAACGATATTTTCTTATAAACAACTAATTAATAGAAGACGTTATATACCCTTTCATGTTAATATATTTAAGTTATAATAGGAGGCTTACCCTTTTGTATTGTACGGTAGAAGCAGTGTGAGCTTGAAATTTTTTTAGAAAAGGATGTGCCTAATTTGCGTATCAATAAATTTATTAGTGAAGCTGGAAAAGCGTCTCGACGTGGAGCGGATAAACTAATTAATGAGAGAAGAGTAATTATTAACGGTAAGGTTGCAAAAATTGGTGACCAAGTGAACCCAGGTGATGATGTACGAGTAAATGGAGAGCAGCTTCGAATTGCTCGAGATCACGTATATATCGCTTTAAATAAACCAGTAGGTATTACATGTACGAGTGAAAAAGCTGTAAAAGGTAATATTATCGATTTAGTGAACCATCCTTTACGAATTAGTCACATTGGACGTCTTGATAAAGACTCAGACGGTTTAATTTTATTAACGAATGATGGTGATATTGTTAATGAAATTTTACGTGCTGAAAACAAACATGAGAAAGAATATATCGTTTCAGTAGATAAGCCAATTACACCTGATTTCTTAGAGAAAATGGCAGCGGGTGTTAAAATTTTAGGAACAAAAACGCTTCCTTGTGAGGTTACACAGTTATCAAAATATGAGTTCCAAATTATTTTAACACAAGGGCTAAATCGTCAAATTCGCCGTATGTGTGAAGCTTTAGGTTATCAAGTATACACGTTAAAACGTACGAGAATTATGAATATCGAATTGAATAATTTACCAGTTGGGCAGTGGAGAGATTTAACGAAGAAAGAGAAAAGACGTCTATTTGCAGACTTAAATTACGAACCACAAGATTGGTAAAATTGTGAAGTGAAACCAAAAAAATTTGGTTTCACTTTTTTAATTAAATAAATAATTTTTTTAAACACTTGCAAAAATAAAATGAATAAGATATATTAAATAACAATAAATGGATGTTTTACAAAAAGCAAAGAAAAGGACACGAGTTATTTTACCCGGTTATACAGAGAAGGAAGGAGAGCTGAGAACTTCCTAACGCAGAAAAATAACTTACCACCTTAGAGCTGCACTAGGGAAATTAAGTATCTAGTGCCGTGTATGCGACGTTATCGCAAAAGAAGCCATTATGTTTTTTGTGATGGGAATCTGGGTGGAACCACGGATATAAGCATATTCGTCCCTATATTTAGGGATGAATATGCTTTTTTGCATTCAATTTCATAATAAGCGAAGAAAAGGACACGAGTTATTTTACCCGGTTATACAGAGAAGGAAGGAAAGCTGAGAACTTCCTAACGCAGAAAAATAACTTACCACCTTAGAGCTGCACTGGGGAAATTAAGTATCTAGTGCCGTATAAACGACGTTACCGTAAAAGAAGCCATTGCATTTTGTGATGGGAATCTGGGTGGAACCACGGGTATAAGCACGCTCGTCCCTATTTTAGGGATGAGTGTGCTTTTTATTATGAAATGGAGAGATGAAAAATGAAAGAACAAATGATTGAAATTAAATTTCCAGATGGTAGCGTGAAAGAATTTGGAAAAGGAATTACTTTAGAAGAAATTGCGGGATCTATTAGTAGTAGTTTGAAAAAGAAAGCAGTCGCGGGGAAAGTAAATGATGGATTATATGATTTACGCCGAAATATTGAAGAAAATGCGGAAGTAGAAATCATTACTATAGATTCAAATGAAGGTGTAGAAATTGCAAGACACTCTGCGGCACATATTTTAGCGCAAGCTGTAAAAAGAATGTATGGTGATATAAATCTTGGGGTAGGGCCTGTTATTGAAAATGGATTTTATTATGATATGGATCTTCCAAGTAGTGTAAACATAGAAGATTTACGAAAAATCGAAAAAGAAATGAAAAAGATTATAAATGAAAATATAAAGATAGAACGAGTTGAGGTTTCTCGAGAAGAAGCAGCAAAACTGTTTCAAGAAATGAACGATCGCTTGAAATTAGAACTTTTAGAAGCAATTCCTAGTGGGGAAAGTGTAACACTATATAAACAAGGTGAATTTGTAGATTTATGTAGAGGGCCACATTTACCATCAACAGGTTATTTGAAAGCATTTCAATTAACTCACGTTTCCGGTGCATATTGGCGAGGTGATAGTAATAACCAAGTGCTTCAGCGCATATATGGTGTTGCATTCTCTTCTCAAAAAGAATTAGAAGAGTATTTACATTTCGTTGAAGAAGCAGCAAAAAGAAATCATCGTAAGTTAGGCAATGAGCTTGAGTTATTTATGTTTTCTGAAGAGGCTCCGGGAATGCCGTTTTATTTACCGAAAGGACAAATGATTCGTAACGAATTGGAAGCATTTTTAAGAGGAATTCAAAAAGAGTACAATTATCAAGAAGTACGCACTCCGTTCATGATGAACCAAGAAGTATGGGAGAGATCAGGGCACTGGGGACATTATAAAGATAATATGTATTTCTCTGAAGTAGATAATAAAAGTTTTGCATTAAAACCGATGAACTGCCCAGGGCACATGCTTATGTTTAAAAATAAATTGCATTCTTATCGTGAATTACCGATTCGTATGTGTGAATTCGGTCAAGTACATCGCCATGAATTTAGTGGTGCGTTAAACGGATTATTAAGAGTACGTACTTTCTGCCAAGATGATGCACATTTATTTGTAACTCCAAAACAAATTGAAAATGAAATCAAATCCGTAATGGCGCAAATTGATTACGTATATAAAACTTTTGGATTCGAATATGAAGTAGAGCTTTCTACTCGTCCAGAAGATTCAATGGGTGACGATAAATTATGGGAGCAAGCAGAAGCAGCATTAGAAAATGTATTACAATCGCTAAATTATAAATATAGACTAAATGAAGGTGACGGTGCATTTTACGGGCCGAAAATTGATTTTCATATTAAAGATGCTTTAAATAGAAGTCACCAGTGCGGAACAATCCAGCTTGATTTCCAAATGCCAGAGAAATTTGATTTAAATTATATAGATGAAAATAATGAAAAGAAAAGACCAGTTGTTATTCACAGGGCAGTTTTAGGGTCATTAGATCGCTTCTTAGCAATATTAATTGAGCACTTTGGAGGGGCGTTCCCGGCATGGGTGGCACCAGTTCAAGTGAAAGTAATTCCAGTTTCAAATGCAGTACATGAACAATATGCCAATGAGATTGCACATAAATTAGCACAAGCTGGAGTTCGTGTTGAAGAGGATGCACGAGATGAAAAATTAGGATATAAAATAAGAGAAGCACAAATGCAAAAAGTACCGTATATTCTTGTTATTGGGGATAAGGAAATGGAAAACGGAGCTGTAAATGTACGTAAATATGGAGAAGAGAAGTCAGAAGTTGTTGCGCTAGATGTATTTGTGGCAAGTATTGAAGAAGAAATAAAGAATAGAAAATATTGATTGTAAAGAAAACACACTATTAGAAATTAGTGTGTTTTCTTTTTTATCTTACAAAAATGTAAGGTAAATGTAAGCGAAATCGAGGGAACGAGTTGTAGAAAAATGAGAATATGAAGTAGGAAATAGGTTCATGTTAAGGGTGTAACTCTTATTGGATGAATAATTAAAAAATTCTTAAGAATTTACATGACAAAATAATAAGAAATATGTGAGAAATTGATTTTATACAAAAGGGATGGAGTGAAAGAGATGTCAACAAATGTAGTTACTGTAGAAAGTGTAGAAAAAACGTATGGGAAAAGAAATGAGAATCAGTCAAAAGCATTAAGAGGCGTATCGTTAAGTATTAAAGAAGGAGAATTTGTCGGGATCATGGGGCCTTCTGGATCTGGAAAAACGACATTACTTAATGTGATAAGTACACTTGACCAGGCGACAGGTGGTAGTGTGACGATAGCTGGTACAAATATTACTTCTATGAAAGGTAATGCATTATCAGATTTTCGATCTCAAAAATTAGGTTTTATCTTTCAAGATTTTAACTTACTAGAAAATTTATCAATTTATGAAAATATCGCTTTACCACTTTCTTTGCAAGGCGTACCATCAAGTGAGATTACTGGAAAGGTAAATGACGTTGCGAAGAAATTAGGCATCACTGAAATTTTAACAAAATATCCGACGGCTGTTTCTGGGGGACAAAAGCAAAGAACAGCGGCGGCAAGAGCTTTAGTACATAATCCAGCAATTGTATTAGCAGATGAACCGACAGGAGCGCTTGATAGTAAAAATGCAAAAAGTTTATTAGAAGCGATGCAAGATTTACATGAAAATCATAATGTAAGTATTTTGATGGTTACACACGATGCATTTAGTGCAAGTTATTGTGAGCGTATTTTATTTATTCAAGATGGTCTTCTTTATAAAGAATTAAATCGTCAAGGCACTCGAGAGAATTTCTATCAAGACATTTTAGGTGTGCTCGCTCATATGGGCTCAGCTGCTGAGTCTAAGTAGGGGGGCGAAACTATGTTATTTAAATTATCACGTCATAGTATGAAAAAGATGTTAAAAGATTACATGGTTTTACTTATTGGCCTCGTTATTAGTATTAGTATTTTCTACATGTTCCAAACAATGGCGATGAATAGTGAATTTACGAAAGATAATAGCCTAATTAGTAGTATTAGACTCGTCTTTTGGGTAGGTGCAATACTATTATCTTTCATTACTGTATTTTATATTATATATGCCAACTCTTTCTTACTCACGTTAAGAAGAAAAGAACTCGGTATGTACATGATGCTTGGTGCAAAAAAGAAAAAAGTAGCACAGTTATTATTTATTGAAACATTCGGTATGGGTATTGTCAGTATTATTATCGGTATTTTAGTAGGGATGTTACTTGCAAGTGTAGCAGGAAACTTTTTAATGAATGGAATGGAAATTTCAGCAAAAGGTAGTTATGCATCTGTATACACACCAGCAATTTTAGTTACAGCTATTTTCTTCTTAATACTATTTTTCATTACTGGCTTAATGAACAGTGTCCGATTGTTACGTAAAACTGAACTAGAGTTAATTCGTGAAGATGAAACACTAGATGAAGTAAAGAAAAGTAAAACTCGCATTATTATAATGACAGTACTTGGTGTATTACTAGTAAGTACAGGGTACTATTTTATGATCAATGTAAAAATATATGCTGAATTAGGTTTTATTATAGCAACCATCGTTACAACACTTGGAACATATTTTATCTTTAGTTCATTACTCCCATTTTTTGTGATGAAAATTAAGGGGAATAAAAAACGAAATGAAACTGGTCTAAATAGTTTTACATATGCACAGCTACGCTTTCGAGTAAATAGTTTATCGAGAGTATTAGGTACTGTAGCAATGTTAATTGCATTAGGCGCAGGTGCGATGACGGCAGGTATGGCTTTCCAAAAAAATGTAGGTATTATGACAGACTTTTCTCGTGTATATGATGTTGTAATTCATGATCCGAATGATCAAGACAAAGCTGCCTTAAAAGAAATGGAAATTGTTGAAGAAAGCAAGTACAACTATAAAGTAGATGGAGAAGCGGTTTATTATTTACGTAACGACTTAACTGCGAAACCACCACTTGTTTCAGACCATTTTGATACAAAAACGTTAAAAGAGCCTGTTCGTAAACGTGTGACTGAGCCTTTAACTGAACCTGTATATTCAGCTTTAGAGGCTCCTGAATTAGCAAAATTCCCTCAAATGCCAAAGGATTGGGAAGACGCAGTTGTAAGAGAGATACAAATTACGCATAATCAATTTAGCGGAAAACCAGTAAGAATTGCAGACGAAGAGCATTATAAAGGAATTCAAGGAACAGAACACACTGTAATATTAGCAAAAGTAGATGATATGAAAAAATATAAACCGTTATTGATCGAAATAGACAAGAGACAAAAAGCACAAATTGAAAAAGCAACAGGTGAAAAGGTAGACTTATTTACGAAAATGACAATTTATCAGTTTATGAACAGCTTCATGAGCGGAACAATGTTTATGGGATTTTTCCTCGGAATTGCCTTTTTAGCAATGATGGCAAGTTCCCTTATGTTCAAAATATTAACAGGTGCTTCTCGCGACGTACGCCGTTATGAAATGTTACGAAAAATTGGTGTGAGACGCAGTATGTTAACGAAAAGTATATATAAAGAAATTTCATATTTATTTATCTTCCCAGCGATCATTGGCATTTCTCACGTTTTAGTAGGGCTTAACTTATTTAGCTTTATATTAGTTGACCCGTTTGTGAAAGTGTGGGTGCCAATAGGGATTTTCTTAGTCATTTATTTCATTTATTACTGGATAACTGTTCAACTTTATAAAGGTATGGTAATGCCGAAAGAAGAGGTAGCTAAATAGTTTATGAAAAGAGTCCTTGTGTTGAGAATAAGGGCTCTTTTTTTATGTTTTTTATAAAGAAGGAAAAGATTGGATAATGGTCGAAAAATATAATGTAACTTCCAAGAAATGACTAAAACAATACTATTTTGTCGAGAGAAAGGATACGAAGTATGAAAGAAATGCTACAGTTATTTCGCAACAAAGTGTATGCACGTTTTTTTCTAGCAAATATTTTAGAGCGACTCGGTTCTATGATTGCTGGAATTTCTTTAATGTTTTATTTGCTAGATCAATACGGAAAACAACCAGTTTACGCAACGATGACACAAATTATGATTGCATTACCTGCATTAATCTTTTTTCTATTGGTAGGGACAGTAGTGGATCGATTTGATAGACAACGTATATGTACAGTAAGTAACATATGTTGCTCGCTCTGTAATATTGGAATCCTAATTTCGCTTTATTACGGGATGATTATACTTGTCTTTATATTTTTATTTTTGGAAAATGCGTGTATACAATTTTTCTCTCCAGCAGAACAATCGATGATACAGGGAGTAGTTGAATCAGACCAATACGGTGCAGCAGCGGGTATTAATCAAATGGTAAATAGTTTGTATGCTTTGTTTGGTGTAGGAATTGCAACGATGGTGTACTGGACTTTTGGAATTTACGGGAGCATTTTAGTAAATACGCTCACTTTTATTATGAGTGGTATTTTGATTCAAACAATCTCCATTCCAGAAAAAGTTCGTTTACCAAATGGTAGAACAAAATGGAAAGAAGTTAATTTGAAGATGTTAATAACAGAGTTTAAAGAAGGGATTAGGTATATATACCAAAATGAAACTTTAAAAAAATTACTTTTAGGATTTATCGTATTTGGATTATTAAATGGTGTTTTAAGTGTATCCACTACTTACATATTAAAATACAAACTAGCTCCAGAAACGTATGAAAGTTTAGCAATGGTGGGCGGTGTAGTTGGAGGGATTTCATTACTAATTGGAAGCATAGTAGCAACGAGTATAGGTAAGAAATATGCGCCAAAATCTATTATAGTTTTTGGTATGGCAGGCTCAGGAGTCTTCTTTGGTATGTGTTACTTTGTAAATTACGTATGGACTTTTTATGTATGTATCGCTTTAGCGACATTCTTTTTACCGTTTATTAATGTTGCAATATCAGGATGGATGTATGAGATCGTAGAAGAATCGTTTATGGGGCGTGTTCAAAGTTTGCTAAGTCCATTAACGACAGGGTTTCAATTGTTATCTCTTGGAGCGATAGCTATGTTATTCCCAAAATGGATTGAGGCGGATACTTTGTATATTATTTTATTTGGTTTATTATTTTTTGTTACGTGTTTATACCAAGCTATTTTACCTAGTGGGCAAAAGCGAGTACATGTTGTAGCTAAAGAGATGTGACATATTTAGCTCTTTTTGTTTCTAGATATTCTATCGAATGGTAAGGGGTAATAGTTATGTTCATGCGAACTGCTAAGTGGTGTTGGATTACTTGTTTACAATTATTAGCTGCAATTCTATGTATAATCTGTTTAGGTGCGCTCCCTCGATTATTTAAGGGATTGCAAATTGATTTAATCGGTTTTTGGAACACGATTGTGTTTATTGGAGGAAAGTTACTCCGACCATGGGAAATTACATTTGGATTTCGAGACTCGAGGAAATTATTTCCACAAATATGGATTCATTATAGTGAAACTATGATTGTATTTCTATCAGCTTTTTTACTATCTTTGCTTATAGCGTATGTACTTGTTGTTTGGGTATTGCAGCGTTCTCATATGAAGCAAAAAATGTGGAATGGAGTTTTTCTTACGCTAGAGAGTATACCGGATATATTACTTATTTTATTATCACAACTTCTTGTCGTAATTGTTTTTCAAAAAACAGGTTTTATGCCAATAAAACTTGCTGGATTAGGAGAAGAGAGAGTACGATTGTTACCGATTATATGTCTTACAATACCAACAACGTTATTATTTATTAAACTATTGTTATTACGTTTTAAAGAAGAAATGGAGAAAGATTATAGTATATTTGCGAAGAGTAAAGGACTAAGTTTGCAGCATATTTTAACACATCATGTTTCAAGGAATGTTTTATTGACGACAATTTACTATGCGAAAACAAATATTTTATTTATGCTATCCAATTTATATATTATCGAATGGATTTTTAATACATATGGAATGTTTGTATTTGTAAAAGAAAATTCTAAATTAGAAATATTTACAGTGAGTCTAGTTATATTATACGTTCCGCTTTTTATACTATTTCGTATATTACATACGCTTTTACAAAATGTTATAAGGGAGCGTGTGTAACATGTGGCAAGTTGTAAAAAGAGATGTGAGATTTTGGATAGGTGTTACTTTTCTGAGTGTACTAATGATTATTAGTATTGGATATACGTTATTTTTCGATGGGAATATTCGTGAACTTACGATGATGTATAATGAAAAAGGAGAACTAGAGGCTGCTCCATTTTCGCCATCAAGTAAATTTTGGTTCGGAAGTGATACCAAAGGCCGTGACCTTGTCCAATTAATAATAGAAGGCGCGAAATGGACAGTTGGAGCGAGTATAATTATAGCAACTTTACGAGTTATAGTTGGAGGAGGGATTGGTTTACTTCTTGGTATGTATGGTAAGCGATCTTTTCCGGTTATCTCATCCTTTTTTGATCCTTTTAGTATTGTACCAATGGTTATGATTTCTTATTTTATGTTAAATGAAGTTTTAACGTTTGATAGTGGAGCGGAAGTTGTGCCGTTGTATTTGCGGGGGACATTTCAAATTATAGTTCTTACATGTCTTGCTGTACCAACAGTTATGTTGTATGTAGCGCAAGAAGTTAAACGTATTAAGAAAGAAGAATTTATGTTGGCAGCCACTGTGCTTGGCGGGAGTAAATGGCAGAGGTTGAAGCGCCATATATGGCCTCATATGTTACCATCATTTCTTTTATTAGTAGCACAACAATTTGTGAGTACTTTATTACTTCTTTTACACCTTGGTTTGTTGCAATTATTTTTTGGTGGAACAATAACCTTCAGTGGAATGGATCCAGATAGTGTAACAAAAGAATGGACAGGATTAATTGGTCAAAACTTCCGGCACTTAACTACTCATACATGGATTGTACTTATACCGATTGCTTTTTATAGTATGACAATCTTAGCTGGAAACCTAATTAGTAATAGCATGCAAGATGCGATTAAGCTAGGAAATGTGAGAAGGACAGAGAAGGAGAGTAAAGAATTGCAAGTAGAGAAACAAGTACAACCAACTATGAATGACTTTTCTTTTTATAAAGAGATACAAAAATAAAAAAAGATAGCTGAAGACAAATTGTTTTCAGCTATCTTTTTTCGTTTAAAGTGGAGGTAAATCAATCTTACCTTCTTCAAATAATTCTTTTATCATATGCTTCGTATAACCAGCGGCTTGACCAAATGTGATTTTTGCTGGCATTGGTGCTTCGTTAGCATCTACAACTACATCAATAATACACGGTTTATTTTGTTTTACTGCATTTTCGAAAGCGGGAAGTAGCTCATCTAAATTCTCAACACGGTATCCAATACCTCCACACGCCTCTGCATATTTTGCGAAATCTGGGTTCGTTAAGTCTGTTTCGAATTCGATATTACCCATAACTTCTTGTTCAAATTTAATCATCGCAATTTTATTATTGTTTAATACGACGACAACGATTGGTAATTTATATTTTACAGTTGTTACGAAGTCATTCATCGTCATTCCAAATCCACCATCACCACAAACTGCAAATACTTGTTTATCCGGGAAAGCAATTTTTCCAGCAAGTGCACCAGGTAAACCGCAGCCAAGTGTTGCGAGCCAGCTAGAAATGACAAATTGCTGGTTTGTCATACGGAAGTGTCTTGCGGTCCATACTGTTACATTTCCGACATCGACTGATAGAATTGCGTCATCATGTGCTACTTGCTGCAGAGCATGCATAACGCGTTGTGGTTTAATTGGAATGGAAGAGTCTTCTTCTTGATCGTGTAATTTTTCTTCCCACTTTTTCATCATTTCTTGGTGATGTTCTAAGAAGTAATGGTCTGTGTGTTCTTCAACATTTTCAATTAACCATCGTAATGTTTTATCAGCATCACCAGCTAAACCAATATCTGTCGCATAACGTTTCCCGATTTGGGCAGGATCTGTATCGATATGAATTGTTTTTGCTTTTTCAGGTAAGAAGCCGGTGAACGGATAAGAAGTACCGACCATAATTAAAGTATCTGCATGCTTCATTGCTTCATAAGAAGGTTTCGTTCCAATTAATCCTAATCCACCAATACAAAGAGGGTGTTCATCAGGAATAATTCCTTTAGCTGGTAATGTAAGTACGATTGGAGCACCAATATGTTCTGCCAATGCAAGTAAAGATTCTCTCGCATGTTTTGTTCCTTTTCCAGCTAAAATCACAGGCTTTTTCGCTTCATTTATTGCGAGTTTCGCTGCATCTAAATCTTCTTTTTGTGGAAACAACTCAGACAAAGTAAAAGAAGTATTTGTAACACGGGCACCATTTTTCACTTCGAATTTTGGGACATCATCTGGAATAGTAAGAACGGATACACCTTTTTTCGTATAAGCCATTCGAATTGCTTGATTCACTACGGCAGGTAGTTGCTCTGCTGACATAATACGCTGGTTATAAACCGCAACATCATCAAACATTCTTTCTAAATTTACTTCTTGGAAAAAGTCCGTTCCAAGTAAATCGGTTTCTACTTGACCTGAAATTGCTAGAACAGGGGCTTTATCGAGTTTCGCATCATATAAACCATTTAATAAATGAATAGCACCAGGCCCTGCAATTGCCATACAAACGCCAAGTTTTCCTGTTAATTTTGCATAGGCAGCCGCTGCTAATGCACCAGCTTCTTCATGGCGAACTTGAATGAATTTAATTTGATCTTGTTTTTTTCTTAAAGCTTCAATGATAGAATTGATGGAATCTCCAGGCATACCGTATATGTGTTCTACTCCCCAGTCAATTAATAAATCAACTAATGCTTCACCGGCTGTTTTCCCAAACATAATTGTTCCTCCTTATAATAGGTAGATAACATTATGTTTTGGATAAAAAGGGAAAATATACAAATAAGAAAATTTATCTGGTTATTTGTAATCCAAGAATCAGTGTGGGAGGAACAAAAGTTTCACTTTAGCAACTTTAATGATGACCAGCGAATAAAGTGAACACTGTTATTAGTAAAAAACCACTAGTTGCCCACATTAGAAATGTAAGGAAAGAGAGCTGTTTCTTAGCTTTCCAAAGCATTTCATGAATTGTGACATATCCAAGTGAACCAATAGCACTTCCCATAATGAGGCCTTGCAGGTGAAGAGCTTTTCCTTCCATCAAAATGCCAAAAACTGTGCCAGTACCGAGAATAAGAGAAAGTAATAAAGTCGTTAATAAAAAGGAAATATATTTATGTTTTGTAAAAAGAAATGGAATAATTAAAGCTAATCCTTCTGGAATATGGTGAACGACGATTGCTATTAAAAAGGGAATGGCAGAGTCATTATGATTTATAAAAGCTGTACCTAACGCAAATCCACTCGGTATATTATGAATAAATATAGCGAAAGAGAGAAAAAGAAAGGTTTGCCATGCTTGTTGATCTTTTTTATGTATCATTGGATGGTGACAATAGTTATCTAATAAGCCCATAACTAAAATACCGATAGCTATACCAAGTATAGGTCCAATCATTTCATAGCTTGAAAATGTTTCAGGAATAATTTCAAGTGACAATAACCCAAACAAAATACCGCCACATAATGCGTATAAACGATGCATCTTTTCTTCAATGAGTTGGCGTGTTGCTACTCCAACAGCACCGCCTAATAGTAATCCACCGAACGAAAAAAATGTTACAATCATTGGGATCCATAAACGTTCCATAGTATCACACTCCGATTCTATTCCCTTATTTTTAGCTTACGAAAAGAAAAGTTAGATTAGTCCAAGTAATTGTGTTTGAGTATAGAGAAAAAAGTAGTGATTCGTTATAATCTATATATTAAACTTAAGTGAGGAAATGAAAAGGGGAATTGGTTATGCAACAAATTAAAAAAATAGGAAACTCATTTTGGTATATGACACCTGTTTCTGAAACAGATAGACCTATATTAGGAATGGTTGTTGGAAAAGAAAAAACGTTAATGATCGATGCAGGGAATTCAGAAGAACATGCACAATTATTTTTAGAAATGTTAAAAGAACAAAATGTATCGAATCCAGATTTCGTAGCACTAACCCATTGGCATTGGGATCATATTTTTGGATTGCCTGTACTACAAGATGCATTGTCTATTGCACATTCTGAAACGAAAAAAGAGATGCGTACACTTGTTTCTTATGAATGGACAGATGAAGCTTTGGATGCACGCGTAAAAGAGGGTACTGAAATTGAATTTTGTGCGGATTGCATCAAGAAAGAGTTTGAAGAAAAAGCGAGAAATATTAACATTATTCCTCCGGCCTTAACGTTCCAGGATCAAATGAAATTAGATCTTGGTGAGGTGACATGCGTGTTAAAACATGTGGGCGGAGATCATGCACATGATTCAGTTGTTATTTACGTGAAAGAAGAAAAGATATTATTTTTAGGAGACTGTATATATGCAGATATTTTTTCTTCGAAGTGGAACTATACGACGAAAAGAACGTTTAAATTGATAGATGAATTAGAGAAATTTGATGCTAAGACATATATTCTCTCTCATGGGGAAGCGATAAATCGAGAGGAGTTTTTACAAGAGATTCGTATGTTAAAAACAGTAGGAACTTATACAGAAGCTCATAAAGGTGATGAAGAGAAGATAAAGGCAGCGTATAAACAAGAACTAGATAGAGAATTAAATGAAGATGAGTTAGAAACAATAACGTATTTTGTCAATGGTTATGAAATGAATAATCAATAAGACACTACATTAATCCAATATAATTAAATTGCACAAAAAGAGTATTGAAATTTAATTCAATACTCTTTTCAATAGTTAAATATGTAGTTTCAACTAAATTCTAAATATAGGGGTTCATCGTCTGAATTGATTTTATTCTATTTATTTTTCGTATAGATAGTGGTTCAAGTAGAAGCTTTCTTTGCTAATTCAGTAATATATTCAAAGAATACATCACGTTTTACATCATAAACGACATTTACAGGTCGTCCATCAGCAGTTTCCTCTGTACGCCCCTGGCTAGGTCCATATGTATGAACGATACTATTAATCGTTTCAGTTTTTGCAAGGCTAGTGTTTCCGACAAGCGCGGTAGTTAGTACATCCCATAAATAATAAGTAGAGTTCGTTGAGAAGTGAACGAGAGGGGGGACCATTGCATAACATTGACCAAGGAAATCAACACCAATATACTTTCTCTCTTTTGCCCACTGTTCACGTATGTCTATAGTTAACGGAACTTGGTTTGTACTTTCTAGTGTCACTAAGTCGATTTTAATTTTTGCATCCCATACACGAGCTACTGCTTCAGGGTCCCAAAACGAATTCCACTCAGCTGTTCCATCATGCTCTGGTTCATGTACATTGCCTGCTGTAAGAAATGTACCACCCATCCAAACGAGACGTTCAATTTTATCTTCGATGATGGGAGTTTCATATAATGCACGAGCAAGGTCAGTTAGGGGCCCGGTAAATAATAAAGTTGTTTTTCCTTCCGTTTGTAGAAGTGTTTCTATTAAATGGTGATGTGCAGGCTTTGCTGCCATGGGTGTTACAACTTTTCCAGACTCATTTAAAATTGGTAAAGCATCTACATAAAATGCATGCATCCGCCAGTCTTTCGGAAACGGGTTTTGCCCACGAGAGTTTGAAGCGGCTACTGCAATATTATCTTTGCTGAAGCGATCAATAATTTTACGACTTGCAGACATTGCGGGTTCTAAATAACAGTCTGCTGGGATAACAGATACACCGGTAAGTTCAACGTTTTCCATTTGAAGTAATAAAAATAATGAAATTAAATCATCTACGCCGCCATCATGATTGAAGTACACTTTTTTCTTCATTGTAATCTCCATCCTATATGATTTAGTTAGAAATTAAATATGAATTGAGGAAAAGTCATCAATAATTTCCACCACTTCAATTTCTCCATTAATCAGTAGCTCAGGAAGCTCATTTCTAATATTTCCTTTCCAATACTCTCTAGCTTGTTCGATTTTTTGAGAAAAAGGAATACCATCTTCTTTCGGTAAAAGATTACCGTCACCTTCAAAAGAACTTCCGATTACTCGTAGTTTAACAATCTGTAAAACTTCTCGATTGTAAGAATCAAATAATGCTTTCCATTTTAAAGCATCTTCATAGCTTTTTGAAGCGTATAAACAAGATAACCTGGAAGGGTATTCAGGGAATTCTTGTAGTCTAACCATTTCTACAATTGTTTCTCTAACTGCTCTAATTGTTTGATCCATATAACTCATAACTACTTTAGCACTTTCATTATTTATATGTAATTCGTCATTTTTATAGTGATTATTTAAAATTTGTATGCCATCTTCACCATTAGCATTTAATTGTTCTCTTTCAAAAAAGAAGTGATATAGAGTATTGTGTTGATTTTTGTTAAAAGGAATCATTTGTCTGATATGCATTTTTTTCCTTGTTACGATGTGATATGCGTAAAATTCTGCTTCATTCATGGTTATCCTCCTAGTAATAGTGTAATGCAATGTTAAATTTAGTAATTCAACATTGAAATATATAAAACCTTTATAAGTAAAAGTGAGAATTTGAGTTGAAAGTAAAGAAAATATATGAAAACGTTTTAAATTTGTTCACAAAATGTTCACTTACGAAGGGGTTTCCAATGTCGATATAATGACAAAGACTCAAAGAGAGAGGATGATGAAATTTGCCAACAACAAGAAAGGAAAACTTCCAATTTGGCATGATGATGTGCTTTGGAATGGTTATCGTAATGACGTTTTACAATTTACTAATGAATGAAACAGGAGGACCAATTTATATTAAAGAGATTGCATTAGAACTATTAATTGGCTTTATTATTGCGCTATTAATTGAAATAAGTATAGTTGGACCTTGTGCGAAAAAAATTGTATTCATGTTGCCATTTGATAAATCTAAGAAAATAAATATTATCGTTGCAATGGCGACAACTATGGTAATCGGAATGGTGTTCTTTATGTCATTTTTCGGTATGGCTATGATGCATTTACATGGTGGACTACAAGGAGATTCATTTGTTTCAATTTATTTTTCGATTTTTATTAAAAATTTCATAATGGCATATCCATTACAATTAATTATTATGGGACCGCTTGTACGTTTCTTATTTGCAAAATTTGTTATGAAAAAGAAATCTTTTAATGTAGCGTAATTTTTATTTATAAAACATTATATATAAATAATTATAAAACACATCTCGTATTTTTGAGGTGTGTTTTTTTTCATTCCAAGTTATTTTCATAGTGATGTGACATTTGTCCTTTTGCCATTATAGGATGATGGTTTTTAATTAAGTCAGAAATAAAGGATGAGGAGATGATTTTTTGAAAGGTATTCTATTTGCTGTTTTTGCGGGGATATTTATAACACTTCAAGGAACCTTTAATGCGAAACTTAGTTCACATATCGGTATATGGTCGACGAGTATTATAACCCATTTAATTGGATTCATTATTGCAACAACTGTATTTTTGTTAAAGAAAGAAGAGAAAGTAACGGATTTAAAGAGTGTAAAAAAAATATATTTAGTAGCGGGTGCATTTGGTGGATTCATTATTTGTGCAGAAACTATGGCGATATATTCACTAGGAGTTACATTGACAGCTGGCACACTAATGGTTGCTCAATTGTTAACGGCAACAGTTATTGAAATGAAAGGACTGTTTCATATAAAAAAGATACAGATGGAGAGATATCATATTGTGGGAACAATAGTAATGATTATAGGTATTGTTGTATTTAATATGTAAATGAAAGGAGGAAATGAATATGGAGAATAGATCAAGTTTAATTACGCATTATTTGAAAATCAATAAAACGCTCGAGATTTTTTCCAAAATAGATACAGCATATTTTCAATTAAATCATTTTGAAAAAGGCGAGCTTATTTGCAATATAGATGACGAAATGAATCGTTTATATTTTGTTGTTAAAGGTAAAGTAAAAGTTTATACGATTACACCTGAAGGGAAGAAACTAATCCTTCGCTTTATTAATCCACTCGCAATTGTTGGTGATATTGAATTAATTCAAAATAGCAAAGCACATAATGTCGTTGAAGCTTGTTCAGATGTTGTAGCGATTTCCATTTCTAATACGGTTATTAGAAACAAGTTATTACATGATCCTATATTTATGAAATTCTTACTTGAAAACATTGCGAACACGTTAAAAATATCGACTCGTTTTACTGCTCTTAATTTACTTTATCCTGTAGAAGTACGTGTAGCTAGTTATTTACTTTCAATTTCAACAGATAGTAACGGAAATATGTACAAAGGGGATTTGGATACGACATCGGTAACGAGTATTGCAGGCTTTATAGGGGTAAGTTATAGGCACGTAATTCGGGTATTACAAAGATTTTATAATGAAAAATTAATTGAAAAAAGTAATGGAGTTATTGTCATTAAAGATTTTTCTAGAATGAAGGAAGTCGCTAAAGATAATATATATGAGCAATGAAAGGGAGAGGAAGATTTTGATTGGATTTAGTTTAGCTATATTAGCAGGAATATTAATTAGCTTACAATCTGTTTTTAATGCAAAAGTAAATGAAAATGTAGGACAGTGGTTAACGACTACATGTGTCCTTGGAATAGGTCTCATTAGTTCTATTCTATTTTATATCATTACAGAAAACAGTATTAGCATTAAAGTGTATACTGCAAATTATTTGTTTTATGTAAGTGGACTGTTTGGCATCGGGTTAATTATTTGTATAATGGGTGCAATAAAGAGTTTAGGTCCAGCATATACGGTGCTAATTAGTCTTATTACTCAATTGGTCGTTGCGTTATGTATTGATACATTTGGATTATTTGGAATGGAGAGCATTCCATTACAAATAAATAAATTAGTTGGTATAGGTTTATTAATTGTGGGAGTAGGTATTTTTAAAAATCTATTTTCGAATAAGAAAGCTATTCATATAAGAAAGGATAGGGTCTAAAGAATTTAAAGGTAAAATGTTGACGGTCAGAACATATACAATTAAAAAGTAGTAAGTGGGTTATAAGAAGAGAGGGTAAGTGATTCAACATATGTTGCAAGATGGTGTACATGATTTGGAAATCGATGAGATTCAACATTTTAGCTCCTACGTAAAGTGCATGCAAGATTTTATCCCGCTATTTGTCGGGCAGTAAGACCCCTACCTCAAAATTCAGCGAGAGCAAAGAAGTTAGGTGGGGTTCGGGCTGCCCGTAAAAGCTCGATTGGTGAGGGCTAATAATCAGTGGGGGATGAGCAAAGCCCCCACTGATTAAAGTTTCACTTCACAATTATGTTTCTGCCTTTGATTTTATTAAAATTAACATTTATGACCTAAGTATAAATGTATTGAGCTCTTCTTTACTTTTTTATTTTTTGAACCGTAAATGAACAAACTTCAACATTTTTATTAAGTTTACAATTCTCATCATTATACGCGTACTACCGTCCCAATCTTTATTTGTAGCTATATCTTTAAAGAAAGGGGAGCAGCTCAATACTTTTATTGTAGAGGACCATTTTTCTATTGATTTTGGATTATTTACGTAAAAATACATCATAGCACCGTTATTACCAGATTTTTTTACAGTAGCATTCGAAAGATTCAGTGCGAACTTTGATTCAGCGTCAAAATATAATTCTCCTGCAGGGAAACGTTTTGACATAGCGACTACCATCTTTTTTAAATCTTCTTCTTTAAAGTAATAAAACACACCTGCTGATATAAAAAGAATACCGTCGTTTGGATTATATTTTATATCGTCAAACCAAGAAGTATCAAAAAATGATTTAGCAATGCTAATGTTTCTAGGGGTATCTTCAATTAAAGTTTTGCGAAAAGAGATTGCATCGGGCAAATCAAGATTGTACCAATGTATTGTACCGTTATCGATTCTTGAAAAAGTAGTGTCTAGTCCGGAACCGATGTTTACAATAGTAGCATTCGGGTGTTTTATTATAAATTGTTTTATCGTATCGTCAATTTTTCGTGCACGGGTAATGTATGTGATACATCCGTATTCGCCAAATGTATTTGCTATTGTTGAGAAGTCAAAATCACATTCTTTAATTATTCGAATAGCTTCTATATCATCTAAAATATCCTTATTTTTCTCACTGCCATATGCTCTTCCCCATAGTGGAATAAGCATTGTACCTTGTACAGATTGCAAATCTAATTCTTTAACCATGAAACATCCTCCGTTTAATAATAAACAATATATCTAGTCGTTATTTAACATTTTTGAGAGCATTGTATTTGTTTTATATAGTCCATAAGTTAAATCCCGTCTATCCTCTTCAGATAACTTTTCGAGGTTTACTGTGAAATTATTATATATTTGTTTCCATCTCTCATAATGTACTTTTTCAGCTTTTTCTGTCAGAGAGATTAATATAGCTCTTTTGTCTACCATATCTTGCTTTTTTATGATGTATCCGTTTTGTTCTAAGTTACGCACTGTTACACTTAATTGTTGTTTAGGGATGTTTAAATAACTAGCAATCATTTTTAAGTTTACAGGCACCTTTTGCTGGGCGATATACTCTACTACGTGTTGTTCTAAATGTGTAAATTCTGAGGATTTCTCCGATAGTAATTTAAAAGTACCTGACATATTTAATAATAAATTCATGTATTCGTTTAATAATTCGTTTTGGGTCATTGTTTTTGATTCCTTTATGAATTTAGTTATTATTTTATTACTAAATTTACTATAAATCAATTAAAGTTACTCTTTATAGTAAATGAATGTTTACTAATAACTATTTTTTTGAATTTATGTGGACTGAATTATAAGGGCGCGAGAAGTGGTTTTAGGTAAGGAGAATATAACCGAAAAAAATATTACTAAACGTATATAACTAATGAATACAATGTCTTTTTCGGTTATTATGTTGTAAATAATTTTATGATAAAATCTTTTACATAATGAAATAAAGGGGTAGTATTCTATGGGTTATTTCTCAAATGGTTTATTAGTTTTGTTTGTGCTAATCGTATGCAGTTGTATATTTTTTGGTTGATAATATAATGAGAGTCTTATATAAAAGAAGTTATCTTAAGTGAGATAACTTCTTTTTACTTTATATTGAGAAGGAATTCTATCTTTCTTATTGAAGTTTGTTCTAGTTATTTTTACATCAATCAGATTTGTGTAAAGGGAATTTTATGAAATATAAACAAGCCAGAGAATAGGGAGTATTTACATGGAAAATAGTATACGCTACACAAGTGAACATCCTACAGATTTTAATGGATTATTATCCTTATACGAATCTTTAGGATGGAATTCTCTTAAATTAACGGTTAACGAGTTAGAACGAATGTGTAAGCAAAGTTGGTATGCAATTTATGTTTTTGATGATAAGAGGTTAGTAGGGATGGGGCGTGTCATATCAGATGGAGTCATAACAGGCATTATTTGTGGAGTTGGTGTATTGCCAAAATATCAGTCTAGTGGCATCGGAAAAGAAATAGTGAAACGATTAATCCAGCACTGTGAACAAAACAAGGTTATTCCACAACTTATGTGTGTAGAAAAGTTGCAATCTTACTATGAATCTATAGGGTTTGAAGCATTCTCTATTGGGATGACAAAACATATTATAAGATAGAGGTGCTTTATCCCGCTATTTGCCGGGTAGTAAAACCCCCCACTGATTAAAGTTTCACTTTATATTTTCAGTTTACTCGTACATATTTTCAAACTTCAACATAAAGGAGAATGGCTGTATGGAGATTGCTAAAGGGATAGAAATGTTACAACTTGAATTTCAAGAATTTGTTATTCATCCAATTCTTTTATGGGATGATGAAATGGCAGTATTAATAGATACGGGTTTCCCAGGACAAATTGAAGATATACAAGTAGAGATGGAAAAGGTTGGGGTATCATTTGATAAGTTAAAAGTCGTGATTTTGACGCATCAGGATATTGATCATATAGGTAGTCTTCCGGAATTGTTGCAGCGCTGTCGAAGTAATATTAAAGTTTATGCGCACGAACTAGATAAGCCATATATCGAGGGGGATTTACCTTTATTGAAGGACGGAAATATAGAGAACCGACCAAAAGGAAAAGTGAGTGATACTGTGATTGACGGGCAAGAACTTCCATATTGCGGTGGAATACTAATTCTTCATACTCCAGGGCATACTCCGGGTCATATTAGTTTATATTTGAAACAAAGTAAAATTCTTGTCGCTGGAGACTCGATGTATAGTGTGAATGGAGTGTTAGGAGGAATTCATGCCCCAACAACTTTAAATATTATGGAAGCACGGCAGTCTTTGAAGAAGTATTTAAATTTACATATTGAATCTGTAGTTTGTTACCATGGGGGATTTAGTAAGCGGAATATAAATGTTCAACTTCAAAATTTGTAAAAGTTAAAGTGAAATTTTGTGTTAAACAGCATTGAAGTATAATCTGATTATTAGTATATAAATAAATTATAAAAGAGCATGTTTGAAAAAATTCAAACATGCTCTTTTATTAAAGCAAATCAGTTTAATATGTATGACCTAATCCGCTCCAATAAAAAGAAACGATTTCTTGTGATAATTCATCTATATTTGCAAGAATAGGATTGTGATTTTCATCTTTAAAATTCCCAATTGATAATAAAGATACGAAAGCATGAGCCGCAAATTTAGCGTTTCCTTTCGGGATTTCTCCGATGTGCATCGCATTATCGAGTGCTTTTTCTAGTACTTCATACATATTATCTTCAGCATTTTTTAATTCTTTCAATTGTTCTTCAGATAACGACAGTTTTGCATCTTTCATAAAATTTTTCATATCAATATCCATCGTTGCGTGTAAGTAAACTTTAGCGAAGTCTAATAATCTTTCTTCTAACGTTTTGTTTGTAGAGAGTATTTGAGACATATTCTCACGTATACGTACCATCATTTCGATCATAGTAGCGGTAAATAAATCGGCTTTTGTTGAATAGTAATAGTAGACAGTTGCTTTCGTAACACCACAAACTTTTGCGACCTCATCCATAGAAACGACTTGATAATTTTGTGTAAGAAATAAGCGGGTTGCTACTTCTAAAATGGTTTCTTTTGTAGATTTTGTATTTTTATTTTGACGCGGCCTTCCGAGAGGACGTTGTTTTTGTTCCAAATACATTCGCTCCTGACATTTATGATTGAGATAATTATAACATAATTTTCAATCATTCTTGATTAATTAACCGACCAGTATATATAATTAATAATGGAGAAAAAAAGGAAGGTGGGTTTTTATGAAAAAGCACCCGTTACATATGTTAGGGAGGCTTGTAGCAGGGAGAAATACGCAGTGGATCACTTTATCGGTGTGGATTCTTATTACATTATTACTTTCATTTACGTTACCACAAGTAAACAGTACGAAAGAACCGAATCCGAAAAATTTACCTGAAACAGCTATGTCACAGCAAGCGGAAGCGCTTATGAAAAAAGAGTTTCCGAATAATGCAGGGAATCCGTTGTTAGTAGTATGGTATAGAGATGGTGGATTACAGTCACAGGATTATAAACTCATACAAGATGTTTATAAGGAGTTAAAAGCTAGTCCTTTAAAAGAACAATCAACGTTACCACCATTTGATACAATCCCAGAGCAAGTATTATCAAAAAGTGCATCAAAAGATGGTACATCATTTGTTACACCGGTATTTTTTAATAAATCTGCTGGTACAGATATATTAAAAGGAAATCTTGAAGAGTTTAGAAAAATAGTGAATAGTAAGGTGGATGAAGATCCATTTAAACAAAAAATAAGTGAATCTGGTTTACATGTTCGATTATCAGGACCTGTAGGTATTCAAACGGATGCAGTTAGTTTATTTAGTCAAGCAGATGTGAAATTGTTAGTGGCTACTGTACTACTAGTGTTAGTTTTGTTAATTTTACTGTATCGTTCACCAATTTTAGCGATTTTACCTATACTTGTTGTTGGCTTTGCATACGGTATTATTAGTCCTACACTCGGTTTTTTAGCTGATCACGGATGGATTAAAGTAGATGCCCAAGCGATATCAATTATGACAGTATTATTGTTTGGCGCTGGAACGGACTATTGTCTATTTTTAATTTCGAGATATAGAGAGTACTTGTTAGAAGAAGAAAGTAAATATAAAGCATTACAACTTGCGATTAAAGCTTCTGGCGGTGCAATTATAATGAGTGCATTAACTGTTGTACTTGGATTAGGAACATTACTACTTGCTCATTATGGAGCCTTTCATCGATTTGCAGTACCATTTAGTGTTGCTGTATTTATAATGGGAATCGCTGCTTTAACGATTTTACCAGCACTATTATTAATATTCGGTAGGATTGCATTTTTCCCGTTTATACCGAGAACAACTTCAATGAATGAGGAGTTTGCAAGAAAGAAAAAGAGGGCTGTAAAAGTTGAAAAATCAAAAGGCTCCTTTAGTAAAAAACTTGGAGATATTGTAGTACGAAGACCGTGGACAATAATTATGCTAACTGTATTTGTATTAGGCGGATTGGCTTCATTCGTACCACGTATTCAATACACATATGACTTATTAGAGTCGTTTCCAAAGGATATGCCTTCTCGTGAAGGGTTTACGTTAATTAGTGATCATTTCTCAGCTGGTGAACTAGCACCAATAAAAGTTGTTGTTGATACGAAAGGCAAAGAGCTTCCTATTAAACAAGAACTAGAGAAATTTTCTTTCGTAAATACAGTGAAAGAGCCAAAAGAGGGAAAAGAAAATAAGCAAATACAAATGTATGAAGTTTCTTTAGCGGAAAATCCATACTCAATTGAAGCGTTAGATCAAATTCCTAAATTGAAAAGTAGTATAGAAAAAGTATTAAAAGGTGCTGGGATTAGTAATGCTAAAGATCAATTATGGATTGGTGGGGAAACAGCTTCATTATATGATACAAAGCAAATTACGGAACGTGATGAATCAGTAATTATTCCAGTAATGATTAGCATTATCGCTTTACTATTACTTGTCTACTTACGATCGGTTGTTGCGATGATTTATTTAATTGTAACTGTCGTTTTATCATTCTTCTCAGCGTTAGGAGCAGGATGGATATTACTTCATTACGGTATGGGTGCGCCGGCCATTCAAGGTGCGATACCGTTGTACGCATTCGTATTTTTAGTTGCTTTAGGTGAAGATTATAATATCTTTATGGTTTCAGAAATATGGAAAAACAGAAAGACACAAAATCACTTGGATGCAGTAAAAAATGGTGTAATACAAACAGGTAGTGTTATTACATCGGCTGGTTTAATTTTAGCAGGAACTTTTGCAGTGTTAGGTACACTTCCAATTCAAGTATTAGTTCAATTTGGTATTGTAACTGCAATTGGCGTATTACTAGATACGTTTATCGTAAGACCGTTACTCGTACCCGCGATTACAGTAGTTTTAGGCCGATTTGCTTTTTGGCCAGGTAAACTTTCAAGAAAGAGTGAAGAAATACAAAAGGTGGATGCATAGTTAAAAAAGCCAAGGATATTTTCCTTGGCTTTTTTCAATGTAGTTAATTAATTTTTTGAAGTCAAATCATCAGCTGCAGCGTGATCAGCATCTTCAATTGTTGTTTCGGGCATTCCGTATAAGCCGTTCATTGCTTGTTCTTCGATAGTAAGATTTGCAGTATTATTATTTTGAATAGATGTAGTGTTTTCAGTAACATTTTCTTTTTTATTCATATTTTTGTTATTCATGTATGTATCCTCCAAATTTCATTTGATTTATCTATAGTATGTGGATGGATTTCCAGAAATATGTGAATTGATTCTTACATATGTTATATAATTAAATGAATAATTAGGGTGAATTTTAAACTGTTAGGAGTGAACAAGTATGGTGAGAGCAAGGGAATTAGCCTTCTAAAATAAAAAGAAAATTTTAGGAGGCTATTAGAATGAAGTTTCATGTAATTGATAGAGAAGATTGGAATAGAGAGCGGTATTTTGAGCATTATTTAAAGTTGAAATGTACATTTAGTATGACTGTGAATGTTGATATCACGATGTTATTAGAGGAAGTATATCAAAAGGGAATAAAATTTTATCCCGTTTTTATATATTTAATTTCTAGAGTAGTAAATAATCATAAAAAATTTCGAACATGTTTTAACGATGAAGGAGTTTTAGGCTATTGGGAGGAAATGATACCGAGTTATACAATCTTTCATAAAGATGATAAGTCTTTTTCAAGTATATGGACGGATTATTCAAGTGATTTCCGCACTTTCTATAAAAAGTATGAAGACGATATGAGATACTATGCTAGTGTTCATGGTCTTTTCACGAAAGAAAATATTCCGCCTAATGTATTTCCGATTTCTAGCATACCTTGGACTAGTTTTACTGGATTTAATCTTAATATTAATAATGATGAAAATTTTCTATTGCCAATTATAACTTGTGGGAAATATTTTAACGAAGGAAACAAGGTTATGCTACCAGTTTCATTGCAAGTACATCATTCGGTTTGTGATGGATATGATGCGAGTAAATTTATAGAAGATTTACAGCAGTTAAGTAATACTTGCAATGAGTGGCTTAAGTAATATCTAATTTTTAATTATATAAAGTGAAACTTTAATCAGTGGGGGGGGTCAGCCCTCACCAATCGGGATTTTACGGGCAATTGATCCCCCACCTAACTTCTTTGCTTTCGCTGAATTTTGAGGTGGGGGTCTTACTGCCCGGCAAATAGCGGGATAAAATTGAAAATGAATAAAAGAAGAGAACATGTTTATATTACATGGTCTCTTTTTATTATTCATTAATACTAAGTAACTGTGGAAAATATAGGGTGATTTGTAGTTTAATAGTAAAGAGAGTGATTAGTGTTAATTTTCTTAGTTTTTAAAAAGGATATAAATGTTTTAATAGGGGGGAGTAAAGTGAAATTTGTAAGCATTGAAAAAGAGGAGATCCTAATTGGGAATATGGCAAATTTGTATTGTAAAGTATTTGAGAAAACAAATTTCAATGAAATGATCAAGCGAATGAATAGGCATATAGAATATACAGGTTTTAAAGGTATAGTAGCAATAAATGATGAAAATGAAGTAGTTGGTTTTACTTATGGTTATCGCTCAATGGAGGGACAGTACTATAATCAATTAATGAGAGAAGCGTTACATCTAGAGCAAGTAGACGAATGGTTGCAAGATTGTTTTGAATTTGTAGAGTTAGCAGTTCACCCACAATATCAAAATAAAGGTCTTGGAACGAAATTACATAATAAATTACTAGAAGGAGTTTCAAATAGAACGAGTGTTTTAACAACACAAATAAACAATGAAAAAGCACGTTCGTTATATGAAAGATTAGATTGGATAAATGTATTGGAGCCATTTCATCCAAGTAAAAATGATGTTCCATATGTAATAATGGGAAAAGCATTAAAAACAAAAGTGAATTGATAATTATGGCATTCACAAAAATTATTGGTTTGTAATAATGAAGGGGAAAACAACAATGATATCTATAGAAAAAGCTACAATTTTAGATGCTGAGAAATTAACAGAAATAATGAAAAGAACATTTGATGCAGAAGCAAAACAATGGCTATACGGCCAAGATGATGTCATTGATTATAACATTCAACCGCCAGGATATTCTTCAGTTGAAATGATGGAATATTCCATTGAAGAATTGGATTCTTTCAAAGTTGTAATGGATAAAGAAATAATCGGAGGGATAATAGTTACGATTTCTGGTAAGTCGTACGGTCGAATTGATCGTATTTTTGTAAATCCTGTTTATCAAGGAAAAGGCATTGGATCACATGTTATGAAATTAATAGAAAAGGAATATCCAAACATAAAGATTTGGGATCTCGAAACATCTAGTAGACAAATTAATAATCATCACTTTTATAAAAAGATGGGCTACCAAATGATTTTTGAATCGGAAGATGAGTATTGTTACGTGAAAAGAATAAAAACAAGCTCAAATAAAGAGAGTGTAGTTACAAATAAAGATATGAAAAATAGTCAATACGAAAACTGTAATTTAGCAAATACAGAGTATTATCAAGTGAATTTAAAAAACAGTTCATTTGTTGGTAGCAATATAATGAATACGAATATGAGTAATTGTAATGTAAGTCAATCAAAGTTTAGAAATATAAATTTTAGATGGTCATCATATGCAGATTTAAATCTTTCTGGTAGTAAATTTAATTTGGTGACTTTAGGTGGAGTGCAATTTAAAAATACAAGTCTCGGAGATGAGAAGGAACCTATTTTATTCGATAAATGTGATTTGGAAGGTAGCACCATAAGTAATAGTAATCTGAAAAATATTGAAATAGAAAATTGTGATATAGTCGGCATGAAACTAAATGGTATTCTGATCGAAAATTTGCTTAATTTATATAATAAAGTGAAAAGTTAACCATATAGATATAGTTGTTAATCTTTTTGGAAATTAAGTATTATATCGAAATAATTATGTAAAAATGACATAAAGAAATACGGACGAGAAGGTCATTCATGAACGTTTCTAGAATACACACAAATATATTGTTATTTATATGGAGGAGAGAAAGATGGAGATCAATGTTAGAGCAGTAGAAATACAAGATGCTAGAGCAATTCATCGTATATGTATGCAGGATGACGTTTTACCGTATATGGTTTTCTTACCTAGCATGCGTGTAGAAGCTATGGAAAATAGAATTCGAAATTTAGCACCAAATCAATTTGAATTTGTTGCAGAATATGATGGAGAAATTGTTGGATTTGTAGGTTTAACACAAAGTCCGGGCCGAAGATCTCATTCAGGCGATTTATTCATTGGGGTTGATAGTGAATATCATAATAAAGGAATTGGGAAAGCACTTCTTACGAAGATGCTTGATTTGGCTGATAATTGGTTAATGTTAGAGAGAGTAGAACTAGGTGTGTTAGAAACGAATCCAAAAGCAAAAGCTTTATATGAAAAATTTGGATTTGTAGAAGAGGGAGTAAAGATAGGGAATTTGAAAGCTCACGGAAAGTTTATTAATGAAATTATGATGAGTCGTTTTAGACCGGATGGTTTAATTGTACATAATTAGTAGTTAAAAGCATGACAGTATACTGTCATGCTTTTTTATTAGAATTTGGCTGTATTAAAAATAATACTAAACCAATAAAAATAACGGTAATTCCTAGTCCTTGTTGTAAAGAAATGGTCTCATGTAATATAAAGTACGCTAGTATACAAGTGCCAATTGTTTCACCTAAAATACTCATTGAAATTACAGTAGCACTTATCCATTTTAATAACCAATTAAAAATGGTTTGTCCTAAAATTGTAGCAATGAAAGCTAATCCAATAAAGCACAACCAAGTTTGTGTAGAGTAATGGATGAAAGATTCTTGTTGTGTGAAAGCAAATATGCCAAGAAAGCCAGCACTACTTCCATAACTAATTACCGAATATGGTATAAGTGACAAATCTTTACGAACGTGTTGGCTAATGAAAAAATAAGCAGTAATGATACCGGCAGCGATAAGTGCTAAAATATCTCCATATAAAGCTTCTCCACTAATTTGGAAATCTTGCCAGCCAATGATAATACTACCTGAAATAGCGATGAGGCAACCAATAACTGCTCCTTTCGTAAATCTCTCCTTAAATAAAAAATAACCACCAATCATTGAGAACAAAGGTTGTAACGTTACGATAACTGTAGAGCTTGCTACAGAAGTATATTGTAATGATTCAAACCATAGTACATAATGTGCAGCTAAAAATAGCCCAGATACGAATCCAAGTGCCCATTGTTTTTTCGTTAAAGTTTTTAGCTCATTTCGACTATTTTTATTAAATAGTAATAACGGTAACAGAATTAGTGTGGCAAAGAATAATCGGTAAAAAGCAATGATTGTCGCAGGAGCATCTGCCAATTTTACAAAAATAGCTGAAGTTGATAAGGCGAATACACCAAAAAATAAGATGCAATATGAAAGAATAGGTGATTTCAAAGTTTGTCCCTCCGATAGAATGTTTATTATAATAAACTTAATACGATATAATGTACAAAAGTAAGTATATAAGTCCCGGAGATAATAGGGAAGGGTTATTTGCCTTTGTTTAGTATGTCAGCACAAAGACAACGAAACATGCATTATGATGGACGAAAGGAAGTTTTACTGTGATACATGATAGGCTTGGACAAACGGTATTAAGTTATCGTAAGAAAAATAATATGACAATTCGTGAATTCGCTGATTATGCAGGGATTAGTACGTCGTTAATTAGCCAAATTGAAAGAGGACATGCTAATCCTTCTTTAAATGTTTTGGAATTAATTGCAAAAGCATTAAATGTACCGCTGTTTACACTTTTTATTAACGATATTGATACAGATTCACTCATTTCTAAGAAAAAAGATCGAAAAAAAGTATATCGGGAAAACAATGATCACATTGTATATGATGTATTAACACCTGATTTTATGAAAGCACGTATTGAAATGCTAATGATGGATTTAAATAAACAAGCAAACACAACAGAAAGCCATTATTCCCATGAAGATAAGGAAGAGATTGCTGTTATTATGAAAGGGGAAGTGTATGTGGAATTGGAGGGAAAAGAATATTTTTTAGAAGAAGGCGATGTTGTACGTATTCCACCGAATGTGAAGCATCGATTTTTGAATAAAAGTGATGAATCGAATCACATTTTATTTGTCCTGACACCATCTTTAGGATGAAAATATAGTGATTTTTATTAGGGAAGGAAGAAAATGGAAAACAATAGTATTTTAAAAGGCGGCCTTTCAATTATTTCTCAATGTAAAAAAGAAACAAATGATATTTGGCATGCACATTTTGGAGCAGCTGCAATTGCTAGTTATTTTTTTATGAAAGATAATAATATTGATGAAGAAACAGCTCGTAATATGTATTCGCAAACAAGGATGATGCTGAACAAGAAAAAAATTGGTGAGATGATTGATGATAAAAAAGAAATGAATTTTCAAATTGCGGAGAATATGATTATAAAATCTTTAGAACAAACGATTGATGAGCTTCATTGGGTGGGGCATAACGTCATTTATGCGTCATTGAGTTTATTAGCTATGAAAGAGCTACAAAAATGGGGTGATAATCAAGCAATTGAAGGGATTACTACTCTTATTTTATCATTTCGAAAAACAATTCCAGGTAGATCGTGGATTGGTTATACGACGAAAGAAGTAAAACAATTAAGTTTTGAAGATGAGATACAAAGTGAATTGAGTAATCCAACACAAGTATCTCAGTTCATTTTAAATGAGTTATCGAAATTTAATAGTATTTATCGAGCGGAATCACATCATGATTTAATTGGGCATTTGCTTACATACTCCCACGCAATTAATATAATGTATGATTTAGGACATATAGATATATTTCAACGAGGGATACGTCCGCTGTTAAAACTAGTATACGTACTAAGAGCTAGCCAAAAGCTCAAGCTGAATACGGAAATAACTTTACACTCACCTATAGATCGATTACCTTTAATTCAATCTAAACGTGCAAATATTTTACCAACTGAAAATATATTTTGGATAAAAGACTATAGTGAATTCGATTGGGATTTTGGTCATGTATTTAAATTCTCATATAGTTATTTTAATCATATACAGAGAGCTCCAAATTATAAAGATATCACATTAGAAAAATTCCGTTATGTTATTAATTCTTAATGAACGTTAATGATCTGTAAAAGGAAGTTTAATCTAGTTTCTTTTTTTGTTAGTAGTATATTATTTTTTCAAATATGTAAGATTTTACATGCGTATTTTACTTTTACTAATTATGTAAGTAGGCTATACTGAAATACATACATTTTATTTTTGGAGAGATGTAAAACGACATGGAACTAGCGAAATTGGAAAAAGTAATTGAAATAAAAAAAGAAGAACTTTTATATTTAGTATCGGATTATGGAATTCAACATGAAAAAGTATTGGCATTGAGTCAAGAACTAGACAAATTAATCAATTACTTTATGTTTTTAAAATAAAGAGAACTATGACGGGGTTTGTAAATGTTATAGTTCTTTTTTATTAGGTAATTTGAAAATATATTAAAATATATTGTCTAATTTCTTACAGAATGCGCAACTTGCTAGTCGAATATAAGGACTTTTGGTTATAATAAAAAGGAATTATTAATTGTATCGGTTAGGAGCGCAGCACATATGAAAACAGTTGTTGTTATCGGTGGAGGTATAACGGGACTTTCTACTATGTTTTATTTAGAAAAATTAAAAAAGGATTATAATATCGATTTAAATTTAATTCTTATTGAGAAAGAAGAGCATTTAGGTGGTAAAATCCATAGTGTGGAAGAAAAGGATTTCATTATGGAGTCAGGGGCGGATTCAATCGTTGCTCGTAATGAACACGTTATGCCACTTGTAAAAGATTTAAATTTAGAAAATGAAATGGTATATAATGAAACGGGTATTTCTTACATATATTCTGAAAACATGTTACATCCAATTCCTTCTGATACTATATTTGGGATACCGATGAGTGCCCGGTCGTTGTTTAGCAGTACGCTAGTCTCAACGAAGGGGAAAATCGTAGCTTTAAAAGATTTCATAACGAAAAATAAAGAGTTTACGAAAGATACATCACTTGCTCTATTTTTAGAAAGCTTTTTAGGGAAAGAGTTAGTGGAAAGACAAATTGCTCCTGTGCTTTCAGGCGTATATTCTGGTAAATTGAATGAGCTTACAATGGCATCTACATTACCGTATTTACTGGATTATAAAAATAAGTATGGAAGTATTATTAAAGGTTTTGAAGAGAATAAAAAACAATTTCAATCAGCAGGAAATAAAAAATTCGTATCATTTAAAGGTGGACTATCTACGATAATTAATCGCTTAGAAGAAGTGCTGACTGAAACTGTCGTAAAAAAAGGTGCTATAACGACGGCTGTAAGTAAACAAGAAGATCGATATGAGATTTCTTTTGCAAATCATGAAACAATACAAGCAGATTATGTTGTTTTAGCAGCTCCACATGATATAGCGCAAACTTTATTACAGTCTAATGAGTTAAATGAGCAGTTTAATACATTTAAAAACTCATCTCTTATTAGTATTTATTTAGGATTTGACATACTAGATGAACAACTACCAGCTGACGGTACGGGGTTTATTGTAACGGAAAACAGTGATTTACATTGTGATGCTTGTACATGGACAAGTCGAAAGTGGAAACATACATCGGGTAAACAAAAATTATTAGTTAGAATGTTTTATAAGAGTACCAATCCGGTATATGAAACAATCAAGGATTACAGTGAAGAAGAATTAGTACGAGTAGCTTTATATGATATTGAAAAGAGTCTCGGAATTAAAGGTGAACCAGAAGTAGTTGAAGTTACAAATTGGAAAGATTTAATGCCGAAATATCATTTAGAACATAATCAAGCGGTTCAAGCATTGCAAGAAAAAATGACAAATCTTTATCCAAATGTATATTTAGCTGGTGCCTCATATTACGGTGTTGGAATTGGTGCGTGTATTGGAAATGGAAAGAATATTGCCAATGAAATAATGGCTACATTAAATAAATAATACTGTAGAATAAATAAAAACTGTTCCTTCAGCAAAATGAAGGAACAGTTTTTATTTATTTTATTTGAATGGAAATTTTATTGTTTTTTACATTGTTTTCTTTTATTGTTAATGTTATTTCTCCAGATTCTTTAAATGAATACGGTGATAGTTGATAAATATCTTTTATATCATGTTTTTCTTGTAATTTACTTATCGGTATTAATACGATATTTGGCTTCCATGTTTCTTGTTTTCCTGAAGGATATTCTATAAGTATTACCGGATTTTTTAACTGCATTTTTTTCCAAGAGACGAAATATAGTTGAACTTCTGTATCTTTTTTTAATAATTCTTCGGAGAAATAACCGAATTCGCCTACATTACCGAAAACAGTGTAGTTTTGATTTTTTAATTTAATATCTAAATAACTAGGTTGATATGTTACTGCATGATAAGTTCCATATGAAAGTGAGAGTATGGCAGCGATTAAAATACCGATTGAAAATGTCTTAAAGCTATTGCCTTTAAAGTTAGTCATCATGAAAGAGTTTGGTGTGAATTTTTTTGCGAATAAAAAAATAAGTAATATGAGTAAGAGGGATAAGCCGATGAATATATACATAGGAAATTTACACCTCCACAATAAAATAATATATTAACTATATTTTACCATAAATGTATGGGGTAGGGTGGTTGTTTGGAAGGAGAAAATGAAGAAACAATTTTTTTTACAGTTCTTGATAATTTGAAATTCGATTTATGGAAATTATAGCGTAATGTTTGAGTAGTAATCAGAAGGTATCCAATTCGTGTATATAGAATAAAGAGGGAATGCGTCATTAGAAATGTTTGATTTATGGAACAATAAGGACTTTAGTAATTATAAATATTTTTTCTGATATAATGAATGAGTAGAGAGAAAGGAGTGATCCTATGGCATTTCCTATATTAGAAACAGAACGCTTACGTTTAGTTGAAATAGAACAATCTTATTGTCAAAAAATATATGAAATCTTTTCATTGGATGAAGTAACGTGTTATTACGGTATGAATTCTTTTACGGAGTTTGGACAAGCTTCACGTATGATCGAATCTTTTTCGAAAAATTACTTTGAGAAAAAGGCAATACGATGGGGAATTGTGTTAAAAGAAACGAACGTTTTAATAGGAACAATTGGACTAAACAATTTACAATTATGGAGTAAACGATCTGAGATTGGATATGACCTGCATCCTCGTTATTGGGGAAATGGTTATGCGTCAGAAGCGGCTCGAGAAATTATTGATTATGGGTTTAAAGATTTGGGTTTGTTTAGAATTGGAGCTATTACATATCCTGAAAATGTTACTTCTTGTAGAATGTTATCTAAAATCGGCTTTCAAAAGGAAGGTCTATTGCGCGGATATATTCATCAAGGAAATAAGCAACACGATGCATTATTGTATTCTATAGTGCGAACTGATATTGAGGACATAAATTTATAATAAAAAAAACCTCTTAATTAAAAGAGGTTTTTTTTATTATAAATTAACCTAATTTAGGTAATAAACGTTCTCCGCTTTTCATGCTACTTTTACATAAAGGGCATTTAGGCTCTTCTTCAAATGAAAAGTTCTTTCTCATCCATCCTAAACAATCCTCTGATTCACATTCCCAAACAGGGGTTTGTTCTGGTGGTACTTCTGCTACATCGTTCTTTCGATTGCGATACATGTAACCACTCCTTTTATGTAAAAAATTTTAGTTATATATTAAAAAGGTTGTTAACCTTGCTGGTAACAACCTTTTTATTGTTTGAATTATAGCTTTACAACGTTTTTAGCTTGAGGTCCGCGGTTACCTTCTTCAACTTCGAAGCTAACTTCTTGACCTTCGTCAAGAGACTTGAAGCCGTCGCCAGTGATAGCTGAGAAGTGAACGAATACGTCGTTACCGTCTGCAACTTCGATGAAACCGAAACCTTTTTCGCTGTTAAACCATTTTACTTTACCTGTTAATGTCATGGTAATGCCTCCTAAAAGTAGAAAAATTACAATATGATCGGCCTTATTTGAATGAAAATAAAAGTTCACATATTATCAAAAACCCATAAGGAGTACAAAATGTCCCTGATTGATACTTGATAATATGCAAAGAAAATATACTGTTAAATTGACCTTAATTACTATCTTACAACAAATGGTGGGAAATAGCAAGTGCTGGTAATACCACTGACTAATCTGGGTGATAATAGTAAAGGCACAAAGGCATCTCTTTTATTTATATATTATTCCTAATTTGAATTTATTCCAAACAAAAATCATTTATATGAAAAAATAAGTTTAAATAAAAGGCTAAATATTATTTTAATATTGCTGATGAGTACCATAATTAGGAGGATAGAATATTGCAAAATAAACAATTTAAAATAATTGAAGCAGCAAAAGAAGGAAGAAGAAAAGTTCATCCTGTTTTTGCTGTCATACTCGCGATTATATTTTTAACTTTAGGTGAATTATTTATGTTGTTTATGCTGATTTTACCGAAAGCAGAAACAACTTTTATGAAGGCGATTTATAGCGACATTGAGATGATATTAACGTTTGGCGGCGCAATATTTTTTGTGTTTTTATGGATTAGATTTGTAGAGAAAAGATCATTTTCATCCATTGGTTTTTGGAGAAATCAATGGATAAGAAAATATTTGAGAGGTACATTAATAGGATTTGTTTTCATTTCAATACCAGTAATTTTACTCCTATTAGCAGGAGTTGTAACATTACAAATACAAAAAATTACAGTAACCGCTATATTGGGTATTGTAGGTTCTTTAGTTGCATTTTTAATACAAGGGGCAACGGAAGAAATTATTGTACGAGGTTGGTTATTCCCGGTTCTTTCTGTTAGAAGTCGTATATGGGTTGGGATTGTTGTGACATCTTTCTTATTTGGTTTTCTTCATTTACTTAATCCAGGTATTACAATTCTTTCAATATCGAATATAATATTAGTTGGTGTATTTGCAGCTTTTTACGTTTTAAAAGACAGTAGTCTGTGGGGGATTTGCGCATGGCATTCCATTTGGAATTGGGCACAATATAACGTCTACGGTTTTGCAGTTAGCGGGATGACCATATATTCAACTCCGCTATTTAAACCTGCAACAAATGGCCCCGAATTCCTTCATGGAGGCACGTTCGGAATTGAAGGTAGTATCATTACAACAATCATGCTCGCTATTGCTTCAATTGTTTTATGGAGAAAGTTATGGGGAAGAAAAGTGAAACAACGAAATTTTAGTTAATGAAAGAGGGAGAAACTATGGGGATAATAGCATTTGAGGGAGCAAGCGCTGTTGGTAAAAGTACCACGTGCCGTGAATTAGAAAAGAATTATGGTGCTTATATAATACCTGAAGTGAATTCTTTATTTGAAAGGCCAAAAAATGAACATAGAACATGGTATTTTGAAAAACAAGTTGAGCGTTGGAATATAGCTGTTCAGAAGTCGGAGCAATATGAATTCGTAATACTTGATGGGGATATATATCAACCACTTAGTTATAATTGGTGTTTTCATTTTGATATATTTAATCAGCCATTATCTTTAATAGAAAATTTTTATAAAGAAAAGATGGTAAATAGGGAAATTGGTTTTCCGGATCAATATTTTTATTTATATACGAACGATGAAGAACTTAGAAAGCGGAAAGTATATGATGAAACGAAAAGAAGGAGAAACTTTGAAAAACATTTACATATATCAAAATCGTTTCAGCGTTATTATGAAAATTTAAATACTGTTACAGATGGGTATTGTAAATTAATTGAGGCGAAAAGTGTAAAATCGAATGAAATAGAAATTGTAAATAATTTAAACAGTTTAAATGTTTGTGAAGAAAGACGTTTTGATGTTTCGAGGTTAGATGCTATTACGAAGTGGTTAAAAGAAAATCGTGCATAAAGTAAAAACAACGAGTGTTGTAGAACGCGCTCGTTGTTTTTTTGCTTCTTTATAAATATAAAGGAAAAATTTGTAGAATACTTTCAATATTTAACAGAATAATCTTTCAATTTTAAAGAAAAAGAAATACAATATGAGAAAGTATATATAAATAATATGATAGGGGATGGGATGCGATATTTTAAATGAAGTAACAGTTTTTATATAAAAAATAATTAGGTAGTCAGAACAGAGATATTTGGGAGGAAACAAGCGCGATGAAAACACTATTTAAAATAATCGGTATTCTAGCTGGTATGGCGGTAATCGGAGTAGGTTTAACATATGGTATGCTGCATTATTTAAATAATAGTAAAACAGCTGCGAAAAAGGCATCACCAGCTGCTCCAGCAGTAGAAGTACTAGCTGATAGTAACGTAAAAGCAGAAAATGCAAAGCTTTTAGAAAATGGCAATTATTCATTGCCGAATAGTGGTTTTAATAAAAATTTTAAATGGACAGATGAGAACATACAGACAGCATTACATGAAATGGCACATCAAAAAGCGAAAGCTGATCAAAAATGGGGCTATATTTTTATTACACAAGAGCGGATTGAAAGCTTAATTGATATTGTAAAGAGTAATGATCTTGTACAGGGAAGTACATATGTAGAAATTTTAGAACGATGGAAACAAGGAAAATATGAAAAAGTTGATGCAGATCACAATAAGATTTGGAAATTACAAAGTGGGAATTTAGGAGAAGGAAAAGGAGTAATGTCGGAAGCTGAGCAAAAAGAATTAATTAATCAAGTGTTTATGAACAAAGGTACATATTCAGGGAGTAAATTAATTGCAGGTGGCGGACAGACTAATAAATAATATACTAATTAATGTAAGAGAGTAATTGCTTATTAGGCAATTACTCTTTTTATATGTACTTCTTAATATCTTAATCTCGTTCAAGTAAGGAAAGAAACGACTGTAACACCGGGGAAATCCATCTGGATTTATGATAGATTACATGACTTTGAATAACGGATGGAGTTTCGATAGGCTGAAAACATAGTTGTTCTTTTTGACAACTTTCCTGTACAACGATATAAGGAAGAATTGAAATGCCTAACTCACACATGACGGATTGTTTAATGACTTCAACATTGGAAGTTTCAAATGTTTTAGCTGGAATATTTCCGCTTTGACGTAAAAAACGATCTACCATTGTCCTATAGCCGCAACTTTGTTCTGTAAAAATGAACTGAGTTTCCTGTAATAACTGGAATGGATTTGTATGTGCAGCGGAATAAGCTGGTAAAATCCATCCAAATGTTTCATTACTAAAAGTACGCGTAATAAAATCATTATGTTCTATACTTTCTCCAATTATGAAGACAACGTCTGTTTCTCCTTCACGTAATTTTTGTAATGCTTGTTCATTTGTGTTTGTTTCAAGTACGATATTTACTTTCGGATTTTTCTGTTTGTAAGTACGTAATAATTGTGGTAATCGGTATACCGCTAATGATTCATTAGATGTAATACTTAATGTACCTTCTAAATAATCTGTATTTTGGGGGATTTCTTGCGCTTTTTCATATATTGAAAGTAATTCTAATGCATAAGGATGAAATTGATGACCTGCTTTTGTAAGTAGCACTTTTTTCCCTAACCGATCGAAAAGAGGAATATGTAAATCGTTCTCTAAAGCTTTCATATGTGCTGTAACAGTAGATTGCGCATAACCTAGCGCGTGCGCAGCTTTAGAAAAATTACCATACTTCACAATGGCGCAAAATGTTTTAACATGTCTCATTTCCATAAGCGATCCCTCTTTTATTATCATGATTTGTGAATGATTATATCATGTATTTTAATTTTCCAAATGATTAAATTCTGTATAAAATGAAATTGTAGAAATATTCATTCAGGTGATATTGGAGGAGAAAAGATGATCAAAAAGGGCTATCATGTAGCTGTTGTTGGGGCTACAGGTGCGGTAGGGCAAAAAATTATTGAACTGTTAGAGAATGAAATGAAGTTTAATATAGTTGAAGTTACATTGCTTTCGTCAAAACGATCCGCTGGTAAGAAAGTAAGATTCAAAGGACGAGAGATAATTATACAAGAGGCAAAAACAACTAGCTTTGAAGGTGTAGATATTGCCTTTTTTAGCGCTGGGGGAGAAGTATCTAGACAATTTGTAACTCATGCAGTTTCTAGTGGTGCGATTGTAATTGATAACACAAGTGAGTACCGAATGGCACAAGGTGTACCGCTCGTTGTTCCGGAAGTGAATGCGCACACTTTAAAACAGCATAAAGGTATCATTGCAGTTCCAAATTGTTCAGCATTACAGATGGTAACAGCACTTCAGCCGATTCGAAAATCATTTGGTTTAGAAAGAATTATCGTTTCAACATATCAAGCTGTATCGGGTTCTGGCATTCATGCGATTCATGAATTACGAGAGCAGGCTAAGTCTATACTTGCAGGTGAAGAAGTGAAGAGTGATATATTACCGGTGAAAAAAGATAAAAAACATTATCCAATAGCATTTAATGTACTGCCTCAAGTAGATGTATTTACAGACAATGATTTTACTTTTGAAGAAGTCAAAATGATTCAAGAAACGAAGAAAATATTAGAAGATGAAAACCTGAAAATGGCAGCTACTTGTGTACGTGTTCCAGTTGTATCGGGGCATTCAGAATCGGTTTATATAGAACTGGAAAAAGAAGCAAGCGTTGCGGAAATCAAGGAAATACTAATGGATGCACCAGGTGTTATTTTGCAGGATAACCCTAGTGAACAGCTGTATCCAATGCCATTATATGCAGAAGGGAAAATAGATACATTTGTCGGAAGAATACGTAAAGATCCTGATACGCCAAACGGATTCCACCTCTGGATTGTTTCCGATAACCTATTAAAAGGTGCGGCTTGGAATTCAGTTCAAATCGCAGAGACTTTAGTGGAAAAGGGGATACTTTAATATAGTTAAAAAAACTGGGGAATCGTTAATGATTCCCCAGTTTGTATTTCATAATTGTTTTCTTTATTTCGGCCAACTTTAATTAAAATTAGTCGTTATTGAATTTTTATAAATATCTACTTTATGTGCAGTGAAGCGTAAGGTTTTGGATTCTGCATGAATTGTAAGATTAATAATAATCGATAACGGCATTTCGACCGTTTTCACAATATCTTCTATAGCAATATACTCATTTTTTGCTTCCTTATAATAAACAACAGAACGAATTACGGCCTCGTCACCTTCAATATCAATTTCACACATCATAGGGAATTTTTCACCATTATGTAAGAATAATTCGCCTAGTACGATTGAACCGTTTAATTCTTCTGTAAAATTAGTAGTTGCCGCTGGTTTTACCCATGTTTCGTCATGTTCTTCGTTTTCCTCTTCATCTATTGCCCATTCCAAAATGGGGTTTTGTTTTAGGTCCTCAATAGTTAATTTATCAATTGGTTTGCAACTACTCATACATAAATTCTCCTTTTATTTTGATAAATAAGTTTTTTGATTTCATGAATTAGATGATTGCTTATAAGTGGGTTTAACAAAGTATTTTGCTCATTTGATATCCAAACTACTTTATTTTGAAATAAAGCTATTACAGCAATATTAACAAAACTTTAATTGTCTAGTAAATAATTATTAGTGGAGATATTAAAATGGGATGGTGTTAAAGAAAGATAGTAAAAAACATCAAGGATGAATGAAATCCATTTGGTACGATATGGATATATCCAATGTGAGGGGGAGTTTGATGTATCAAGTAAAGGGGTATTTTTCATCATTAAAAGGAAGTTATTATGAGATTGGAAAGCAACAAGGGGAATTCGTGAAACAAAATCCGTATCTTATCCCGCAATTTATACACGAAGAAAATGTAATATCTAATAACCATTGGACAGAATCGAGAAATATACTAAACAAACATTGTCCAGGCATAAATGAAGAAATTGAGGGGTTTTGTGAAGTGTTAAAAATTCCTTCAAAAAATATGATGTATTACTATCAAACACTATTGAAAGCAGGTTGTAGTCATTGTGCAGTATTACCTAAAAAGACCGATTTAGAGCACACATATGTATTAAGGAATTATGATTTGTCACCAGTAATAGATGATATGCGTTTTTGTTCAACTCATGTTGAAGGTGCGTATGCACATAGTGGCTTTTCTACTCAATATTTTGGCCGAACGGAAGGGATAAACGAGCATGGATTAGCTGTTACATTTTCAGCATGTGGTCAACCAGTAGGAAATATTGCAGGTTTAAGAAAGCCAATGGTGAGTGGTTTACAATGTTTTGCGGTAATTCGATTGTTGTTGGAGAAATGTAAAAATGTGCAGGAAGCTAAGTTACTAATAGAAGAAATCCCAATTGCTAGTAATATTAATTTAATAATAGCTGATCCTTTAAATACAGCATATATTGAAATATTTGACGGTCATAAATCCACAATAACGATTGATGGTGAAAAACAAGCTTTTATTGTATCAACAAACCATGCAGTTAGTTCATCAATTCAGAAATTAAATAATAGGAAATTAGAACAATCAACAAAGAGATATCACCTTTTACATGAGCATTTAAATAGATGTGAACAAGTAAGCATAGAGTCTTTAAAAAAGTTAGTAGAAGAAGAATATCCTGCTGGACTTACTGTGCATAACTATGAAGAATGGTTTGGAACTTTACATTCTGTATTATTCGATTTACATGATCGTACAATGAAGATTTGTTTCGGATCACCACTTTTAAACGACTGGTATTCATTGAAAGTTGGAGGAAATATGCCGTTTTCTGAGGTGAACGTGAACTTTAAAAATAAAACTTATACTGACTTTTGGAAGGAAGATAAGAATGAATTGATACCTAAAAGATAAATGGGATAAGATGGTGATGTAAAGAGTGCATTTATACTGGAGGGATTATCAATACTAAAAGTTATGTTACCATTTGTTCTTATCTTTTTTCTTGTCATTGCGATGTATATTGCTTATCAAAAGAGAAAAAAGTCTGGGATAAAAGGATTGAACAGTGCGGTAACTTCTATTTGCTTCTTTTCACTTGCAATCTTAAATATGTTTGCATATTGGTTTCATTTTGGCGGTGCTTTTACATGGTTATTTTCAATTGTATTATGGCTAGTTGGTGCATATTTTACTAAATATATTCCAATATCTAAAAAGGTACATTAAAGTTTATAAGAGTTAAATATAATGTTTACTTTATTTTGAAAAGAGATTATTCTACTAGATCGTTGTGAAACGGTTTCATAGGATAATCTCTTTTGTTTAGTTTTGGAAAGAACGTACTGTGATTTTTAGTTGCTCAATAAATTCTCGAGTTGCAGCACACATATATTTATCTTTTCTATAAATTAGCCCTATTTCAATTATTGGAGTAGGGTTTTCTATTTTAATAGCTTGAATGTTTTTATTTTGTAAAAAGTCTATATATGGTTTGGATAACACTGTAATTCCCATTCCTTTGGAAACCATTTGGATTAAAGATTCCATCGTACTAATTTCTAAAATTGGCCTTGGTTTAAAGTTTAACTTTTGACAATGAGATGTAATTAGTTCGGTTAAAAAGAAATTTTTAGGCAAAAGAATTAAAGGGTAGTTCTGTAATTCAGCAATAGATACATGATTACGTTCAGCTAATCGATGACCAGTGGGCACGACCAATGTAAGATCGCTTTTGTATAGAGGGATGGAGATAATCTCTTTATCTTGCACCGGGAGAAATGTAATTCCAATATCTAGTTCGTTTCGTAATAATTTTTCACGAATATCTCCTGTACGAAGCCCTAATACAGAAAGCTCTATATTAGGATATAAATTATTAAAATTTAAAATAGCTGTTGGTAGTAAATAATTTACGACGGTTAACAAAGCCCCTATTGTTAAGGAACCTTGCTGTAATCCGTTTAGGTCTTGAATAGCTGAACGAGCTTGTTCGACTTCATGAAAAATGGTTTTACTATGTGATAATAAAATCTTCCCTGCTTCAGTTAATGATATTTTTTTACCAATTCGATCGAAAAGTGGCATTCCTACTTCATGCTCTAATGTACGTATTTGTTGACTTAGAGAAGGCTGTGAAATATTTAATTTCTCAGCTGCTTTTGTGAAATGTAATTCTTTTGAAACAGCTAAAAAGTATTCAAGTTGTCGTAATTCGATTGGAATCACCTCAAGTATAATAATAGGTTATACCTATCATTATTATATAAATAATTGAATTGAACAATGATTTTAGAGGTTTTATAATCATTTTTATATAACAGAGAGGGTTGTAAAAATTAATTGAGAGAAAATACATGTAACACCTTTAAAGGAGGAAATAGAATGGCTAATGAATATCAATTATTATCTTTAAATATAGGATTACCAAAAGAGGTTACATACGGTGGAAAGGTAGTTCATACAGGCATAAATAAGAAACAAGTAAAGGAACCGGTATATTTATCCTTTGTAAAATTTAATGGGGATGGACAAGCTGACTTAGTTCATCATGGAGGAGTAGATAAAGCAGTTTGTGTTTATACTGGTGATCACTATCCATACTGGGAAAAAGAATTGAATCAAGATCTTGTATATGGGGCTTTCGGAGAAAATATAACAGTTAGTGGTATGAGCGAAGAGGATGTTTGTATTGGTGATACATTTGAGCTAGGACAGGCAATCGTACAGGTAACACAACCAAGGCAACCTTGTTTTAAATTAGCAAAAAAATATAATATTCCAAAGTTACCACTATATTTTCAAGAAACAGGATATACAGGATTTTATTTTCGTGTATTAAAAGAAGGATGGGTATCATCAGTCGACACCTTAAAAAGACTACAGTCTGATCCAAAAGGTGTTTCAGTAGCATTCGCTAACCGTATTATGCATAAGGAAAAACAAAATATTGAAGGGGTAAAAAGGATATTAGAAGTAAATGCACTTTCAAATAGTTGGAGAAAGTCTTTTGAAAAGCGTATAAGTGGAGAAGAAATTAATACGAAGGAAAGACTTGAAGGGATAAAAGAATAAAAATATTTTATTATAAATAGTGTATTTCTATTAGTAAAAGCTAATTAGAAAGCGCTATTTTTATAAAATAAACTAATTAATATCCGAAAATCTTAATATTTTTTTATTCGACTTATTTTCAAATAGTCGAAACATAAAATTAATTAGACTTTTTTTTTATGTTTTATGATAGTATATTGATTGGTAAGACCTCTATTTTTAAGAGTAGGTCATATAAGTATATCTAATTTAATGGAATTTAACATTTGGAGGTACAACATGGGGAATGTTGAAAAATTGGTAAGTCTTCTAATAGAAGAACCGAAAAGAGAGCAGTTATTTCCTTTATTTGAAGAAGTGTTTGGAATTACAACTCAAACATTGAATGATTTTTCGGATAAAGGGTATTGGGATGATACATATAAAGCTTTATCATTTTTACAAGAAGATAAAGTGATTGCAAATGTTGCTGCATTTTCACTCCCATTATTAATTAATGGTGAAAAAATAAATGCGGCGGGTATTCAATCAGTCATGACACACCCTAATTTTCGTAGACAAGGGCTAATGACACAATTAATGGATAAAATGATAGAAGAAATCGATAAGAAATGTGAATGTGCATTATTGTTTACGGAAAAACCTGAACTATATACAGCATTTGGGTTTAAAGTTGTGCAGGAATATTTGATGACTATACCATATGATAAAAATATTAATAATAACGATTCACTACTTAAAAAGTTAAATTTCTATAATATAGAGAATAGACAGTTAATACATGAAATTATTGATAGTAGCCAAAGACTTTCAAATAGTTTTTCAACTTTAAACTTCCATCCTTCATTTTATTTGAATATGTATGATTCGGAATGGAATGAGAAATTGTATTATTCAGAGAAACTAGATGCTCTAATCGTTTATGAAGTAGACAATGAAAAGTTGAAATTATTTGGAGTATTTGCGCCAGTACTTCCGGTTTTAGATGAATTATGTGGAGAAATCAATGAAAGGTTTACTGAAATCGAATTTTATTTTTCTCCAGATCAATTAGGGGTTGAGGATGTACAGTTTACAGAAGTACAGTCTAGCAAGTATTTAATGGTTCGAAGTGATAAAGAGTTAGATTTTAAAGGTTATAAATTCCCAGTATTAGCGGAGTTTTAAATGTTTATATAAATGCTTTATTATGGAGGAGCTATGAATATATCGTATATACCAGAACATATTGAGCAACTCACTATAATGAATGTACCTGAATACTATAAAATTAATGATAATCATGCGTTTATTGTCCGTTCGAAAGCAGAAACTGATTTTTGGCTTAAAACACATTATGGTTTTGAAGTAATGAATGGTCATGTATTTTATAATGAGATGATGACAGACTTTCAAGCGGAAGTTCAGTTACGTATGAATCCAAATTCAAAATTCGATCAAGCAGGTCTTTTTGTTATGATTTCGGAGAACTGTTGGCTAAAAACATCTTTAGAATATATCCCTGAAGGGCCATCTCACTTAGGTGCTGTCGTAACGAATAATGGATATTCTGACTGGTCAACGCAAGATTATCCAACTGAAGCAGCTAAGCAACAACTTCGTTTTCGAATTATTCGAAAAAGCGGTGATTATACAATATATGTGAAAAAGAGCCATCAATGGGAACAAATAAGAATCGCTCATTTAATGGAGGATATAGGGAAGGAGCCTGTTAAAATAGGTTTTTACACGTGTAGTCCTTCTAAAAATAAGGGATTTGAGACTGAGTTTTTACATTTTACAATTGAAGAAATATAGATGAAAAACCGTATTCTTTTCATTAAGAATGCGGTTTTTGTATTTACATAATATAAAGCACATTTATTGACCAGAAAGTCATTAATACTTATCATTTAATAATGTTAAATATTAATTTACATAATATAATAGAAGTAATGAAGAAATTACAAAATATATCGCTTAAATAAGGAGGGATATGAATTATTCAGTGGTAATTTCATGGGAAAAGGAGATTATGTATGAAATCATTTCGTAAGTTATTACAGTATTTAAAACCATACATGTTCTTCGCTATTATTGGGCCGCTATTTATGGTACTTGAGGTTGCGATGGACTTAATTCAACCGACTATTATGCAACATATCATTGATGTTGGGATTGCAAATCGGGATTTAAATTATGTAATAAAAATGGGGCTTCTTATGATAGGAGCAGCAGCACTCGGTTTAGTTGGAGGGCTTGGGTGTATGATGTATTCTACAAAAGCAGCTGTTAATTTCGCTACAGACATACGAAAAGATGTGTTTGCGAAAATAGAAACATTTTCTAGTAATAATCGTGATTCATTTGGAACAGGTAAATTATTAACGATCGTGACGAATGATATCACTTCCATTCAATCGGCAATGACGATGACATTACGTGTTCTCGTTCGTGGTCCGCTGTTATTTATCGGAAGTATAATTATTGTTTTTGTAACAGCGCGAGAGTTATTTCCAATATTACTTGTAGTTGTTCCGATTTTATTACTTGCGATTATTTTAATTGCAAGTAAAGCAAGTGGTACATTTAAAAAGGTGCAAGAGGCATTGGACAAAGTGAATACAAAGTTACAAGAAAATTTATCTGGTGTGCGTGTTATAAAAGCGTATGTAAGACAAAAATACGAAATCGCTCAATTTGGAAGTGTAAATACAAATTTAACGAAGATAAATATTCGAGCTGTGCAACTTATTTCTTTAATGATGCCAATCATTATGCTAGTTGTAAGTGGCGGGATTGTCGCAACATTATGGATTGGTGGAGAAAAAGTATTCGATGGAACGCTTCAAGTAGGAGCGATTTTGGCATTTATTAATTACTTGAATATCATTTTAATGTCACTTATGTCGATTAGCATGGTATTTATTCAAATTGCGCGAGCTTTTCCATCTGCGGATCGTGTACAGCAAGTGTTAAATACCGAGGTTGATATTATAAGCGAAGCGAATGCAATCGAACCTGAGAAAATCGAGGGGAATATCGAATTTAAAAATGTTAGTTATAGCTATACGAAAAATAATGAATACGTTTTAAAAGATATTTCGTTTAGCATACAAAAAGGTGAAAAAGTAGGGATTATTGGATCAACTGGAAGTGGTAAATCTACCTTAGCGAAACTGTTACCACGTCTATATGATGTGGATCAAGGTGAAATATGTATAGATGGAATAGATGTTAAAACATATGATTTGCAAAAACTCCGTGCTTCAATAGGGTTTGTACCTCAGAAGGCTTTGTTGTTCTCAGGTAGTATAGAAGAGAATTTACGTTATGGTAAAGAAAATGCAACACATGATGAGCTGGAAGTAGCAGCTGCATCAGCTTGTGCGACTGAGTTTATTAATAAGCTGGAAGAATCTTATCAATATAATTTAACACAAGGTGCGACAAATCTATCAGGTGGACAAAAACAACGTGTATCAATTGCGAGGGCACTTGTGAGAAAACCACCGATTCTCATATTAGATGATTCTACATCAGCAGTTGATGCAAAATCAGAGGCTACTATTCAAACAGCTTTAAAAACAAAATATAAAGGCACAACGACTTTATTAATTGCGTCTAAAATTTCTTCCATAATGGATGCGGATAAAATACTTGTATTAGATAATGGTGAATTAGTTGGCAATGGTACACATGAACAATTGTTAGAACAAAGTGAGGTTTATCAGGAAATTTATCTTTCCCAAGGTGGTAATTTGCATAAAGAAGGTGGGGAAGAACATGCGTAATTTTCAAGGGCAATTTGCTAATAAAGGTGGACGAAACACACCAAAGATGGGAAAAGCTAAAAATGCCCAAGGAACTGTAATGCGGATATGGAACTATATGGGCTATCAAAAAGCTGCTCTAATGTTTGTTATATTTCTAGTCGTTGTTACTACTTTACTTGGATTATTAGGTCCCTATTTTATGGGAGTCATTATAGATCAATATATTGTACCGAAAGATTTAAGTGGTACAGCAAGAATGTGTATGTTACTTATCGCGATTTACGGTGTAACTGTACTTTTAACATGGTTACAAACATTTGTCATGATTAACGTTGCATTAAAAACAATTCAAAAAATACGACAAGATATTTTTGAGAAAATCCAAACGCTTTCTTTACGGTTCTTTGATGTGCGTTCTCAAGGTGATTTAATGAGCCGTGTGACAAATGATATAGATAATTTGAATCAAGCTTTGACACAAAGTGTTGTACAAATTATTTCATCAGCGTTAACTTTTATAGGTGTAACGATTGCGATGTTCGCCTTAAATTGGATTTTAGCAATTGTAACTTTAATTACAGTACCTATTATGTTTTACGTTACAAAAAAACTAGTTGCATATAGTGGTAAAAACTTTGCGAAGCGTCAAAAAGATTTAGGTGAATTAAATGGATTTATTGAGGAAGCAATTACAGGTGCGGATGTTACGACGTTGTATGGAAAAGAAAAAGAAACTGTACAAAATTTCAATAAAATTAATGAACAGCTAAGAGTTTCAGCTACGAAGGCTGATACATTTTCAGCTTTTATTTTTCCGAGTATGAACTTTATTAATAACTTAGGTATGGGGCTTGTCATTGGGACCGGATCAGTTATGGTCTTAAACGGAATGACAACAGTAGGAGTTATTGCGGCTTTTATTAATTATTCTCGTCAATTCTCAAGGCCGCTAAGTCAATTTGCGACTTTAATGAATACAATTCAAGCGGCAGTTGCTGGTGGAGAACGTGTTTTTGAAATTATGGATGAGGTACCAGAAATTCAAAATAAAAAAGACGCATTCGTTGTACAAAATTTACAAGGGCATGTTGCACTTGAGAATGTTTCATTTGGCTACGCAGAAAATAAAACGATTTTAAAAGAAGTGAGTCTTAAAGCGCAGCCAGGAGAGACAATTGCTTTAGTTGGTCCGACTGGATCAGGGAAAACAACAATCATTAATTTGTTAACTCGCTTTTACGATATACAGCAAGGACAAATTCATATTGATGGAAAAGATATAAAAGATTATGATATTAATTCTTTACGAAGTAAAATAGGAGTAGTTTTACAGGATACGTATTTATTTGCTGGTTCGATTATGGATAATATCCGTTATGGACGCTTAGATGCTACTGATGAAGAAGTTATCACTGCAGCTAAGGCAGCATCTGCACATTCTTTTATTAAGCATTTGCCAAATCAATATGAAACAGAAATTACTTCAGAAGGATCGAATTTAAGTCAAGGGCAAAAACAACTTCTTGCGATTGCACGAGCAATTTTAGCAGATGCAGATATATTAATTCTCGATGAAGCGACATCTAATATTGATACAAGAACAGAATTACAAATACAAGCAGGACTAAATAATTTAATGAGAGGTCGCACAAGTTTTGTGATCGCCCATCGACTTAAAACAATTGAAAAAGCAGATCAAATCCTTGTTATAAAGGATGGAAGAATTTTAGAAAGAGGGAATCATGAATCTCTTATGAAAGATAAAGGATTCTATTTTGATTTGTATACGAGTCAGTTTAAAATATAGTAAAAGCATTGATATGTTGCGGTTTCTCTTGAGAGGAGAAACCGCATTTTTTATATTTGTAAATATTACTATTCAAATGGTCTTTCACTACATATTTTAACAGCATCCACCTGCATTCCAGGCAAAACATGTGAATAGCGATTTAATGTTATGAACATATCTTTATAACTGAAGTGTTCACTTACAGTCTTTGGATGTATACCTTGTTTCAAAAGTAGCGTAGCATGTGTATAATAACGTAAATCATAAAATCGAACTTTAAAAATCGGAGTTTAAATAAAAAGAGCGCTGTTAAAAGCGCTCTGAGACAAACCATACATTTAGAGAGGAATCAAGATAATATATGGATATTGTGTGAGAATGTTGTAGGTTTTAATTAAAAATAAAGCACACATATAAGTGTGCTTTTATGAACGCTTTAGATTTGTATGACTATATAGTCATACAATAAAATATGCTTGTTTAATATAAATGTGTGTCAAATCTATAAAAAGATATTGTGTATAAGGAACAATAAATGTTAATTAGCTAAGTCTTTTGTTTTTATCCTGCTATTTGCCGGGCAGTAAGACCCCCACCTTAAAATTCAGCGGAAGCAAAGAAGTTAGGTGGGGGCCGGACTGCCCGTAAAAGCCCGATTGGTGAGGGCTGATTAAAGTTTCACTTTATTAACGAATTTGCGAAACTGTTAACGCTGCAGAACGAATATCTACTGTACCTATTACTTCAACGGGGACAATTTGAATTAAATCACCAGGGTTTAAGTTAATTAGAATGACACCACTTGATACATCAACTTCACCAGTTCCGATAATATTAGAACGGACTGCGGTTCCGGATCCTGCAATAACATTAGTCGATGAATTTAATGTCAAGAAAAAGCGTGCTGCTTCTGGGGCTACTGGAACGTTATCAAGACTAATCGTTAATGTATAGCTAATTTGATAAATACCAGCTACTTGAATTTTAATACCAGTTCCAGTACTAATTGTATCATTGATTACAGGGACAGTAATGTTAGGATTTGGGCCTGTACTAGGTAATAGTAGTGGTGTAAATAATGTTGCAAATTGAGGTGAAGTAGCATTGAAGGCAAAACCTAGGGCAGGTAGTGTACTAGGTGCTTGTGCTTCACAATTAAAATTAGTGAATTTACGAATGGATGAGCGCATATTTTCACTCCTTTCTTGTATTTAGATTTCGTGAGTATTAACTTCACGTTTTGGACAAGCATAATACAATATATGAAAATTTATAGTAGATAGTGCACAAGCGTTACTATTACGGATAAAGCTATGAAATAATAAATACTATATGGAAAAAGCAGTTAGCTAATTTAACTAACTGCTTAGTCGGTTCTCCAAGAGCAAATAGGCGAAAAATTATTGCGCTATATAAAAGATCGCTATAGATAAGTGCTCTTTTTGAGAGTGAGTATAAAATTCTATCATTCTATCTAGTATGTGCACTGTATTATGTAGTTGCTACTAAAATTGATGTGAATTTTTAAAATTAGAGGTTTCTTTCAATGAAACCTCTAAAAAGACAACTAAATTTACGTTATAGTAAATTCAATTGCGATAGGAGTGCCTCCATCTAGGACTGCTCCTCCTACAATAGTAGCAGCTGTAGTAGTCACACCAGTAATAGTATCACCTGTTTGAATAACACCATTAATATAAAGTGTTAAAAAGGCATAAGAAGCAGGGAATGTTGTTACAGCACCAGTGTCATCAGTGAAGTCTGTGTTAGCAAAAGTTAAATCTGCACCAGCAGCAGTTCCTGTTGCGGCTGTACTTACAAATCGTCTTCCGGCTATAAAAGGTTTAACGATAGGCATTTATATTCACCCCTTTTTGAGAATTAACTTAGACAAGTTTTTTGAAAGTTTTGTCCTGTATCGTATATTATGCTGTGCTTCTACTAAGAGATACGGCTTGTATACTAGTAAATAAGTATAATTATTATGCGTTTTATAAGTTAGGTTCTTATAAGTAATTAAGTGGTTAAGGTTGGATTTTGTATATGGTATGTTTATGTTAAAAAAGAGAGCTCTTTTAGAAAGAGCTCTTAATCAAATTATTATCTTAGTGTTGGAGGGAAACTGGCGGCCTCAGTGACAGATGGTAGAAATAATTTACGTGGTATTGTAATAAATTCAAGCGCAATTTGCTTTGGATAAAAAAGTATTTGAGTTAAATCTAGAGCATGTATTAATAGTATCATGAAGCTTGTAAGAATGATAAAACTACCCCAAAAGAAACTTTTTGAAGTGTTGCGGAAATCTTTTATTAAAGAAAAGAATGAAAAAAATGCGGTAACAATGAGAATAAAAAATTTATACTTATCAGCCATTGTGATCCTCCTAAAGAACAGTAATTTATATTATACCGTATTTTTCAATATTATTATAAAAAGATTTTAAAGTGAATAATGAGAAAAAAATAAAGCCATAACTTCAAACATTAGTTTAGGTTCTATTGTTTGAATTTTTTGTTTTAGAAGGTATATAATCTGAAATTGAAAATTTTCCAAATGAATTACGATTTTTTATTTCTGATCCAACATCAAGTGCTTAATGAAATGGTATGAAAGATTATAGGCTAGTGATACGAGATTAAATAAGAGGAATTTGCGTGCTGCAAGCGTCCTAGCTCAGATTTCTACTAGAGAAAAGTATTTAGTTGGAGTTGGTATGTTAATAAAAAACGGATAGATGTCGAAACTAAATATTCATGACATTAAGGACAAAGATCAGGAAATATAATTTGGTATTCTGGGAATAACCGGAGATCCGTAGTTAAGGTTGCATAGTATTTGTATTTTTTTTCTAATTTTTCAATTGTTGTTAAGTGATGAGAACCTAATCCACGTCGTACACTATGTTGAGAAAGAGTCGGCCCAATTTGTAATTTTCGTTTTTTCATTGGATCGTTCCATGGACTGTAAAAAAATTTAAAAATAAAAGCAGGTTCCATGTAAATGCTATAAGGATAATGCGAACCATGTCTCCCGACTCTATAGTTCCCGTGCGAATTATTGTGAATTAATCTACCGTTAAGATATAGTTGATTTGGATTAGGTTGAATTATTATGCCGTGATAACGTTGTTTAACAAGCGGAGAACTATATCTTGGATTAGTGTAGCCATAAGTCGGTTCATCAATCATCATAATCATTCTTATTGAAAACATATTGCCGCCCATAGTGCTAAGTGATTTAAAAAATTGTTCTTTATTATAACAGCACAGGAATTCTGTCGTATTCAATACCATTTTCCATCCTGGAATTTCTCTTTCAATTTCCATAACTTCTTGATCAACTAAATAAGCATCAAATTCGAGTGATTTTGAGTTTCGTATTTCCCAATTAGGAGCGAATGTTTTACAGATTTCAACTGAACGATCAGTGGATCCACGATTAATAAGAATGCCATGATCAAATAGCTTTGTATGGTGCATTAACCACCATGGAAGTAAATATTCTTCATTGTAAAAATGAGAAATTAAAGTAGTCTTAATCAAAATCACCTCCGTATTTAACCTGCTTCTTATTTAATATGATATGGAAGGAAACCTATTGTTAGAAGGTTTCCTCTTAAAAGTTTTAAACCACATAGGGTATGTGGATGGATTAGTATATAAAGTAGTCTGATTGATAAAGAGTGGTATTAAAAAGTACAAAATCTAAAATGAGCATCGAATTAGTGTATAACGATTGAAACGGCACTGAAAACTAATAAAACAGCCATAATCATGTTGAATAATTGGTTATGTTTTACTAATAATTTTTGGAATATTGAACCAAATAAACTCCAACTAAATGTACTCAGTAAACCGACTATACCTAGAAATAATGAGAAAAGCAGAAAACTTGAATATGAATTGTAGTAGGGGAGTATAAAAGTAGAGACTACTGTGAGTCCGAATAATATTCCTTTTGGATTAACAAATTGAATGAAAATACCCACTGTAAATAAGTTTTTATTATTTTTTTCATTGTGATCTACACCGCCTTTACTAGTAATTATTTTAAAGGCTAAATATAGCATATACGCGACACCTAAAATTTTTAAAGGAAATTCAATTAAAGGGATAATATTAATTAATACAATATTAAAAAAACTACATAAAGAAGTGAGGATGAAAAAACCAAAAGCTACTCCGAAGCAAAAGTTTATGCTTTTCTTTAATCCATGTTGATTTGCGTATGTCATAGCTAAGAAATTGTTGGGACCAGGTGTGAAGCTACTTATAAATACAAATAACAAAAAAGAAAATATAGGCATTTCAAAACCCCCTATTTTTTGTGTGTTATAATGACCAAAAAGAACAATATAACGTGTGCTTTTTATTATACATAACGGTCGTTATATTGTATACAGTGTAGGAGTGTTTTTTATGGAAGAAATTCAACTTATTCTGGCAAAAAATTTAAAATCAATACGTGAAAAAGAAAAATTAAGTTTAGAAAAGGTCTCTCAATTAACAGGTGTAAGTAAAACAATGATTGGACAGATAGAAAGAGGAGATTCAAGCCCGACACTAACAACAATATGGAAAATTGCTAATGGTTTGAAAGTATCATTTACCTCTTTAATTAATAATCCACAGCCTGATACGAAAGTAGTTTTACGAAATGATGTTCAAGTATTGTCTGAAGACAATGGGAGATATAAGGTGTATCCCTCATTTCCTTTCCAAGATGATAGGAATTTTGAAATCTATATGGTTGAAATTGATACAGAAGGGAAATTAAGTTCAGAAGCGCATAAAGAAGGAACAGAAGAGTTTATAACGGTATTTGAAGGGAAATTGACAATTGACATAAATGATTGTCAATATACGTTAAATAATGGAGACTCAATTCGCTTTAAGGCGGATAGACCGCATACTTATACTAATTCAGGAAAAACATTAACTCGGTTAAGTATGACTATTTATTATCCAGCTTTATAAGCTGGCAATAATATAAAGAGTAAAAATAAATGTGTATTGTTAAAACCATCTATAAGAGATGGTTTTATTTTTTTGAATATAAAAAAAGACACTCAATTGAGTGTCAATATAGTATTGCTCTCGCGTATAGGATTGGAGATGTTCCTCAAATACATATTGAGATGGTCTGTAAAGAAGAAACGATCTTCATCTTTAATGTAACATCGACATGGGGGAAGTGTAAATTGATAATATATATACGGAAAATTTAGTATAGATGTTTTCTACTATGGATATAGTACAATTTATTTTTATTACTTAATCACTATCGTAATATTTATCAATTGAGTATTTAGATTGTTTATTATAAAAAGAATGAATCATTTTTTAATCAATTCGTATAATTGTAAGAGAGGCACCTGTTGATCCACCTCCAACTAAATTCACGACGGATAATATACCAAATAATTGTAGTGAAATTGTATTACCAGCATTTAAATTAGTAATTAAATTATTACTATAATTTGAAGTTGATAAAGCGGGAGAAAAAATAGAGCCAGGAATTGGCGTAGAAGCGTTTAATAGTAGTCTAGTTCCAGCAAGTAGAGCGGTTGTCGTATTAACTTGATAGGTTAAATGATATCTTCCAGTTACAGGAATTGTAAATACGTCATTTGAAGCGTTAACTGTAAAATTACCAAGACTTTGGTTATTTGAAAGTGGAATGTTTGTTCCTCCTAATATGACTGAAACAGGACCACCTGATGTATTATTAGCGAACATAGAGTTTGTTGTAACGATAGACCCAGTACTTCCGGTAGGCCCAGTACTTCCGGTAGGCCCAGTACTTCCGGTAGGCCCAGTACTTCCGGTAGGCCCAGTACCTCCGATAGACCCAGTACTCCCGGTAGACCCAGTACTCCCGGTAGGCCCAGTACTTCCGGTAGGCCCAGTACTTCCGGTAGGCCCAGTACTTCCGGTAGGCCCAGTACTTCCGGT
>NZ_JBXAHS010000001.1:0-168187 GCF_058795355.1 Bacillus sp. GW823-FHT06A11 | reverse complement strand
GGTAGGCCCAGTACTTCCGGTAGGCCCAGTACTTCCGGTAGGCCCAGTACTTCCGGTAGGCCCAGTACTTCCGGTAGACCCAGTACTTCCGGTAGACCCAGTACTCCCGGTAGACCCAGTATTTCCAGTAGGCCCCGTAGGTCCAGTAAGCCTGTAAGGGAAAATAATGTCAAGGGCCATTGACATTATTTCTTTTTTTCTAATTTCATTATTATCTTGAATATAAATCACCTCATCTTTTTAAATAAGAATGTAATAGATTTAGTATTTTTTAAATAGAATGATTAATTTATTATATTAATTAAAGCGGTTATAGCAACGGTAAAATGTTTAATATATGTAATAATTCTTTGGGAAGAAAAAAGAGAATAGTTATAAAGTTATTCTTTAATGATAGGGGTCATAATGATGTGTATGAATTAAAAAACATGTGGAATGAGGTATTAAATTGAAACGCAATGACAATTTATCATTGAATAAGGGGATGATAGGACCAGAAAATATTGGACCTACATTTCCGATTCTTCCACCAATTTATATTCCAACAGGAGCAACAGGCCCGACCGGAGAAACGGGGCCGATCGGAGTAACAGGACCGACTGGAATAACAGGACTAACCGGAGAAATGGGACCGACCGGAATAACAGGACTAACCGGAGAAACGGGACCGACCGGAATAACAGGCCCAACCGGAGAAACGGGACCGACCGGAATAACAGGACTAACCGGAGAAACGGGACCGACCGGAATAACAGGAGCAACCGGAGGAACGGGGCCGATCGGAGTAACAGGACCGACTGGAATAACAGGACTAACCGGAGAAATGGGACCGACCGGAATAACAGGATTAACCGGAGAAACGGGACCGACCGGAATAACAGGAGCAACCGGAATAACGGGGTCGATCGGAGAAACGGGGCCGACCGGAATAACAGGCCCAACCGGAGAAACGGGACCAACTGGAGAAACCGGATCAATAGGGATAACGGGACCGACGGGAGCAACAGGGATAACAGGAGCAAAAGGACCAACTGGAGAAACGGGAGCAACTGGTCCTACTGGGGGCATTGGTCCTATAACCACAACCAATTTGTTATATTACACTTTTGCAGATGGAGAGAAACTTATATATACAGATGCTGACGGGATACCTCAATATGGTACAACGAATATTTTGTCTCCTAGTGAAGTTTCTTATATTAATTTGTTTGTTAACGGAATACTGCAACCACAACCATTATATGAAGTGAGTGCTGGTAAATTAACTTTATTGGATACGCAACCACCATCGCAAGGATCTTCAATTATATTACAATTTATCATTATTAATTAAAAGGACAGTTCCTTAATGAAAAGGAATCTGTCCTTTTTGTTTTATATTTGAATAGTTAAAATTAAGTGAAGGTACATTCAATTTCTAGCTGTTATAAATGGTTGAATGATAGGAATTTTAACTTCAATCCTTTTCATAGTGTATTGGAATAAAATATAAAATGAATTTTTCAATATAGTATATGAGAGTTCTCTATAATACAAACGGCTTCATGTTTAAAAAAGAGAACACAATCTTAGTAAAGAAATAAGGTATATTTATATGAAAAAAATGGCACTGTTAATTGTTGAGTATATTCAAATTAATATGTGTATTTAAACCTAAGAGATAAACGTGGAAAAATAAAATAAACTCTTAAGTTTAGGTATTTAATCTAAGCAGTCAATTATTAAAAACATATAATTAATATGTGAGTCATGAACATAATTAAATAGCGTTTGCAAGTTTAATTATATTTCATGTTTCCTATTTTAAGTCAATATATAACACATACTCTTTTACAACTTTATGATCCTTATAATAGGAAAAACTCAAATATAAAACAAGTAAGGAGGACATAAATGACAAGTAATAATTGTTTCGGTCATAACCACTGCAATAATCCGATTGTTTTCACTCCAGATTGCTGTAACAATCCACAAACAGTTCCAATTACTAGTGAGCAATTAGGTAGATTAATTACTTTACTAAACTCTTTAATTTCGGCTATTGCAGCGTTTTTTGCAAATCCAAGTGATGCAAACAGATTAGCTTTACTCAATTTGTTTACTCAACTATTGAACTTACTAAATGAATTAGCACCTTCTCCAGAAGGGAATTTCTTAAAACAATTAATTCAAAGTATTATTAATTTACTACAATCTCCTAACCCAAATCTAAGTCAATTACTTTCTTTATTACAACAATTCTACAGTGCTCTTGCACCATTCTTCTTCTCTTTAATTATTGACCCTGCAAGCTTACAACTTTTATTAAACTTATTAACTCAATTAATTGGTGCTACTCCAGGAGGCGGCCCAACAGGTCCAACAGGTCCAACAGGTCCAGGAGGCGGAGCAACAGGAGCAACAGGAGCAACAGGTGCAACAGGAGCAACAGGTCCAACAGGAGCAGGAGTAACAGGAGCAACAGGTCCAACGGGAGCGACAGGTCCAACAGGAGCAACAGGATCAACAGGTCCATCAGGAGTAACAGGAGCAACAGGCCTAACAGGAGCAACAGGAGCAACAGGCCTAACAGGAGCAACAGGAGCAACAGGAGCAACAGGTCCAACAGGAGCAACAGGTCCAACAGGAGCAACAGGTCCAACGGGAGCAACAGGTTTAACTGGTGCAACAGGCTTAACTGGTGCAACAGGAGCAACTGGTGGCGGAGCTATTATTCCATTTGCTTCAGGTACAACACCATCTGCGTTAGTTAACGCGTTAATAGCTAATACAGGAACTCTTCTTGGATTTGGATTTAGTCAGCCTGGTGTAGCTTTAACTGGTGGAACAAGTATCACATTAGCATTAGGTGTAGGTGATTATGCATTTGTAGCACCACGCGCAGGGGTTATTACGTCATTAGCTGGTTTCTTTAGTGCAACAGCTGCTTTAGCTCCATTATCACCTGTTCAAGTGCAAATACAAATATTAACTGCACCTGCAGCAAGCAATACGTTTACAGTACAAGGCGCACCTCTTTTATTAACACCAGCATTTGCCGCAATAGCGATTGGTTCTACAGCATCAGGAATCATTGCTGAAGCTATTCCAGTAGCGGCTGGAGATAAAATACTACTGTATGTTTCATTAACAGCAGCAAGTCCAATAGCTGCAGTTGCTGGATTTGTAAGTGCAGGTATTAATATCGTTTAATTTGTTACAATGTTTAGTAGGAAATTAAACAGAGGTTTGTATATAGTCCTTCCTAATAAATTTAGGAAGGACTATATTTTTTGAGGAAATAAGTAATAAATCAATTGAACAATTACTCTTTATTAAGTTCGTATAAAAAAGTATAATTTACCCTTTCTCATTTAAGGCATAAGTTATGTAACTTTAAAAATTTCCGACCAGCAAAAAAAGATGAATTCTTTTAAAAAAGAATTCATCCATAAAATAAACTATTTATTTTTATTACAGTTACATCCTTTTTTCTTTACATAGCCTTGCTCGGCTAAGTCTCTTTGCGATTGGGAATTGGAAGATTGAGAATTGGAAGATTGAGAGGATGCTGAAGAGCTACTATTTTTATTATAAGAGTAGTTTTTTCGATAGTTATAATTACTCATAGTACTATCACCTCCAATTTAATATATAAATATTATATGTATGTACACTATCAATTGTTACTATTATTAATAGGAAGAGAACATACAATAAAAAAATCTCCTCGGTATTTTCCTAGGAGATAAATGATGATTCTTTTAAAAATTTACAAATTAATAGCCCCAGTAAAGAGGAAAGTAATAAGAATCTTGGGGATACGGATTATGTTGTTGAGGGAGGGGCTGGGTTGGGTAATTTTTCATTCCACGGTTTTGATTGCAGTTTGCCGGAGGGCCAATAACAGTAGTTGATTGAATAGGAGAAACCGCTTGTTTCCATTGTTGTTCATTGAGGCAGTAAGTATGGGCCATCATATGAGCCGGAGTTAATCTTAAAATATCAGAACCGAAAATAACTTCTGGCGCTGGGGCATTGAAAATAGCTAATAAATGAGTATTATCAGCTGTAGCAATTTCATAATGCCACCACGCTTGTGGAATGTTGGCAACTTGCCCCGGTTTTATCGGTAAGTTTAATATTTGATTCGTAAATGGATTAAGTAAAGAAACAACAGCAGACCCTGAAATACAATAAACAAGTTCAGCTGCATTTTGATGAATATGTGGTTCTACAACATTTCCTGTACTTAAATAAATATCTAATAAAGAAGTATTTTCTAAAGTGTTTAATTGTTTAATACCAAGTACATTTATATAATTTTGGGCATCTTTCCGAAAAAAATTACTTTTATTTACATCATAAGTAAAATTGGTTGAGGGGGAGGTATAGTCGATGTTGGCAGTCAATTATATTACCCGCCTTTCTATAGGTAAGTTAGGTTACAAAATTAGGATATGTGTCTAGTCTTTGTTTTGTGCTGTTGTCGGTAGCTTAATAAATTCACTTATTCCATAAAGAATAAAGTATAAAGATTAAACTATATTCGTATTCCCATTCATACTTTGGATTGATGGAAAAAAGTAATGAAAATGTTAATTTAAAAGTACATCAATCATTTATAAGGAGTGAATGTTCATGTCATTTAGTGAAATGATTAGAAATGAAGTACTCAGCTGGGCGGGTGTTTCTGAAAAACCGCATCGATTTGGTGGTATTGAAATAAATTATGGTAAGAAAGAACTTGGCCATCTTCATGGTGATAAATTAGCTGATTTACCATTTCCGAAGTTAAAGCGAGATGAATTAGTGAAGCAAGGATTGGTAAAACCACATCACGTATTACCTGAATCAGGATGGATCAGTTATTATATAAAGAGTGAAGAGGATATTCCATTTGCAATTGAGTTATTTCGTATGCAATATGACCGAATTAAAAAGTAATGAAATAAAGTAGGGTAATAAAAATTTATTTTCATGTCACATCCCTCCTTAATCGTTCGTCTTGTATGTAGAACGATAAGGAGGGATTTTATTATGAATACATTTGATGTAGCAATTGTTGGCGGTGGGCTTGCTGGATTAACAGCATCTATATATTTAGCGAAAGCTGGAAAGAAAGTGATTGTATTAGAAAAATCCAGTCAATTCGGTGGCCGAGGGATGACTATAAATAAAAATGGAATCTGCATGAATCTTGGTGCACATGCTTTATATAGAGGCGGGGCAGCGTTTATAACTTTTAATGAGCTCGGTTTGAATCTTCCAGGTGGAATACCATCTACAAAAGCACATGGAATATGGAAAGGGGATATATTCACCATCCCAACAGATTTTCGCTCAATTTTATCAACACCACTACTTTCGTGGTCTGCAAAAGTACAATTCTCACGTCTTATGATTCGTTTAGGAAATTTAGATGTAGGAGAAGTTCCGAAAATGAGTCTAACTACATGGGCAGAAAATGAAATAAAAGATCCAATGGTTCGTAATATATTTTATGCGCTATGCCGGACAACAACATATACGTTTGCTCCTACAATACAATTAGCATCATCTGTACTAAAGCAAATACAGCTTTCTATAAAAGAAGGAGTGCTTTATGTAGATGGTGGTTGGGAGACGATAATAACAAAATTAAGAGATTTAGCGAATGATGTCGGGGTAAAATTTTTGGCTAAAAAGCATGTTTTGGAAATAGAGCATTATGAAGATAAACAAAGAATACATTGTGTTGATGATGAGGTTTTTGCAGTAGATACAGTCATCGTGACGACTCCGCCAAAAGAGGCTTGTAAAATAATAAAAGGTGCAGAAGGAACAAGTTTGCATAGATGGAATGAACAATCGGTACCGGTTACTGTTGCTGCATTAGATATTGGCTTGAGACAATTACCCAATCCTACACATCAATTTGTATTAGGATTAGATCAACCTATATTTTTCACAAATCAATCGAGAGCAGCTAAATTAAGTGAAGATGGATCAATTGCAGTGAGTCTAATTAAGTACCATAATCTTATGCTAGAGATGAATCATATTCATGAAGATAAAGAACAGTTGGAAAGTACGATGGAGTTGTTACATCCAAATTGGAAAAGAGAAGTTGTTGCACAGCAATATTTACCGAAAATAACAGTAGTACATGATTTTCCTCATATTGACCGTGTTGAAAAGCCGGGTCCTAATATACCTGAAATGCCAGGTGTTTATGTTGCAGGAGATTGGGCAGGGCATGATGAAATATTAGCTGATGCTGCGGTAGCAAGCGGGAAACGAGCAGCGTTACACATTTTAAAGCAATATGGAAGTGAGGCAGTTCATCATGGAAACGGAGCAGTTATATGAAGCGTATCAACCATTATTATTTTCGTTAGCATACAGAATCCTTGGGAGTGTTATGGATGCTGAGGATATCGTTCAGGATGTATTTATCTCGCTAAATAATATAGAAGATCCTCAATCTATAGAAAATATGAAAGCATATTTATGTAAGATGGCGACAAATCGTTCAATTGATAAATTACGATCGGCAGCGCATAAACGTAACGTGTATGTAGGGATGTGGTTACCAGAGCCACTTGTAGACGAGAGTGATGAGCCATCAAAGTCATTTATAATGAAAGAATCCCTTTCCACCGCATATTTATTACTTTTACAACAACTATCTGAGGTAGAAAGGATTGTTTTCATATTAAGAGAGGTTTTCAGTTATGAATACGAAGAAATAGCTTCAATTGTTGATAAGAGTAGTGTGAACTGCAGGAAGATCTTTCAACGTGCACGAAAAAGCATTTTGGAGAAACCGAAGCAATCAAAATTAAGCACGGAGAAAATGGCTTCTTATGTTGAAAAGTTTGTATCATCATTACAGTGTGGGGATGCGGAAGGTATGTTAGAAGTATTAAAAACAGATGCTATACTCAAAGCTGATGGTGGTGGTAAAGTTACGACTGCGATTAATCCGATTTATTCTGCGGATCGAATTATACGTTTGTTCTTTGGGATTGCACAACGATTGACAGAAGAGTACACTGTTGATTTCAAAATGGTAAATGGTATACCAGGAGTTATAGTTACAATAAATAATAAAGTAACGTATGTTCTTTCGTTTGCATTTGAGGATGAGAAAATTTCAAATATTTATATGATGGTTAATCCTGAAAAACTTATGCATTTAAATGTAAAAATATAAAAAAGCGCATTTCTTCAGAAATGCGTTTTTTATTATTTTTCTAACATTTCAAGAGGTACATCTTTTTCGCCCGCTACCTCAAATTTAATTTCCCCGTCTTCTTCATAAATACGTGTAATAATCGGTATAGTAATCATTAATTTTTTATGCTGCTTTCGTTTTCGAGCAGCATCTAAGCTAATCACGTTCATTTGTAAGCATCCTTTCTTCTGGAAATATAAAAACAAAGAAAATGCGTCCGAAAAGGGCGCTTAATTGAATTTGAAATACCGATTCATTTAAATGGGGTTTATATAATTTAATAACTGCAATTTTAATATGAAATAATATGAATGGAATAATTGCACGTAGAAATTAACTTTACCAAAAAACGAAACAATATGCTATAAAAAATTATAAATCTTTGTCATATAACAGGAAAAAGGTTTTTGTTTCGCATATAATAAAAAGTAGACGGGCAGCAAGAGCTTTTTCATCATATTGCTTGGAAAGGCGATGAAAAGAATGGATACAGTAGATTCATTATTATTGCAACTTGAACAATATGGAGAAGAGCATGATCGAAATAAAAAAACAAGGGAAGAAAAACTACGGAATGTTTCTCGTGAGATGGGGCAATTTTTATCAATTTTAGTAAAAGGGTGTAATGCAAAAAATATCTTGGAAATTGGAACTTCTAATGGTTATTCTACATTGTGGTTAGCTAATGCGGTAGAAGAAACAAATGGAAATGTAACAACTGTAGAGCTTTCTTCAGAACGAGTTGGAGAGGCACTTGTCAATTTTGAAAAGGCAAACCTGTTACAAAGAATCGATATTCATAATCAAGAAGCAGGGGCATTTTTAGATTCCCAATTAGATCATTCATTTGATTTTATTTTCCTAGATTCAGAGCGCACGCAATACATGTGGTGGTTTGAGCATATAAAACGTATGTTACAACCAAAAGGTTTTCTTGTTGTTGATAATGCAACTTCTCATGCGAGTGAATTAGATGAGTTTATAAAAATGATTGAAGAAGATGATACGTTTGAAACGGTGTTATTAGCGTTTCAAAAGGGAGCATTTGTAGCTCGCAAAAATAAATAGAAGTGAGTGTAATAGAATTATCACATTGAAAACGGGTGAATGTCAAAAGATTGAGTGTAGCACGATTGAAAGAACGTAAATTATTTAGGAAATATATGAAGAATCCGCCTTCAGCATGTTGTTCTCTAGGTCTTAAGTCTGAGGAAAATTATGTTGATTACAGGTATACTTATAGTAAGAAACAGGGAATGACTGCATAAACAGGCATTTCTAAAAAAGTCGATTTCAAGCAGTCAGAATGTATATGAAATACGATATAATTGATGAAATATAGTGCATATAAATTCGCACATATAAATAAAGGAGCGATTTTGTTGACTGAACTCGAGAAAAAAGAACCTGTATCCATTGTGAAAGATAATAATGTAGAAGTAGTAGTTGATACAGTTATAAAAGATGCAGAATTAGAGGAACTAAATAAAGAAGCGGATCTTTATGTACAAAAGTTAAATAGCGAGCAAAATACAGATTTATCAAAAGTATTGTCTCAGCTAGGAGATTTAGGGGATAAAGAGCAACAAGCAGCAGGACAAACGTTATCAGCTTTAAAACGCCCTGTAACAGCGATGATGAATGGGAAAAATGAAGAAATTCCAAATACATTGTTAGAATTACGAAAAGTGGTATCAGAGCTTGATCCCAATTCACTTAAAGCAAGTGGTATGAAGAAAATAATGTTTAAAGTATTCAAGAAAAATCCACTTGAAACATACGTGCATAAATACCAATCTATAGATAAACAAATCGAGGAAATTATTAGATCCCTTCTAATTGGTCGTGATAACTTACAAGAGGATACAGTTGGTCTTGAAATGTTAAAAGAACAATCGCACGATAAAATTCATGCTCTTGATAAACAAGTATACTTAGGGAAAAAGCTTGCTGGCATGCTTGAAGCTGAGAAACAAAACCCAGAGCGTCAAAGGGATATTCCGTTAATTAACGATGCATTAGAAAAGATACTTGTACGTACACGTAATATGCAGCAAGCGAAAAGTGTATTATTACAATCTATAGCTTCTGTAGACATCATTAAGAAAAATAACGAAAAATTAACAGAGGCAATACGTAATGCGATTACGATGACGCAAAACGTTGTAACAGTTTCAGCTGCTATTCAGCTTGCATTAACGAATCAACGTAAAACAATTGATGCAGTAAATGCGACGAATGAAGCAATTGAATCGATGGTATTAAGTAATTCTCAAGCGTTAAAACAAAATACAGAAGAAACGACGAAATTGCTTGAAAACCCTGCTATTAGCATGGATAAATTACGTGAATCATTCCAAAATGTGTTCGCTGCAATTGAAGCATCTGAAAAATCTTCAGAACGTATTATTGAGTCAAGTAAGAAGTTCGTTATTGAACTAGACACATTTAATGATGAGATGAAGCAGAAACTCATTCAGCGTCCAAGGAAATAACTGATTATTAGAGGAGGTGAACAAATGAGTTTCATTCAAACAGTACTATTACTACTCGGTACATTGCTTTTAATAGCATTTACTGTCGTTGTTTTAGTCGTATACTTCGGGCGGAAACTGTATTTTTCATGGACGAAGCCATATAAAAGAGCGCAAGATTCTCTAGATAAGATATCAAACAAATCAATACCGTTTCTACAAGAATTTACACAACATCCACTGTTTTATCGCTGGATTCGCACCGAAGGAAAGAAAGAACAAAATACATTAAATACTCTATTTTGTACATCAGGTCAACGTACGAGAGAGCAAGTCTTCTCGATGTTACCGAAAGAAAAGCAGAAAAAAGTGCATGTAATGGCAAAAACTACGAAAAAGCTTACGAATGAAGATATTGATGTGGCTGCGATGAAAGTGAAAGATTTCTTAAGACAAGAAACGCAGCAAACTGTAAAACCGACAGACTTATCATTTTACAAATTGTATTTTTATGACCGTTATCCAGACGCATTAAATGCAATTCAAGCGTATAAACGCTCAATAAATCCTTCATTACAAAGAACGGTTGATGATATTACAATTTCAGTATTAAATGCACTTCCGTACTATCAAGAGCAACGCATGTTTGAACAACAACATAAACTTGAAACATTCTTAATGAAAGATTTAACGGCCATGTTATCGTTGGTAGTACAATTACCACCTTCACAAAGACCAGAGAAGGAAGAAGAACTGAAGATCTACTTGGAAAATTTCAAAAAAGAAATGGAAGTAGTAGAGCGAGATATTCGCGACTCGATTGATCACGATTTAAATGTGAAGATGAGAGCAGCGACTGAGAAGTTTAAGAATAAATAACAAAAAGCGCCTTAAAAGCTAAATATCACAGCTTTAAGGCGCTTTTTTTATGAGGTTTTATTTTGCTCTAACGGTAGTATGACTAGAAGCCACACTTTCATTATGCAATCGATCAACTGCAGTTACGACATACGTATACGTTTCTCCAGAAATAGCGGTTTTATCTACATAAATTTCTCCAAGTTTTGTTTTTCTTACAGTAGTAAGTAAATTTTTTGGGTTTTGTATATCCACTTCATTTTTCCCATTCACGCGGTAAATAGCGTAATAAGCAGAATCATTATCTCTATTGTCAATGATACCGATTGCAATACCTTCATCTCTTGGAATGGCGCCTTTTAAAGTCGGCTGTTTTGGTGGATAATGATCAAGCCAAGGCATAGGCGGGATTAATGCAGGATGTTTATATATGTTTTTTGAAAGTCTATCTTTAACTCCGAGTGGATTGTTATTAATATCTTTTAAGCTAAAATGCATACTACCTTTTATATCAGGATATAGCCGGTTTAATGCAATTTGTTTTGGATATTCTTCTGGATCAGACCAAGCAGGGACGGAGTTATTATTAATTTTATAGGCCGCTTGACCGATGTATAGGTGAAGCGGTTTGTTATTTGTTTCTTTAACCCACCAATCTACTAATATGTCATATGCAGCTGGGGTGAAACCTATATTCCAATATATTTGCGGTGTAATGTAGTCAATATATCCTTTTTGTATCCACTCACGTGTGTCAGCATAAAGGTCATCATAGTTTCTTTGGCCTGCGGTTGTGTTAGAGCCAGTGGGATCGTCAGCTATATTTCGCCATACGCCGAACGGACTAATGCCAAACTTTACATATGATTTTTCTTGTTTTATAGCAGTATTTAAATCTTTTACAAGTTCATTTACATTATTACGTCGCCAATCTTCTATATTTGTAAATCTACCATTATTATATGTTTCGTATGTTTTCTGATCTGGAAATTCTTCACCGGCTACTTTATATGGGTAAAAATAATCATCCATATGCAGCGCATCAATATCGTAATTTTGTACGATTTCTAAAGCGCCTTCTGTTATAAATTTTTTCACTTCCGGAATACCGGGATTGTAATATAACTTTCCGCCATAAGTGACAACCCAATCGGGATGTTGCCTTGCAGGGTGATTATTTGATAATCGATTTATATCGGTGTGATTCATCGTTATTCGGTATGGGTTAATCCAAGCGTGGAATTCTATATTTCTTTTATGAGTTTCTTCAATCATAAATGCGAGCGGGTCATAACCAGGATCTTTTCCTTGTGTTCCTGTAATGTATTCAGACCAAGGACCGTAATTTGAAGGATAGAAAGCATCAGCGGTTGGTTTAATTTGTACAACAACTGCATTCATACCAGTGCTTTTTACATCGTCTAATAATCTTATAAATTCTTGTTTCTGTTTTTCAATGGGTAAGCCAGTTTTTGAGGGCCAATCAATATTCAGAACAGATGCAATCCATACAGCACGTAATTCATGTTTTTTGTACGTAGTATTTACTTCAGCATAAGTAAAGTGAGGGGGAATGAAAGAGAAAGGGATGAACAAGATGACGATACAACATATCATTAATAAACGTTTAACGATCATTTATACGCCTCCCTATCATATGATTATTTAAAATAATATATGAGGCGAGGTTGACTTTGCAATAGAGAAAATTGCATATTGAAACATTAATTTAATAGGAAAAATATTTTTAATGAAATTTACTTTCATTATAACTAAATTCATTTACTACTTCATATGCTTGTTAGTAAAGTGAAACTTCCTTTCATTTGAAGGGTAATAAATTATAAGTATAGGAGGATTAATAAATGAAAGTTTTGTTCGTCTGTTCTGGAGGAATGTCCAGTGCAATTGTTGTAAACGCTTTAAAAAAAGAAGCGGAGAAAAATGGTGTGAACATGGAAGTGCATGCAATTGGAACGAATGAGGTAGAGGAAGAAGTAAAGAATGGCTGGGATGTCGTAATGGTGGCACCTCAAATAAGACACCGATTTGACTCTGTAAAAAAATTTGCAGAGGAGGAATCTATTCCGTGTGGCATCATACCGCCGCAAGCATACACACCGCTTGGTGGCCCGACTTTATTAAAAACTGTAAATGAATTAATAAGTTAGGGGGAAACGTTATGAATAAGTTTGTCACGTTTCTTGATAAAAACTTATCTGGACCGATGGCAAGGCTTTCTGAGCAGAGACATTTACAAGCAATCCGTGATGGAGTTATTTCGGCGTTACCATTTATTATAGTAGGAAGCTTCTTTTTAATAGTAGCATTTCCACCACTGCCGAAAGATAGTTTCATATCAGTTTGGGCATTAAAGAATCAAACAAGTATATTGATACCATATCGTTTAACCATGTTTATTATGTCCTTATATATCGCATTTGGAATAGGATATAATTTAGCGAAAAGTTATAAATTAGATGCTTTATCAGGAGCACAGCTCGCGGTATGTTCACTACTTTTAACATTAACGCCTGAGTTAATTGATAAAAAAGGATTCATGCTTCCGATGACAAATCTCGGAGGTCATGGATTATTTGTGACGATGATTGTTTCTATTTTATCCGTAGAGATTTTAAGATTTTGTAAGAAGAAAAATGTAATGATTAAAATGCCAGAACAAGTACCGCCATCTGTATCGCGTTCATTTGAAGCACTTATACCTGCAGCATTCGTTATTATTATAATGAGTCTAGTAACTGTCGTTTTTAGCATTGATTTACACCATGTTGTTGATAAATTAGCAGCACCATTAGTAAAAGCTGGGGATAGTTACTTCGGTGTAATGATTCCAGTGTTTTTAATTACGTTTTTTTGGTCATTCGGAATCCATGGTGTGTCGGTTGTTGGAACTGTTGCTCGGCCATTATGGGAAGTATACCTAGGGAAAAATGGTGAAGCAGTTGCTAGTGGAGCAGATCAGTTGCCATTTATTTCACCAGAGCCGTTATATCAATGGTTTATATGGATTGGCGGTTCTGGTGCGACGTTAGGGCTTGTATTAGCTATGATTATATTTGGTCGATCGAAATATTCGAAAGCATTATCAAGAACTTGTATTGTTCCGGGTATTTTTAATATTAATGAACCAGTCATATTCGGATTACCGATTGTACTAAATCCAATTTTAATTATCCCATTTATCATTACACCACTTGTAACAGCAACTGTTGCATATTCAGCAACTGCGATGGGATTTGTAACACCAACGCATATTATGCCGCCATGGACATTACCTGCTCCAATTGGTGCATATTTAGCAACAGGTGGAGATTGGCGTGCGATTGTATTAGTATTTATAAATATAGCAATATCGTTCCTTATTTATTTACCATTCTTTAAAATGTACGACAAAAATATGCTTGAAATTGAAAAGAATGGTGACGGGGAATCTGTTAATCCTTAATCTGCACGCTGTTATTTTGAGTGATAGACTTTTTGTCTATCACTTCTTTCACATTAAAACTAGAAAGGGGGAAATAGAATGAATATAAAATTTAGTTATAAAGGCGTATTTTTATTATTATTTGGAGTGATTTGTGCAAATTTACTTTTTGTCCCTTTATTAGGCATGCTAAATCTATCACAAATGCATAGTATATGGCTCGTTACAAGTATTGCGGCAAGCGTTTTGCTTACGGTAGTTGTTTCTTTCATTGATGGATCGTTTGCATCGAAAGCTCAGTTGTTTTTTAGATTTATATTGTTTTCGATTGGTTGTACGTTCGTTACTTACATGATTGTTTTTTAGTAAATAGGAGGTCATGCACGTTATGTATATTGCAGGGGTAATGTCTGGTACTTCATTAGATGGAATAGATGTAGCGCTCGTTCATATAGAAGGAAGTGGTGTAGATTCTAAAATCGAACTCATCCATTTTACTACTGTTCCATTTTGTAATGATATGAAAAATGAGATCCAACAAGCGTTATCAATTGAAACTTCGAATGTCCAACTTATATGTAGTTTAAATTTTAAACTTGGTTTATGCTTCGCCAATGCTGTAAAGGAAGTTTGTAAAGAGGCCAATTTTCCTTTGAGACAATTAGATTTAATAGGCTCTCACGGACAAACGATTTATCATCAGCCAAAGCAAGAAGGTAATATTCTTTCTTCAACTTTGCAAATTGGGGAACCAGCAGTAATAGCGTATGAAACGAATACGACAGTTATTTCTAATTTTCGAACGATGGACATGGCAGCTGGAGGACAAGGTGCACCACTTGTACCATATTCAGAGATTATTTTATATCGTCACAAAACTAAAAATAGACTACTACAAAATATCGGCGGGATTGGTAATGTGACTGTAATACCAAGTCAACTAAGTGAGAAGAGCGTTATAGCATTTGATACAGGTCCAGGTAATATGGTAATGGATGAAGTATGCCAAAGGTTATTTCAGTTGTCATATGATCAAAATGGTAAGATTGCAAAACAGGGGGTAGTTGTAGAAGAAATTTTGACATATTGTATGAACCACCCATTTTTGAAAATAAATCCACCGAAATCAACAGGTAGAGAACAGTTTGGAGAAGCGTTTGTGACTGAATTATTGAATCGATTTGAAAAGCATAGTAGAGAAAATATATTGGCAACTGTCACGATGTTTACAGCAAGTTCAATTGTTCATCATTATCAGGAATTTATTTTTCCGTATTATGAAATCGATGAAGTAATTTTAGGCGGGGGCGGAAGTTATAATCGTACACTTGTTGAAATGATACGATTTGGATTAAAGGAAGAAAAATGCAAAATATTTATTCAAGAAAATTTAGGCTATTCCTCAGCGGCGAAAGAAGCGATCGCCTTTGCGGTTTTAGCAAACGAAACGTATTATCGTAATCCGAGTAATGTGCCGAGCGCAACAGGTGCTAAGAATTCCGTGGTTTTAGGGAATGTAACATTCCCTCCAATATGTAAATGAAAATGAGGCGAACATATGAAGTATATGATCGGAGTAGATGGCGGGGGAACGAAGACAGAGGCAATTGCATTTGATCAAAATGGAAATGAAGTTGTAAGAGGTATGAGCAGATTTGGAAATGTATTAATAGATTTTGATGAGGCACTTTTGCATATTATGGAAGCAATTGATCAATGCCAGAAGAGTTTAATAAATGGGCATTGCGTTTGTGTTTGTTTAGGGTTAGCCGGCATAAGTGGCGCGAATACAAATGAATTAACATTACGTTTAAAAAAGAAATACGGAACAGAAATTGAAATTTTTAATGATGCAATGATTGCGCATGCAGCTGCTTTAAAAGGTAAGGATGGAATATTAACTATAGGTGGTACAGGGGCAATTTGTATCGGAAAGAAAGGAGAAGTGTATGAGTATAGCGGTGGATGGGGACATATTTTAGGTGATGAGGGGAGCGGATATTGGATTGCATTACAAGCTTTAAAGAAAATGGCAATTCAATTCGATCAAGGAATCAGTCTTTGTCCATTGAGTTTGAATATTCAAAGTCAGTTTCAACTGTTGACACCGTCTCATATAAAAAGCTTAGTATATACTTCTTCTAAAGATAAAATTGCAGCAATCGCGCCATTAGTTATTCAGGCAGCGAGAAATGGCAATGATTATGCGCATGAAATTATAATGCGAGCTGGAAAGGAATTAGCAAGAATTACGGTAGATGTTTATAACAAGATGCAATTTAAGCGCTCAACTCCAATTGCAGTAAGTGGCAGTATATTGCGTTTAGTTCCTGAAATATTTGCTGCATTTAAGAAATGCTGTGAAGAAAGTATTAAAGAAATTGTATTTGTATCACAAGCAGAAATGGCAGTGAAAGGAACATATTATTTAATGAGGGATATATATTTTTAAAAATAGCGTATGAGAATTTTTGTATGATTTGTAAAAATATGATGTTAAAATGTATAAAGGGATGTATGTTAAAACGTACAATATACGTAGTAATTGAATATTGTATATGTAATCCCATGTAGAAAGTGAATGATTACATGATTAATAGTATGCAGTTTTTATATTTGATGGCTTCTTATTTAATTGGAAACATCTTGACCGCTTATATAGTAACAAAATTGAGACATAACGTTGATATTAGGGGTGAAGGAAGCGGAAATCCTGGTGCAAGAAATATGGGGCGCGTATATGGAAAAGGGTATTTCATCGCTACATTTTTAGGTGATGCGATTAAAGGGGCAATCGTTGTTACTGTTGCAAAATATCTTTTTGAAGATCCTACATTCGTAATGTTAACATTATTGGCCGTTATTATTGGACATATTTACCCAGTTTTATTTAAAGGTAAGGGCGGTAAAGGTATTTCAACATTTATTGGAGGATTAATCGCATTTGATTATTTGATAGCGCTTACCCTCATAGGCATTTTTATTGTATTTTATTTAATATTTAAAGGATTTACGAAGCCAGGACTAATTACGATTGCTTGTTTACCAATTTGTATGATTTTTTATTCTTATTCTATTGTTACGACTATTTTAAGTGGAATGATTATTGTACTTATTCTATATGTAAATCGAGAATAAAATGAATGTTTAATAAGTGGGGATAATCTCCACTTATCATTTTTTATTAAATAGATAAAGGAGATAAGGCATGGGGTTAATTTATAAAGTTGCTGATCAAGATTGGGAATTTGAAAGTATACATAAATTGAATTATAAAACTTTTGTAGAAGAGATTCCGCAACATGAAGAAACGAAAGACCGGTTTCGTATAGATCGGTTTCATGAAGAAAATACATATTTAATTTGTTTAGATGAGGATAGATTAGTAGGTATGGTCGCGGTGCGGGGAAAACGACCATTCTCGTTAGATTATAAAATTTCAAATTTAGATATTTATTTGCAAGAGCATGGAGAAAAAGTGTATGAAATTCGTTTACTTTCAGTAGAACGTGAATATAGGAATGGAAGAGCGTTATTAGGATTAATTCGTTTTCTACATCGTTATTTGCTTCTAAATGGATATGAATTGGCACTCATTTCTGCAACAACACGTGAACTAGCTTTATATGAGCAAATGGGATTCAAATCTTTCCATACGTTAGTTGGTACAGAAGAAGCAGCCTTCCAGCCAATGTATGTTACCCCTGCTATGTTTGAAGAATCGAGTGTTGGAAGTATTATGACGAAAGAATACACGTTTTTACCTGGTCCAGTAGATATTGAAGAGAATGTTCGAAAGGCATTTTCTACGCGGCCTATTTCGCATCGCTCTAAGTCATTTCAAGTGACGATGGACAATGTGAAAAAACGGTTACTTCACATGACAAAAGCAAAACATGTACAGCTTATGTTAGGAACAGGGACGTTAGCAAATGATGCAATTGCTTTGCAACTACGTTCTTTAAAAGGGAAAGGACTAGTATTAACAAATGGAGAATTTGGAAATAGATTAGTTGGGCATGCAAAACGAGCACAATTACATTTTGATACGTATAAAAAGGAAATGGGAGAGCCGTTTATTTATAACGAATTAGAAGAAATAATGACAACCGGAAATTATGAATGGCTTTGGTTTGTTCATCATGAAACATCTACTGGAATGTTAAACGATTTAAACGAGCTAAATACTCTTTGTAACGAGAATCAAATGAAACTATGTGTAGATTGCATAAGCTCAATTGGAGCAATACCAATAGACTTGAAGGATGTGTATTTTGCAAGTGGTGTTAGCGGTAAAGCGATTAAATCATATACAGGAATTTCTTTCATTTTTCATAACCACATTGTAAAAATAAACGAGGCTGTGCCGGCTTATATGGACATTGGTATGTATGAAGAAAATGAAAGCATTCCATACTCACAATCATGGAATTTAATTTATGCATTGCAAGAAGCGTTGAAGAGATTTGAAGATGAAAAGGCATTTGTAAAAATTAAAGAGACATACGATTATGTTGAAGAAGTTATTACTGATATGGGGTTAAAGCTTGTTTCACCTAAAGAACATGCCGCGAAAATTATATTTACAATTCAATTAAGCGAAGGTCAGTCTTCTAAAACGGTAGGTGATGCGTTAGCTTTACAAGGATATATTGTCCATTATGAATCAGCGTATTTACAAAAGAATAACTGGATCCAAATTGCATGCCTGAATCATTATAAAGAACGTGATATGAAGAGGATGTTAAATTGTTTGCAAATGTGTTTATTTCAGAGTGGGGTACATATATAAAGACTTTTTCTTTTCGTATAAAGGAGCTACGACTTACGAAAACTTAGGAATAGAACATTGGAAGAGGTGTAAGTATGATAACTAGAAAACTACCATTACATATAGACGATATTAAAAAAGCTCACAAGATTCTAGATAGAAATGCTCGTAAAACGCCATTAGTAAAATCTTTTTACTTGACTAGTAAAACGGGCGGAGAAATTCATTTGAAATTAGAAAATATGCAATTAACGGGTTCTTTTAAATTCCGTGGCGCATTTAATAAAATGTCGCGGCTCACGGATCAAGAAAAAGAAAAAGGTGTAATTGCATGTTCAGCAGGTAATCATGCACAAGGAGTTGCATTATCTGCTCATTTACTCGGTATTAAGAGTAAAATTGTTATGCCAATTTCTGCACCGCAGGCGAAAGTTGAAGCAACTAGAGGATATGGATCTGAAGTGATTTTACATGGTGAAACCTTTGATGATGCAAAGGCAAAATGTGAAGAAATTATAAGGGAAACAGGTGAGACATACTTACATCCATATGATGATGTAGAGGTAATGGCTGGTCAAGGTACAATTGGATTAGATATTCTTGATGATATGTGGGATGTAGATACTGTTATTGTACCAATAGGTGGAGGCGGAATTATTTCTGGTATTTCTGTAGCATTAAAATCTTTTAATCCATCGATTAATATAATTGGTGTCCAAGCAGATAATGTTCATGGAATGAAGGCATCTTACGATAAAGGAGCAATCGTAGAACATTATGAGGCACCTACTATTGCAGATGGTTGCGCAGTTAAAATACCAGGGGAATTAACATTTGAAATTGTAAAAGAATTAGTAGATGATATTGTAACTGTATCAGAAAAAGAACTGGAAGTAGCGATGAAAGATTTATTACAACGTGGGAAAGCTGTTGTAGAAGGTGCAGGTGCATTAGCAACTGCTGCACTTCTTGCAGGAACAGTTGATAGTTATATAAAAGGGAAAAAAGTAGTAGCTGTTATATCCGGTGGGAACGTGGACTTACAGCGCATATCAAGTGTATGTGAGCACTTTTTTGTCGCTAATGAAGTGAAATAGTTTTATAAAAGAAGAGCTAAGAGAAATGATCTTAGCTCTTACTTTTTGTCTACCGTTTACTGTAAGTATCAATAATTTTGCTGTTTAATGAATTGTTTTATTTAAGCGCCAATTTTTACACATATCTTGAACGTTACAATAATTATTTCAATATTGTCGAAACATAAGCAGAAATTTAATATAATAGTTTTAATGTGCTAATGAGCGGTGAGGAGGGCAGGTCATGAATAAAGAAGAACAGGTCATGAACGGTTTCAGGGAATTATATAATAAGCTGGTTTGGCTTAATAAAGATAAGATGGAAGAAGGTCTTAAAGGTTTTAAGTCTTCTGAAGTTCACTGCATTGAATATATTGAAAACAATGCAGATTCTAACGTGACACAACTCGCAGAGGCTTTTTATGTGACTCGCGGTGCTATAAGTAGAATGACTAAGAAGCTCATACAAAAAGGTTTTATTGAAAGCTACCAAAAGTCAGAAAATAAGAAAGAAATTTATTTTAGGCTTACCGAACAAGGGAAAGAAATTTATAAAATCCATGAAAATCTGCACAAAGAGTTTCATGAGCGGGATAAAGCTGTATTTGAGCAAGTAACTAAAGAAGAATTCGACAGTATAATTCGTTTCGTGGAAAAGTATAGTAGACATTTGGATGCAGAAATAAAGAAACAAGGTATACATATTAAATCGTAATACATTTTAATAATGAAATGGCAGCCCTACTCTAATGCGAATAGGCTGCTTTTTTATTATGTCATTTTTGTTGACTAATCAACAAAACGGAGTTATTATTTTGTTGACGAAGCAACAAAGTATTTTAAGGAGAGAAGTTAAATGTCTATATTTAGATCACAAAATGAAAGGGAAACTGAAAAAAGCATAGATAAACATGCTTTACTATTCGGACTTATTTCTGTATTTCTTTGTGGTATAGGTTTCAGTATCATCATGCCTGTAGTCCCATTCTTAGTACAGCCATATATAAGTAATCCGGAAGAACAAGCATTAGTTGTAACACTACTAACTTCCGTATATGCGGCTTGCGTGTTTTTAGCTGCCCCAGTACTCGGGGCTTTAAGCGATAAGTATGGCCGTCGTCCATTACTTTTAATATGCTTATTTGGTTCTGCAATTGGGTACTTAGTTTTTGGAATAGGAGGAGCTTTATGGGTACTATTTGCTGGACGCATAATAGAAGGAATAACAGGCGGGAGCATAAGTACTATCTTCGCATACTTTGCAGACATCATTCCAAAAGAGCAGAGAACGAAATACTTTGGATGGGTGAGTGCAGTTGTAGGTGCGGGAACTATCATTGGTCCAACCATTGGGGGGGGACTTGCCAAGTTTGGTGATACTGTACCTATGTATTTTGGTGCAATCATAACGTTAATAAATGTTGTATATGGGATCAAATATATGCCTGAGAGTCTTGAAAAAAATAATAGGTTGAAAGAGATTACTTTTGTAAGGTTAAATCCTTTTGCACAGCTAGCAAACATACTTTCCATGAAAAGTTTAAAATGGTTACTTGTCTCAGCGTTTTTACTTTGGATACCTAACGGATCTTTACAAGCAATTTTCACGCAATTTACAATGGATACTTTCAGTTGGAAACCTGCATTAATCGGACTTATGTTTTCAATTTTGGGCTTTCAAGACATCTTTTCACAAAGTTTTATCCTGCCAAAGCTTTTGATCCAGCTTAGTGATAAACAAATAGCAATTCTTGGGATGGTTTCGGAGATTATAGGATACAGTTTTATTGCGGCATCAGCTTTGTTTTCACTCTATCCACTACTTATCGTTGGAATGCTGATGTATGGTTTTGGGGATTCAATTTTCGGGCCTTCATTCAACGGGATGCTTTCAAAGTCTGTTAGTTCTAGTGAACAAGGAAGGATTCAAGGTGGAAGCCAATCTATTCAAGCTTTAGCAAGAATGATTGGTCCTATTATTGGAGGACAAATCTATGTATCACTTGGTCATACTGCACCTGCTTTTATGGGTATGATCCTTATAGTCGCGGCAATAGCAGTTTTGTATAAGGGGACACATGCAACTATATAAACTATCTGCACTGTTATTGACTTTCGTTATGAAAGAATCTCTCTACCGGAATCTTTCATGAATCAATTGCATAACAAATATAAGAACAAATAATAGGGTGTCAGAACTTAGGAACAAGTGCTGACACCCTATTTGTTTACAGTTTGAGGACTAAGAGAAATTCTTTTACTTTTTAGGAATTTATATTGTGCAATACTCTCATGGTAAATGACTAGATAGTTTAATTATGCTTGTGCTGAAGTAAATAATGACTCCATTTTTACCTTGCTTTTCTCTCGAATTTCAGCATCTGCATGGCGCATCACATATTTATGCGCTACAGCGATTGCTAAAACATCATCTAATAAGCCAATCCCAATAATAGCAGCTATATCTGGAATGAAATCGATTGTTAATACGTAATAAGATAAAGCGGCTAATATTATGAATTTCGCTTTAGTAGGTAATTCTTTCTTTTTCATTGTGTAGAATAAGATAATACTTTCATATACGCTGGATTTACCGAGGTTTACAGAGCTTTTTTTGAACTTTTTCCAAAGTGTCTGTTTCTCCATATAAACACTCCTTTTACAAAAACATAGATTTTTTAAAAGGATGGACAAAGAAGAGAGAGATTAATCAATTTTATTGTTTTTCTTAATTATATATTTCCATAAAAATAGGGGAATACCTGTTCAAAATAATATAATGTGGATTATGCAACGATTCACAGTGTTCCGTTACATAGTATATATATTGTAAAATGTATGTGGGTGATTTAGTTATTATTATGCATTTTATAAGCGGTATGGGGGAAGAAAAATGAAAATAATAGAACTACCAATTGAATTCGAATTTAACGGGCAAAAACAATGTATTTATCCAAGTTTAATTATATTACATAATGAATTAACGTTAGTCGATACAGGATATCCAAGTTTTTTACCTTTAATTGAAAATGCAATATTAAAACATGGATATGAGATGAAAAACTTAAAGAATATAATTATTACCCATTATGATGACGATCATATAGGATCTTTATATGATTTCAAAGTGAAATATCCAAATATTAATGTTATTGCTAGTGAAATTGAATCTAACTATATTAATGGTGATATAAAATCAGAGAGGTTAGTTCAAGCTGAAGAAATGTTAGAACGTATGCCAAATGAAGAAAAAGAATTTGGTAAATGGTTTATACAACAGTTAAAAAATATAAAACATATTTCCGTCGATGAAAAAGTACATGATGGTCAAATGATTTTGAATAATGAATGTCAAGTAGTGGCAACGCCAGGACATACCTCGGGGCATATTTCATTATATTTTCCCAATTTAGACTGTGTAATTACAGGAGATGCAGCGGTTCAAGAGAATCGAGAGTTAGTTATAGCTAATCCGAATTTTTGTTTAGATATAGAAAGGGCGGAACAGTCTTTAAATAGGATTAAAAGTCTTAAAGCAGCACAGTATTATTGCTATCATGGAGGAAAGCTTACTGTATAAACTAATGAAAACCGGTCTTTCCCAAATCGAAAAGATCGGTTTTTTAGTTCATATATTTTGCGAGTTCAACCAAATCAGTAACATTATATTTCGGTAAAATTGAAGTATATATGTAAAGAAGAATATATATAATTTGAGCAAGGGTATAGGGGGGAGAAGATGGGTTCGTTATTTGATGTAATAGCAGATATCATTTTATTTTATCCTCGAAATGACATGAAATTGAAACACCATATCGCAAAATTAAGTGAATTAGAGTGGTTTTGAAATCTACATGAAGATCCGAAGTATACAAGTTTAATTTGGAGTAATAGAAAAATTAAGAAGTTCATTTTGTCTTCTACTAACATGGAAGCATTAATAAAATCTGAGAAAAAGCAAAAAGAATTTGTTCATCTAGTACAGGATGAATATAAAAAAAGAAGATAAGAATTTTTTTATTTTTCATATTTGGCGAAACAAATGGTACAATGAAAGCTAATGTGAAAAATAAGGAAAAGAAGTGGTCTATTTGAAAAACTTTTTAGAATTAGGAATTAGTGAAACTTTTAATCATACATTACGTGAAAATGGAATTACAGAAGCAACACCAATTCAAGAGAAGGCAATTCCTGTTATTATGTCAGGTAAAGATATTATTGGGCAGGCGAAAACAGGAACGGGTAAAACGTTAGCATTCGTGTTACCGATTTTAGAAAAAATCGATCCAGAGTCTAGTGATGTTCAGGCTTTAATTGTTGCACCAACAAGGGAACTAGCCCTGCAAATTACAACTGAAATTAAAAAAATGCTTGTTCAAAGAGAAGATATTAATGTACTAGCGATTTATGGTGGGCAAGATGTAGCACAACAGTTGAGAAAATTAAAAGGTAATACACATATTGTTGTAGCAACACCAGGACGATTATTAGATCATATACGACGTGAAACAATTGATTTAAGTAATCTTTCAACGATTGTACTAGATGAAGCGGATCAAATGCTTTATTTCGGTTTCTTATATGATATTGAAGATATTTTAGATGAGACACCTGGTAGTAAACAAACGATGTTATTCTCAGCAACGATGCCAAAAGATATTAAAAAATTGGCGAAACGTTATATGGATGAGCCGCAAATGATTCAAGTACAAAGTGAAGAAGTAACGGTAGATACAATTGAACAGCGTGTCATTGAGACGACAGATCGTGCAAAGCCAGATGCACTTCGTTTTGTTATGGATCGTGATCAGCCATTTTTAGCAGTTATTTTCTGTCGTACAAAGGTTAGAGCAAGTAAGCTTTATGATAATTTAAAAGGACTAGGTTATAATTGTGCTGAACTTCATGGTGATATACCTCAAGCGAAACGTGAAAGAGTTATGAAGAGTTTCCGCGAAGCTAAAATTCAGTACTTAATCGCAACGGATGTAGCAGCTCGTGGACTTGATGTAGATGGTGTAACGCACGTATTTAACTTTGATATCCCTGAAGATGTAGAAAGTTATATTCACCGCATTGGCCGAACAGGACGTGCAGGTGGATCAGGTCTTGCAATTACGTTCGTTGCAGCGAAAGATGAAAAACATTTAGAAGAAATTGAAAAAACGCTTGGTGCACCAATACAAAGAGAAATAATCGAACAACCGAAGATAAAACGTGTAGATGAAAATGGAAAACCGGTACCAAAGCCAGCTCCGAAGAAATCAGGTCAAAATCGTCAAAGAGATAGCCGCGAAGGTTCGAGAAGTGAATCAAGACGTGATTCTAGAAATAGCTCAAGAAATGATTCAAGAAATAGTTCGAGAAATGAAAACAACCGATCATTTAATAAGCCAAGTAATAAAAAAGGTAGTACAAAGCAAGGTCAGCAACGACGTGGCCGTTAAATAGGTATTATTGTCAAAGAGTCGCAAAGCGTTGCGGCTCTTTTTTTATACAAAGAAGTCGATACAAGTACAAGGGAGGTGTTAAAGAGTAATTCTTGAAATTTCATTCACCGTATTAAAATATTTTAAAAAATCCATAAAGGAAATAGAAAGTATGGTGTTGTATATGTACGATAATAGGAAACTTTTTGCAAATTAAACATATAATTTTAATAGACCGACAGTCGGTCTAGTGAGAAGGAGAACTTGAATGCGAATTGTAAAAGAGTATGAGGAGCGTAGAAAGGAAATTTTAGAAATAGCTGAGCGTTTGTTTCTTACGAAAGGCTATACGAAAACAACCGTGAATGACATTTTAAAAGAAATTGGTATAGCAAAGGGGACGTTTTATCATTATTTTAAGTCGAAGGAGGAAGTAATGGATGAAATCATTATGAGGATTATTAAAGAGGATGTCACTAAGGCGAAAAGGATTGTCTCCAATCCCGATATTCCAGTTTTAGATAAGTTATTTAAAATTTTAATGGAACAATCACCAAAATCGGGAGATGTAAAAGAAAAAATGATTGAACAATTCCATCAACCAAATAATGCAGAAATGCATCAGAAAAGTTTAGTGCAGTCCATTATACATTTATCTCCTGTATTAACGGAAGTTTTAGAGCAAGGAATAGAAGAAGGCATATTTTGTACCTCATACCCACAAGAAACGATTGAACTGTTAATTTCCTCAGCGCAAGTCATATTTGATGATAGTTTATTCCAGTGGAAACCTGAAGAAATGATAAACAGAGCTAAAGCTTATATCAAAATGATGGAAGCATCTGTCGGAGCGAAAGAGGGATCTTTTGATTATATGATGGAAGTTTTAATTAAACAGAAATAGTGATTTTCTGTTTAAGTATTATCGACCGACAGTCGGTCTAGGTTAAATGAAGGATGTGACGAGGATGCCAGCAAGTATTCAATCTTCCTTGAAAGATTTTCACTTAATGGTAAGTGGTCAAATTATTACTATTTTAGGTTCAACACTATTACGTTTTGCTCTCTCACTATATGTGCTAGATATAACAGGGCGTGCAGATATATTCGCAGGGTTATATGCGGTAACGAGTATTCCGTTTCTGCTAGCACCTCTTGGCGGAGCAATAGCAGATCGTTTCAACCGCCGTAATGTAATGGTCATTTTTGATTTTATAAACGCTGCTATTGTATTAAGTTTTATAGTTTTGTTATTAACTGAATCGGTATCTATTTTAATGATTGGAACAATTATGTTTTTACTAGCAGTCGTTAGTGCAATGTACGCACCAGTTGTAATGGCGAGTATTCCTCAATTAGTTCCAGAGAAAAAGTTAGAACAAGCAAACGGTATCGTAAATGGTGTGCAAGCATTATCTAATATAGTTGCACCTGTACTAGGAGGAATATTATACGGCATAATTGGTTTGAAAATGCTCGTAATAATAAGTTGTCTCGCTTTCTTTTTATCTGCAATTTTAGAAATGTTTATTACAATACCATTTATAAAAAGAATACAGGAAGGCCATATCGTACCGATAATTGTAAAAGATATGAAAGAAGGTTTTCTTTATGTTTTAAAGCAACCTTTTATTTTGAAGGCTATGTTACTTGCAGCTTTACTAAACTTAATTTTGACACCGTTATTTGTTGTTGGAGGACCTATTATATTACGAGTAACTATGCAGAGTAGCGATACGATGTATGGAATTGGAATGGGATTAATTGATTTTGCAACTATATTAGGTGCATTGTCAATCGGTTTCTTTGCTAAAAAGTTACAGATGAAAACATTATATAATTGGATGCTTATCATAGTTTTATTAGTAATACCAGTGGCACTATCAGTTACACCGTTTACTCTTAATTTAGGATACTATCCACCATTTATCCTCTTTATACTTTCTTCTCTTCTAATCGCAATGACTATGACAATTGTATCCATCTATGTGATTACTGTAGTCCAAAAGAAAACACCAAATGAAAATCTAGGAAAAGTAATGGCAATTATAACAGCGGTATCTCAATGTATGGCGCCAATTGGGCAAGTCGTATATGGTTTTATGTTTGAAGGATTCAGTGCGAAAATTTATTTACCTATATTTGCTATTAGTTTCATAATGATATTAATAGCTATAGTGACGAAGAAAATATTAAGAAATGAAGGGAACTAGCTTCATATGATTAGGAGAATGTTAAAAAGAGATTTCTCTAAAAATAAAATGATAATTATCATTTTATTTATGTTTATCAAGTTATCAAGTTTTTAATGGCTAGTGCTTCAAGTAACGTTATAAATCTATGATCGATTGTTTAAAGTATCAAGCGCACCGCACGTCGTACAGATTCATACCGGAGAAATAAATCAAAAGTCAATGGATTCATTTGTAGAAAAAACTCCTTTTGTAAAAAAGTAGCAAACGGCAGAGATGATCCAAGTACAAGTAAACGGGTATAACATTTTTATACAAAATAAAAATAAGGCGAACATAATAGCGTAATAGATATTAGTTCCGTGAAACAAAACGCTAATTTTAATTTTTTATTAGATTTAAATAATAAAGTGATACAGATTAGTAAAGGGGAAATAGGTGTACCGATTTATTTTATGCAAAAATACAATCTGCATATTGGAGATGAAATATGGATTATAAAAAATAATATAGAACAAGAATTTACTATATCAGCATGTGTTCGTGATGTTCAAATGAATCCATCAATCGTTAGTTCAAAGCGATTTGTAATAAGCAATGAAGACTTAGAAAGATTAAAACGAAATTTGGGAGAAAGAGAATATCTTATTGAATTTCAGTTAACAGATGTAAATTAGATAAATGAATTTGAAGATTTATACCAGTCATCGAACTTACCTCAAAAAGGTCCCTCTATTACTTATCCTCTTTTTAAAACACTTAATTCATTAACTGATGGAAGAATACTATCGGGAAATTAGTGTTATGAAAGCTATCGGCATTACAAGTAAAGATATTCAAAAACTATATGTAACAAAATATGTTGTTATTTCAGCTGGCGGATGTATATGTGGATATATTCTTTCACGATTTGTTACAAAAGTATTCACCTCAAATATCGCTCTTTATATGGGGGCAGGAAAAAGTGATATACGGATAGATTTACAGCAATCTGAAAATATAGAGCAACGATTTAAGGGCGTTATATCAAGAATATAACATGTTAGGTCAAACAAACCTTGATATAACAATGTTTGTTTAACTTGCATTTATAAAATATTTACATTTTATAAATGCAAGTTATCCAAATCAACGTAATTATAAACATAAACATGATTAACACCAATCGTTTTACGTGACATTCGTATATTTTAAGTCTTTGATAAATAATACAATTTAAATTTTGCAAATCAGTAGAATGAGGAAATATGCTTAGAGTATTAGCGAAACCCAACCCTAATCAATTCTTCATCATTTATTTCAATTACGAAGCTATATTCTTTGTCTAATAGCCAGTAATAAAAACTGACTGCATCAACGTCAACTAGTGATTGGAATACTTTATCAAGATTTGTACTTACTACAGGGATTTCATAGTTATCCCATATTATAAAAATCTGTTCATCAAAATCTAGTTGGTTTGCTCTAATAAGGGAAATTAGTTGTTCTTTGTTCGAAGCTATGAATTGATTATCTATCTGTTCCCAATCTATTCTTCCCGAGATAGTTATAGGAAATGAATTCATTAAAATAGTAGCAATCTGCTGGCTTTTTTCTTGGGAGAAAATGAGAGTTTCGTTTCCTAGGGATTCAAGGCATTCACTAAACAAAGGGTTTGTGTCATTGTTGTTTTTGGTTTTCAGTGCTCTTAACTTTTGTCGCAATTTCCATTGTCTTGACGGTCTATCATCCATTTTTAACATTCCTTATACAATTATTTAAGAATGAGTATAGCATATAAGGGAAGTCTTTATGAAAAGGGACTTTTTAAATATAAATTAAACAAAAGCGTTATTTGAAAAAAGGGCCTTTTACGGAAAGATAAGAGGCCATCAAAAAATATAACAACATGAAAATTTTATATTATGTATATACAATTTGAAAAGTTGGTGGAAATAATAAAATGTATAAAATTCTTATAAAAAAAGCCCTAGGATTAGGGAATCTAGGGCTTCCTCTGTTGGTATATCTCACACGACATTATAAAAAGAAAAGGACTTAATGAAGATAACACATGCATGTTTCGTAAATGTATCAAAAAAGTGAACAAAAGCGTTATTTTAAGGACCATGATATATCATCAAGGGCTTTATAAATATAACTATACATTCGGTAAAAGAGATATTTCGGATTGTATTTTTGTTTCCAGTTCATAATAATCACCCCTCATACAAACAGTTTAATTATATTGTACAGTTATTAATGTGAATGTTAAGAAAAATTGATATGAATTAAGGTGAATTTAAACAAAATAGTTATTGTAATTAAAAAGCAGTTAACTTTTGAAGTGAACCCGAATAGTGGTACATGAAAAAAACACCTCCTGAATTCGCATACTTAGTATGCGAATTCACTGGAGGTGTTTTTGGTTTGAAGACAAGAGTTCATTACCCAGAAGAAATAAAGTGGAAAGTGGTTGAAATGAAAAAGGATGGATATTCCAACTGGACAATTATGGAGAATTTTGGAATTAAAAATGTTTCCCAAATTAAGACGTGGATGAAGTGGTATCGTACCGGTCAAACGTACCATTTTCAACAACCTGTAGGAGAACAATATTCTTATGGAAAAGGGCCAAAAGCGTTAAATGAATTGGAACAGCTACGGTTAGAAAATAAACAGTTAAAAACAAAATTACTGATATGGGGAAAGTATCTGGAAATCGAAAGAAGTTGAACCCGGAAACTGTAGTTACTTTATGGACCGATTAAAAAAAAACTAACGGTAAAAGAATTGTGTAATGTATTAGAATTACCCCGGTCTACATTTTATCGTTGGTTATAACGAACAGTGGACCTAAGGGATAGAAGAGAAAATAAAGGATGTTTGTCTTCGGCATAAATTACGATATGGATATCGAAGAGTGACCGCAACTCTTCGGAAAATGGGGCTGTGTGTAAATCATAAAAAAGTATTATGAATCATGAGGCAAAATCAGATTCTCTCAAAAGTTGGTCGAAAGAAAAAGAAATATATCAGTGATGCGGAGCCAGTAGTAGCCCCTCATCGATTGGAACGCCAATTCGATGCATCCGCACCAAATGAAAGGTGGTTTAGGTGTTTTGATAGGTGTCCCGTTTTCGGGGTTCACTTCAAAATGTAGGAGTTTTTTCTTTGTTTGAAAGTTCAAAAAGATATATAATAATTTTCTGACTATTAATTTATGGAGGGGTATTAATGAAAAATGAAACGTTACACACACAAGAAGACATTTTAAAAATGCTTGATTCATTATTAAGACCTGCAGAACCTTTTTGGAATGAATTTTATGAGAATAGAGAAAAGGATGTTCCATTTTTTGAAAATGTTCCAGATGAGAACTTAGTTTCGTATATACAAAAAGAGAGAGTTTCAAAAGGGAAAGTATTAGAACTTGGATGTGGTCCAGGTAGAAACGCCATTTATTTAGCGACTCAAGGGTTTGATGTAACCGCAGTGGATTTATCTGTAGAAGGCATTAATTGGGCTAAAGAAAGGGCATTGGCAAAAGGGGTAGAAATTCATTTTATTTGTGATTCAATTTTTAATTTAGAGGTTCAAAACGAATTTGATTTTGTATACGATTCGGGCTGTTTGCATCACATTCCACCGCATAGAAGAATAAATTATGTGGATTTAATTAAAAACTCATTAAAATCGGGTGGTTATTTCGGATTAACATGTTTTGCGGCAGGCGACTTAGATGAACGAAATGGGTCAGAAATAACTGATTGGGACGTATATAGAGGATGGAGTCTAAAAGGTGGTCTTGCATACTCGGAAGAAAAGTTACGAGAGATATTTAAAGAATTTGAGGTAATTGAGATTAGAAGGATGGAACAAATGAAACAACCGAATGAAATGTTTGGAGAATCATTTCTTTGGACAGCATTATTTAAGAAGAAATAAGAAAGTAGATAATTGACAAACTCATCGTTTTTATAGACAATACACTCATAGGAATGTACGTTCGGTTTTTTGGCCGACTTATGTTTTACATAAATATATAACAAGGGGCTGTCTCCATATGAGTAACACAAATCAAAAAATTACTACGTTTTTAATGTTTGAAGGCAAAGCTGAGGAAGCAATGAATTTTTATACGTCGCTATTTGATCAATCGGAAATTGTAAGTATTTCTCGCTACGATGAAAATGGACCTGGTAAAGAGGGAACTGTAATTCATGCAACTTTTACGCTAAATGGCCAAGAGTTTATGTGTATTGATAGTTATGTAAATCATAATTTTACATTCACTCCAGCTATATCTCTTTATGTAACTTGTGAGACAGAAGAAGAAATTGAAACGGTCTTTCATAAACTAGCGCAGGATGGAGCAATTCTTATGCCTTTAGGTTCTTATCCGTTTAGTAAAAAGTTTGGCTGGTTAAATGATAAGTATGGTGTATCTTGGCAGTTAACTCTTGCTGAATAAAAAAGAAAAATCATAGCTTATTTGTTTAAAGGATTTAGTTAAAAGCTTGAAAAATGAAATAACATAAAAAAGCGTTCCAACTGTTAACAGATTTGGAATGCTTTTTTTATGTGGAAGTGAGTTGTTTAAAACTTACCAATTCTACGATTAGTTTAAATGAATGGAATAGATGTGTAATTCTTTGTCTTTTTAGAATTCTTTGGTAATTATTTGCATTTATCTGTTAATATAAATATAGACAACTATGTATGAACTATCAGGCAGGTTAATAGAAAAAGGAAAGCATTAAGCTTACACATTGAATGCAACTAGATCGTTAGGAGGACTAATCGCGATGGATACTACACAACAAAACAGCAATGCATGGGATAAGAAGGTTGAAGAAGGTTCTAGATACACGCAGCCTGTAAGTAGCGAGATTGTTGAGAAAAGCAAATCAGGTGAATGGGAGATTACAGTCACTACGGAAAAATCAGTTCCTAGAGAGTGGTTTCCAAAGTCATTAGATGGATTAAAGATACTTTGCTTAGCATCAGGTGGTGGACAACAAGCACCTGTTCTAGCTGCTGCTGGAGCAGATGTAACAGTAACTGATATATCTAAGAAGCAATTGGAACAAGATGAAAAGGTAGCAAAAAGGGATGGTTTGTCTTTAAAAACCGTACAAGGAGATATGTCAGACCTTGGTGATTTTGAGGATGATTATTTTGATATTGTTGTAAATCCTGTCTCTAATTTGTTTGTAAAAGATGTTCATCTTGTATGGAATGAAGTTTCTAGGGTTTTAAAGAATAAAGGTATTCTTATTGCTGGATTTACAAATCCGTTACTATGGATCTTTGATGATAACCAAGAACAAAAAGGTATTCTTGATGTTAAACATTCAATTCCTTCATCAACATTGGATTATTTACCAGAGGATGAAGTTCAAGATTACATCGATTCAAATCAAACAATAGAATATGCGCATACTTTAGAAGACCAAGTCCAAGGCCAAGTTGAAGCTGGTTTTGCTATAACAGGTTTTTTTGAGGATGATTTTGGTGGAACAAGGATATTAGATAAGCATATTAAAACATTTATTGCGACAAAAGCTATAAAGTTAAAGATGGATTAAGAATTTTTGCTTGTCATACGGGGCGTTAGTCGAAGAATGCTCTTAAAATAGAAAAGGATGGTGCTTCCCATCCTTTTCCTTATGTATTTTGAGTGTCGAAACTATTCTCAAAACAAGTTTTACACTACCAATTGTATAATTAGGTTATGCTTTTATATTAAGAATTTTGCTGACCGAATCTTTTCCCGAGTTTAGCTAACAATTCAGGTTGATCGCTTTGGCTCATTATAACTTCAATAAAGATAAGTTGATTCTTATTAAAAGTTATATTTGTTAAGACTTCTGCTAATTCTGCTTCATTTTCTACTTTAAATGTTAGACTTTTTTCTTCTGATCCAAATACCATTGATAGTTTATTGTAATCCCACATTTGTATATCATTATAAAGTTGGTTTTGGCCGTGAATGGCACGTTCAACAGTGTATCCGTTGTTATTGATTAAAAATATAATCGGTTTTAAATTTTGACGTAGTATAGTTGATAACTCTTGGGCAGTTACTTGGAAAGAACCATCACCAATAATTAAAATGTTGCGCCGTGATAAATTGGCGAGCTGTGTACCAAGTAGAGCGGGCAGTGTATATCCGATAGATCCCCATAACGGTTGTCCTACATATGCAGTGTTATTAGGTAGAGGGATAGCAGCACTACCAAAGAAAGGTGTTCCTTGTTCTACAATTAAGATGTCGTTTTCTTGTAAGAAATGGTACATTTGCTGCCAAAAACGTTTTTGTGTGACCATTTGTGCTTTTGGATTGAACTCTTCAGTAAAAGGTGATGGTGCTGAAATAAATGGCTTAATTTCAAGAGTATCTTTATTACGATGCGCAATTGAATCACTTAAATGTTGTAAAACATCCTGCATTACAACTGGACCGTATTTTTTATCTATAATTTTCACAGTGTAGGGATGGATTTCTATAACTTGTTCTTTTGTAAAACCTTGTGTGAAGCCGCCTGTAATAGTATCAGTTAACTTCACACCAATACTAATAATACAATCAGATTCATCAATTCTTTTTCTCAAGTACGGAGAACTTACATCACCAGTATAAATCCCTATAAATTGAGGGTGTTTTTCTGGGAATATTCCTTTTCCCATACTTAACGTCGCGATGGGAAACCCAGTTTTTTCTACGAATTGATGTAAATTTTCTTTAGCGTGAAATCGATCTACTTCAAAATCAGCTAAAATTACAGGTTTTTTGGCATTATTTATTATTGAAGTGGCATGTAGAAGCATTTTATCCAACGCTTCTTTATTACTTAAAATCGGTTTATATAAAATTGGTTCTGTAGGTTTATTAATTGGTTTATTATACACATCAATCGGCAAATTAATATGAACCGGGCGTTTTTCATTCCAACATGCGCGTAAAACACGGTCAATTTCCTCAGCAGCATGCTCAGGTGTTACATTTGTTTGTGCCACAGTGATTTCTCGATACATATTGGAAAAGTGATCGAACTTTCCATCTCCTAACGTATGATGGACGATTGCTCCATTTTCCATTACTTTTGTTGGTGGCGTACCCGTGATTTTTATAACTGGCACGTTTTCCGCATATGAGCCAGCAATACCGTTAATAGCGCTTAATTCTCCAACACCGAAAGTAGTAATAAGAGTAGCGATTCCTTTTATGCGAGCGTACCCATCTGCTGCATATGCAGCATTTAATTCATTACAATTGCCAATCCACTTTAACTTTTCATGTGCCACCACATCATCTAAAAAGGCAAGATTATAATCACCAGGAACCCCAAATATATGTTCAATTCCTAATTCGTGTAGTCTATCCAATAAATATGTACTTACAGTGTATTGTTTTTTCAAATGAATCAGCTCCTAATTATGCAATGAATGTTTCAATAGACTGAACAAGTTCTAATGCGTTGATTAAAATATTCATTACTAGATTGTGGTATAATTTACATACAGGGGGAAAGTAGATGACACAACATAAAGAAGAACAGATGAATGAGGCATTAGCATTATTTTATTTTGCATATAAAACATTTACTGAAAAGCCAGATGAAATTATAAAAGAATATGGCATTCAACGAGTACATCATCGAATTTTATTTTTTATCGCACGTTTTCCAGGGATAAGTGTAAATGAGTTATTATCACTATTAGAAATAAGTAAACAAGCTCTTCACGGACCGTTACGTCAACTTGTGGAAAAGGGCTTAATTGAGAGTAATGAGGCTATGCATGATCGACGTGTAAAACAGTTGTCTTTAACAGAAAAAGGTGCAGATTTAGAGAAAAAACTGAGTGATGTACAAAGACAACAAATGGGTGTTATTTTTTCAAAATTTGGTGAATCATGTGAGGACAATTGGCACCAAGTTATGAATGAAATGGCAAATAGCCGATCAGGTTTTGATGCTTGGGTATCAAAACGGGAAATACCAGTCGATCAAAAATAATGAAAAAACTTCTGTTTTTATCGTTTGAAAAAGAACAAATTTTATCCATACATTTGGCAACTATGATTTGGTCATAGAGTGAATGGATAAAAAGATACATTACTAGATACTTTATACGTGTACGCAATGGAACAATAAAATTCACATTTCCGAAAGGGGAATTATAATGATAAAACTTGTACTTATTCGTCACGGACAAAGTTTATGGAATCTTGAAAATCGCTTTACTGGATGGACAGATGTTGATTTATCAGAGAACGGATTAAGTGAAGCGAGAGAAGCAGGAGCAATATTAAAGAAAAACGGATATACTTTTGATGTGGCTTATACATCTGTATTAAAACGCGCAATTCGGACGTTATGGATTGTACTTCATGAGATGAATCTTACTTGGGTCCCAATACATAAATCTTGGAAGCTAAATGAAAGGCATTATGGTGCATTGCAAGGGTTGAATAAAGATGAAACTGCTCAAAAATATGGTGAGGAGCAAGTTCATATTTGGAGAAGAAGTGTTGATGTAAGACCACCGGCTCTTACTGAAGACGATTCTCGATATGAAGCGAATGATCCAAGATATAAAACACTCAAAAAAGGTGAATTCCCATTAACTGAATGTTTAGAGGATACGGAGAAGAGAGTACTTGCTTATTGGCATTCAGAAATTGCGCCGACATTAAAAAGTGGTAATAAAGTAATTATTTCATCACACGGTAACACAATTCGCTCGCTAGTAAAATACTTAGATAACCTTTCAAGTGATGGTGTAGTTTCATTAAATATTCCAACTAGCATTCCGCTTGTTTATGAATTAGATGAAGATTTACGTCCGATTCGTCATTATTATTTAAGTATGGATGGAGAAGTACCTGAAGGGGAAATTCCGAAACATATTTCTTTTTAATACGAAAATTTGAAATGGATGCTTGTCTACATATACAATGTAGACTCATGGTAAAGTAAAACTTTAATCAGTGGGGGTCTTATTGCCCACAAATAGCAGGATAAAAGACGTGGCACCTTCTAATATATATGCGATGTAGCTAAATTTAGAAGCTTGTCCACGTCTTTTGTCATAAAGAGAGCAGCTTGCGCATGTAATGATATCGTGAGTAGTTTTTGAATGGAGGGTGATGTGATTAATGATCTCTAACATTCGAATTGGCTTATTTGTTTTAGCGATTGTCTTTGTAGTCCTTGTTTTCTTTTATTGGAAAAATGAAGAGTTGTACGAGGAGAAGAAGCAACGTATTAGAAAGACTTGGTATGGTTTGTTTATCATATCTGTCACTGTGTATTTCATGATAAAAGGAATCGATTTAACCCACTGGAAAAATCTTTTAATGTTTACTGCAATGGTTATTTTTGTTGATATTGCGTTCATTTTAACACCTAATATTTCAGAAATATGGGGTGCGAAATTTACCGATATTGGCAAGACAGTTCAATCAATAAAACGATCATTAATTGCATCTAAAGCGAGAGGAGAAATATACACGACAATTATTCAAAATGTTAACCCATCAGTATTCGGTACGATGGAATGGCATACAGAAGAGGAATATACAAAGAGCTTAAATGCATTTTTAGATTCATATGGGGAAAAGATTGGTGCGAAAATTGTTGTTTTTGAAGCCGCGAAAGAATTAAATACAAACTTTCGGGGTATTCGCTCGCAATTTAGTATTATCGTTCCGTTAGAACATATCGAGCAATTGAATGAGCAGAAAGCGGTGCAAGTAGAAAATGTCGGGATTATACCAGCAAAAATAGTAAGTGACGTTTTCATTATTATTGATGGAAAGAAAAATAACCTGCAAGATCGAGATTTTGAAAATGTATATAATTTAACAATACATCATAGTTATTTTAGTAAATAAGGACAGAATCTTCTTCTGTCCTTTTCTTCTATACATAAATTAAAAACAAAATCCGACAAAGTTGAATAAAATTGGACAATCATTCCTACACTAGCATGTAGAGGTGATTATAGTGGTAAAAGATTATGACAATGATTTTTTTAAAGAAGATAACGAAGATACAACCGATTTCTCTTTAATAAAAGGTGATACGTTGCAGCAAGTAGAAGAATTAGAAGAAGAATTAAAAAGAAAATCATAAGTGTACACTCTTTCTATATTTGCTATATAATATAAATAAAAGGTTGTATCTTTTTGAAAAGGGGGAGAAGAGATGGCTGAAGTCAATGTACAAAAGTCTTCGTTTTTTAAAGAAAAAAAAGAAGAATCAAATACAGATTTCTCTCTTGTGAAAGGTGCATTAACGGAGAATATAAATCGGTTAGAGAAACTGATGAATAATAGTAGTTCAAAATATATACAGGTGAAAAGAACAAAAGAAAATGCATAGAGCATTTTCTTTTGTTCTTTTATTTAATAGTAAACTTTTCTCTTATTTTTTCAGGCAAATCTGCTTTCTGAATCTCTTCATAGGACTTTACTTCAATTGATGATATTTCATTTTTATTATTATCATCTTGATCTACATAAAGGCGTAAAAACGCGTCTGCATTTAATTTATGATTGTTTTCTTTTTTTGTACTTCTAAATGTAATTTGTTTTTTGACGCCATCTTCATCATATGCGGGCAGCGTATAGTTTCGTAAGTTTCTACCATCTACCTTTTCGATAGTTCCTTCGCCTTTTATCTGCATGTAATATACATCTTTACCAATTCTATTTAGTGACGCTCTCTCACAGCCAATAGTAAAACTAAAAAATAATAAACATGGTGTAATAATTGCTAAAAACTTTTTCATTTTCTTTATCTCCTTTAATGTGTTTCTTTAAAAAGTATACGACTATTATTAAATGTGAAAAATCGATATAGCTTACAACGCCCTTACAATGTTGTAAGAGTGTTGTACATAAAATGAACAATAAAAGTTAAAAGAAAGGTAAAATAATGAATCGTGGTATAATGATATGAGACTTACATATTATTTTTTCATTTTGAGAGGAGCTTGAAAAATGTATTCTACTTTAGAACAATTAACAAAGCACCCTGTATTTTATCATTTTGCAGAAATTTCAAAGATTCCTAGAGGATCAGGTAATGAAAAGGAAATTAGTGATTATTTAGTGGGCTTTGCAAAAGAGCGTAACTTAGAAGTCATTCAAGATGAAGCATTGAATGTCATTATTAAAAAAGAAGCAACAGCAGGTTATGAAAATGTACCAGCTATTATTATTCAAGGTCATATGGATATGGTTTGCGAAAAAAATCAAGCAACAGTACATGATTTTGAAAAAGATCCAATTGAATTACGAATCATTGGGGACATGTTATATGCAAATCAAACAACTTTAGGTGCTGATAATGGTATTGCAGTTGCGTATGCATTAGCTTTATTAGATTCAAAAGAAATTCCGCATCCAGCACTTGAAGTCGTTATCACTACTGAAGAAGAAACGACAATGGGCGGGGCTTTTGCTATTGATCCAAATCATTTTGAAGGAAAGATATTTATAAATATTGATTCTGAAGAAGATCATAAATTACTTGTAAGTAGTGCAGGTGGTGCGAAAGCTGTTGAAACAATTCCCGTAATTTGGGATGAAACGCCAGCGAATATGGATGCATACCGTCTATATGTTGGTGGTCTAAAAGGCGGCCATTCTGGTATGGAAATTGATAAACAACGCGGTAATGCGAACAAAGTATTAGGACGAGTATTACGTGATTTATCAGCACATACGGAGTTTTACATAAGTGAAGTTCACGGCGGATTAAAAACGAATGCAATTCCGCGTGAAAGTGTAGCTACAATTTTAATTCGTACAGAAGATGTAGGACAAGTAGAAGAAAAACTAGAATCATGGACACGTGTATTACAAGAAGAAATGCGTGCTGTTGATCCAGATGTTCATGTTACACTGACAAAATTGGATGAAACAGTTGAAAAAGTATTTGCTAAAGAGACACAAAAGCAGCTTACTTCATCATTATTCTTAATTCCAAATGGCATTCAAAGTATGAGCATGGATATTAAAGGCCTTGTAGAAAGCTCAACGAATTTAGGTGTTATTGAAACGTTGCGAGATGAAATTAAATTACGTAACGAAGTGCGAAGTTCTGTAAGTAGTTTAAAACAACATGTTGCAGAAGAAATCAAATATATTGCTGAATTAGTTGGTGCTACATTTGAAATAGAGTCAGAGTATCCAGAATGGCCATACAATCCAAACTCACAAATTCGTAATTTATTTGAAAAAGTACATCAAGAAAAATACAATAAAGAAATTGAAATCTTCGCTGTACATGCGGGGATTGAGTGTAGCGCATTCGTTCAAAAGATGCCTGAATTAGATGCAATTTCATTCGGACCAGACATCTTTAACGTCCACACTCCAGATGAACATATCAGTATCTCTTCTGTAGTGAATAACTGGGGATTCTTCATTGATGTAATGAAGGGTACGAAAGAATTAGCTAAGTAATAACGACGAAATAAAAAGGAGCCTATAAAAATTTATAGGCTCCTTTTTTGTATTGGAATTTATCCCGCTATTTGCCGGGAAGCCCGATGGGTTCAACTAATAATCAGTGGGGGATGAATAAAACCACTACTGATTAAAGTTTTACTTTATGAGAAGTCATTTTTCGTTAGTATGTAATATTAAGCTTGAACAATTAATAAGGATGAATTGTTGATGTTTTTTAGTACTGATGAAGGGGTGGAGAAATGAAGGAAAGAAAGCATTTTATTGTTTGTATGTTTTTATTGTTCTTCACATTTAGTTTTATTGGTGTTCAGAAAATAATAGCAGAAGAAGTTGAATTTTCAGGAACAACAGCTCCATTGAATGTAAATGTTAGAGAGGCAAAAAGTTTAAATGCAAATATTGTAGATGTGATTCCCGGAAATACAAAAGTATCTTTTAAAGGATGGGAGTATGGTGAAGCGGTTAAAGATTACTGGACAGGAAATTTAGATAATCGTTGGTTTTATTATTTTAAAGATGGAAAAAAAGTATATGTAACGTCAGCGTATATTAATGGAAATCCTCCAAATACATCAATAGATCGTAAATTATCTGTACCTAACATATTACAAGAAAGGTCAAATTGGTGTTGGGCAGGCACTTCGGTTTCAGTTTTAAATTATTTTGGGAAAACTCCATCACAAGATCAGTACGTTAGGTATGTTAAGGGTGGATCATATAATAATCCTGCAACTTCACGTGAAATACAATATGGATTATCGGGATATGGTGTTAGCTCAGCTATAAGTTCTGGAGCAAAATCTTATGATTGGTTCAAAAGTCAAATTAATAGTAATCAGCCGATGATTGCACTCATTATGTGGCAAAATGGAGCTAACATCGGACACTTTCTAGTACTTGATGGGTTTTATAAAGGGACAAATGGAACAGATTATATAACATACATGGACCCTTGGTATGGTGATCATTATAATCATAATTTCAGTACGTTCCATAACAATAATAATTTTTGGTGGAGTGAAACTGTTTATAATATCCATGCAAACTAATAATATTAAAAGCGGGGGTTCATAAATGGGAAAACTACTTAAGCTTGTGATACCGTGCATGTGCTTAATGACTGTTATTATTTTTGCTAGTAAAATTAGTTATGCATCAAAAAATAAAAGTGAATCAGTACAATCGATTGCATTAAAAGATTATCAATATAGTAAGGGAGGTTCTTCAGAAAATTTAAGTTTTGAAAAAATAACAACATCTCCATTTTCGTTACCAATCTATGAAACAATTCCAGCACAGCAAATTTTAAATAGCTCTGAATTTAAGTATTTACTATTACCAACAAATGAAAAGCTATGGTTTATTATGAAGGATGAGCAGCCAGAAGGACTGATTGTTGCGAATGATACTGAACCGATTCGAACGGGCGGAGAAAATAGAAGTAAAGATTTATATGGATTATATAAATCAATAAAAAATAATACAAATGAAACAAAAGATATTATTTATTTCGAATTTGAAGGGCAAGGAATATTGGTAGTAAATCAAAATAATGATCAAGAAATATACCTTAGTAAAGGTGCCGCTGCCATATTAAAACTTCCTGCTGGTCAAAAAGTATTGAGCAGTGAAGTAATACAGAAAATGAAAGAGAGAATTGTAACTGCTTTTGAATAGTTAAATATAAACTGAATAAATATATATATGTATTTAATATGAAATTTCATGTACTGTATTATTTTCGAAAATAATACAGTACATGGTATAAAAAGGATAACAAAAAAAGAGTGTAAGATATTATGAAAAAATGATGATTATAGTAGGAATAGTTGATTCTTACTTATTTTGTATAGAGTTCGATTCAAATTGCACTTCACATTTAAAATATTTAAATAATTCAAACGGAAAAGCTTGACCTTCACACTATGTAAAGGTTTACAGTAAGACAGAAAAGGAGGTTAAGAAATGAAAAAAATAACGAATTTGTGTATGAGTGCTATACTAACCACATCTATTTTCAGTGGTTATGCTCTAGGGAAAGGGATTGAGAAAGTTCAGGCGAAGGAAATTGAAAAAACGCAAAGAAAAGATATGAAGAAAGTAGAGGTACGAAAACAAGTAGGAAAGTATACAATGCCAGATGAAAAAAGCAAACATGAAGGAACATGGCTACAATGGCCTCATGAATTTACATATGGGCAAAAATATCAGCAAGAAGTAGAGCCAATTTGGATTCAAATGACAAATGCTTTAAGCAAAGGCGAAAAAGTTCATATTGTTGCATATGATCAAGAAGAAAAAGAAAGAATTACTGAGGTTTTAATAGATCACGGGGTAAATATGGGGAAAATTGATTTCTTTATCGCACCTACTGACGATGTATGGGCGAGAGATACTGGACCAATTTTTGTTTATGATAATGACAAAAATCTAAAGATATTAGACCCAGGATTTAACGGATGGGGAAAGAAAACACCATATAAGAAAGATGCTCGTCTTCGTGAGAATCTTAGTAAACAGTTAGGAATTGAAAGAATTGATTGGAATAAATTTGTTCTTGAAGGTGGCGCATTTGAATTAGATGGTAATGGAACTGCTTTACTAACTAGAAGTGCTGTAACGAATAAAAATAGAAATGCAAAATTGTCAGAAAAAGATATTGAAAAATATATTAGTGACCTTGGGGTAACAAATTTTATTTGGTTAGATGGAGTACCTAACTTAGATATTACTGATTTTCATATTGATGGATTTGCAAAATTCCACGATAAATCTACTATTATAACATTAAACAAAAAAGATTTATCTGAATGGGGAACGTCTGATAAAGATATTAACAAGTTGTTGCAGGCAAAAGATGCTGAGGGGAATAAGTACAAGTATGTATATCTGCCGCTAAGCAAGAATAATGTTACATTAGAAAATGGGAAGCAACTTGATTATAAAGGTTCATATATTAATTATTATATAGCGAATCAAGTTATCTTAGTTCCTAACTATAATGATCCTAATGATAAAATAGCAAATGAGATGATTCAAAAACTTTATCCTGATCGTAAAGTTGTGGGGATTGATGTAAGAGAGCTTTATAAAAATGGTGGTATAATCCATTGTATTACTCAACAACAACCAATTAATTTAAAATAATATATTTATAGTGTTCAGTGGAGTTTTCTATTTCTTATGAAAACCTGTTTATCTATAGGATAGGTAAAGATGCGATGGCATTTTTACCTATTTTATTTTTTATCCTGCATTAACGGGCAGCTCGAATGATTAAAGTTTCAGTTTATAAGTTAAGTATACCTTTCCTATAAACTGAAGAAACCCACCCTTTTTGAAAAAGCTTAATCAAAATGGATGGATTTTCTACATTAAAAGCTATACTTGCTGTTACGGAAGAAACATTGTCTAAAGGTATGTTTTTACCTTTTAAAAGTTCCTGGTACAATTAGTCTTACTAAAATATCTAAATACAATCTATATTTTTTCTTTTAGCAAGCCATACATGCCCATTACCTTCAGAATACAGAATTACCTTAAATAATAAAAGTTCAGCGACTTTTCTGTTTTTATTTGTAAATGAACCACATTATACTTGGTCAATTATTGTGCAACCTTTTCGAATAAATGATTTTCTTTATTTGAAAATAAGGGTGCATCTATAAAACCATAATGATAAACTAAAATACCTAATTCTACTCTAGAATTAATATGCCATTTTTCTTTAATATGATTAATTATCGTTGAAATTCTTCGAGGGGTAACATATATTTTTTTTGAAATTTCTACATCTGTAAATCCTTTTGCTACATAAATAGCCACTTCTAACTCTCTTTCGGTCAACATTCTTTTCATAAAATACGCTCCTTTGATTATTAGTGAACCATATTTTAATAATTTCTCGTATTGTGATACAAGTTTGTAAAAGAAACTATAAATCCATATAATTAGTAATTGTAACTATATTAATTTTACATTACATTAAAAGTTGGAAAATATTCTTATACTCATAAAGTGTTACATTTGAGGGAGGAAAGATGGAATTCTACAATCTTGGTATTATTATTAAAGAACTTAGAAAGAAAAAAAACATGTCACAATCTGAATTATGTCATGGAATATGTTCACAAAGCCAAATTAGTAAGATAGAAAAAGGTATTATTTATCCATCTAGCATATTGTTGTATCAATTATCTGAAAGACTTGGTATTGATCCAAATTATATATTTGCGCTAACGAAAAACAAAAAAATAAAATATATTGAAAATGTAAAATGTGTAATGAGAGATTGTGTGAAACAAAAAGAATATAATGAGCTTTACGAAATAGTGAAAAAAGAGAAAAACGAAAATAATTTCCAATCAAAAGAAGATAAACAATTTCTATTATGGCATGAAGCGATTGCTATATATTATGTAAATGGAGCAACAATTAATGCTTTTGACATTTTAAATAGAGCACTAAAACAAACCTTAAGTAGTAGTAACTTTTTATCAGAAAAAGAAATAAGCATAATGAATTCAATTGCTATAATACATGCAGAAAATGAAGACTATGAGAAAAGCATAAATATATTAAAACAAAGTTTAATTAATTTTAATAAGATAGAATTCCCTAGAGAAAAAGAAATCAAATTAAGACTCATTCATACGTTAACAAAATGTTTACACCTTGCAAATCAATATGAAGAAGCAATAAAGTATAGTGAAATAGGCATAAAATTAGCTATAAATATGAATACTTTATACTTATTAGGTGAATTGTTTTTTGAAAAAGGTGCAATTTTATTAAAAGTTCAGCACTCTAATGAAGTTGGTTTAACATACATAAAAAAGGCATTATTTATATTTGAATTAACAGAAAGAAAACAATATATAAAAATGATCAAGGATAAATATATTAAAAATCAAGAATAAACAAGAAATAATTCTAACATAAGTTATTCCTAATTGGTATTTATTCCTAAAAAAAGTACTGTAATACGAACTATTCCTAATTGTTATTTATTGCTAAAATAAATACCGTAATATTAGATAAATATAAAGGGTGGCATTTTATGAAATCAAGAGGAATTACTCGTAAAGCAGATAGCATGGGGCGTATTGTTATTCCAATGGAAATAAGACGGAGTTTAGGAATTGTAGAAAAAGATTCTCTTGAAATGTTTATAGAAGAGGACCAGATTATTTTACGAAAATATCAATCACCAAGAGCTTGTGCACTTACAGGGGATATTTCAGACAGCAATATTTCGTTAGCGAATGGGAAGATTATTGTAAGTCCAAACGGGATGGAACTGTTAATAAAGAAGTTACAGCAATATCTTTTAAAATAAAAGGTAAGTAAGAAATTTAAAATAGAATATACTTGGAAAAAGGTCCTCTATCACCATTTAGGGGACCTTTTTATTGTTATCAATAAAATTGAGAGGCCGTAGTTGGTTCAATGAAATACGAATTACCTTATAAATAGTCTGACTATTTTTTATAAAAAAACTATTTATTTACATTTTTTGGTTTCGTGTTATATTTTTAGTGTTAATATATTTATCTTGAAAATTCTGATTTTAAACTCAGGAAAACTTTAGAAAATGAAATACTCTTACTTGAATTGAAAATCATATAAACATAGTTTGAAAGTAAAGTATGAAAATGAATCAGATTTTCAAATTAAATTTGCCAATTTAACGGAGATTCGTGGGGGAAATGTGACTAAGAAGAAATCTCTTATACTCCACGTTTTTTATCTGTAAATTGGTAGTTCTAATAGCTTTGAAGAAAAGCAAAGGAGCAAAAAAGAAGTAGGTAGTTCATTTAATAGAAGATATGGTGTGAAAAAATAAAACAACGGAGGTTTTATAATGAATAAAGGAACACTGCAGATTACAGAAATTGAAGAAATTACTATTCCGAATCTATTGAAGGATAAAATGAAGAATCTAATAGACCATGAATTAAAAACTCATAATCCTTATACTTGTGATCAAGAAATAGCTGCAAGCTTTTCAAGAGAGTGGCTTAATTGTTTGATTGATTATTTAAAGAAAACTTCGAATTCAGACATGAAAAAACTACTACATATGATAAAAGTAGCGAATTGTGGTGGGAACGTACCACCTACTCTTATTAAAAATATTCCATGTGATCCTATGGAAACACTATTACCTGGGGAGAATCGCAAAGGTTTTAATTATGGTGAAGACGAAGACGATAGAATGAAAAAATATTTTTATGCAGAATGGGTCACATGGCTTTTCGCCACACTTTTTAATTATGATGCTTTAATTCACCCATCCGAACATGCAGGGAAAAATAGATTTCACCTCATTTCCCCTTTGAACAACGATGAAGTTTTGCGAAATGTCGGTGCAAGCACCGGTGGTGGGAACTTTTATCAACATAACGATGCCACAGTGTATACAGATATGAAAGACCAATCAGATATTGAAGCAAGATTGAAAACATTCAATACGAATTTAGAAATTGTATCAAATAGACTTAATAAATCCGTGGAACGAATAGTGTCTGAAATTACTTGTGGCAAATTTACTAGAGTTGATGCTCTTTTATTAAAAGGAGTGTTAAATTTAAAAACTCAAACTCATATTGGAACGCCAAAATTACTTCAAAAGCATCTTGAAGAAAATCACTTCAGTAAAGATGACATATTGGCGATAAGTAAAATGCCTATTGCTCATATCGCAGGAATGGCTGATGGTGAAATATCTGGATTTGTAGGGGAAATAAACCAAATTATATTTTTGGATGATAATGGCGATATTATTGCAACTTGTTTAAATGGAGCAGAAAATAGATTGATTTATGTGGGAGAAAGTGAAGAAGAAAAATTGAAATTTGACATGTTTTTAGAACTCTTACGAACAACGCCTACTTATAAGGTTCCACTTACATCTGAAGATTTATTACTTATACCAAATTCATACTATGGTAAACAAACAAATGTAACTCATGGTAGAGAAAGGTTATCTGAGGAAGAATATAAAATCCCGATTGGAAATAATAAATACGGAAGAAGAATTGTTTGCAGGCAATACGTTTCCAGCCGATTACGTGATCAGAAAGAAAGTTACTTTAAAGATTTAATTAACTAGTTTAAAGAGAGGAGGGAAGATGGGGAGGTTTGGGGTATAATAGCTCAAGCCTTCCCATATTCTTTGTATGGATTTTACTATTGAATTACTCATACTACTATTTTTAGTAGCTGTATTAGCAGGATGGATAGATACGATTGCTGGAGGCGGTGGTATGATAACTATCCCGATAATGTTATTAGTAGGTATGTCTCCTTCTGTAGCGATAGCAACTAATAAACTACAAGGGAGTAGCGGAACCCTCATGGCAACAATGATTTTTATTAAGAAGAAAGAAATTAATCTCAAAGATATGCGTTTGTCCATCTTAATGACCTTTTTGGGATCCGTTTTCGGTGGATGGCTTGTTTTACAGATACGGGCAGAATATCTAATCATGATATTACCTTTTTTACTTATTATTATTGGTCTTTATTTTCTATTATCTCCAAATATAGCAAACGAAGATCGACCGAGAAAAATAAGTATGTTGTTGTTTGCGTTAACAGTGGCTCCATTCCTTGGATTTTATGATGGCTTCTTCGGCCCAGGAACAGGTAGTTTAATTGCTTTAGCATTCATTCTTTTATGTGGATATAGTGCTACAAGAGCAACTGCAAATGCTAAGATCTTGAATTTTACAAGTAATTTCGCCGCTTTGTTATATTTTATTATTTTTGGCCAAATCGATTGGACAATTGGGTTGATTATGATGCTTGGTCAAATTATAGGATCATATATTGGAGCGAAGATGGTGCTTACAAAAGGGACGTCGTTAATACGACCAATAGTGGTTATTGTTTGCTTTGTCATGGCAATTAAAATTTTTTTACAAAATATGAACTAAATGTAATCAAAATATTATTTGGATCAAAGTTAGAGTGTTTTCATGTTCTTATTGCAGTATTACGCTGTTTAAGATGTGTTCAAAATTACACAATTTGACTAGTGTAATGTATTGCGTTATGCTTTTTTTAGTATAAAAGAAAGGCTTGAAGATAATGATTCGTCGTTTGAGAAAGCTAAAAAATGTAGCTGTCGTAGTAAGCTTCTAAGTAAATAGCAAAATATATAATACTTAGAAGCGAGGAATAAAGTTATGAAGTATCCATTATTTAATCATTGGTCAGAAACACAGTATATAAAAGATATAGTAACAAATCCACTCATTGAAGTGGGAGAGTACTCCTATTATTCAGGCTATTATAGTCATCAAAATTTTGAAGATGGCTGTGTAAGGTATTTGTGGGGGGATGCTAAGTCTCAAGCACTTTTCAATCCAATTGAACAGATGGGATGGCATCTTGATAAACTCATTATTGGGAATTATGTTTGCATTGCAAGTGGAGTAGTCATTTTAATGGGTGGTAACCATAATCATCACTCAGAATGGATTACAGTATATCCATTTGCTGAGCAAATTGAACAATCATATGAACCTAAGGGCGATACAGTCATAAAAAGTGATGCTTGGATTGGAATGAATGCTATAATAATGCCTGGCGTTACTATTGGTGAAGGGGCAATTGTTGCTGCGGGATCTGTCGTAAGTAAAGATGTTCCGCCGTATACAATAGTTGGTGGAAATCCTGCTAAGGAAATAAAGAAACGATTTACTGATACAGAAATAAATATGTTAATGGAAATGCGTTGGTTTGATTGGGATAGGAAATTGATTGAGAAGGCAATTCCGCTGTTATCTAGTCCATCCATCGAACCATTATTTGCTTTTTATAAAAATAAAGTGAAAAATAAATAAATCAGTTAGAAAAACTACATCCAGTATAGGGTGTAGTTTTTTTATTACAAAAAACTAATAGTTTAGACTAAAGAAAATTCATCTCTAATATAAGTCTAGCAAATAGCTGAATTGAATAATTAAAATCCTTGATAGCTAATAAAGCATTAACGGGCAGTAAGACCCCCACTGATTAAAGTTTCACTTTATTTTTTGTAAATATGGAACAAATGTAATATCTAGATTGTCTATTAATTGTAATCCTAAAAAATATGAAAGTGCGAATCATTTTGAAAAATATAAGGGGATTAAAAATAGGGATATGTGTGGGAATACAAAGTATCAGGGCATCTAAAAGTGTCGGGTGAGATGGTCTATATGAAAGCGATTCTAATGTCTTATATGTATATACAATTTGAGAACACTGTCTGTTTTTTTGAGATTATGTTAGAATAACGCTTTTTTGAGTACAAAGATATTGGAGGTAACAGAAGTGAAAGGTATGTTTTGCAAGAGATTTATTGCAATAGTAACAGTGCTTACACTATTTTTTAGCATGTTCGTTACATTTGGAAGAGCAGCAGCGGAAACAGTTTCTGCTATAGACGTTGAAGCGGGATCAGCAATTTTAATAGAAGCAAATTCCGGAAAAATTTTATATGAAAAAAATGTAGATGAATCATTGGCAATTGCTAGTATGACAAAAATGATGAGCGAATACTTAGTTCATGAAGCGGTGGATAAAGGAAAACTTAAATGGGATCAAAAAGTTAAAATCTCTGAATATGCACATAAGATTTCGCAAGATCGTTCATTATCAAACGTTCCATTAGAAAATGGTGGCTCTTATACGGTAAAAGAGTTATATGAGGCAATGGCAATTTACTCTGCAAATGGTGCAACAATTGCTTTAGTTGAACAGATTGCTGGTAAAGAAGTTAATTTTGTAAAAATGATGAACGATAAGTCGAAAGAGTTTGGAATGAAAGATTATAAATTTGTAAACTCTACAGGCTTAACAAATCAAGATTTAAAAGGATATCACCTAGAAGGGACAACTCTAGACGAGAAAAATAAAATGTCTGCAAGGGATTGTGCAATTTTAGCACAACGTCTTATTCAAGATTTCCCCCAAATATTAAATACAGCAAAAATTCCTAAAAAAACATTCCAAGAGGGTGGTAAATATCCAATTGATATGGCGAACTTTAACTGGATGTTAAAAGGTTTAATTAAGCAATATGAAGGTGTAGATGGTTTGAAAACAGGAACGACTCCAGAAGCGGGAGATTGTTTCACTGGTACAGTAGAAAGAAATGGTATGCGCCTAATTTCTGTAGTGATAAAAGCAAAATCTCATACGGCACGTTTTGATGAAACAAAGAAATTATACGATTATGGATTTGCGAATTTTGAAGTGAAGAATGTCTACGGAAAAGATTCAGTAATAAAAGGATATGAAACAGTTCGAGTGGCAAATGCAAAAGACAAAGATGTAGTAGTTCAAACGAAGCAAGCTGTTTCACTTCCAATGCCGAAGGGCAATAAAGACATTTATAAAAAAGAATTTAAAGTATTGAATAAAGAACAAGAAGCGCCTATTAAAAAAGGTGTAACAATTAGCAAAATGATTATCTCGCCTAAAGATAATACAGATCCTGGGTTCTTATCAGGTAAATCATTACAAATAGACCTTGTAACAAAATCTGATGTGGAACAAGCAAATTGGTTTACACGTTTTATACGTAAAACAGGATCTTTTTTTAGTGGTATGTGGGATAGTGCGATTGATATAGTAAAAAGCTAATTTTATAGGATACAACTAAATGTTTCACTTTATAAAAATTTAATAAAATCTTTTCTTTGTATTAAATATTTTGTTTTAAATTATGTATATAAAGAAATGGAGGTCAAATTAACTTTGTACTGCTTATATTAGGAATTTAAAGAAAGAATATGTACAATTCTCCCACTACATTCTTATAGTGGCCTTTATGAACAGCAAAATTTACAATTTACAAGGAGAACATTTTATGAGTAACAGAATAAAAGAATTAGATTCCATACGAGGGTTAGCGGCACTTACTGTGGTATTTGGACATTTTTGTTTAATGCTACCATCGTTGCCTAATTCTATTAAATTTTCCCCGCTTAGGTTTTTATGGGCGGGTGGGGAAGCTGTTATCGTTTTTTATGTACTAAGTGGTTTTGTGTTATCTATGGCACTTTATCATTCAAAAACAAATTATTGGGGATATTTAATTAAGAGATTTGTAAGAATCTATATTCCTTATTATTTTTGGATAATCGTTACCTTTGTTTTATTTATTTTATTTTCGTCGTATGAAGTGGTAGGATTACGGGATTGGTTCTATGATAGGTGGCAAGGGTCTATAACAAAATTAGATATTCTAAACCACTTTGTACTTCTTAATAACTTTTTTACGGAAAATTATAATCCAGTTATTTGGTCATTGGCTCAAGAAATGCGTATATCTATTGTGTTTCCTTTGTTATTCCTTCTTTTTTATAAACTGAATTGGAAGAAAACGATACTATTTGCTTTGAGCTTTTCATTAATTAGTGTTGTTCTTAATATGTTGCATATTGGGAAAGCTGAAGGGTTTTATAATGGTTATGCTGATACACTGCATTTTACATCTATGTTTATGGTTGGAATGTTACTTTTTAAGTATCAGGAAAAACTTATCTACTCATATAGGAATATGAAAAAATTTAAAAAAGGATTTCTTATTACATTAGGGGTTATTCTATATTTATATTCCATTTTAATTTATGGTTTTTCCCGTAATGATACAACTTTCTTAATAAAAGATTGGGGTGTCGTAATGGGGGTTAGTATATTTATTATAATGGCTATGAGTAACCTAAAAGTAAAAGCATTTTTAAATAAGAGTGTATTTGTATATTTAGGAGAAATTTCATACAGTATCTATTTATGTCATTTTCCAATCATGATGGTACTATTTAAACTTTTGTATACAAAGATACCTATCTTTTTCCTTCTTACTTTGTGCATTGCAATGACACTACTTTTTTCTATAGTTTCATATCATTTAATCGAAAAGAAATGTATCAACTGGGCAAAACAAAGAACAACAAATTTTTTGAAAAAAGTATAATTCCTAGATAGATTGTATTTCTTTAGTAAATATATGAATATGACCGATTCCTAAGTATACTTAGGAATCGGTCAATTTTAGATTCTAAATGTAAATATAGTAAAGTGGAATATAATTGAAATCGAAAACCACTTAGAAATAACAATTACGGTGTGAGCTATTGTATAGTATAGATATGGTTAATAATAAAGGGGGAATACATATGTGGAAGCGATTTGTAGCAATTGGCGATAGTTTTACAGAGGGGATAGGGGATGAAGTTGAGGGAATTGCATTAAAAAGCTGGGTAGATCATTTTGTTCAACTGTGTGAAAACGATATAGAATATGCCAATTTTGCAAAGCGTGGGTTAGTAACTGAAGAAATTCGCTCGCAGCAATTGGAAAAGGCGCTAACTTTTAATCCAGATTTGGTTAGTCTCATTGCAGGGGCAAACGATGTTTTAAAAGGACGTTGGAATCATGATGCATATAAGAACGATATGGAATTTATGGTAGATACATTAAGTAAAGCAGGGGCTGATATTATTATAGCAAACCTTCCGGATTTTACAGTTAGGCTTCCTTTTGCTTTTGAAAAAAAACAAGTAATAAAAGAACAATTATTAGAGGCAAATGAAGTTATACGTTCATTGAGCAGAGAGTATAAGCTTCATCATGTTGATTTTTGGAATCATCATTTAGTTAATGACAATACGCTTTGGTCTAAGGATTTAATTCATCCAAACTCAAAAGGATATGTAAAAGTTGCTGAATTAATTTTTAGTAGTTTGCCTGTACAGAAGACAAAATAATAGTTTGCAATGTAACGAATATGGTATTAATTGTATTAAGCTATGTTTTTTAGTAAATGGAAAGAACTAAACATTTAGCAAACAAAGCGTATCTACGATATATTTCTACAGTAGTGCATAAATGTAGAATCACAAAGAAAGATCACTTATGGAAATAGGTGATCTTTAAACGTTTTTATAACTAAATTAAAATATATACTGTATTACTAACAATTTCGTACTACATAAAAATTAAGTTCTCTTATAGAAAAACTGATTTTATATTATCTTAAAATATAATAACATATTCAAATCATATTTTGGGTATGTATCCTAATTGTGAATAATGTGTAATTTTTTTGAAGTATAAATATCCAATAAATAAAATAGGTAGTAGGTGCAGAAGTATTAATACTATATTATTCAATTCTGTTATGAGTACATTAGTAATTGGTAGTATTATATTTTTATTATCAATTTTAGTTATTGGAATTAATTTGCATAGAAAATATGTAGGATAAGAAAAGATAAATATACTTTATTGTATATTTATCTTTTTGTTTAGTAGGATTTATAGCCTCTTTAAACTATTATGTTAATAAAATTAAAAAACTTAATTTTTGATATCCTTATGGCTAAAGCCATCTATAAAATGGCAATATAACTAAATAATTGTTTGGTATGATTTTTGGATTTGGTTTTTTTATCCGAATTTTCTGATTCAAATATTTCAACTTTATGAATATAGTAGGTGAAATATTTGTGTGATAGTATTTGAGATAGAAAAAAGCCAACTTTAAAAAGGATGTGAATTGAATGTGCAAACGACTGTAAAGGGTTATATTAAGGCAACGTTTAGCTGTTATTAGTGTAAGGGAAAGATATATTTTGTAACAGTTGATATAAAAATGAAGAAATGGGTACGCTTTATTTTATCTGACTATTTTAAAGATATAAAAAATAATAGTTTAAGTTTTGACGAAGTTAAATTTTAGGTGAGATGTCAATAATGATTAATTTGGTTTAATAAAGAGGTACCTTATACGCAAAAGCGTTTATATTAGTAACCTAAGGAGCTTGCTTTTATGAAAACTACCGATTCAAAAGGCCTATTAGGAAATAGGGTATATTTACAAGTTTTCTCTGCCTATTCATTGCTTATGCTTGGTGTTTTTATTGATATGTTAGCGATTATGACTATAGTTGGGTTTGAATGGGAAGTAGATCCTACTATGATTGGATTGATTCCTGTTGCATATGCACTTCCAGGAATTATTTTTGGCTCATGGGCAGGTGTTATTGCAGATCGTTTTAGAAAAATTCCAATTATGATGTTCTGTAATCTAATGGTTGGTCTAATAACGATTGCTCTTTTATTTGTACAAGATATCCACTGGCTCTTAGTGGCATTAATGATTCGTTCCATTTTTATTGTTTTCTATTATCCTGCACAGCAAACACTAACAAGACAGATTGTATCCCCGGATTTGCTTACTAAAGCAGTAAGTATCAACGGAATAGTAGAGCAGGGTACCAAAATAGTAGGCCCACTTATAGGGGGTATGTTGCTGAGCTGGTTTCAACCAGAGTTCTGCCTCATTATAAGAGCTATAAGTTGTTTATTAGCTACCTTAGTTCTCATACCCACAATAAAATTTAAAGAAACTATATCGAAAGAATTTGTTGAAAAGCAAAAACAAAGTACTTGGACCGCTTGGGTACAAGGGTGGGGTTATGTGTTATCTAATCGGATAATATTATCAACCATGATTTTCGTTACAATAGCCATGGCAGTATTACAATTAGTAGACTCACAATTCCCAACTTTATTTAAGAGCCTATTCCCACATGATAAAAGTAAAATGGGATATATCATTTCTATTATTGGTCTTGGCGGGATACTTGGTGCATTACTAACTCAGAAATTAAAACAATTTCAATATGGCTGGGTAGTATGTGGAGGTATGGTTTTAATGGGAATTGGTTTTGGGGGGATTGGTTTGATAACGCCCGGTACGGTCTTCGTTTTAGCCTATTTAATTAGTTTTATCGCTGGTATCGGAAGTGGGCTGATGCTTGTATCTAATCAAGTCATATTACAAATAGAATCCGATCAAGATCAAGTAGGAAGAGTATTTGGTATTCAAAGTAGTTTAACAAACGCAGTTTTAATTATTTCTCCTGCTATGAGTGGCCCATTAGTGCATTTGTTTGGAGTAACTCAACTCTATGTTTATGGAGGGATTGGGCTTGTTATTATTGGAGTAATTGGAGTTTCAATGCAGAAATATTTATGGGGTAAACATAAACACGAACCTATAAGAGCAAATAATTTTTGAAGGGAAGATTTTTATGACCAATGAGGAATGTTATCCATTAAGCCATCCGCAGCGAAGAATATGGTATACAGAAGTTATTCATTCTGATAAAGGAATATGTAATTTAAGATTTTTATTTAAACTTCATCGAAAAATGAATTATTCAAAATTAAACCAAGTTGTGAATCGCGTTATCAGTGAAAATGACGGTCTGTGCATTAGGTTAAAAGAAAATGGGCATCAGGAACCGAAACAATATTTTATTAAACATGAAGAACAAGAATTTGAGTTTTTTGATTTCAGTAATGTGGAGAATACAAATTTACTTGAGGAATGGATTGAGCAGAAAACAAAAGAAACGTTTACATTATTTAATTCAAATTTATACTATTTCGCTTTAATAAAATTAAACGATAATGAATGTGCAGTCTTTGGAAATGTTCATCATATTATTATGGATGGTTTATCAATTCAAATATTTACTGAGCAGATTGCAAAATATTATTATGACATGCATAACGAGAATGAAGAAGGCGAAATTAAAAATTCATATGTTCAATTTCTGACCAATGAACAAACATACTTGAATAGTAGTCGCTTTCAAAAAGATCAAAAATTCTGGTTAGAGGAATTTAAAACACTGCCATCTGCGACTGGATTGAAGCCTTATAATACGTACCAAGTTAGTACCAAAGCATCACGTGAGACGTTTATATTAACGGAGCATTTGAAGAGAAAGATAGAAAAATTTTCTGAAGATTCCAAATTTAGTTTATACACCCTTTTTGTTGCTGCTTTCTCGTTGTCCATGTATCGGTGGACCTCATCGCTTAATATTGGTTTAGGAATGGCTTACGGCAACCGTATGACTAAAATGGAACGAAAATTGATTGGAATGATGGTGAGTACAGTTCCTTTAAGAATGGATATTGATCCAGAAGAAGAAGTACTTTCATTTATTAGTAGGGTGTCCAGAAAACAAAGTAAATCATTAAGACATCAGAAATATCCATTTGATTTGTTATTAAAGCGGATTAATAAAGAGAATAACAGTAATGTGAGACTTTTCGGAACTACGATTGATTATAGGGATCGTGATGAAAGTGGTGACTCACTATGGATTCCAAACCGTGAAGAAGTACAAGATTTTGCAGTGCATATTGAAAATCTAATTGATATAGACTCTTTACATGTACATATTGATTATCGTGAGGAGCTATTTTCTAAGGAAGAGATAAAACAGTTTTTTAACGTGATGTTAGCGATAATGGAAAACACTTTTGAAAACCAAAAGCAGAAGGTGGCTGAAATAGAAATCATTTCTGAGGAAGATAAAAGAAAAAGTTTAGTTGAGTTCAACAATCCTAAACTGGATGTCCCGCCTCAAGTAACTATTCATGAAATGTTCGAACGGCAAGCGATGATTTATCCAAATGCTATTGCAGTTACGTATGAAAAAGAAAAAATTACTTATAAGGAGCTTAATGAACGTGCAAACCAGTTAGCTCATTATCTGCAGAAAAAAGGAGTAGGACCTGATACTTTAGTTGGACTGTGCGTTGAACGTTCCCACGAGATGATTGTAGGTATTTTAGGGATTTTGAAGGCTGGTGGGGCTTATGTCCCACTTGATCCAACATATCCAGAGCAACGACTTCAATATATTTTAGAAGATGCTAGCATTCAGTTATTCGTAACGCAAGAAAGTTTAAAAGAATTGAACTGGTTACCAGAAAATGTTGAGTCGATTTGCCTGGATCGTGATCAAGATGAGATTGGGAAAGAAAGTAAGACTTTGCCGGTTTCTAGTGTCGGTCCCCAAAATCTGGCATATGTAATCTATACTTCGGGATCAACGGGAAATCCAAAGGGCGTTATGATAGAGCATCACAATGTCATTCGGTTATTTAAATCGACGGATTGTTGGTATCAGTTTAATGAAAAAGATACTTGGACGCTTTTTCATTCGTATGCATTTGATTTCTCAGTATGGGAAATTTTGGGAGCATTATTATATGGTGGAAAATTAGTTGTTGTTCCGTACTGGATTAGTCGATCACCTAAGGATTTTTATCAATTATTGGTGGAGGAAGAAGTCACAGTTCTAAATCAGACACCCTCCGCATTTCGACAATTAATACGAGTGTGTGAACAAGAAGATAAGAATAAAAATTTGCAGCTGCGTTATGTGATATTTGGCGGAGAAGCGTTAGAACCTACTAGCTTGTTACCGTGGTTTCAAAGGTATGGGGAGAAAAACCCACAGTTAATTAATATGTATGGAATTACAGAAACTACAGTTCATGTTACATATTATCCAATTACTCTAGATGATGTGCAGCATGCTTCAAGAAGTAATATTGGAAAGCGGATTCCCGATTTAGAAGTGTATATACTAGACGCTTATCAACAACCTGTTCCTATAGGTGTCGATGGTGAACTTTATATTGGCGGGGCAGGGCTTGCACGTGGGTATTTAAATAGACCTGAATTAACAGCAGAGCGTTTTATATCTCATCCATTTAGTAGTGATCTGAAAGCAAGATTATACCGGACAGGAGACTTAGCGAGGTATTTGCCAGATGGGAATCTAGATTATCGTGGAAGAATTGATCATCAGGTTAAAATACGTGGTTTCCGAATTGAGATTGGGGAAATTGAGTCTACTTTACATACATATGCATATGTAAAAGAGGCAGTTGTAATTGTAAGAGAAGATCAGCCGGGCGATAAAAGATTAATAGCATATGTTGTAGGAGATGGAAATGTAGATGCGTGGAGAGAGTATCTTAAAGCGAAACTACCAAGTTATATGGTTCCTTCGGGATTTGTGGCGATGGAAGCTATTCCACTTACAGCTAACGGTAAAGTTGATCGTGAGGCCTTACCTATGCCAGAGGAAAAGCAGATTAATAGTGAATGTGTTGGCCCTCGGAATAGTAACGAACAGATACTGACTACCATTTGGAAGCGAGTATTAGGTGTTAAAAAGGTGGGAATCTATGATAATTTCTTTGAAATTGGTGGCGACTCGATTCTCAGTATTCAAATCATATCTCAAGCAAGTCAAGTGGGGTTAAAACTTACTCCAAAGCAAATGTTTGAATGCCCAACTATCGCTGAGCTGGCACAAGTGGCTATAGAAACGCAGGGAGTACAAGCGGAGCAGGGAATTGTGATAGGTGATGTGCCTCTTACTCCAATTCAGTGCTGGTTCTTCGAGCAAGAACATCCACATACAGAGCATTGGAATCAATCAATGCTTTTAAGAGTAAAAGAAAGATTGAATGTGAAATTACTAGAGGGAGCGATATTAAATTTACTGAAACATCATGATGCTTTACGTTTCCGGTACGAACAGTTACCAAACGGAACGTGGAGGCAGAGAAATGAAGGGACTGATGAGCTGTCAGTACTCCATGTTGTAAAACGTAATCAAGTTAATGAAAAAGAGTGGAATAAAATAATACAAGAAGAGATGAACATTAATCAAGCTAGTTTCAATTTAGTTAATGGTCCGTTAATGAGAGTAGTGTACTTTGAAGATAACTTGACTAGAAATGATCGAATATTCTGGGTGATTCATCATTTAGTAGTAGATGGAGTGTCATGGAGGATTCTATTGGAAGATTTACAGGTGGTATATAACCAGATGAAACAAGGTCAAGAAGTTCGCTTACCTGCGAAAAGTACATCTTTTAAAGAGTGGTCTGAACGACTCCAGACATACAGTGATTCGGGTATTTCAAAAGAAGTACAAAATTATTGGAATGAACAAGTAGAAAAAGAAACGATGAAAATTCCAATGGACTATCCAATACAAGAAACAACAGAAGAATCGATTGATCAAGTGACGAGGACTTTAGGAATAGAAGAAACACAAACATTGTTACACGAAGTTCTAGTCACTCATAAGACAAGGATTGATGAGGTACTATTAACGGCATTAGGACAAGCTATCGTCGATTGTACAAATCAGCAAACCGTTTCTATTCATCTAGAAGGACACGGAAGAGAAGAGATGATTGAAGGTATTGATTCATCAAGGACAGTGGGCTGGTTCACGAGTATTTATCCCGTTCATCTCAATTTTCAAGGAACTCAAACACCTATTGAAGGGTTAAAGGCTGTCAAAGAACAATTACGTCGAATTCCAAATCGCGGAGTTGACTATGGTATTTTACGTTACTTGAATAAAGGATTACTTCCGTTTTATCAGCAAAAGCCTTCAATAAGCTTTAACTATTTGGGCCAATTTGATCAGGTGTTTTCAAGGGACTCTTTGTTTATGCAAGAGACAGGATTTACATTTTTAGATCATGCTCCAGATTCCAAACCATCTCATCTAATTGATGTTATCGGAATGGTGAAAGATGAAAAGTTACATTTTGTTTGGATGTATAGTAGAGAACAGTTTTCTAAATTGAAAATTCAATTGATAGCAGATGGTATGTTAAGGCATCTCCGTCAACTTATAAATAAACCAACAACAGAGTCTGCTTTTACGGTATCAGATTTTGCTGATGCAGAGGATCTTACGGAAGAAAGCTTGAGCAAAGTATTACTTAAATTAACAAAGAAGAGGGTGTAAAAATGGGAGACGTTATTGATATATATGGTTTATCACCTTTGCAAAAAGGAATACTGTTTCATACTTTATACGATCAAGATGATGAACATTCTTTTTCCTATATTGTACAAGTAGGTTTCTTGCTCGGGGGGCAATTGGATGTTGCTACTTTTGAAAAAGCTTGGGAATATGTTATTCAACGACATGAGGTTCTGCGCTCAGTATTTGTTTGGGAAGAAGTAGAAAAACCTCTACAAGCAGTTTACGAACGTCTTCCTTTTACTATTCATCAAGAGGATTGGAGCACCCATCCACATGAGGAAAGGGCGAAGAAATTACAACAGTTTTTGAATGTAGATCGTAGAAAAGGATTTTTATTGGATGAAGCACCATTGATGAGAGTCACTGCGATTAAAGAAGCAAAAGAGGAAACGAGAATTATCTGGACACATCATCATATTTTGCTAGACGGATGGAGTGTGTCATTGGTCTTTAGTGAAGTGATGGAAGTTTATCTCAAGATGATAAAGGGAGAATTGTTGAATCTTCCTAAATCTCTTCCTTATAAAAAATATATTCAATGGATAAATAAACAAGATCAAAGTCAAGCAGAGGAATTTTGGAAAGAAGAATTAAAAGGGTTCTATGCACCTACTCCATTAGCAATGGAAAGAAAGGATCAAGGACAAGAGAAGGGTTATGGAGAATGTGCTTATCAAGTATCTGAGGAACTTACTGAGAGTTTACAAGAGTGGGTACGAAATAGTCGATTAACGTTGAATACGTTAGTACAAGGTGCATGGGCTTATTTGATGAGTAGGTATAGCGGTGACAGTGACGTCGTATTTGGCGTAACTAGCGCTGGACGTCCTACTGATTTAATAGGAGCAGAGAATATGGTGGGGCTATTTATTAACACATTACCTACCAGAATTCGATTAACGGATAATACATCAGTAGTAGATTGGCTTCGTAAAATACAAATGAAAGAAATGGAACGAAGACAGTATGAGTATAATTCGTTGATAGATATTCAAGGCTGGAGTGAGGTTCCGCGAAATTGCTCCTTATTTCATACCTTGTATGTGTTTGAAAATTATCCAATTCAAGGTGAGAGAAATGATGATTTAAGATTACTAGATGTTAAAAGCACGGAACAAACAAATTATCCTTTAACACTCATTGTAATGCCCGGTAAGAAAATTACTTTAAAGTTGATGTATGATCGAAGCTATTTTAATGAAGAAGCAATAAATCGGATTCAGAATCACTTATTGCAAATATTAATTCAGATGACGAAGAGCCTAGATTCAAAACTATTTGAAATTACTCATTTAACAGAAGAAGAACAAATACAGTTACTAGAGGAATGGAATCATACTCAAGTTAATTATTCGGCTGAAGGCATGATTCATACGATGTTTGAGGAGCAAGTAAAAAAAACACCGGAAGCAATCGCGGCTAGTTACGAAAATGAACAAATTACCTATAAAGAGTTGGAGAAGCGTGCAAATCAGTTAGCTCATTATTTACAAAAGCATGGTGTAGGCCCAGAGTCTCTAGTTGGGGTATATATGGAACGTTCATTACAAATGATGATAGCGTTATTAGGTATTCTAAAATCAGGAGCAGCGTATGTTCCACTTGACCCTACTTATCCAGAGAGTCGACTTCGATATATATTAGAGGATGCTGGAATCGAAGTACTAGTGATGGAAGAGAATTCTAAAAATTTGTTTGTATCTGAAAATATAGAAACGATTTGTATGAATAAAGATTACACTGCAATTGAAAAAGAAGAAACAACCCCATGTATAAGTGGTGTAACAGGAGAAAATTTAGCGTATGTTATGTATACTTCAGGATCTACAGGGAATCCAAAGGGAGTAATGATTGAGCATCATTCAGTAATTAATTATCTAGAATGGATGCAACATAAATATCCGCTTTCTGAAAAAGATGTGGTCTTGCAGAAAACGCCATTCTCATTTGATGTCTCTGTTTGGGAATTGTTTTGGGGCATTCACGTTGGTGCAAGTGTATCTTTCCTACCTCCAGGTGGAGAAAAAGATCCTTCTATTATAGCTGAAGTGATTAAACAACATCAGGTTACTATAGTTCAATTTGTACCTTCGATGTTATCTGTTTTCTTAGATTACTTCAATCATATTGAATTGAACATGAATTGTTCGTCCGTACGCCATGTATTTTCTGGTGGAGAAGAACTAAGTTCAGGGTTAGTTAGACGTTTTCAACAGAAATGGGATTATAGTGGACAAGTGAAATTAACCAACTTTTATGGGCCAACTGAAGCCACTATTTATGTGAATGCATTTGATATTCAGCCTAATCAAGAATTTGTTTCTATTGGGAAGCCAATACAGAACACGCAATTATATGTATTAGACCAAAATCAACGCTTGCAATCAATAGGAACTGAAGGTGAGTTATATATTGGTGGTGTTGGTTTAGCGCGTGGATACTTAAATCGTCAGAATCTTACTGCTGAAAAATTCATTTCGCACCCATTTCAATTGGGGGAACGACTATATCGAACAGGAGATTCAGTAAGATATCTAAATGATGGAAATATAGAATTTATAGGTAGAATGGATCATCAAGTCAAAATGCGTGGTTTTAGGATTGAACTAGGAGAAATTGAAGCAACTTTAGAAAAATGTTCGTTTATTAAAGAGGCTGTCGTATTAGTTAGAGAAGATCGTCCAGGTGATCAACGATTGGTTGCATATGTAATAAGCGATGGAAATACCGAAGAGTGGAGAGAGTATTTACAAAACCAATTACCGAATCATATGATTCCAGCGCACTTTATAGAGTTAGAACATTTCCCGCTTACTCCGAATGGGAAAATTGACCGAAAGGCCTTGCCAGCACCTGATGAGCAAGCTATTGAAGATTTAAATGTGCTACCTCGGACGCCATCGGAAGAGCTTATTGCCTCGGTTTGGAGTCAAGTGTTAGGAACAGAAAATATTGGCATTCAGGATTCCTTCTTTGAACGTGGTGGGCACTCACTACTTGCTACTCAAATCGTCTCTCGATTGCAAGAACTGTTCCAAATTAAAATTCCATTACGTGAACTTTTCAAGCACGATACAGTGGAAGCATTGGCGAAACGAGTGGATCAGTTACGAAAGGAAGATAAAAAACGAAAGGTTGCTCCTCTTGTACCTATGAAACGAGAAGAAGTTATCCCACTTTCCTATGCGCAGAAACGTCTATGGTTTATTGATCAATTAATGCCAAATAGTGCTATGTACAATATTCATGCAGCGTGTCGCTTAACAGGTAAATGGTCAATTGAAGCATTGGAGGTCGGATGGAATCAATTGTTGGAGCGTCATGAATCATTAAGGACGACAATTCTAGAACAAGAGGGTGAACCTTTTCAACAGGTTCAATCTCATGTGTTCAGGCATATTCCTCAAACGAATCTAACAGATCTTTCTTTGGAAGATAGGGAAAGAGAAATGAAACGCCTTATTCAAAACGAGGCGGAGGAACCATTTCATTTTGGACAAGGTCCTCTGATTCGAACACGAATATTAAAAGTGGACAGGGAAGAATGGGTTCTCATTTGTACGATGCATCATATTATTTCAGATGGATGGTCAATGGGAATCTTACTTGAAGAATGGATGGCTTTTTATGAAGGAGCACTAACCGGAAAACCAGTGGAATTGAAGGAGTTATCTATCCAATATGCAGATTTTGTCATGTGGCAGAAGGAATGGCAAAAAGAGGAGAGTTTGAATCAGCATCTTCAATATTGGAAGGAAGAATTATCTGGGGAACTACCGGTTTTACAATTACCGATGGATCGTCCTCGACCTGCAGTTCAAACCCATCGTGGTGCAAGTCAGTCCTTAATAGTGGCGAATTCCTTACAGGAAAAGCTCAAAGATTTAAGTTTGCAAGAAGGATGCACTTTATTTATGACATTGATGGCAGCGTATCAAAGCTTCCTTTCTCGTTATACAGGACAGGACGACATTATAGTTGGAAGCCCAATCGCTAATCGAAATGTGAAAGAGATTGAGGGATTAATAGGATTCTTTGCAAATACGTTAGTTTATCGAGCTGATTTCAGTGGAAATCCGACGTTCCAAGAACTATTGTCGCAGGTAAGAAAAAAAGCGCTAAAAGCATTCGAGTATCAGGACATCCCATTTGAGAAAGTGGTAGAATCCGTAAAACCTGAACGGAATACAAGTCATTCACCAATATTCCAAACTATGTTTACTTTACAGAATACGAAACAAGAATTTCTTCAGCTATCTGAAAGACAAATGGAACTCATGAAAAGCCATGCTTCTGTTGCCAAATTTGATTTGAGTTTATTTGCTTCTGAGACGGAAGAAGGATTATCACTAACCTTTGAATATAATACTGATTTGTTTAATGATACAACCATTGAACGTATGGCAAGTCATTTTAAACATTGGTTAAATCAAATTGTCTCTCATCCAAAATGTATACTATCAGAACTGAATATGTTATCGAAAGTAGAATATAAGCAACTACTAGAGGAATGGAATGAATCAGCCGTTATAGATATAGAAGATAGTACGATTCATACAATGTTTGAAGAACAAGTGGAAAAAACACCAGAAGCAATTGCAGTAGTGTGCGAAGATGAAGAACTAACATATCGAGAGTTGGACGAACGCTCAAATCAGTTGGCACATTATTTACAAAAAAATGGTGTAACATGCGAATCATTAGTTGGGATTTGCGTTACACGTTCATCCGAGATGATTGTCGGTCTCTTAGGAATTATGAAGGCGGGAGGAGCATATGTCCCAATTGATCCAGCGTATCCGGAAAGTCGACTGCAGTACATTTTAGAAGATGCTCAAATAAAGGTACTGGTGACACAGGAAAAGTTACAACAAAAAATGGTTATACCTACATTCGTCAACGTCATTTGTATTGATCGTAATCGAGCAGAAATAGAACAGGAAGTTACTACGGTATGCACGAGTGAAGTGACGGGCGATAACTTAGCCTATATTATCTATACTTCAGGTTCCACTGGAAATCCAAAGGGAGTAATGATTGAGCACAGGAATACAGTAACAATGATTCATTGGGCGTATCACACGTATTCTCGAAAGGAATTAGCGGGAGTATTAGCTTCAACTTCACTATCTTTTGATTTATCCGTTTTTGAAGTATTTGTTCCCTTAACGATGGGTGGTAAGGTGATTGTCGCTGAAAATGCTCTACATCTAGACAAGTTGTCTACCAAAGGTGTGACTTTGGTTAATACTGTGCCATCGGCAGCAAAGGAACTGGTTCGAGCAAAAACAATTCCTTCTTCAGTAAAGGTAATAAATTTGGCTGGAGAACCGTTACCATATCCGCTTGTTCAAGATTTATACGAGAGAAGTACGATTGAGAAGGTGTTCAACTTATATGGACCGTCTGAAGATACTACGTATTCCACGTATATGGAATTAGAAAAGGGTGTCATGCATAGGGTACCACCAATCGGTAAACCAATCTTCAATACAGAAGTATATGTATTGAGTGCTGAACAAAAAATGGTTCCAATTGGTGTAGTTGGTGAGCTATACATTGGTGGATCAGGGTTAGCACGTGGATATTTAAAACGCCCTGACTTAACGAAAAATCGATTTATACCGCATCCGTTTAAAGAAGACGAGCGAGTATACCGGACTGGAGATCTAGTAAGGTATTTGCCGGATGGAAATTTGGAGTATGTTGGAAGAATTGATCATCAGGTGAAAATTCGTGGATTCCGGATTGAACTAGGAGAAATCGAGGCGGTATTACAAAAGCATACATTAGTTAGCGAAGCTATTGTGATGGTGCGGGAAGATTATCCTGGCGATCCACGTTTGATCGCCTATGTTGTAGGAGACGGGGATGCTCAAAAGTGGCGTGATTATCTCAAGGATCAACTACCAAATTATATGATTCCAGCCTATTTTGTTGGATTAAATGCATTTCCACTCACTCCTAATGGGAAAATTGATAGGAAGGCCTTACCAGCACCAGAGAGACAGGAGATAGCAAGTGGTTATATTGCTCCTCGTACGTCTACGGAAAAAACAATTGTTTCGATATGGCATGAAGTTTTAGGTATGGAAAACATCGGAATTCAGGATTCGTTTTTTGAAATTGGTGGACATTCATTACTTGCTACGCAAGCTGTTTCCAATCTTAAAGAGGCTTTTGGAATCGAGATACCATTGCATGATTTATTTATGTTTCATACGGTGCAGCAATTGGCAGAACAGATTGATCAATTGCTCTATAACAAAAATCAAGAAATGCAGAATGATAGTAAAGAGAATGTAAGTCTTCAAGACTATATTCAAAAAGAAGCAGAAGTGAGTAATGATGAAGAATTACTGGAACTACTTAAGCAATTAGAGGAGCTATCAGAGGAAGAAGCACAAGGGATATTCGAGAGTAATTTGATTGAGGAAGGGGTAAAAAAATGAGAAGTGATTTACTTGCAAAGCTGAGTTCACTTTCTCCTGAGAAGAGAGCATGGCTTCAGAAGCAAATGCAAAAAAAGGAGAATAAAGAAGCACTCCCGTTGTCTTATGCGCAACAACGTTTGTGGTTTATGGACAGATTTAACCCAAACAGTTCTTTATATAATATTCCAACAGTATGGCATCTAAAAGGAAATTGGATACCTGAAGCATTAGAGAAGGGATTCAATCGACTCATTGAACGTCATGAATCATTACGAACTGTTTTTAAAGAAGTAGGAGAACAGCCTGTGCAACAAATTCTCGAATTTCTTCCTAGAGCATTACCTGTAAGGGATTACTCTCAACTTCCTCTAAAAGTAAAAGAAAAAGAGGTAGATAGTTTAATTGCGAGAGAAGCGCAAGAACCATTTGATTTAATGAATGGTCCTTTAATTCGTAATCAGCTTGTTCAATTAGAGAAGGATGAATGGTTATTACTGTGTACGATGCATCATATTATTTCTGATGCTTGGTCCATTGGTATATTCATGAATGAATTACTTGCTTTCTATGAAGAAGAAATGGGTGGAAATCCTGCTAAATTAAGTTCATTATCCATTCAATATGCAGACTTTGCGAAGTGGCAAAAGGAGTGGTTGCAAGGTGATGTGCTAAATCGTCAGCTTACGTATTGGCAGGAAGAATTGTCTGGTGAACTTCCTATCTTACAACTGCCAGTGGATCGACCTCGACCGGTTAAGCAGACTTACTCTGGGGCTACGCATCATGTAATTTTTCCTTATAAATTGCTTAGTCAATTGAAGGATATAAGCCGACAAGAAGGATCTACTTTATTTATGACTTTAATGGCCGCATACCAGAGCTTTCTTGCTCGTTATACAGGACAAAAAGATATTCTAGTTGGTAGCCCGATTGCAAATCGGAACCATAAGGGAGTAGAAGGATTAATTGGTTTCTTTGTTAATACGTTGGTTTATCGATCAGATTTGAGTGGCACCCCTACCTTTCGGGAGATTTTGAACCAAACAAAGAAAAAGGCGTTAAAAGCTTACGAATATCAAGATATACCATTTGAAAAAGTGGTAGAAGCTGTGCAACCTGAACGAAGCATGAGTCATTCCCCTATATTTCAGACCATGTTTACGCTACAGAATATAAAACAAGAAAGACTAGATTTGCCTGATAGAAGTATTGAAATGGTAGAAAGTAATATGTCTATTGCTAAATTTGATTTGAGCTTAACTGCCTATGAAGTGGAAGAAGGTCTATTCGTCTCATTTGAATACAACACGGATTTATTTGATAGTAGTACCATTGCACGTATGGCAGGACATTTTGAGAACTGGCTAAATGAAATCACGTATCATCCAGATGAATCATATACAAAGCTGTCAATGTTATCGGATACTGAGCAAAAACAACTCCTAGAAGAATGGAATGATACGGACGTAGTTTATGGTCATGATTGTATGATTCACGAGCTATTTGAGCAACAAGTTGCACGGACACCTGATGCAGTGGCGGTAGTTTATGAGGGTGGAAAGCTAACGTATCAAGAACTAAATGAAAAATCGAATCAATTGGCACATTTTCTACAAAAACGAGGTATCGGACCTGAATCATTGGTTGGTATATGTATTGAACGTTCTCCTGATATGATTATCGGTCTCTTTGGGATTTTGAAGGCAGGTGGGGCTTATGTCCCACTGGACCCAAGTTATCCCGAAAACCGCCTGAGATACATTTTGGAGAATTCACAAATTCAAGTGCTGTTAACAAAAGAGGCACTACAGGACTGGTTACCTAAAGATATTCAAGCAATTTGTTTAGATCGGGATCAAGTAATGATTTCTAAAGAGAGTAATTTAGCTCCGGTGAGTGGAGTAACAGCAAATAACTTAGCCTATATTATATACACTTCGGGTTCGACAGGAAATCCAAAGGGGGTAATGATTGAACATCATTCTGTTATAAATCGCCTACAGTGGATGCAGAAAAAATACCCATTGTCTGAGGAGGATACAATCCTACAAAAGACACCGTTTTCGTTTGATGTTTCTGTCTGGGAATTATTTTGGTGGTCATTTGTAGGAGCACGTGTTTGTTTACTTCCACCAGGAGGAGAGAAAGATCCTGCGGTGATTGAGGAGTATATTGAACGATACCGTGTGTCCACCATGCATTTTGTTCCGTCGATGTTATCTACTTTCTTAGATTATATGGAATTATATAATTCGAAAAGGGATGTATCGTCTTTAATTCAAGTTTTTACTAGTGGAGAAGCGTTAAACACTGAACAGGTTCGCCGGTTTAAGGGGATCTTTTACAATGCTCAGCAAACAAAGTTAATTAACTTATATGGTCCTACTGAAGCAACTGTGGATGTGACTTATTACGATTGTGATTTAGAAAAAGAACCAATGCTTATTCCGATTGGTCGTCCGATTGATAATACAGAGTTGTATGTGTTAGATCAATATCAACAAGTGGTCCCGATTGGTGTGGCAGGGGAACTTTACCTTGGAGGAGTAGGATTAGCACGTGGCTACTTCAATCGACCGGATTTAACTACTGAACGTTTTATTCCGCATCCCTTTAAGGACGGGGAACGATTATATCGAACGGGTGACTTGGTTAGATATATAAATGATCGTAACTTAGAATATATTGGAAGAATAGATAACCAAGTTAAAATTAGAGGATTCCGAATTGAATTGGGAGAAATAGAAGCAGCTTTACATGATCACTCATCTGTAAAAGAGGCAGTCGTGTTGGTGAAGGAAGATCGACCAGGAGATAAGCAGTTAGTAGCTTATGTAGTGGGTGAAGGGGATACTGGGGAGTGGCGTGAATATCTCAAGAAGCAATTACCACATTATATGGTTCCGGCATACTTTTTCCAAATTGAAGGTATGCCACTTACTCCAAATGGTAAAGTGAATCGGAAAGCATTATTGGAATTAGAAGAACAGTTCATAAGTGAAGATATTACTTCATCACGAACACCAGTGGAGGAGCTCATCGTTTCCGTTTGGAGCCAAGTGTTAGGAATAAAAAATATTAGTGTTCAGGATTCCTTTTTTGAAATCGGTGGTCATTCACTACTAGCTACTCAAGTAGTGTCACGTTTACAGGGAATTTTTCAAATCGAATTACCAGTACGTGAACTATTTGAATATACAACGGTGGAGTCACTGGCAAAGCGATTAGAACAGTTACGTAAAGGAGATAAAAAACGAGAGATTCCGCCACTAATACCAATGAAACGAGGAGAAGCTATTCCACTATCTTATGCCCAACAACGTTTATGGTTTATTGATCAATTTACACCTAATAGTGCCCTTTACAATATGCCAATGGTATGCCGTCTTACAGGGAATTGGCTACTTGAAGCATTGGAAACGGGATGGAATCAACTAATAGAACGTCATGAATCACTGCGGACGGTCTTTCAAGAAGTGAATGGTCAACCCGTACAGCAAATTGAACCGTATGCTTTTCAATCAATTCCGAAAACGGATTTAACTATGCTTTCTTCTGAAGATCAAGAAGAAGAAGTTAAACGTTTAATTCAACAAGAAACAGAAGTGCCATTTGATTTAACAGAGGGTCCATTAATCAGGACAAGTATTTTGCACGTGGGAGAGGAAGAATGGATACTCCTTTGTACTCTACATCATATCGTTTCAGATGGATGGTCAATGGGAATCCTACTTGAAGAATGGATGGCATTTTATGAGAAAGAAACGGATGGAAAGGTAGCGGAACTTGAACCATTACCGGTTCAATATTCCGACTTTGCTCAGTGGCAAAAAGGATGGCTAAAGGAGGAGGTGCTTGATCAACAACTCCAATATTGGAGGGAAGAATTGTCTGGGGAGCTTCCTGTACTCCAACTTCCTGTGGATCGCCCGCGTCCCGCAATACAAACTCATCACGGGTCGACATACACTATGGTTCTGCCAAGCACGCTACATGATAAATTGAATGAACTTAGTCGAAAAGAAGGGGCTACGCTCTTCATGACGCTTTTAGCTGCATATCAAAGTTTTCTATCTCGTTATACGGGACAAGAAGATATTCTGGTCGGAAGCCCAATTGCGAATCGGAATTATAGAGAAATTGAAGGACTAATTGGTTTCTTCGTTAACACGCTGGTTTATCGAGCTAATTTGAGTGGTAGACCGACATTTCAAGATGTACTGTATCAGGTTCGTCAAAAGGCATTGAAGGCGTATGAATATCAAGATATTCCATTTGAAAAAATTGTAGAAGTTGTGCAACCGGAGCGAAGTACAAGTCATTCGCCAATCTTCCAGACTATGTTCATCTTGCAAAATATGAAACAAGAGTTACCGGTGTTATCTAGTAGAAGTATTGAAATGATAGAAAGCCATAGTCCAATTGCAAAGTTTGATTTAAGTGTAATGGCAGTTGAGACGGAAGAGGGATTACTTTTTACTTTTGAGTACAATAAGGATTTATTCAATGCTACTACTATTGAACGGATGGCAGGACACTTTGAGAAATGGCTACATGAAGTTTCTCATCGCCCACAAAATCCGTTGCATGACCTGAGCATGCTATCAGAACCCGAACGTACTTTGTTATTAGAAACATGGAATGACACTGTAATGGAAATGTCTCATCAGGGTCTTATTTGCGACAGATTTGAGGAGCAAGTAGCAAGGCGTCCGGATGCGATTGCGGTAGTTGATCAAACAAAACAGTGGACTTATGGTGAACTGGATACACAAGCAAATCAGTTGGCAAATGTTTTACGGCGAAAGGGAGTAGCCCCAGAGTCAGTGGTAGGAGTTTATCTTCCGAGGTCAGCTGAGCTAATGGCAAGTTTACTAGGCATTTTAAAAGCTGGTGGAGCTTATGTTGTTTTAGATCCGTTATATCCAAAATCAAGGTTAGAATACATGATTGAAGATGCAGGAATTCAATTTGTAGTGACGGCGGAAGGACAAGAAGGACATTTCGCACACGTCGAAATGGTGAGGTTAGAAGAACTAACAGTGGAAAGCGTAATCGCACCTACACGTCAAATAAATCCAGAGAACTTAGCCTATATTGTTTATACCTCTGGTTCTACAGGAAAACCGAAGGGTGTCATGGTTGAAAATCGCTCATTAATGAATATGGTTTCTTGGCATCAAGAAGTTTATCATATTTCAGCAGAGGATCGTGCGACTCAGATTGCAGGGGTTGCTTTTGATTCGGCTGTCCAGGAGATTTGGCCGTATCTAACTGCTGGCGCAGCACTCTACTTGTCAACAGAGGAACTGAGAATTAATCCAGAAGCACTAAGGGACTGGCTCATTGATTCACGAATAACAGCTAGTTTTGCACCTACGCCTATTCTGGAAAGACTCTTGAAATTATCTTGGCCAGATAAAACGGATCTTCGTTTTATCATTACTGGTGGGGATCAATTAACGCAGTATCCATCTAGCGATATTCCTTTTGCGGTAATTAATCAGTATGGTCCATCGGAAAATACCGTTGTTACCACAGATTGTTACGTACCTGTAGGGGTGACAACAGGTACGCCATCTATTGGTCGACCGATTGCAAATACAGAAGTTTATGTGTTAGATTCTCATCTTCAGCTAGTACCAATTGGTGTAATTGGAGATCTCTATATTGGAGGGAAGAGTCTTGCACGTGGATATGCTAATCGTCCGGATCTTACAAAGGAAAAATTTATTCCACATCCTTTCAAGTCAGGAGAACGTCTCTATTATACAGGAGACAAAGCAAGTTATCTTTCTGATGGTAATCTCCAGTTCCATGGACGTATAGATGACCAAGTAAAAATTCGTGGTTTCCGGATTGAATTGGGAGAAATAGAAGCTGTTTTGCAGGCACATTCTTCTGTGAAAGAAGCAGTTGTATTGGTACGAGAGGATAATCAAGGTGATAAGAGATTAGTAGCTTATGTAGTTGGTGAAGGAAGTGTCCATGAATGGCGAGAACATCTACAAACACATTTACCAAATTACATGGTTCCAACAAACTTTATTGAGATGGAATTTTTACCACTTACACCGAATGGAAAGCTTGATTTGAAGGCATTGCCTATACTTAGTGAACAATCCGCTGAAAATACTGTATACCCAAGAACTCCGCTGGAAGAACTTATTGCTTCAGTGTGGAGTCAAGTGCTAGGAATAAGAGACATTGATGTTCAGGATTCATTCTTTGAGCTCGGTGGTCACTCTCTACTTGCTACACAAGTGGTCTCACGCTTACAGGAAGTCTTTCAAATCAAATTGCCAGTACGTGAACTGTTCGAATATTCAACGGTCGAAGCATTATCGAAACGAATAGATCAGTTACGTAAGGGGAGCGAAAAACGAGAAATTCCACCATTGATGCCGATGGAACGAGGGGGAAATATTCCACTGTCTTATGCCCAACAGCGCTTATGGTTTATTGATCAATTTGCACCTAATAGTGCACTTTATAATATGCCAATGGCATGCCGTCTTACAGGGAATTGGTTACCTGAGGCATTGGAGTTGGGATGGAATCAGTTGATAGAGCGTCATGAATCTTTGCGGACTGTATTTTATGAAGAGGATGGCCATCCTATGCAGCAGATTCAACCGTACGTTTTCCGTCCGCTTCTGCAAATGGACTTAACTAAGCTTTCATTAGAGGAGCGAGAAAGAAAGTTGGAGCAATGGATTCAAACTGAAGTCGAATCTCCATTTGATTTAGAAAAAGGGCCATTGTTCCGTGGGAAACTCATAAGAATTTCAGAAGAAGAATGGGTTCTTCTGTGTAATATGCATCATATTATCTCAGATGGATGGTCGATGGAAATCTTGCTTCAAGAATGGATGGCATTTTATGAGAATACGATTGGTGAAAAACAAGCAGAGCTGGAACCACTACCAGTTCAATATGCCGATTTTGCTCAGTGGCAAAGAGAATGGTTGAAAGATGAAGTACTATATCAACAACTTGCGTATTGGAAGGAAGAATTATCCGGTGAGTTACCAGTCTTAATGTTGCCAATGGATCGTCCGCGTCCGCCAGTGCAAACCCACCATGGATTAACTCATAATGTTTTGTTATCGCGCTCATTACTGAATAAATTAAACGAACTAAGTCGTCAAGAAGGGGCCACACTTTTCATGACCTTATTGGCATCGTATCAAAGTTTCCTTGCTCGTTATACGGGACAAACGGATATTATTGTTGGCAGCCCAATTGCAAATCGAAATTATCGAGAAATTGAAGGGCTGATTGGTTTCTTTGTCAATACATTGGTTTATCGCGCTGATTTAAGTAATGCACCGGCATTTCAAGAGTTGTTGTCTCAAGTGCGGATAAAAGCATTGAAGGCGTATGAGTATCAAGATGTTCCGTTTGAGAAAATTGTAGAGGTTATCCAACCTGAACGAAATATAAGCCATTCTCCGATTTTCCAAACCATGTTTACTTTGCAAAATACGGGACAGAAGCTACCAGAACTACATGGAAGAAATATAGAAGTAATGGAAAGTAATGCTCCTATCGCTAAGTTTGATTTAAGTTTAACTGCTGCAGAAGTGGAAGAGGGTTTATTACTTACTTTTGTTTATAGAACTGATTTATTTGACAGCTTAACTATTGAATCCATGGCTGAACATTTTGGGAACTGGTTGAATGTAATCGTGGAGAATCCTGATAAATCATTAGCTAAGTTGCCTATATTGTCAGGATTACAGCAAAAACAGTTGGAGGAGTGGAATAATGATGCTGTAGCATATCCACAGGAAAGTACAATTCATCAGCTGTTTAAAGAGCAAGTAAATCGTACACCTGATGCGGTAGCAGTGGTAGATGAAAAACAGCAGTTAACGTATCGAGAGCTGAATGAAAAAGCTAATCAATTGGCCCACTATCTTCAGCAATGCGGGATTGGGAATGAATCATTGGTTGGACTTTGCTTTGAGCGTTCAGTTGAGATGATTGTTAGTATTATGGGGATTTGGAAGGCTGGAGCAGCCTATGTTCCATTAGACCCATCATATCCAGAAAGTCGTCTACGATATATTTTGGAGGACACTGGAATTCAAGTATTAGTTACGAACGAGTCATTGGAAGACTGGATACCTAAAGAAATCAAGATAGTTTGTCTAGATAGGGATCAAGCAATGATTTCACAAGAAAGCATTCTTTCACCAAAATGTGAAGTAACAGGAGAAAACTTAGCGTATGTTATCTATACTTCAGGATCAACGGGGAATCCAAAGGGTGTCTTGATACAGCATCATTCTGTACTAAACTTGTCGCATGGTTTACAAAAAGAAGTTTTCGAACATGAGATACCATCTAACATGCATGTCGGTTTAAATGCGTCAATTGCCTTTGATGCATCTATCCAGCAATTACAAATGCTGCTTTATGGTTCAAGTTTGTATATTATTCCGAATGAAGTACGAAGTGATCCGGAGCAGTTTGTAGCTTATATTAGGGAGAACAAGTTAGAAATCTTTGATATAACACCTTCATTGCTTCAATTACTTATAGATGCCGGATTGTTAGAAACGTGCGATGGCGTTCATGTTCCAAGTAAGGTACTGGTTGGTGGTGAAGCAATTATGCCGTCATTATGGGAACAGCTAGTAGAGACTGATAAAATACAGTTTTATAATGTATATGGTCCTACAGAATGTACGGTTGATGCAACATGCTATCATATCAAAAAAGATAGTAAGAGAGTAACAATTGGGCGTCCATTGCCTAACGTCCAAACTTATGTATTAGATAGTAATAGGTTGCCAGTTCCAGTTGGTGTGATGGGGGAACTTTATATCGGAGGAGCAGGTCTAGCAAAGGGGTACTTGAATCGTCCAGAGTTAACATCCGAACGATTTATTTCTCATCCATTCAAAGAAGGCGAGAGGTTATATAGAACAGGCGATCTTGTGAGATATCTTCCTGATGGTAATATAGACTACTTAGGAAGAATGGATAATCAAGTGAAGATTAGAGGATTTCGAATCGAACTTGGGGAGATTGAGTCGACTTTACAAGAGCATGACTTGGTAAAAGAGGTAGTTGTAATAGTTAGGGAAAATCAGTCGGGAGATAAGAGGTTAGTAGCTTATGTAGTGGGCGAAGGTAGTGTAGAAGAATGGCGAGAGTATCTTAAAACAAAACTGCCAATCCATATGATACCTTCCTACTTTGTCGAAATGAAAGAATTCCCGCTAACCATAAATGGAAAGGTTGATCGGAAATCGTTACCTATACCAGATTATCAAGGAACACAAGAAGGCTACGCGGCCCCAAGAAATGAACGTGAACATAAGCTTTCTATGATTTGGGAACGTGTGCTAGGTTCAAAACGTATTGGTATTTATGATAACTTTTTTGAAATTGGTGGAGATTCAATTCTTAGCATTCAGATTGTCTCTCGCGCAAAGCAAGCTGGTTTACAGTTGACACCAAAACAACTATTTGAACACCAAACGATTGCTGAGTTGGCGCAAGTAGTCAAAGAAGAACAAGGTGTACAAGCTGAACAAGGAATTATAACTGGAGAGACGATACTTACACCTATTCAGCAAAGGTTTTTTGCACAAAATCATCCTAATCCACATCATTGGAATCAATCCATGTTCTTTAGAACGAAAGAAAAATTGGACATAGGATCACTGGAAAAGGCGGCAGGTAACCTTCTACTTCATCATGATGCCCTGCGTTTAAGATATGAACGTTTACCTAATGGGACTTGGGAACAGTGGAATGAAGGAATTGAAGAACAATTGATGCTGACTGTCATTTCATTAGACGAAGTGCCGGAAGCGGATTGGCATGAAGTTATTCAAAAAGAGATTAATGTTGCACAAGAAAGATTGAATTTACATGATGGTCCTTTAATGAGAATGGTGTATTTTGATGAAGGTGAGGAGACTGGCCGATTATTTTGGACAATTCATCACTTAGCCGTGGATGGTGTTTCTTGGCGAATTTTATTGGAAGATTTGCAAACAGCATATACGCAAGCGGTCCAAGGGCAAAAAATTCAATTACCTATGAAGAGTACATCTTTTAAAGAATGGTCGGAGAAATTACATCATTACGCTGAAACTGGAATATCAAAAGAAGTGCTACATTACTGGGAGCAGCAGGTTGAACAAGACGTAGTTATACTGCCAGTAGATGGTACTATAAGTAATCCAGTAAGCGCAGTAACTGAGGAAATTACTGTGGTGTTAAACGAGAATGAGACCCGTATGTTATTGCAAGAGACTTTAAGCACTCACCGTGTCAAAATCAATGAAGTATTATTAGCAGCATTGGTACAAGCTACAGCAGCATGTACGGGACAGCCGATATTAAGCGTAGATTTAGAGGGACATGGTCGAGAAGAGATTATTGAAGATGTTGATTTATCGAGAACCGTGGGATGGTTTACAAGTATTTACCCAGTTCATTTAAATATTACTAATGCTAATACGCCAATTGCAGCATTAAAAGCAGTTAAAGAACAAGTTCGCAAAATTCCTAATAAGGGTGTTGATTATGGGGTGTTGCGTTACATGAACGCAACAATGTGTGAGCAATTAAGCTCCCAATATACACCGTCTATTAGTTTTAACTATCTTGGACAATTTGACCAAATGTTTTCTAGCGATGCAATGTTTATTCCGGAGAACGAATTTAAGCGTTTAGATCATGCTGCCGGTTCCAAGCGATCGCATGTAATTGATGTAATTGGGGTTGTAACGGATGGAAAACTTCAATTCACTTGGGTATACAATGTTGGACAACTTGCCAAATCAACGATTCAAAGTATTGCACAGAATATGCTATATCAACTGAGTAGATTGATTCAATCTTCAGATAGAGAATCTGCACTGACCATTTCGGATTTTGCAATCGCTAATCTTAGCCAAGAAGGTTTGACAAATGTACTAAACAAAATGCATCGTGGAAAGAACAATCAGATTACTGATTTATATCCACTATCACCTTTGCAAGAAGGTATGATTTTCCACACATTGCATGATCAAGGGGATGAACATGTTGCACCGTATATAGTGCAATTGAGTTTTATGATTCAAGGGGAAATGGATATTCCTACTTTTGAGCAGGCGTGGAAATCTGTAATTCAGCGGCATGAAATTTTTCGTACAGCATTTGTATGGGACGAAATTGAAGAACCTGTACAAGTGGTGTATGAAAATATCCCATTTAAAGTGAACAAAGAAGACTGGCGTACAATGACAAGTGAAGAGATAGAAGAAAAAAGAAAAGTCTTTTTGGAATTAGATCGAAAACAAGCCTTCCAATTTGATGAAGCACCATTGATGCGGGTAACGGTCATTCAAGAAGGTGAGGAAGAATATCGGGTTGTTTGGACACATCACCATATTTTACTGGATGGATGGAGTTTACCATTGGTCTTTAATGAATTACTTACAGTCTATCAGAAGAGAATGAATGGAGAAGCTGTAAAGTTACCTAAATCCTCACCATATAAGAAATATATCCAATGGCTCAGAGAACAAGATAAGGAGCAGGCGGAACAATTCTGGAGAGAGAAGCTAAAAGGTTTTACTGCATCAACTTTACTGGGCTTAGAAAATAAAGAGGAAGAAAAAGGTTACACAGAGAAGGTTACGTATTTATCAGAAGAGCAGACTCAAGAGTTACAAGAATGGGCGAAACGAAATAAACTTACTTTGAGTACAGTAATTCAAGGTGCATGGGCATATCTCATGAGCCGATATAGTGGAGAAAATGACATTGTTTTTGGTGTAACAAGCTCAGGGCGTTCTACGGAGATTATTGGTGTTGAAAACATCGTAGGTCCTTTCATTACAACGTCACCGACGCGAATTCAATTGATGGATGATATAAAAGTAATAGATTGGTTGCAGAAGTTACAAGAGGAAGAGATAGAAAGAAGACAATATGAGTATGCTTCTTTGACAGAGATTCAGGGGTGGAGTGAGGTTCCTAGAGGTACACCGCTGTTCAATTGTTTATATGTGTTTGAAAATTATCCAGTGAAAGAAGAATCTTCAGAAAATCTGGAAATTGGTGAATTGAAAGGGGTAGAACAAACCCACTATCCATTAGGATTGGCTGTAGTTCCAGGAATTCAGTTATCGTTAAAGTTAATGTATGACCGTAGTAAGTTTAATAGAGTAACCATTGAACGAATGCTGGGTCATTTACACAAAGTGTTAATGCAAATGCTCAAAAACATTGATCAAAATCTATCGGAGCTAGTATATATTACGGAGGCTGAACAAAGAAAGCTATTGGAAGAATGGAATAATAATGCTATATCCTATCCACGTGAGAATGTAATTCATCAACTATTCGAAGAGCAAGTAAATCGTACACCTGACGCGGTGGCAGTGGTAGATGAAAAACAGCAACTAACATATCGAGAGCTGAATGAAAGAGCTAATCAATTAGCACATCATTTACAGAAATGTGGAATTGGGACAGAGTCATTAGTTGGCCTTTGCTTTGAGCGTTCAGTTGAGATGGTTGTTGGTCTCATGGGAATTTGGAAGGCTGGAGCAGCCTATGTTCCATTAGATCCATCGAATCCGGAAAGCCGCCTACAATATATTTTAGAAGACACAGGAATTAAAGTGTTAGTTACAAATGAAGTATTACTAGGCTGGATACCTAAAGACATCAAGACAGTTTGCCTAGATAGGGACCAAGCAATGCTTTCTCAAGAAAGCAAACTTTCACCAATATGTGAGGTAACAGGGGAAAACTTAGCGTATGTTATCTATACTTCTGGTTCGACAGGGAATCCAAAGGGGGCTTTAGTACAGCACCATTCTGTAATAAACCTATCCTATGGTTTACAAAAAGAAGTTTTCTCACATGAAATACCTAATAATATGCGCGTCGGTTTGAATGCGTCAATTGCCTTTGATGTATCTATTCAGCAATTACAAATGTTGCTTTATGGTTCAAGTTTATATATTATCCCAAGTGAAGTTCGCACTAATCCGGAACAATTTGTGTCCTATATTAGGGAGAATAAATTGGAAATGTTTGATATGACACCTTCATTACTTCAATTACTTATAGATGGAGGATTGCTAGAAATAAGTGCTGATGTTCATGTACCGAGTAAGATATTAGTCGGTGGTGAAGCAATTATGCCGTCATTATGGGAACAGCTAGTAGAGACAGAAAAAATTGATTTTTATAATGTATACGGTCCTACAGAATGTACGGTTGATGCAACATGCTATCATATCAAAAAAGATAGTAAGAGAGTAACAATTGGCCGTCCGTTGCCGAACGTTCAAACTTATGTATTAGATAAAAATTTGTTACCTGTTCCAGTTGGTGTAACAGGTGAGCTATATATTGGGGGTGCAGGTATAGCGAGAGGATACTTGAATCGCCCAGAATTAACAGCAGAGCGATTCATCCGTCATCCATTTAATGAAGAAGAACGTTTATATCGTACGGGAGATTTGGTTCGTTATTTACCTGATGGTAATTTAGATTACTTGAGAAGAGTTGATAATCAAGTGAAAATTAGGGGCTTTCGTATTGAACTTGAAGAGATTGAAGCGAGTATAGAGAGGCATCCATTGGTAAAAGAAGCAGTAGTTTTGGTAACAGAGGATAAATTAGGAGAGCAGAGATTGGTTGCTTATGTAGTTGGAGATGGAAGTATGCATGATTGGCGTGAATATCTCAAGAGACAAGTACCGAATTATATGGTTCCTGCACACTTTATTAAGGTAGACGAGATTCCTCTTACAATGAATGGAAAAGTTGATCGAAAGGCATTGAACAATTTAACTATTCAAAGAGAAAATAACTTCTCTACACCAATCATTCCAAGGGATGGAATTGAATATCAGTTGATTAAAATCTGGCAGGATGTGTTACAGATAGAAGATGTCTATGTAAATGATGATTTCTTTAATAGAGGTGGACACTCTCTCCTTGTAATTAAACTAGTTTCAAAAATTAGGGAGAAGTTTGGAAAAGAAATTAAGGTGTCTACATTGGTTAAGAATCCAACAGTGGAAGGAATCGCATGCCTTATTCGTGATAAGCATGATATGACGAAATCAGTATCAGCGCTGGTTCCACTGCAAGAATCAGAAAAAAGACCTTTCTTCTGCGTTCATCCGTTTATGGGGAATGTATTTTGTTACATTCAACTAGCAAGATTACTTAAGAACCATTGTTCATTTTATGGTTTACAGAATCCTCTTATAGAAAAGAAAGAAATTGACGAGTTAACTTTGCCGGAAGTAATTCAACTTTACATCGAAGAAATAAAACGTGTTCAGCCAGAAGGTCCATATCGTCTTGGAGGATGGTCTTTAGGCGGTGCGATTGCTTATGAAATCGCAACTGTACTAAGGAGTCAAGGTGAGGAAGTTGAGTTGTTGGTACTAATGGATACAAAAGTACCTTCAAAGCAGGATTATAAAACAAGAGAAGAAATGCTCTCATATATATATGAGCATTTCATTCCTAGAGATCTTACTGAGCAAGGGGAAGGCCTCTTCCATGAACAAGATATGCTTGTAGAGCGACTAATTATGGAGGGAGTACTCCCGCCTGATGCAGATCTTATCAATTTGAAGCAAGTTATCAATGCTCATAGGAAATGCCTGAACTTAATGGCAGAGCATGATTTAATACCATACTCTGGAGAAGTTCTCTACTTTAGTGCTGAGGAAGGAAAAGAGTTGTTTACAGATTGGGGACCTTTATTAAAAGGTAGAGTAAATAGGTATTCAGTCCCTGGATCACATGAGGAAATAGTAGACTTCCCCGCAGTTGAAAAGATAGCTAAGTACCTATTAAATGAATTTGAAGGGATAAAAGAAACATCCCTTTCATTAACTGAAAAGTAGAGAGCGCAAAAGATGCAACGCAATGAACGAAAAGGGGAGACCAATACCTGCATGCATATCAAGTGTAGGGAATAATGAATATATTAAGAGCGTTACTTTTTAAGGGGATAATGTAAAAAGTAATTGGTAGAGACATAGAAATCTTTGTAATAGAAGCGAATGCCTGATGATATTACTGAGGAAAGGTGCATATTTTCATTGATATGTAAATATGCACCTTTCCTATTGTATATGCAATTTAGTAATGTGAATTTGAATTTATGTAACGTTCATATATGAAGTAATTCTTAAAAAAAGGAAGTGATTTATCATACAAATTCAAGCTGTGAAAATACCAAAGAATATTGAAAGTCATTTGTTTAAGCAACTTAGTAACTTAGTTTCAAATGAGAAGAAAGAACGAATGAAGCGTTTATTAAATTCATGCGACATTAATAGGACCCTGATAGGAGATTTACTAATCCGATCTCTAATCTGCCAAAAGTATAAAATTAATAATGAAAAAATTAGATTTATATATAATGAGTATGGAAAACCTTTTGTTGAAAACTTTTCTGACTTTCATTTTAATCTGTCACATTCAGGAGAATGGGTGGTTTGTACTACTGCTAATTTTAATGTGGGTATTGATATAGAAAAGATTTCAGAGATAGAGGCTCTTAAATTAGCAAATGAATTTTTTTCAGAGGAAGAATTTTATGATATATCTAATATAAATTCTGATGAACAAATTAATTATTTTTATGATTTATGGACATTAAAAGAAAGTTATATAAAAACGATTGGAAAAGGGCTTTATATCCCGTTAAATTCATTCTCTATAAAAAAAGAGTCACCAACTTTAATTTCATATAAGTATATACCTCAAAACTTTTACTTTAGACAATATAACATTGAGCCAAATTATAAGATATCTGCTTGTGCAACAAGGGATGAATTTCCGCAAGAGATAATAATTAAAGACATTTATGAAATTTTCGAAAATATATACAAATTTGAAAGTAAGGAGAAAATCAATGCAGAAGACTAAACTTTTTTGCTTTCCACATGCTGGGGGATCCGCGTTTAGTTACGCAAAATGGAAAAATTACTTTAATCCATATATTGAGGTAGTCCCGATAGAGTTAGCTGGTAGAGGATATAGAATTGAAGAAAGTTTGTACGGAAGTATGGAAGAAGCGGTCAATGATGTCTATAATAATATCGTTATGCAGATAGATGATTCGCCATATATTTTATTTGGGCATAGTATGGGAAGTTTGATTGCCTATGAAGTAGCTAGAAAAATACAAGATTCTAAAAGCGTATTGCCTAAATTTCTTGTTTTATCCGGTAGAAATCATCCAAATAGTAAAATAAAAAACATCCGACATAATCTTTCTAACGAACAATTTAAAAGAGAAGTTATTGCAATGGGAGGTACACCATCTGGGGTACTGCAATCAGAAGAATTAATGGAGATTTTTCTCCCTATTCTAAGAGCAGATTTTAAAATCGTTGAGACGTATATTCATGACAAAAATACACAACCATGTGATATTGATTTTCTTATATTTAATGGGGAAAATGATGAATTTACTACATATGATCAAGTAATAAAATGGGAACGATACACAAGTAAAACGTGTACTTTTCATTCTTTTGAAGGTAATCATTTCTTTCTAAATGAAAATATTGAAGAAATAGCAAATAGTATTATAGGAAAGTTTAATTCTAAAAGATTATCAACTAGTTTTTAGAGATTTTCTTTGATCATCAGACAGTCGTTGGATAACTGGTGAGTTAATTGATGCAATTTGTGGATCTTGCTTATAATGCTAATTGTAAGTATTATGTACTTTAAAACCAAAACTTTCCCAATTTAATGTTGAGAAAGTTTTGATTTTTATTATTCTAGTAGTAATCACTTTTTAAAGTTATAGAAATTTAAAAATAAAGTATTGTATACATGTAAGTATGATTAAAAATAAAAAGTTGTAAATGCTAAATTTAATTAAATACGCCTTACTCTCTTTAACATTGGCCTGAATGAATAGTTTATAGGAGATTACACTGGCTAAAGATGCGATAATTGTTCCAAGCCCTCCAATATTTACTCCTAGTAATAAAGCTTTCCAATCAGAAGTAAAGTTTGATAGAAGAATTGAAGTAGGAAAATTGCTAATCAATTGACTCAAAAATATGGAACTAAAGAAGACTGAAGTATCTCCTCTTAAATTAGCGCGAGCAAATGTCTCCAGCGCCTCCGAATGGGAAATGTTTCCAATAAAGATAAAAAAACCGACAAAGGTTATTAGAAGAAAGTAATCGATCTTAAATAGTAAGTTTCTATCTAACGTAAATGCTGCTATCAATGTGACTATTAGCGCAATGTAATAATCAATGACACCAAAAATAGATGCAATGATAGTGATAAGTATCAAAATCCAGAGGGTAGCTTTTTTTCGATTTTTCACGGTAATTACAGGTAGTTCTATTTTTAAATCTGTTTTTTGAAGTTTTTGAGTAAATATAAATAACAAACTAATTCCAAGTACAGCTAAAAGCAGGATTGAACCTAAAAATGGGATGAGCTTAATTCCATAGTAAGAATATAGGTATAAATTTTGTGGGTTTCCCATAGGCATCAAGCTACTACCGATGTTTGCCGCAATTGTCTGCAAGATGATTGTATCCATCATGTTCATTTGTGTTTTTTTACTAATGACAAGTGTTATTGGTACAAAAGTGAGGAGGGCGACATCATTTGTTACAACCATGGAGCAAATAAAGCATAACAAAATTAGAATAATAGATATTGACCTGCTGTTATTGCATTTATTTAAAAGCGCAACGGCAAGTTTGTCTAATATCTTTAGCTGTTCCAAGGCTTTAATGGCCACCATTAGATTAAATAAGCTAATTAACACTTCAAAGTTAATATATTCGAACCTTGGCGAATGTATTAAGCAGCTTACAATTGCTAATATCAGTGAAATGGTAAGTACTAAATCCTTTTTTAAAAATTCGAATTTCATAAGGAGTCTTTTTTTATTTTGAACGAATACTATTTCTTTCACAATACACCACCTGTAATCTATGTTAGTAAATATACGTTTTTTGGGATAACTCAATATTGCTAGAAAAGAGGATGACATAAGGTCCTAAATAAGAGTTTTGTAATGTTTTATCCCTTCAACAAAATCCTTTTTTCTTAGTGTCTTTAATGTTATAAATATGTGCAATATAGACGAATCCAGCTAGGGGGATTAATTGAGAAAACAAATGTTTTTTGTATGATACCATAAATAAATTAAATGTTTTATTTTTTTAATATTCTTATAATATTCTATTGATTCTTGATTTCAAATACTTTATAAGAAGTTCTAAAAGAGAAAAAGTATGCATGTTTTTATGAAGAAAATAGAGGCTTGCCAAAGGATAGGTAGAACAAAATCTGCGACGTTTGGGTACTGTATAAAATTCAAAAAATCTCACTGTTTTTTTAGATGAAAAATCTTAAAATAATTTTGTTTTTATAAAAATCTGTACTTTTTCGTAACATTCTGTACTTTTAATTATAAATTAAAGACAAGCTTCTCTTATTTAAAGATTGAAAGCGCTTTATAGATTTTTCGTGAAATTTTTACCTAGCCTATTTTTGAGATTAGTAGTGGGAAAGGAGATATTTCCATGTTCTTGAGACAATTAACAAAAAACCACTTAATCACTATTGATTATTATGATTTAAATCACCGGTAAACGAAACAAACATAATAGTACAACAATGTTAGTGGATAAAAATATTAGTTTGCAGAAAGGGGTAGAGCATCCGTTTGTATAAGCGTTAAGTACTTCAAAATTTCAGTTTTACGGTTACATGTTGTGATGTTTGCTTAAACAGGCCAATACGATTAATATAGAAAATTTTTATCCTTGTTGTATTTGAATATGAAAGAGGTATTTGTAACAGGAAATATAGGTGATTTTATATAGATTATGATATACAAATTTTGGCATGGAGTGATGATATGGAAAGGCTTTTTGTAGACTTAGTCGGATCAACAAATGATTTTTTATGGTCTAAATTATTAATTATTATGCTTGTTATTTGCGGAATTTATTTTACATTTAAATTGAATTTTGTACAGTTTCGAATGTTAAAAGAGATGGTTCGTGTATTAATGGAGGGGAAAAGTGGTTCTAAAGATCAAATCTCTCCTTTTCAAGCGTTTTGTATTGGTATGGCAGCCCGCGTTGGAACAGGGAATATCACAGGAATTGCGATTGCAATTGCATTAGGTGGTCCTGGAGCTGTATTTTGGATGTGGATTATTTCTATTATTAGCTCGGCATCCAGTTTTGTCGAAAGCACATTAGCACAGATATATAAAGTAAAAGATAAAACTGGTTTCCGTGGTGGTCCATCCTATTATATGGAAAAAGGGTTGAATAAACGTTGGATGGGAGTATTATTCTCTATTTTAATCACAATTACTTTTGGTCTTGTATTCAATTCAGTACAATCAAATACAGTTACAATTGCTTTTCAAAACTCATTTGGTACAGATCGTCTAACAGTTGGGATAATCATGGCCATTGCTTTCGCTGCGATTATTTTTGGTGGTGTACAACGTATTGCAAAGATGGCTGAATACAAGGTGGTATTTTTAGCGGTATTATACATTGGAGTTGCATTATTTGTTGTAGTTACCAACATATCAAAAATGCCGGAAGTTCTTTCTCTTATTGTTCAAAACGCATTTGGTTTTAAACAAATAGCAGGCGGTTCAATTGGTGCAGCACTTATGAATGGAGTTAAACGCGGTTTATTCTCAAATGAAGCTGGTATGGGAAGTGCACCAAACGTTGCTGCAACAGCAACAACAAGTCATCCGGTGAAACAAGGACTGATTCAAGCATTTGGTGTATTAACGGATACACTGATCATTTGTACTAGCACTGCCTTTATTATTTTGCTGTCTGATGCATATAAACAACCGGGGTTAAATGGTATTGCACTTACACAAGCAGCATTAAGTGAACACATCGGTTCTTGGGCATCGGGTTGTCTTGCTATCTTTGTTTTTTTATTTGGATTTGGTGCGTTAATTGGCAACTATTATTATGGTGAAACAAACATTCGCTTCTTACATACAAGTAAAGTGTGGTTAATGATATACAGAATAAGTGTGTTGGCTATGATTGTATTTGGTTCTGTTGCAAAGATTCAAATTGTATGGGATTTAGCGGACTTATTTATGGGCTTTATGGTTATTATTAATTTAATTGCTATTACCTTACTTTCAAAAGTAGCATTTGCGGCGTTACAAGATTATATAAACCAGAAAAAAGCTGGTAAAGATCCTATTTTTTATAAAGAAAACATTAAAGGGCTTGAAAATATTGAATGTTGGGATAGTTATGAGAAAACTTCAAAAAAGAAAAGTGTGTAATAAGAAGGATATTCAGACTGCAATATGTCTGAATATTTTTCTTGGTTCTAGTGCAAATAGTATTGATTATAGTAAAGAAAAAATCATTCTATATAAAGTTAATAGTACGGGGGAATATGATTAAATGATAAAGGAATCTAGCGTTCAAGTTGATGGGCAAGAAAAAGTTTGCTTAGATCAATGGGTAGCTCATTATCGAGCGTATGCAGCTAAGGGACGAAGCGCCAGTTATATTCCCGCTCTGGGGGAAATAAATGTATCGCAGTTAGGTATTTGTATAGTAAAGCCAGATGGAACAATGATAAAATCAGGAGATTGGGAGATACCTTTCACATTACAAAGTATATCAAAAGTAATCGGTTTTATAGCCGCTTGTTTAAGTCGTGGTATTTCTTATGTATTAGAACGAGTTGACGTAGAGCCAACTGGAGATGCCTTTAATTCAATTATTCGTTTAGAGATACATAAACCAGGAAAACCTTTTAATCCTATGATCAATGCTGGAGCGATTACGATAGCTTCACTTTTGCCAGGGACATCGGTGCAAGAAAAATTAGAATCTCTATACGTATTAATTGAAAAAATGATAGAGAAGCGTCCCGCTATTAATGAAATAGTATTTCAATCAGAATGGGAAACCGCTCATCGTAATAGAGCATTAGCATACTATTTAAAGGAGAATGGTTTTCTAGAATCAGATGTGGAGGAGACACTAGAGGTTTACTTAAAACAATGTTCGATTGAAATAAATACTGAAGATATTGCCTTAATAGGGCTTATACTAGCACATGATGGATATCATCCTATTCGCAAAGAACAAGTGCTCCCTAAAGAAGTAGCTAGGTTAACAAAAGCTTTAATGCTTACTTGTGGAATGTACAACGCTTCTGGAAAATTTGCTGCTTTCATTGGATTACCAGCTAAGAGTGGGGTATCCGGCGGAATTATGACACTTGTTCCCTCAAAATCTAGGAAGGATTTATCGTTCCAAGATGGATGTGGTATTGGTATTTACGGACCGGCCATTGATGAATATGGGAATAGTTTACCAGGAATTATGTTGTTAGAACATATTGCAAAAGAATGGGATTTAAGTATATTTTAAAAAGGAGCACAGATATTTTGGTGTAAGAACGATTCCAAAAGTGTTCAGACCTTATATTGTGTCTGAACATTTTTGAGTTATAAAGTATCTTTCTAAAGTAGAAGGGTGTAATGAATACTCACAATCTATAATACTTTCGTTTATATCTTATTTATCAGTTTTTGAAAAAAATAGAGTAAGTATTGTATTAATGCAAATAGGTTTGTATACTGACTGTTAGGCGAAAGTGAGAAGTGATTATTTTGAATCTTAGTAATTTAGTAAAAAAAGACATCTATATTCTCGTTTTAATGATACTTACAGTACCCTTAGTAGGTGAAATAAAGTCATTTCCTTTAAATGAAACATTTAGAATGAGCTTTGGTGCACCAACATTTTTCTTTTTTTTGTTATTGTTTCGAAGAATTCCAGCATTTTTACCGGGTTTTTTAACAGCGATAGTCGTTGTAGTATTTCGTATCTCAATGGATGTCATTATAAAGGGAAATATGGATTGGCTAGCCGCTTTTCATACTCACTATCCTAGTTTTTTCTTTTATTTTACTTATTCGTATCTCTTTCATTTAGCAAAAATTAAACGTTTTTATCATCAACCACTAATGATTGGTTTTATTGGTTGCATGATTGAAATAATGTCAGACTGTGTGGAATTAATGATTCAATATTTCGTATTAAAAACATCAATCACATCCGAGGCAATAAATGAGATCATTGTTATCGCATGTTCCCATAGTTTTATAGTTCTAAGCTTTTTCAATATGATGAAATTGTATGAAGCGCAATCAAGGGAGAGACACATAAAGAAACAAAATGAACACATGCTCATGCTCATCTCTAATTTATATGAAGATGCTGTTCATTTAAAAAAAACATTACAAGATGCTGAGAATATAACAAAAAAATCCTATGATTTATATAAAACCTTAGACTCTTTTGAGCACAAACAGATGGATTTTCAGTTTGGGGATTTAAGGCAACAGGCATTACAAATTGCTGGTGAGGTCCATGACGTTAAAAAGGATAACCAACGTATTTTTGCGGGGCTTTCAAAACTAATTTCTGATGAAAGTTTTACAGATTATATGTCTGTACATGAACTAGTAAATATCATTATACGGGCAAATACGAAATATGCACGGTTGCTAGAGAAAGACATCCAATTTGTGTATAAAATTGATGGTGTGCATCCTCATTATCATATTTACACAATCTTATCTATTATAAATAATATCGTTACAAACGCTGTAGAAGCTATCCAAGGTATGGGAACCATCACAATTGACATTAATAAAGACCACCATTTTGTTGAATTTCAAATAGGCGATAATGGTCCTGGTATTTCTTCAAAATATAAAGATTCAATTTTTGAGCCTGGGTTTACTTCTAAATATGATGATTTAGGCAATCCATCGACAGGTATCGGATTATCGTATGTTAAAGAAATGGTCGAACAACTTGAAGGTGATGTTACGCTTGAGGACAGAACCGAAGGAAAAGGATCAATTTTTATAATTAGATTAGGGATTGATCATATAATTTCGAAAGGGTGATTCTATGTATTTTTATATAGTAGATGATGAAAAAGCGGTTCGCTCAATGTTGGCTCAAATTATCGAGGATGAAGATCTTGGGGAGGTTATAGGTGAAGCTGAGGATGGTTTATCTTTAGAGCAACAAATGCTAATCCTTAAAAATATAGACATTTTATTTATCGATTTGTTAATGCCGATTCAAGATGGAATAAAAACAATCCGTCAAATAAACCCTTCGTTTAAAGGGAAAATCATCATGGTCTCTCAAGTAGAATCAAAAGAATTAATTGCTGAAGCTTATTCGCTTGGTGTTGAATACTATATTATTAAGCCAATTAACCGGATTGAAGTATTAACAGTTGTTCGGAAAGTCATTGAACGAATTCGTTTGGAAAAATCAATAAAAAACATTCAAGAATCGCTTAATATGGTACTAAAATTGGATAGTAATTCAAGTGCGCAAGAAAAATACCGTAATGAAAAACATTTAAATACTTTTAATCATTTTCAAAATTCCATTCATTTTCTTTTGTCTGAATTAGGAATAGCCAGTGAAAGTGGAAGTAAAGATTTAATGGATATGCTAGATTATTTATATAAATATGAACAAGATAACACGTTGGAACAAGGCTTTCCCTCACTAAAAGAGATTTTTATGAATTTGGCTCAAAAAAAACTTGGGGATTCAGCTGAAGATGCCGAATTAAAAAGGTTCATAGAAGCTTCCAAACAACGGATTCGGAGAGCAATTTATCAATCATTAAACCATTTAGCATCCCTTGGACTTACTGATTTTTTAAACCCGAAGTTCGAAAATTATGCTTCTAGATTTTTTGATTTTACTACCGTAAGGAGAAAGATGACAGAATTGAATAATGAACCAACATTACCTGCTCGTATTGATACGAAAAAATTTATTCAAGTTCTTTATTTTGAAGCAAAACGAATACACTTGGAGCTAAGATGATAAACTCTTGCTAAGTATTATTTTCAATTGATAGATTGATAATAGTTTTTCTTTTTATTCTCCTTTATTTCATATTAGTTTTAAAATCAGAAAATTCCGTATCGATTTGGTAGAAGTGTATGAACTTAGAACAAAAGAATATGTATTTTTTATTTTTTTAAACATTAATATTCATTAAAAAAAACGAGTATTTTCACAATAAAATATAAATACATAGTAAGTTGAATTTAAAAAAAGATGCTATCTTCTAGCATCTTTTTTTCTTTAAGAGGAAATATCATTGATCCTTATATTATTTGAAATTCAAATGCGGGCATATAAATAACGGAAAAGGAGATAATATTTAACAAATTATAATTGGAAATGGTATTTTAGGTCAGAAATGTTTTTATACTAATTAGGTTATTGGTACTAAACAAGCATAATGTCTCGCTTTTCTGCTCTTTAATCTTATCGTTATTTTTTATTAAGTACATATCGTTTTTTAGAAATCTCAATCCTAGCAGAGTATATAAATTGGGTGATAAAAATGTGGAACATAATTACTTCTTATCTTCCAGATTGGAAAGTCTTTGTACAAGCTTTTATCTTGTTTTTAATTCCGTATACTATCTCAAGAGTTTTTCATTGGGTTCGTATGTCAGAGAAAGAGTGGGAAGAATGAGTTGGTGGAAGTCAAGAGACAAACAAGTGGAAAAAAATAATATTCAAAGTAAAACGAAACAAGAGCATAAACCTTCTCAAAATGCAATCGTTCATTTCACAAATGATTTTGCCTCTAACTTAGAACTTATAAAGCAACAAATCGGACATAATTCTGATGTTCGCTTTCGGAAGTTTAATATTGGACGCACAGATATTCAGGCTGGGATCGTTTTTGTTGATGGCCTATCAGATAAAGAGATAATTGACAAACATATTATGAAATTACTAATGGATGATTTTTCTGATGAATATAAAAATGAATCTTCTTATGTGGAGGGGACTGTTTCAAAAGAATATATTAAAAATAAAGTTCTTACAATTAGTGAAGTAGCAGAAGTCCATTACATAAAAGATTTAATACCCAAAGTATTGATAGGTTCAACAGCTCTTTTAATTGATGGTTTAGCAGATGTGTTTATTCTTGGTACAACAAAAGCAAATAAACGAAACATTGAAGAACCAGTATCGGAGGCATTAGTCAGAGGGCCACGGGTCGGTTTTACTGAAGTATTAAGTGATAATACCTCACTTTTGCGACGACATTGTGCGGATGAGAGTTTATCATTAGTAAAGCTACCAGTAGGAGAACGTGCAAAGAAAGAGTTAGTTGTCGCATTTATTAGAGATCTTGCTAGTACAGAATTGGTGGATGAAGTAAAAAACAGAATTCAGAAAATTGACATAGACAGTATACTCGAATCTGGTTATATAGAGCAACTCATTGAAGATAATTATCTAAGTCCTTTTCCACAGATTCAAAATACAGAACGACCTGATCGTGTTATTAGTGCTTTAATGGAAGGTCGAGTAGCTATTTTGTTAGATGGAACACCATTTGTTTTAATTGCTCCAGTTACATTTAGTATGCTGCTGCAATCACCAGAAGATTATTATGAAAGGTGGCTTCCTGGTACGCTTCTCCGCTTATTACGCTTCATGACAGCTTTTGTTTCATTATTTGCTCCAGCACTGTATATTTCTTTTATTTCATTTCATCCAGGATTAATTCCCACTAAGCTCGCTATTTCTATTATCGGATCGCGAGAAGGAGTTCCTTTTCCCGCTTTAATAGAAGCGTTAATTATGGAAGTAGCTATCGAAGTTTTGCGAGAAGCAGGTTTACGTCTGCCTAAACCAATTGGACCTGCAATGGGAATTGTGGGCGGTTTAATAATTGGTCAGGCTGCCGTAGAAGCAGGAATTGTTAGTCCAATAATGGTTATCGTTGTTGCGGTAACAGCTATTTCTTCTTTTACTATTCCACAATATAGTGTAGGAATTACGTTACGCATTCTTCGTTTTGTAGCTATGTTTTGTGCTGCGATATTTGGTTTGTATGGAGTTATTCTCTTCTTTCTTTTACTTTGCAGTCATTTAGTGAAACTGAAAAGTTTTGGCGTTCCTTATACCAGTCCTGCTGTTCCATATCGATTCAGTGACTGGAAAGATTTTATGGTTCGCATGCCATTAAAAATAATGAGACGTCGACCAAAAATAATGCATACCAAAAAAAATATCCGCAAAAGGTAGCTGATGACGAAAGGAAGTGGCCTTCAGTGATTACTAAACTTAAAGACCGAATAACAACTTCACAGGCAGTTGTTATTATTGTAAATTACATACTTGGGACAGGAATTCTCACTCTGCCTAGAGCATCTGTGGAAAAAGTGAAAACACCAGATGTATGGATAAGTGTGATATTAGGTGGAATACTGGCAATGGTTTCAGGAGTAATTATGGTCAAATTAAGTCAGCAGTTTCCAGAAAAAACATTTTACCAATACAGTCAAGATATTGTAGGGAAATGGATAGGCAGGTTGCTTAGTTTTCTTATTATAGGGTATTTTCTTACAACTTCAGCATTTCAAATTCGTTCAATGGCAGAAGTAATAAGCTTTTTTTTGCTCGAAGGAACCCCCACATGGGCTATTGTTATGCCTTTTATGTGGATAGGTCTCTATTTGATTATGAGTGGTATTAATTCAATTGCACGGATGTTTGAAATAATATTTCCTATTACTGTTTTTATTTTTTTAATCATTTCCTTTATGAGCATCGGAATATTCGAGATAGATAATCTCCGTCCCGTATTAGGTTTGGGAATTAAACCAGTATTAGATGGGATAAAAACAACGTCTCTCGCATATACAGGTCCTGAAATTATGTTAATTCTTTTGGTATTTATGGAACAACGAAATAAAGCAGTAAAAGCTATTTTAGTTGGAATTTCTATTCCGTTAATCTTTTATGTAATAACTGTTGTAATGGTCATTGGTGCATTATCAATTGATGGGGTTGTAACAAGAACATGGCCGACAATTGACCTTATGCGCAGTTTTGAAATTTCTGGATTGATATTTGAACGTTTTGAATCTTTACTGCTTGTAATATGGATTATGCAAATATTTGCTACCTATACGATTAGTTATTATGCAGCTGCATTAGGATTAGCGCAACTCTTTAAAAAGAGTATTCATCCGTTTATTTTTGCTTTGATTCCAATCATTTACATCATTGCTATGACTTCGAAAAATATAAATGACTTGCTTAAATTGGGGGATATGCTCGGTAATGCTGCTTTATTTTTATTTGGTTTACTGCCACTGCTTCTTCTTATTATTACGCGATTAAAAGGAGGAGTAGTGTGAAAAATAAATTTAATTATATGCGGTTCTATTTTGCTTTGTTATGGACGCTTTTGCTTCTATTTTTAACAGGATGTTGGAGCAGTAAAGAAGTAGAAGAGTTGAGTTTAACTGCAGGTATAGCACTAGATAAAGGGAAGGATTCAACAATTGAGAAAGAGGATGAGGAAGGAGGTTATCCTAAAAGAAATCTTATAACAGCTACTTATCAAATTGTTAGTTCGCAAGCACAAAGTAAAGGAAATGGACAACAAAAACGTTATATTAATGTTTCTGAGACAGGTGATTCCATTCATCAAATTGTTCGTGAGTTTTCATTGAAAAGAGAGAGCACAATGTTCAGCCCACATTTAAAAAACATTGTTATTAGTGATAGTCTTGTACGTACATACAGTTTAGAACAATTACTTGAACAGTATCTCCGTGACAATGAAGTTCGGCTTAGCTGTATGCTCTTAATTAGCAAGGGGCTAGCGAAGGAGGTACTGGAATCAAACAAAAAAGGAGAAATTCCAGCATTTCGTTTGTCTGGAATTGCAGATAATAGAAATAGAACAACAAGGATTTTACCTCCTGTATCGCTCGCTAAATTGGAAGGAAAGATGCGGTCAGGGTCCAGTTTTCTTTTGCAAAATGTAATCTCGATAAAAGGGGAAACAAAATTTGCAGGAGCTGCTGTAATTAAAGGGAAGACAAAAAAGTTGATGGGCTTTTTAAATGAACAGGAATTGGAAGGAGTAGTATGGATAAACGGAAAAAGGAATGGTGGTGTGGTAAAAACTTTTGATAAAGAATCAAAGAAACTCATTATATACGAAATAAAGTCAATAAAAAGCAAAATCATACCACATGTTAACGGAAATAATATTTCCTTTGATGTAAACATTGAATCAGTAGGGCGTTTGTCTGAAAATTGGATGCAATCAGGAAAAGATTTTGAAAATGAATTTTTAAAAAAGGAAGAAAAAGCTATTGAAAAAGAAGTAAAGCACTTAGTACATCATGTTACAAAAAAAATACAAAAAGAATATCAAGTCGATATTGCGGGTTTTGGCAACCAATTAAGAATTAAACACCCGAGAACATGGGAGAAAGTCAAAAAAGATTGGGATCAAACATTTAGTAAAGTACCGATTAAATATCATATAAATGTAACTATACAAGATTATGGAGCGTCAAGTTTAAAACGATGAGATACCTTAATTGAAATTATATTTGAATCAAAACAAAAAGTTATAAAAGTTTTAATTTGAAAATTTTTGTAACTTTTTGTTTTTTTATGTCCTTCTTATTATAGATTAAAGAAATGATTTTATCCCGCTATTTGCCGGGCAGTAAGACTCACACCTCAAAATTCAGCGAAAGCAAAGAAGTTATTAGAGGTATATGTAAGCTCTATATAGGAAGGAGAATTTTGAAATTCTATTGATAAACCAAGTAATTGTAATAGCCCTTATTTAGAATAATAATTTCAAAATCAATAAAATTTAGAGTAGAAGGAGCAAGAGCAAATTATTATGAATAAACAAATAGGTTTTATCGGATGTGGAAACATGGGTATTGCTATGATAGGTAGGATGATTAAAAAAAATATAGTTTCTCCAGATCAAATAATTTGTTCAGATTTAAATGTCATTAATTTAAAAAATGCTAGTAATGAATATGGCATAACTATAACTACTAACAACAATGAAGTCGCTAACAGCGCTGACATTTTAATTTTATCAATCAAACCAGATTTATACTCATCGGTAATTAACCAAATAAAAGATCAAATAAAAAATGATGTAATCGTTGTAACAATTGCTGCAGGAAAAAGTATTAAGAGCACTGAGAATGAATTTGGTAGAAAGTTGAAAGTTGTTAGAGTAATGCCTAATACACCGGCACTTGTTGGAGAAGGAATGTCTGCGTTATGTTTTAATGAAATGGTTACAGAAAAAGATATAAAAGAGGTACTGAACATATTTAATATTTTCGGCCAGACGGAGGTCATAAATGAAAAACTAATGGATGTTGTTACATCTATTAGTGGTTCTTCTCCAGCATATGTGTATATGTTTATAGAAGCCATGGCAGATGCTGCTGTACTTGGCGGTATGCCGAGAAAACAAGCTTATAAATTTGCGGCTCAGGCTGTATTAGGTTCTGCAAAAATGGTATTGGAAACAGGAATACATCCAGGTGAATTGAAGGATATGGTTTGTTCTCCAGGTGGAACGACGATAGAAGCTGTAGTAACGCTAGAAGAAAAAGGTTTAAGAACAGCTATCATTTCAGCTATGAAACGTTGTACGCAAAAATCTATGGAAATGTCTAGTTTAACTAGTAAGTGAGAAGCGAATTTATATAATATTTCAAATCTATTTAATGTAAAAGAAATATTATGAGGCTAGTTAATAACTAAGTAAATTTATATACAACACTAACGAGAAGAACAAACCTTATTTTAAAGGGGATACAGAAAATATGAGTAATTTACTAAAAAAGAAATCCGTTACACAATTGTTAGAGCATAATCAAAGCAAGACTTTAACGAAAACATTAGGAGCATTTGATTTAATTATGTTAGGGGTAGGCTCGATAGTTGGAACGGGTGTTCTTGTGTTAACTGGATTAGTAGCAGCAAGAAATGCTGGTCCAGCAGTTGTTTTTTCATTTATACTTGCGGCAATTATATGTGGATTTATAGCATTATGTTACGCGGAAATTGCTTCTACACTCCCGGCGTCTGGTAGTGTATATACGTACTCATATGCAACAATTGGTGAGTTTGTTGCTCATCTAGTAGGTTGGTCATTGCTGTTAATATATATCGTGGCAACAGCGGCTGTCGCTGCTGGATGGACAGGCTATTTCCACAATTTAATAAAGGGATTTGGATTAGAGATACCTAAAGCTCTAGTAACGATTCCTTCGCATGGTGGTATTGTGAATCTACCAGCGGTAATCATTACATTGATATTAGCATGGATGTTATCCCGTGGTACGAGGGAAAGTAAACGAATCAATAATACAATGGTATCGATTAAAATTGGAATGATTTTGTTGTTTATTACGGTTGGTATATTCTATGTAAAACCAATGAACTGGATACCAATTGCACCATACGGTTTAAGTGGAGTCTTTACGGGTGGAGCAGCTATTTTATTCGCTTTTACGGGTTTTGATATATTAGCAACTTCAGCAGAAGAAGTAAAAGACCCGAAACGTAATCTTCCGATCGGTATTATTGCATCATTAATCATATGTACAATTATTTATGTTATGGTATGCCTTGTTATGACAGGAATGGTTTCCTATAAAGAATTAAATGTCCCTGAGGCAATGGCTTATGTAATGGAAGTTGTAGGACAAGGAAAAGTCGCTGGTGCAATTGCTGCAGGTGCTGTAATTGGCCTTATGGCTGTTATTTTTTCCAATATGTATGCGGCAACACGAGTATTCTTTGCAATGAGTCGTGATGGATTGTTACCGAAATCATTTGCGAAAGTTAATAAGAAAACTGGAGCACCCACTTTTATAACTGGATTGGCAGGAATAGGGAGCTCTATAATAGCTGGGTTTATTGATTTGAAAGAATTAGTTAATTTAGTTAATATCGGTAGTTTGGTGACGTTTGCGTTAGTTTGTCTATCAGTTATTATCCTTCGTAAATCACACCCAAATTTAAAACGTGGATTTATGGTACCTTTTGTACCTGTATTACCATGCGTTGCAATTGTATGCTGTGTGTTTTTAATGCTAAATTTACCGTTAAGGACATGGGTGTACTTTAGTATTTGGATTACTATTGGGGTAGTAATATATTTCCTTTATTCGATAAAACACAGTAATTTAAATGAGGAAACGATCTCGAAATTACATGATAAAATTGCGAGATAATAACGATCGAAAATTTTATTAATAATCATATTGATAGTTGAGTAACATAGAAACAGTTTTTTGACATTTAGCAAGAGATAAAATAAGAGATGCTAGGGCAGCTAAGTACTTTTTTAGAAACCTTGCTTGTTTTTTACGATTTAAAACCGCTAAGGAGAGAGAAGTATGAGTGAATTGCATTTTATGAGTATAGAAGAATTGGATAATAAATTGAAAAAATCTGATAGTGGTATTTATTTCATTAAAGATTATAATGACAATATTATTTATGTAGGCAAGGCTTTTAGTATAAAAAGTAGAGTATTAGCTCATTTTAATAGTTATTCCAATATTAAGGAATATGTACATTTATTTAATAAAGTAGCGTATCTCATTGAAGATAGTTTGTTAAAACGCTCATTGTTACAAGTTACTTATATGATTAAATATAAACCAGTATTAAACAAAGAAGTCCAAAAAGAATTCCCAGAGTTATATACTCAATACATTAAGCAAACAAATAAAAAATCCATGTTGTTAGAAATTAATGAAGCTAAAGAAAAAAGGGATGAGTTAAAGAATAGATTAGTAAAATTAGTAGGCGGAAAAACTATGTTTTATGACATAATTTCTCTGTTAAACAATGGATATAACTATCATGTTCTCGCAAAAGTATTGAGCATAGAGCTTCAAACTTTAATTATAATGAAAGAACACCGAAATAAATTCCCGATACCACATAATTATAAGAGGACAATAAAGCATCAAGATATAATGTATGCTTTATCTGGAAAAAAGAATTAAGTACTTCAAGCTTAAACACTTAACTTTAAAGTACTTAATTCGTTGCTTTTGTAGCTGTTATTGTTATATTGAATGCAATGTACATTTGTGTTTCAAATTTAATTGGTGGAATAAGGGGAGGGAAAGGGTTCCCATAAAAATACTAGAAGAAATTAGGTTACTCATACGTAAATAGCATAATTAGGCACATGTTATTTATAAATATTCAAAGATACGAAAGTAATACAAATGAAATTCTTATTTCTGCTACTACAAGTACTATTGAGCAAATGAAGTATGAAATTGCTTTTGAACTAAGAGTCACACTGGGACCTGATACATCACATCATCTGCAAATGGTTCGAATCGGTGGAGAGATTACAAAACGCTTAGTTTGAATGGCTGAAAAACAGTTAACAGGTCAATACAGATTACACTAAGAAAATAATCCGTATATATACGGATTATTTTTCCTTTAATTTACAAAAAAATAAATTTCGAAATTGAAAAAACCTCTCAGATTCCTTTGTAATAATCTTTTTTAGTTGTGTTGATGACATAGGTATCAAAAGGTGATAAATTCGATACGAACGATGTATAAGCCCTTAAAAGGGTTTTGATGTTATTTGTAATTTTAATTCCATAATACTTAAGCCGATATAATAAAATGTTTTATGTCTAAATCGATATAAAGGAATAGTTTTTAAGTGATATTTCTTTTTTATAGAATAAGCAAAACCTGATATTGTAGTAATTATTGATTTGAGGTCAATTTACTGTGCACCTTGGTTATTGAAGTTTTTTGTTGATTAACAACTATTGTATTTGGAAATTATTAATAAGTTTATCTCGCTATTTGCCGGGCAGTAAGACCCCACCTCAAAATTCAGCGGAAGCAAAGAAGTTAGGTGGGAGTCTTACTGCCCGTAAAAGCCCGATTGGTGTGGGCTAATAATCAGTGGGGGATGAACAAAACCCCCACTGATTAAAGTTTCACTTTATGTGATGTGGTAATAAAACTATCTAGTTTGCTATTCTTAGTATTTGTAAAGTCTCTATATTTTTTCCTCTTTTGTGGAAAGTAAAACTAATGTTACGACCAGTAATATAGTGTCATTTTTTGAATATTCCATTCGTTTTTTATTTTTATTTTTAGTTGATGAAAAGACCTTTCTCTCAATTAAATGTTTAATTGAGCACTTGAATTTCCTCCACCTTGTACTTTTCAAAACATAGTGTTTCAAAAATAGCCGTATCGCTTTCATCTTTTTCCGATTTCACGACTTCTTTATTATCTTTTTCTAAAATTTGGAGCAAAATAGTTTTTCAGTTTCATATTTAAATTAGCAGTATTTATTTTTTGAATTCAATTTGTATAAATGATTGAATTGGAACTTTGACTGTTGTTTCTTGCGGTGGTACAGTATCTCCTGTTACTTTCGCTTTATTTTAAATCTTTTTCCAGCTTGGTCCTCGCATTGACTACCACTGTATTTTGTAGTACTTCACTGTTTTCTCAAGTTCAATAATTATATCTTGTAGAATTAAGAAAAGAACTTAGCTTATTTCGTTTACTTATCTACTCTGATATTTAGATGCTAACTACAATTAAATAATATATGATTTTTATAAAAAAGATATAGTAATATTTTGTTGTGAATTGTACTAATTTGATATTTTATAGTATTATTTGTCGTGAATTATATATAACAGAATATATTTTATGGATCTATAAAGGAGAATGTAATGAATACTTCTATCGATATACAACACTTATGTGATCTTGCACATAAAGCATTTAATGCCCCTGTACATATTTTATCTGCAGACAGAAAAATTTTATATCATTCTACATCTGATAATGTTTGTAGTCCTTTTTATTCTTCAAAAGAAGAACATCTTACTGATATTTATCAAGAAAACGATCCCTTTAACTTGCCACTTTTCCGAAGTAACAACTATCTTGAAAATTTTGTTCTAATTCATATAGAAAATCATGATGATATTAAAGGGACTATTATAATCGGTCCTACTATACATCCAAAAGATTCAGATGATATGATCATAAAATTTCAGAAAGAATTTAAATCAAATGATAACATTCAAGAAAGACTTGCCTATTATCAGTGTTTATCTGAGATTAAAAAAACTACATTAATTGATATGGGAATTTTATTACATTACATGATTTTCAATGAAAAGTTAGATGTAGATATTGTCTTGGAAAAAAATAAAGTACTAGAGGAAGTTCCTAATAAAATTGTGAAACCGGATTTATATATTTTAAAACGCCGACAAAACAAACCTAAAACGCACAATATGGCATTAGTAAATGATTTCTTTTCGACTATTAAAGAAGGAAATAAAAAAAAGTTAATACAGTATATGTATGCGGTTTCACAAGAAGATGTTGAACTTATGCTAATAGAGGATCCGCTCAGGAATCAAAAAAACCTTGGAATTATTGCGATTACCTTAGCCACTCGATATGCAATAGAAGGAAACCTGCCACCAGATATTGCTTTTGCTCATAGTATTTTATATATACAAACCCTGGAACAATTAGATAATGTAGAATCTGTAAAGCGATTGTCAGGGGATGCTTTACGTACCTTTGCAGATCGTGTGAAAGAATACAATGCAAAAAAGTATTCTTACGCGGTTACTACATGTATAAAACATATTAATAAAAATGTTTACGATGGAATATCTCTGAATGAACTTGCTAATCATTTAGAAATTACGCCTACTTATCTGTCTAAACTATTTAAAAAAGAAATGGGAATTACTTTAAGCGAATATATTCAAAGGGAACGAGTGGAAGAAGCAAAGAAATTATTAACACTCACTACTTATTCGTTATCAGATATCTGTGCTTGGCTTAACTTTAATGACCAAAGTTATTTTATAAGAGTTTTCAAAAAAATCACTAGTATGACTCCTAGGCAGTACCGTGAAAAATATACAGTAATATAAGCTTGTTATCTACTGTCTCCAATGTAAAGACTTAAACATGGGTGTAAGTATCCCAAAAGATGAAAATACTGAACTTATTACGCTAGAAAGAGTTTGTGATTTGTCTAGAAAAAGAACTTGTATTCAAATAGACGTATGAGATTAACCTGATATTATCTTGTTAGCGGAACAGTTTCAATTTTTATAACAATCATGTGCTGAATTTATAGGTATAGTTTTATTTTAGATAAACACTAGTCTGACGTCAGCTCAAACAAATAGCTCTTGAAGGTTTAATAAACACATATGTGAGCAAAAGCTCAATGGAAATCTTTGTACCATATTGTTAATTTGAAAAAATACACTAACCGTTATTTTGCTAAAGGAAATAAAAATACAGAAGGCTGCAAAGTGTTCCAAGGAAGTTTTGCAGCTTTTTTGTGATTTAAAACCTATGTTTATAACGATGATAAGTTTATAGACTAATATCTTCATATTAGATATTTATTAATGTTTATATTAGGATATCTCGTGAAAAAAATCAATAATATAACATATATTACTAAATATATCTACATTTTATGCAATTATACATAACTAAATAAAGGTAAAAAAGTATAAAAAAACCTATTATATTATTCTATAAGTATTTTTTCTAAAATAAAATTTCTTGGTTGAGCTAAAATAGTTATTTTTAACCGTATACACATTAATTTGTAATCATTACAATTACAGAAATGAAATTTACAAATAACTATATTTATATAATTTTTTTCGGTTCATATTTTTATTTAGCAGTAAATTATCGAGCATAATCGACAAAATTTTTCTATTTACGCATTAAAAATTTAATGTTTTAATGAACAACATAACTGGTATGACCAGACAGAAAGGAGAAGGTTACGCTAATAGGAATTATAGTGAAGTTATAAGTAACATTATGTTGGGAATATTTTTCTGAATAGTCTTTTTGTTTATGAGAGGTCAAGAATCAAATTGGTAATAAACGTGTTCTAAGTTTCTGCATAACAAAAGTGAAGTTATTCCGCAATAAAAGTATAAGCAATGTACAGTATAATTTCACCTTTTGTTGTCTAGTAAGGAGTTTGCTGACAAAACTAAGAGGGATATTATCAAATTGAAATTAAACAATGTTATGACAAGATTAACTGTAAGCATTGGTTTATTGATCCTCACGATTCTGTAAGTTAAACCGCAACTTTAGGAAAGAATTAATAATTTACTACTCATAGGGTGCCTGATTCAAATATAGTTAATAAATTTTTGTTATTTATATTTTAAAAAATAGAGTATCGAAATGAGAGATAAATAAAATCCTTACATCCTATTAGAAGTAAAAAACAACGATATTAACGTATCTGAAAGATTTCTCCTTCTTCTCCAGTTTACAAAGAGAGCGGTCGTACAAGTTATATGAATTAAGTTATAAAAACAATGGTAAAGGAGTGTACGGAATGAAAACTAAAATAATGACAGGATTTTTAATAACATCCATTGTAACTGGAGCAACTATTCCTATCAATACTCTCGCAACACCAATCGTTCAAGCAGAAACTCAACAAGAAAACATGGATATTTCTTCATCATTACGAAAATTAGGTGCGCAATCTAAATTAATCCAAACGTATATTGATCAATCTTTAATGAGTCCTAATGTACAGCTAGAGGAAGTCCCAGCTTTAAATACCAATCAATTCCTAATCAAACAAGATATGAAGGAATGGTCATCGGAACTCTATCCACAGTTAATTCTATTAAATTCAAAAAGTAAAGGATTTGTAACAAAATTTAATAGTTATTACCCGACATTAAAATCGTTTGTAGACAATAAAGAAGATAGAGAAGGGTTTTCGGATAGACTTGAAGTACTTCAAGAAATGGCTATGACGAATCAAGAAAATGCGCAACGACAAATCAATGAATTAACAGATCTTAAATTACAGCTTGATAAAAAATTAAAAGATTTTGATACTAATGTGGCAACTGCGCAAGGCATACTAAGTACAGATGGAACAGGAAAAATAGATCAGTTAAAAAATGAAATATTAAATACCAAAAAAGCAATTCAAAATGATTTACAGCAAATTGCATTAATACCAGGGGCTTTAAATGAACAGGGATTTGCTATATTCAAAGAAGTTTATAGTCTTTCAAAAGAAATTATTGAACCAGCTGCTCAAGCAGGGGTGGCAGCGTATAACAAAGGAAAAGAAATTAACAACTCTATTCTAGAAGCGGAGAAAAAAGCGGCGCAAGAAGCGACAGAACAAGGTAAAACTGCTCTAGAGATTGAATCAGCAAAAAAAGCAGCTCGTGAAGCAATTGAGAAAAGCAAACAAGGTGAAATAGCAGCCGCAGCCGCAGCAAAAACACAAGAGTATGACCTGATGAAGGTCATTGATACCGAAAAGATTAAGAAAACATTTGGTGTTTTTGCTGAAGTAAATAAATTAACAGCAGAACAGCGAGCATATTTAGATGATTTAGAGAAACAAAATCAAAAAATATATGATTTAACAACGAAACTATCAATAGCTGATTTACAAAAATCAATGCTTCTTCTTACACAAAATGATTTGCATACGTTTGCAAATCAAGTAGATGTAGAACTGGATCTACTAAAGCGCTATAAAGAAGATTTAAATCTAATAAAAAATAGCATTACAAAATTATCTACTAATGTTGATACAACTAACGAGCAGTCTCAAAAAGATACATTAAGACAATTAAAAAATGTAATAAGTTACCTTGAAGAACAAGTATATAAATTTTAATATTGCGTTTTTGGGGAATTCATAAAGATTATAAGCATTTAGCGAAAGAAGGAGAATAGTCATGAAAAAATTTCCATTCAAAGTACTAACTTTAGCTACATTAGCAACTGTTATAACTGCTACTACCGGTAACACTATTCATGCATTTGCACAAGAAACGACCGCTCAAGAACAAAAAGTAGGCAATTATGCATTAGGACCCGAAGGACTGAAGAAAGCATTGGCTGAAACAGGGTCTCATATTCTAGTAATGGATTTATATGCAAAAACAATGATTAAGCAACCAAATGTAAATTTATCTAATATCGATTTAGGGTCAGAGGGGGGAGAGTTGCTCAAAAATATTCACCTTAATCAAGAGCTGTCACGAATCAATGCGAATTACTGGTTAGATACAGCGAAGCCACAGATTCAAAAAACTGCTCGTAATATTGTAAATTACGATGAACAATTTCAAAATTATTACGACACATTAGTAGAAACTGTACAAAAGAAAGATAAGGCAGGTCTAAAAGAGGGTATAAATGATTTAATTACTACAATCAATACAAATTCAAAAGAAGTTACAGATGTGATTAAGATGCTACAAGACTTCAAAGGAAAACTATATCAAAATTCTACAGATTTTAAAAATAATGTTGGTGGTCCAGATGGGAAAGGTGGATTAACTGCAATATTAGCAGGTCAACAGGCAACGATTCCACAACTTCAAGCTGAAATTGAGCAACTTCGTTCTACTCAGAAAAAACATTTTGATGATGTATTAGCATGGTCAATTGGTGGTGGATTGGGAGCAGCTATTTTAGTTATTGCAGCTATTGGAGGAGCGGTAGTTATTGTTGTAACTGGCGGTACAGCAACACCGGCTGTTGTTGGTGGACTCTCGGCTCTTGGTGCAGCTGGTATCGGTCTAGGAACTGCGGCTGGTGTCACAGCATCTAAGCATATGGACTCCTATAATGAAATTTCTAACAAAATCGGAGAATTAAGTATGAAAGCAGATCGTGCTAATCAAGCAGTTCTTTCACTTACTAACGCGAAAGAAACATTGGCATATTTATATCAGACTGTAGATCAAGCGATATTGTCTCTAACAAATATTCAAAAGCAATGGAATACAATGGGCGCAAATTATACAGATTTACTGGATAATATCGATTCTATGCAAGACCACAAATTCTCTTTAATACCAGATGATTTAAAAGCCGCTAAAGAAAGTTGGAATGATATTCATAGAGATGCAGAATTCATTTCAAAAGATATTGCTTTTAAACAGGAGTAGAACTGAAATTTAAAACCTAAATTGGAGGAAAATGAAATGATAAAAAAAATCCCTTACAAATTACTCGCTGTATCGACGCTATTAACTATTACAACTGCTAATGTAGTTTCACCAGTAACAACTTTTGCAAGTGAAATTGAACAAACGAACAATGGAGATACGGCTCTTTCTGCAAATGAAGCGAGAATGAAAGAGACCTTGCAAAAGGCTGGATTATTTGCAAAATCTATGAATGCCTATTCTTATATGTTAATTAAGAATCCTGATGTGAATTTTGAGGGAATTACCATTAATGGATATGTAGATTTACCTGGTAGAATCGTACAAGATCAAAAGAATGCAAGGGCACATGCCGTTACTTGGGATACGAAAGTAAAAAAACAGCTTTTAGATACATTGAATGGTATTGTTGAATACGATACAACATTTGATAATTATTATGAAACAATGATAGAGGCGATTAATACAGGGGATGGAGAAACTTTAAAAGAAGGGATTACAGATTTACGAGGTGAAATTCAACAAAATCAAAAGTATGCACAACAACTAATAGAAGAATTAACTAAATTAAGAGACTCTATTGGACACGATGTTAGAGCATTTGGAAGTAATAAAGAGCTCTTGCAGTCAATTTTAAAAAATCAAGGTGCAGATGTTGATGCCGATCAAAAGCGTCTAGAAGAAGTATTAGGATCAGTAAACTATTATAAACAATTAGAATCTGATGGGTTTAATGTAATGAAGGGCGCTATTTTGGGTCTACCAATAATTGGCGGTATTATAGTGGGAGTAGCAAGGGATAATTTAGGTAAGTTAGAGCCTTTATTAGCAGAATTACGTCAGACCGTGGATTATAAAGTAACCTTAAATCGTGTAGTTGGAGTTGCTTACAGTAATATTAATGAAATGCACAAGGCCCTTGATGATGCTATTAACGCTCTTACTTATATGTCCACGCAGTGGCATGATTTAGATTCTCAATATTCGGGCGTTCTAGGGCATATTGAGAATGCAGCTCAAAAAGCCGATCAAAATAAATTTAAATTCTTAAAACCTAATTTAAATGCAGCGAAAGACAGTTGGAAAACATTACGAACAGATGCTGTTACATTAAAAGAAGGAATAAAGGAATTAAAAGTGGAAACTGTTACTCCACAAAAATAGGGAAATATTAATTCTGTTGTAAAGTGAACTAAAACATAGAAAGTCTATGATTACACTGTTAAACAGAAAAGTAATAATTAATAAATCCTTATATAACAGAAAGGCGGAGTCTCATTAAAGACTTCGCCTTTCAATTATATATAAGTATGATTCGAATAAAAAATAACCTTGTAGTTTAATTGCTTTTTTTAAATTTGTAACAGAATCGGTTAATTTGAAGTAGATTATATACATTTTCTTTAATACTTAATGATTTGAAGGCTGCTAAAGAAAGTTCAAACGATATTGATAAAAGATGTAGAAATCATTTTGAAAGACATCGCTTTTTAATAAGATTAGAACTTGAAACCATGCCTTATATAGGAGGAATACGAAATGATGAAAAAAATCCCTAATAAACTACTCGCTATATCAGCGTTTTTAACTATAACAACTACTTATGCAGTCATACCACTAGAAACTTTTGCAATTGAAATTGAACAAACGAACAATGAAAATATATCTCTTTCAGCAAATGAAGAACAGATGAAAAAAGCTTTGCAAGATGCTGGTTTATTTGCAAAAGCTATGAATGAATATTCTTATTTGCTAATTAATAATCCAGATGTGAGTTTTGAAGGAATAACTATTAATGGAAATGCAGATTTACCTAGTAAAATTGTACAAGATCAAAAGAATGCAAGAGCACATGCTGTTACATGGAATACACAAGTAAAAAAACAGCTTTTTGATACATTGACAGGCATTATAGAATACGATACAAAATTTGAAAATTATTATGAAACATTAGTAGAGGCGATCAATACTGGAAATGGAGATACTTTAAAAAAAGGGATCACAGATTTACAGGGAGGAATTCAACAAAATCAAAAGTCTGCAAAAGCATTAAAAGAAGAATTAATTCAATTAAAAAATGCTATTGGAGAAGATGTTAGAACATTTGGAAGTCATAAAGAGACATTGCAATCGATTTTAAAAAACCAAGGTGCTGATGTAGAGGCTGACCAAAAGCGTCTAGAGGACCTTTTAGGACAAGTAAAATATCAGAAAGACATAGAATCTAAGGGCTTAGACATGGTGAAAATCCCCTTTATTCCAACCTTGATTGCTGGTGGCATAATGATAGGTGATGCAAGAGGTAAGTTAGGTTGGCTAGAACCTGAATTAGCAAAATTACGTCAGACTGTAGATTATAAAATAACATTGAATCGTGTAGTTGGAGTTGCATTTCATAATATTAGTGATATGCATAGTATGCTTGATAGTGCTATCACTGCTCTTACTTATATGTCTACGCAATGGGAGGATTTAGATTCTCAATATTCGGGTGTACTGGGACATATTGATAAAGCTGATCAAAAAGCTGATCAAAATAAATATAAATTCTTAACCCCCAGCTTGAATGCAGCGAAAAACAGTTGGAAAACATTAAAAACAGATGTTGTCACTTTGCAAGAAGGGATAAAAATTGCAGAGAAAAAAGAACAGGATTTTTTGAATCAGCTTCGTCCATCAAACGTTTTTTACTTTTATAAAAAAATTCATAACGCATACACTTTTGAAATAAAGACTGGAACAAATGCGCCAAATGCGTCTTATAAAGTTATGAATTTAACTAAAAACACTGTTCATAATATGTGGAGTGGAGGGGCTAATACTAACATGTGGGCTGATTGGCTTTCATTCAATCCAAATGATGAATTTGCGGTAGTAGCAGTAGTGGATGGTAAAGAATATGTTGTGTATAAAGACAAAGTACAAAATATAATGAACTGAATCTGAAAGTAACGAAGTAATTGGAGCTGGAGAATAAACTAGACACCAAGTTAATTGAAAAATCTCCTTATAACCTAGAATATTTTGCTCAAGAAAAAGAATTTGTTCAGCGAAAAAGTAAATATTGAACCAAGGAGTTAGTTGTATTATGTGTATGGTTTTACCGAAAGGTTTCAAGTACATTACTCATACAATTATGTAGTTATCCTGAAGCATCTACAGGTGTTCTTATCGACCTTGAAGAACTACTTAGCTTCCTAAGTGGAGTGACTTTATGCAAAATTAAGTGAACGTTTTTGTACATAGATTAGTTGACATTTATATAGATTTTTTTCATTTTCAAAGATAGTTTTGTTTTTTATGTTATTTTTCAAAAATTACTGTTGAAGTTTCTATATTCATGACTCAGCATATAATCATTGTTTGATGAAATGACATACCACGTCCCTTAGAATTTCATACGTATTACGATAACTTAAAGAAAAAAGATAATAGTAGTCAACGGTTACTATTATCTTTTTTGAACTATTTTTCATTAAAATATCTCATCTGCTGTGCTCCTTATTTACTTTTCCAGATTTTATCCTAGTTTAAAATTTATACATTTGAACTGTTTATACAATTTGTAGGATTTTTAGCTTTTTTGTCGAATACACTTAATGCAAGGAGGGACATTACATGATTATTAAAGATTATTTCATCAACCTTTCTATTTTTTCTTTATTAGTTAGCGCAGCAATATTTATTCAAGTGTTTACAATTAATTCTAGTCGATATTTCGAAAAGCTCTATGGAGGGATTATTGCAGTTACGTTAATGTTCTTTTCTTTTCCATACATGGGATTTTCCTACGATCTTCGAGTTGTTCCTCTTATTCTATCTTTTATTTACTTTGGTCGTATTGCTGGTTGGATTACGTTAATTAGCATAATTGTAATGCGCATCTTTTACACTGGAGGGTATTGGGAACCTCCTGTGATTGCTTATTTAGGTATGGGGATTCTATTTTCTACTTTTAAAACTTATTTTAAAAAACTACATCCTTTTAAAAGTGCATCGTTATATTTTTCTGTTTTTATTGGAATAAAGTGGTTAGTTGGCGTATTATTTAATACTACATTACTTTACACAGGAGGCCTATTATATATAGCGTTAGGACTTTTAATTGGGCTATTTCTTATGGAAGCCTACCAGAGATTGTATCATTTAACACAGGACTTATCTAAAATGAATCGAGAATTAAAAAAATCGAAGCAAGAACTTGCAGATACCGTACATGAGCTTCAAGGAGGAATTTTTAAATTTAAAAAAGTGGGTAAGCACTTTATACACACTTTATGTGATGGACAGTTTTATTATCAAAACGGGTTTTATTCTGAACAGGTGGTAGGAAAAAGCTTACGTACTATTGATGCTTCTATTGTTCCTCCACATTTAGTTCCACAATTGATGAAGTACTATCTTCAGGCATGGGAAGGAAAAGAAATTATATTTGAATTACCTTGGCCAAATGATAAAACTATTATTCTTATTGCGCTTAGGCCGATTAAACGAAATGGACAAGTTATTGAAGTTGTTGGTTCTACAGTTGATATAACCGAAAGGAAAAAGGTAGAATCAGAATTAAGCGCTACCAAAGAATTATTGGAATCATTTATAAAGCACAATCTAGATGCTATTACCATTTCTGATCGAGAAGGGCATATTTTACAAGCGAATAAAGCTTATGAAAAGATATTTGGGTGGTCATCACAAGAAATCATAGGTAAGAGATTACCTTGTGTACCAGATTTTTTAATGGAAGAATCGCTTAGAAATATTCAGAAAATTCTAACAGGAGAATCTGTGGTTACTAGATTAGAAACTGTTAGACAAAGGAGTGATGGGAGTCTTCTTGATGTTAGTCTGACAGTTTCCCCTATACTAGATGTAAGAGGAAATGTGATAGCTTTATCAGCAATATGTAGAGACATCTCTGAAAGAAAACAAGCAGAAAGAGAACGACATCGATTACACCAGCAATTAAGAGATAGTGAAATGAAGTACCGTGCACTAATCGAACAAGCAACTGATGCGGTATATGTAGTAGAGCTGAATGAAGAGAATGCTCCAAGTCGATTTATTGAGGTAAACCCTGTTGGGTGTAGAAGGTTTGGATATAGTAGAGAAGAGTTGCTCTCATTATCATTTTCAAATATAGTACCACAAGATTCTCAAATGATCGTAAGGTTATTAGAAAAAATTAAAAAAGGACAAACTTCCTTCACTTTGCAAGATGAATATGTTTTTCCAACAGGAAAAGTAATAACAACTGAGTTTAGTGTTCGTGTTTTTAACTTAAATGGTAAAAAAGTTTTCCTAAGTATTTCTCGTGATATCACTGAACGGCTAAAAACAGAAGAATTATTACGAAAATCTGAAAAACTTGCTGTTGTAGGACAATTAGCGACTGTAATGGCTCATGAGATTAATAATCCATTAACTGCAATGAAAGGGTTCATGCAATTACTAAAATCAACGGAAAGTGAGAATAATCAGGGTTATATTAATATAGTATCATCAGAGATTGAGCGTATAGAGAGCATTACAACTGAATTTATGGCGGTAGCCAAACCACAGGTGGTAAAAATGCAACCTAATAACATTAGTGTGCTAATGGATCAAGTTTTAATGCTACTACAACCTCAAGCAATGATGCATAATATAAAATTTAGAATCGATCTTAACCCTGGTATTCCATTGATTTCATGTGAAGGAAATCAATTAAAGCAAGTATTTGTTAATATATTAAAAAATGCAATTGAATCTATGCCGATGGGAGGAGAAATTCTCATTCAATTAAATATACTTGATAATAATCAAGTAAGTATTCGTTTTATCGATCAAGGGTGTGGGATTCCAAAAGAACGTATACCATACCTCGGAGAACCTTTTTATAGTATTAAAGAAGAGGGGATTGGCTTAGGGTTAATGATCTGTTATAAAATCATTGAAACACATCAGGGAAAGGTATTTATTGAGAGTGAAGTGAATAAGGGGACTATAGTTGAAGTCACGCTCCCTATTTGTACACTTCAAAATTAATATATTCTTTTTACTGAAATTTTTTAAGAAACCATACAAAATGTAATGCTAATGTTACTTAATGAAATAATAAAGAGAAGAATACTGGTAAATGTACCCTATAGAATAGACACTTGAAAAAAACTGTTATAAAAACATCCTTTCTTTAGAACCAAAAGAAAGGATGTTTTTAATATTGTAATTTTTCTTGGAGACATTTCAATTTTTTACTTGTAATACATTTTTTAACTAATTTTGGTTAAGTTAGTTAAAAAGGAATTATTTTTAATGAGCATATTGACATATAAATATCCCTCATTTTTAAAATAGAAATTTCTAAAAACTATATATAGGTTCTTTTTGAAAGGAAGGGTATTATCAATTGAAACCACATGAAAAAGTACCTGTTCACTCTATAAAATCTTTGCAGGAATTAATGCAATTACTAAAAAAATCTAAAGATTTTATAACGTTGGAAATTGCTTCTAATAATTCCTCTATAGTCATTTCATATTTTAGAACATTAATCGATGTAAATATATTTCATGAAGAGGTTTTGACTTATATAAAAGAGAAGAGCTTCGATTCGTTACAAGATATTCACTCTGTCTTACCTTTTGAGAATTCAAAAATAACAAATCAAATGGAAGATATTCAGGATAGTATTTTAAATGGCTATATACTTATTCAGTTCGATACAGATAAATTAAATTGTTTGTTAGTAAATGTGTCAAAGAAAGAAAAAAGGGATATTACAAAAGCTGAAATTGAATATAATATTGTGGGTCCGCAAATCGCATTTGTCGAAGATTTAGATGTAAATTTAAATTTAGTACGTAGAAAGCTTCCAACACCTTATTTACAAATGAAAGAATTGAAAGTAGGATCTCTCTCTAACACAACTGTTGCGATTGTATTTATTGAGGGAATTGTAAATGATCAAAATCTACAAGAAATTATAAAAAGGGTAAGTCAAATAAAAACAGACCATGTTTTGGATAGTACTTATTTGATGCAGTTAATTGCAGACAACCCGAATTCTATATTCCCTCAATTTTTGAATACAGAACGTCCGGACCGTGTGGCAGCTGTATTAGCAGAAGGGAAAATTGCACTTTTTGTAGATGGCTCGCCTTATGCCATCACTCTTCCAACAACATTAATTGATTTTTTTTCTACGACAGAAGATTACACCATGCCTTGGATTATAGCCTCTTTTTTTCGTCTATTAAGGCTTTTTGCTTTTATATTTTCTGTCTTAACGACGCCATTATATGTCTCGATCTTAACATATCATTACGAGCTTATCCCAAAAGAACTTCTTGAAACGTTAATCATATCGAGAAGTAAAGTACCTTTTCCTCCATTAATTGAAGCACTTTTTTTAGAAATAACAATTGAATTACTGAGAGAAGCGGGGGCACGTTTACCAACTAAAGTGGGTTTAACTGTCGGTATAGTAGGTGGTATTGTGATTGGACAAGCATCGGTAGAAGCAAGTCTTACAAGTAACGTACTTATTATCATTGTTGCACTTTCAGCTCTTAGTTCATTTACAGCACCAATATATCGTATTGGTAATACAATTCGAGTAATTCGTTTTCCTTTTATAATATCTGCACACCTATTGGGCTTATTAGGAATTGTTTTAACAAGCTCTTTGCTTTTAGCACGTTTATTACGTACAGAATCATTAAGACGTCCTTATTTGTTTCCTTTTTATCCTACACGCCCTACAGATTGGAAAGACAGTATTATACGTATGCCGATCTCAGCGATGTTTCGACGTCCTATTTTTTCAAGGTCTAAACAGCGTTTTCGCTTTAATCCAGAAGAGGTAGAGAAAAATAAAATACTATCAAGAAATGATTTTGATGATTGAATTTAACAGGGAGGAGCATTATGAAACAGATCCCAATTGAGTATCAAGTCTCTCCATATATGGTATTTTTTTTAATTATTACTATACAGATGGGAGTTGGTATGCTTGGTTTTGAAAGGATTAGTGCAAAATTAGTTGGAAATGATGCGTGGATTAGCACGCTACTTTTTGGAATATCTGTTAATCTTATGATTTGGATCATATATCAGATTTTAAATCAGGGCAATGGAGACATCATTGCAATCAATCAAAACGTACTTGGAAAATGGATTGGTGGATTGCTCAACTTCATTTTTTTATCCTATATTGTATTGTTAGGTGCAACAACACTACATACTTATATCGAAGTAGTACATGTTTGGATGTTTCCTTCAATTTCATCTTGGGTTATAGCGGGGGCGTTTTTGGGTCTATGTTATTACATTGTGACTGGAGGATTTCGTGTAGTTGCCGGAATCGGCTTCTTTGGAATCGTTATCCCAAGCATTCTAATCTTCACATTTTTTTATCCTTTGCAGTATGCAGATTTCCAGAATTTATTTCCAATTGCACAGCATTCATTCCTAGAAATTATGAAAGGAATGAAAGGAAATATGTTTAGTTTTTTTGGATTTGAAATGTTATTGTTGTACTATCCATTTATTAAAAAGGCAAGAACGTCTCAAAAATATGCGCACTATGCAAATTTAGTAACGACTATTGTCTACACATACCTTATGATTTTAACTCTTGCGTTTTTTAGTGAAAAGCAACTTGCGAACGCGATATGGGCATATTTAAGCATGATTAAAATTATACAATTTCCCTTTATAGAGCGGTTTGAATACATTATTGTTTCTGTTTGGGCTTTTTTTATATTACCGAATGTTTCCTTTACATTATGGGGAGTAAGTCGTGGTATAAAAGAGGCACTGGGAATAAAGCAAAAATATGTTTTGCCAGTTATCATCCTATTCATCTTTATTTTGTCATTTTTCTTGAATAACCGTAATAAAATTAACTTATTAAATACTTGGACAGGTCAAATTGGCTTTGTATATATATATGTATACCTACCTGTACTATGGCTAATTCAAACGGCCAAAATAAAGTTAAGGAGATAAATATGAAGCGCTGGATACTTTTCCTTATATTGGGTGTCTTCTTAATAGGTTGTGCTAAAACAAAAATTGTGGATGACATTGATTTAGTTCAAGTTGCGGCATATGATACTGAAGCAGAAGGTAAGCTAAAAGGAACCTTTGCGATTTCAGCTTATAAAGGAGGCGGGGAAGGTGAAACAAAAATCTATTCAGCATCAGGCCAGACTGGTAGAGAAGTTCTTGCAAGAGCATCCGAAAAATCTTCTGGACCTCTAGAGTTGGGGCAATTGCGTGTTATTATTTTTAATGAAAAAATAATTGAAAAGGGAATGCAGGAAATTTTAGAGACTTTGAACCGCAATCCTAGTGTAGGAAATGCAATTTATTTAGCAATTACAAATGTAAAAGGGGAATCACTATTAAAGGGGAACTATTCTAAAGAAAAAGAAATTGCTTCTTATCTATCCTCTTTACTGGAGCAAAATATGAACAATGGAACGCAACCAAAAACAAACTTTTTTATGTTTTTAAATCAACTTGATGATGATGCGAGAGATTCCTATTTACCGATGATATCTAAAAAAGGGAATGTGTTGGAGTTAAATGGAATAGCACTTTTTAAAAGATGTAAAATGGTTGATAAAGTGAACCCTAAAGATTTATTTGTATTTAAATTGTTGACAGATAATTTTAAACAAGGTACATACCAATTCAAACTACCTGGTTCTTCAAACACTTATGCCACGATAGAGAATATAAAAGCTAGAACAAAATATAAGATGGAGGGGAATAGTAAGCATCCATTCGTAAATGCTCATATTCAAGTTAAAGCTGAAATTCAAGAATTTACAAAAACAAAAAATCTAGATAATCCTAAAGAAATAAAAAAATTAGAAAAAATTATGGAAAAAGAAATAGAAAAAAAAGCAACTACATTGATAAAGAGATTTATTAAAAAAGACACAGATCCTATAGGACTTAGAAAGCTTGGTAGAACTCACGTAAGAAAATGGAACAGTCAAGAATGGGAAGAATCCTATAAACATTTACGTTTTCGTGTAACAGCTGATGTAAAAGTAACCCAATCTGGTGTTACAGAATAAATAAATCAAATAAGATATGGAAAATTTCAATAAAAAAATATAGTCTCGCAGGAGATTAGGGAGAAGAGAAACTATTAACAAAGCATTTCATAAACATTAAGATGCTTTGTTAATAGTTTTTATACTTTTATAGCCATATCACTAATATGGGGTATAGAATTCCAGAAGGCTGGCGGATATGTGGTGAAAATGTGTATGCTTGTCATAGTATTCACTATATAGCACTGACGTCCTATTTTTATGTCTTTTCAATATGGAATGAGAAAAATGAATGTTTATCGTGGGATGCAACAGTTGCATGGTGTAAAAAGTTAGGCCTTGCACACGTTCCATTGTTATATCGGGGCCCTTATAATGAAAAGGTAATTTATTCCATTTTAACTTGGTGAACGGTAGAGAAAATACAATGAATTGTAAATGAAATCTGTACGGGAATCTAGTACCGTATAGTACAGTGCATATGAAAAACTCCTCAATGCTATCTCTCAAAAAATAATAATTCTCGGCTTTATAAACTGTATTTTCAAAAATATTGCGAGCTTGTAAGAAAGATGAAAGGTAATTCAATATGAGATAAACAACTTTACTACTACAATGAAAAACAGAATCATTCTTAAAAATCATGAGATACGATATCAAGTTATTTGCGTGTTTAATTCATTTTACTAAATATTCCAGTTTCAATAAGGAAAGTCGAATCAGACTATTAACGAATGGTATATTATTCGTATTTTGGAAAAGTCAAAATGAAGACAAGTATCTTCTATCAAATCTCATTCTTGGTGTATACATTTGAAGGGAATTTCTCATATGAAATTAGTAAAAGTAAAAGATCTTAGTTAGGAGAAGGATGATAATGTTAACAAATTCTATGGGAAGGTGAAGAAAGAAGGTAGCGTAGGCCTAATCATTAGGGGGCAGACGCCTCTCTTTTTTTATGTCGCAAATAGCATTAATTCGTTAATTAATTTATATGAGATTATCTTAAATAAGTTAGTTAAGAAAGAAAAATAAAAGTGAGTAAAAAGATAAAAATACACAGGTACGTAAAAAATAAGGAAGTTGTATTTGCAAGTGTTTTAGTTGGGTGTGATATCAATTGTATTGGTAAAGGTGAATATTACGTTTAAATTGCCATGGATGGAAAAGGAGGGGTTTCAAAATCTATGGATGGTAAAGTGACGCGAAAGGAGTATGAATATACATTATCGGGTTTTGATAAGGAAGGTAAAGAAAAAGAGTTAGAATTTATTGCACAAAAGAATCTTCGTAAAGAAGCATTCCTACGTGTATATTATTCAGATAAAAAGGTGTAACAGCTTGGGAGGAAGTGCAGGAAGACGAGCTCCCGAAGAAAGCAAAAGAAAAACTAGGTGTGAAATAATCATTTATTTGTGATGGTGGATTCTTCTAGGTTGAGGGTCCGCCGTTTTTTATTATATGTTATGTTGTAGTTTTTATATAAAGCATATTGAAAAGATAGGTTAAATCTTCTGGAATAATATCTCCATAATTAATAACTTGTACAATAACCTTTCAATTATCACTAAATCCATTCATATCAACAAGTTGTGCCATATATCCGTTTGTAGCAATATCTTTTAAAGTACGCTAAAAATACCTTTTATTTTATTTTATTTTATCTTTATCTTATCTTTACCTTATCTTTAAATTTTTATATTAAACTTGAAACCTTAAAGTATTGATGTATGAGTCTAAAAAGGGCGGGAGATAGGTGTTCATTACATAGTTTGTATATAACCAATTACCTTTGAAAAATTGAATTTCTTATACGAGGAGGAATATATGAAGGATACAAGTAAAAATCAAATTATAAAAGCGTTCCTTATTAGTATTTTAGGCTTAGGAACAATACTTGGAATGCTATATTTTAATCATAAAACCAATATTCAACAAAATAAAGCGCAAGCCACCGAAAAACGTGTATTGCAATATGAGTCTACCCTAAAAAAAGAATTAGAAAAATATAATTTAGGAGAGAAAACACCAATTTTATTAGGAATTATGTATCAAGAGAGTAGAGGTGAGGGAAACGACCCTATGCAGTCATCCGAATCACTTGGATTAAAGCCAAATGAAATTCAAGAGACAAGCTTGAGCATTAAACAAGGGGTAAAGCACTTTGCTAAAATGTACAAATATGGAACGGACAAAGATGTTAGCATAGATACAATTATTCAAAGTTATAATATGGGGCCAGGGTATATTGATTTTATTGCTAGTCAAGAAGTTAAACAACACTCGAAGGATTCGGCCAAAAAATTTTCTAAGATGAAAGTTGATCAAAATCCAGCCATGTATACTTGTGGTGAAAATAAAAATAATTTTAGGTATCCATATTGTTATGGTGATTTCACATATGCCACAAAGGTAAATGAAAAAACAAAACTTATTGAAGAACTTCTTCAAAATGTACATAGCTTTTCTAAATAAGTTGCAGAATGAAATATAATGATACCATCAGTTATTAACAATAATATCTAAGAAAAAACTACTTTCTTTCTTAGTTCGCATAATTTTCAAAAACAAATCCCGTGGATGTTAATATTTGTTATATAATATATTTGTCAAAACATTACCCCTAAAGTTTCTAAATTCAAGCTGTAAGATAGTTTGTTTGGCCCGTATTTTCACCTTGAAAGTGGAGTTTAAATATAGTTGCAATTTTTTGAGGGGGAAAAGTAAATGTTTATAAAAACAGAAAGATTATTAATACGAAAATTTGAGTTCAAAGATTGGCAAGCTGTTCATGAGTATACATCAGATATCAATGTTATGAAATACATACCTGAAGGGGTCTTTACTGAAGAAAATACAAGAAACTTTGTGAATGAAAACATTGGTGAAAACGCTAAGAACTTTCCTGTAGTATTAATTGATAAAGATATTCTGATTGGCCATATAGTCTTTCATAAATATTTTGGTGAGCATACATATGAGATTGGTTGGGTGTTCAATCCTAAATATTTCAATAAAGGATATGCTTCTGAAGCAGCAAAAGCTACTTTGAAATATGGCTTTAAGGAAATGAAATTACATAGGATTATAGCTACATGTCAGCCACAAAATACCCCATCATATCGAGTAATGGAGAAGATTGGAATGAGAAGAGAAGGCTATTTCAGGAAGTGTATACCACATGGGAATGAATGGTGGGATGAATATTATTACGCTATTTTAGAAGAAGAGTAGTGCCTAGGAACGCATCATTTAAATTGACACTCCTATTCTTAAATAGGCAAGTTGGCTATCTTTAATGGGGATCCTTGCTACTAAAGGCGAACTTTATTTCCGGTATCGCTGACGTGCAAAACTTTGTATAATCTGATCTTATCTCTAAATCACAACTGTTACTCCCATCACCATCAAGTTAAAGTTTCATTTTATTTTGCTAACTTGATGGTGATGTGACGTAACGTTAATTATTTGAAAATTTCAAAAAGTCCCCTTAGTCATGTTAAAGGGACCTTGATCACGCAAATGATATGTAAGCCAATTTATTTTTGATATACAGATTATTTGTATAATAATTTTTATAAATAATTGCTAAATAGTAAATTTACATAAATGCTTTTAGAAGTTCTTGAATTAATGGGATTGCTCCACCTATAAATTTTAAAACTGCCATTGCGATTTCCATATTATTCTCTCCTCTTTTTCGTATTAAGATGTGATAAATCTTTATAACCTCATCATAGTAACCGCTTATAATAATAACAATACATTTTCGTATGCAATATTGCATACGAAAATGTATTGGATCTCTATTATTCATTTTTTAATGGTACTATAGCGAGGTGAGAGTCTTTAAGAGTTCTCCTTAATAGGAGGAAATATGGAAAGAGTGCAAGCGATTTACAGTAATCAAAAATTTAAGAGTTGGGTTAAACAGGTATTAGCTGTAGGAGGAGTAATAGGGGGCTGTTATTTGGTGTTATATGTTTTCTGTTTCTTAGTTATCATGTAAATATTATACAACTAAACTAGTAGAGTCTTGCCTAGAGAGGTAAGGCTCTTTTATTGTAGTACCTGGAGATGAGCAAACTACATACAATATCTCTCAGGTTTTTCAGATCACTTTGTATAATTCCTTGTTTAGAACACTAATTTCTATTATTGAAACTAAATAAACATCTATTTAAAAGTTTCAATTTATATTGAAAACAGAATTCCATTGATAAAAAATATGTTTTTACTAGATACATATTAAAAAGACAAGCATAAATTATATTAGATTTTGGCAAAGTCTTTTTGACTTGGAAAAGGATTTAAATCTTACTTATAGATTTGATTCCTTTTTATATACTATAATCATTATATTTCTACGTAAATATAATACATTAATAATGATTTAAAAGCAAGAATTTTAGTAGCGGTACGTTCACACATCCATCAACTTAAGATTTTAAAGTAGCTCTTAAACAAAAAAATTCTTTTTTTAATTGATTAATTAATAGTAAACAAGGAAGGTTGGCAAATTAACAACTAAAGAGATTTCTTCAGGTAAGCTAATAAGTAATCTATCAAAAAGTCCTTTACAAAATTTATACCTAAGTCAATTATAAGATCATGTAAATTTACAATAATGTAAATATTATACATTATTGTAAAAGGCACTCATTGACACTTGTGTATATAAGTAACTATACTCGTTACATCAAATTGAATGTGTGATAATACGATTTTATTATTATTACAAACATGTAAATATAAAAATAGAAAATCCCAATTTGATAAATACAATGGTAGAGGTGTTTATTTTAATGAAGCACAAATTAATTGCAACAGGTATCCTTGCAGGATCTATATTATCCTATTCTTCTAATATTTTAGCAGATACTCATACATTCCCTGATGTTCCTGTATGGGCCGATAAATCTGTTAATTATTTAGTTGATAAACAGGTATTGAATGGTTATCCAGATGGAACTTTTGGTTCAAATGACTCATTGGACAGAGCTTCGGCTACAAAAATTATGACAAAAGTTTTAGGGATACAAATTGATCCTAATGCAAAACCATCTTTTACTGATTCACAAAATCACTGGGCTACTCCTTATATTGCTGCTGCTGAAAGAGCTGGTATTGTTAAGGGTGAAGGTAATGGAATCTTCAATCCATCTGGAAAAGTAACTCGCGCTGCTATGGCTACGATGTTAGTAAATGCATATAAACTACAAAGCACAGCAAATCATAACGAGCAGGTTAGATTTGTAGATTTAAAAGGGCATTGGGGAGAAAAATACGCCAATATTTTAATAGATTTAAAAATCTCTAATGGTACCGAGAACGGTTGGCAACCAAATAGATTTATAACACGTGCTGAAGCTGCTCAACTTACTGCAAAAACAGATATGTTACAACAAAATTTAAACGATGAAAAAGAGATTATTACTGCTACCTCATATGAAGATTTAAATTTAACAGTGGCTTCGAAAATTACAGCTCAAGAGATTGATAGTTTTATTGCGAAATATCATTCGGATAGTCCTTTAGTTGGCCATGGGCAAGATTTTATCAATGCGCAAAATCAATATGGTGTGAGTGCTCATTATTTAGCAGCGCATGCGATTTTAGAATCTGGATACGGAAAATCAGAAATCGCATATCAAAAACATAATCTATTCGGTCTACGTGCATATGATGGAGATCCGTTTAAATATGCGAAATATTTACCAAGCTACGGCGATAGCATTGCTTATAATGCTAATTATGTACGAGAAAGATATTTGGAAGAAAGCGGTATGTATTATAACGGGCCAACATTAACTGGCATGAACGTGAAATATGCATCAGATAAAGGCTGGGCTAAGAAAATTGCAGGCATTATGGAACGTATTAAACCGTTTCGTGTAGAAGACTATACATATGCAAAAAAATTACCAAAGAATCCTGAAACATTAGATGTCGACGCGTTATCTAATGAAATTCCATATAAAATGTATGCAGACGATTCAAGCTCAAATGTTGTATCATCAGCTACTTACTATCAGGTACCTTATCCATTTAATTTAAAAATTAAAAGTAGACCAGATGTAGCTGTCGAGGAGAATAAAGTTGGTACAGTAACTCCTGGAACAACCATCTTTATTTATCGTGAAGATCCAAATGGATGGGTAGAATTCTCTTTTGAAGCGAATGGAGAAAAATACTGGACATTAAAAAGTAAATTAAGTATGTAATTAAAAAGATCTATTTCACTAGTTTTAATCTCATATAATTGAGAGACAAGTTTTTTACTTTCTTAAAATAAAGTTATGTATACAAGAAAAGTTAGAGAATTATTTTCTCTAACTTTTCTTCGCTAGTATTTGAAATTAAAAAGATGGTGGAGTTACTCCAAATATAACAGTGACTTTGTTTAAAGAAGTGTTTTCCCACTTATGCTTTGCATAAGGTGGGATTTTAACACTATCACCTGTATTGAGAAGTAAAACCGCATCATTTAGATATAGTTTCACTTGTCCTTCCATAATAAATGCTATTTCTTCCCCTTTATGTGCCACAGGCTCCATAGATGAAGCAGTTTGAGGTAACAGATTCATTAAAGCCAATTCTAGTGCTCCATCTAAATTAGGAGATAATAGCTCATACGAAACATTGCCGCTTTCAGGAAAAATTATTTTTTTCCTTTGGTTAGCTCGTACAACTAATTCTTCTGTATTGGTATCCTCTAAGAAAAAATTAAACAATGGAATATTTAATGCTACAGAAATTAATTTTAGTGTTTGTAATGAAGGATTTGTGATTCCTTTTTCAATCTGACTTAACATGGAAGGTGTTATATCAGCTAACTCTGCTAAACGCTTACTGGTTAATCCGGCACCTTTTCTAAATGCCCTAATTCTGTGACCAACATTAATATCGTTCATATATGTAATCCCCTTTAAATAAGTAAATAAAATTAAATAATTATTAATTTTATTTACTTATACTTAATATATTGTTAATATATACTTAATTATAATAAATTATGATTAAGTTTAAAACATCATATGTACATATGGCAGCAGCTGCGAAAAAGTGGGAAAAAGATTTACTTAGAAACAAAGGGGCTACTATTTTTGAATATACAGCGGGCTATAGTAAAGCAGTAGAAGAAGGAAGAATACAAGTTAATAAGAATCAAATGTGCTATTTGATTGACGATGAAAAATCAAAGCATTTATTTTAAGGTTATGCAGTAGCTGCTACTCGTCTGAATAATTGATATACAAATAAAAGTTGATGAATCGCATCCTCTATTTGTATATCTACCGTGTGGAGTAGGATTTGGTGGTGTTTCGTTCGGTTTAAAAATTATTGTACGGGATCATGGACATGTAATTTTTGCTGGGCCTACCATTTTCCGTATATGCTAATAGGTATGATGACCGTATTATATGATGGGATTTCCATACAAGATTTTTAATGAAAAGGATTCTAATAAGTAAAGGACAACTTAAGAGTAGACTTCAATGCTGTATTGTAAAATTTTTAAGGAAGTGAAAATAGTATGAAATCAGCTTTAAATAGTATTATGATCTCCTCGATTCTTGCAGTAGGAGGGATCCTTTCGCTTTTGTTTAATTTAATGGGGGATCAAGATTGGATCTGGAATTGGGTAGGGTTATTACTGGCATATCTATCTTTGGGCATTTTAATCGGTTTATATAATAAAACTGTGGATCACAAAACATTTCCTAAAATACTAAAAAGAACTTTGTTTATTTCCTTTAATGCTACTATATTAGGGATAATAATAGGGGTAACATACCAACTATTAGGAAAGTGGAATCTTACTATAATGATGTATTATTGGTTGATAATTTTATTATTACATTTAATTACTATAATAACATTAGTCATCCTAGTATTCGAAAACCGTAATAGTAAAAATTACAGCTTACTATATAGTTTTATTATACTTTTAAACATTGTCCTTACCTTAGGACCAGTATTATTTCCAGTAGTTCTAACTATTATAGGAAATGCCATGAACGCTAGTGCAGGGCACTAATTTTCACCTATATAGATTATTAAAATGATTAGTCCAAAATTGAGATTGGTTAAGTTAAAAAACTTAATAAACAAATAGGATAGTAAAACTAAACGACATAAAGTGGAATGATTTGATAGAAAGAAGATTATAATATGAAAATTAAGCTTAAGAAAAAAAGAATTATAAGTGTATTGTTGGCTATTACATTAGTAGCAATAGGGTATTACATGTTTCAATCTATTACAAATTCTAAGCTGGTAAATGCGGAAGAGGCAAATAGTGTTCAACAAGTGAGCAGTCTACCTAAAAATGAATTGAAAAAATCGATACCTAATCGTTTTGATGGTAAAGAAAGAAAAGTTGTATATTTAACTTTTGATGATGGACCAGGAAAATATACAGCTAATCTATTAGATGTATTAAAGAAAAATGATGTGAAAGCAACATTCTTTTTAATTGGCGATAACGTGAAAAGGTTCCCAGATTTAGTGAAACGAGAGCATGTAGAAAACCATTATGTGGGCATGCATAGTATGACACATGATTTTAAAAAGCTGTACACCAATCAGGAATATGTTAAGGAAATGAAAGAAGATCAATCTTTAATTAGAAATGTTATTGGAAACACACCGAAATTAACACGTCCACCATATGGATCAATGCCCGGCTTAAATGAATCACTTCGAAATGAAGTGGTCGGAAATGATTTGAAAGTATGGGATTGGACAATTGATTCTTTAGATTGGAAATACAATAAATTACCTGTGGATGTAGCGGCCGCAAAAATTGTTCAAAATGTCTTAGCAGGTGCGACGTCTTCAAAGGAAATTGTTTTAATGCACGATATTCATCCACAATCTGTCGCAGCAGTTCCAGCAATAATAAAAGGATTAAAAGAAAAAGGGTATGAATTTGAAGCTTATGATGAGAATAATCATTTTCCAATAAACTTCTGGCATGATAATCGTATATAAAGAGATGTATTAGTTAAAAGAAAATCAGAATGGAATAAGCAAATCATATAGGGTTTAAATATTTGTAAGAGCGTGTTTAGATAGATGAAACACGCTCTTTTTACTGGGCTATTTTATTGTAGATTTAAGTATAGGCTTTCTAATTTTAGAAAAATTTATATGATTTTTTCATTCATTTCTACATAAGCGTTGGATATTTCGTATGTTTGTCTAGAGTGAAAAGAACTCATAAAAAACCGCCATTATTCACGTTCTTCTTCATATAATTGCACCGCACTTATTTTTTGTATGTGGTTAAAACTAGTTTTTAAGAAGCATATGTTTTAGCAACTGCAGAAATTCTGTATCACTTTTATCATCTTTTATATAATCCTGTTCGTAGTTAAAAATCATTCGTACTAACATAAAAGCTGTAAGCGGTAATGGGACCTTATGCAAAGCTCCTTGCTGATAACCTTTTTCAAGTAAATTACTTATCATGTTAATTGCTTCTTCTTCAGATTGTTTAAAACAAGTTGTAATTTCAGGTGAATGGTACTCTTTATATTCTTGAAAGAGTGTAGAAACAAATGGATCTTGATGATATTCTAGGCTGATATAATGAAGAATTTTTTGTATTCGAAGTAAAACATCTTTTTCTTCTTTATATAAATTAAATAATTGTGAGCGTTTAAGCTGAATATGACGCATATAGCAGTCGCATAATATTTCAGTTTTATCTGTATAGTAATAATAAATAGTACCTTTACCAACTTTAGCTGTCTTTGCAATTTCATCAACCGTTGTGTTACGGACACCACGCGTAGAGAACAGTATTGTGGCAGATTGAATGATTTTCATTTTTTTATTTTCTTTTTCTAATTTGATCATTGTCTACACCCTATCCTTGAAATATTTAGCGAAGTTTTCTGTCTTTACATTCTGTATTAGTTCATTTCTAATTTTGTAAATCCTAATAGAAAGTCCTCTATTTGCTTCTTATAGAATAACATACACCATTCTTATTTCTAGTATATAACTATAATAGAATGCAACTGTATCACTTAGGATGAAAATGAAAGTTTAAGGTAATAATTTTTTAATCGGACGATGAGAATTCAAGTGAAAGGGGACGGTGATTTCTTTCTTGAGTGAATTATTTGATTTTTTATTCAATTCATTTTATTATATAAACATGACTAAAAGATGATTTTAGTCGGTTTCTATACTATTTGAGAGAAGGTAGACACTATGTGTGGAATTGCAGGGTGGATAGACTGGTCTAAAGACCTGTCTAATGAACAAGAAACGTTAAAAAAAATGACAGATGCTATCATTCACCGAGGACCTGACGCAGAGGGGCATTGGTTTTCAAAACGAGCGGCATTAGGTCATCGACGTCTCATCGTCATTGATCCTGAAGGTGGCCTTCAACCTATGCTGTATAAAGATGGAAATAATACGATTGGCCTTACGTTCAATGGAGAAATTTATAACTATCAAGAATTACGTAAAGAACTTGAGGAGAAAGGTCATGAATTTCAGACCAAGTCGGATACAGAGGTATTACTACACGCTTACTTAGAATGGCAAGAAGATTGTGTTCAACACTTAAATGGGATTTTTGCTTTTGGTATTTGGGATGAAAGATTTGGGAAATTGATGCTTGGTCGTGATCATCTAGGTGTGAAACCTTTATTTTTTGCTCAAAGGGGAAGTGCAGTTCTTTTTGGTTCAGAATTAAAAGTTTTACTTTCGCATCCATTTGTAGATGCAGAGGTAGATAAAGAAGGACTTTCTGAAATATTCTGCCTTGGACCAACACGTACTCCTGGTCATGCTATTTTCAAGGATATACATGAAGTGCGTGCTGGCCATTATATGACGTTTACCTCTAATGGCTCGACTACGACACAGTATTGGAAACTTGAAAGTAAAAAACATGTAGATGATATTGATACAACAGTCGAGACAATCCGCTCCATTTTACAAGATACGGTTAAACGGCAGTTAATTGCTGATAAACCAGTGGTATCTATGCTTTCCGGAGGTTTAGATTCCAGTGGTTTAACAGGTTTAGCAGGAAATGAATTTGGGAATAAAGGGGAACGCCTTCATACATATTCCCTGAATTTCATCAATGATGAAAAAGACTTTGAGCAAGACTTCCTTCGTTTTGATCGTGATGAACCTTGGGTGAAACGTGTGGCTGAATATGTAGGAACAAAGCATCATTCTATAGAGTTAGGATCAGATAGTTTAATAGAGTATTTATTAACTCCAATGCGAGCGCGTGATCTACCTGGAGTTGGAGAACTGGAAACGTCTCTTTATTTGCTATTTAAGGAAATGAAAAAAGACGCAACAGTTGCACTTTCAGGCGAATCCGCAGATGAAGTATTCTCAGGATATCCATGGTTCCATCAAGAGAAGTTTCTAGATGCAGAGATATTCCCTTGGAGTGTTAATTTATGGTATAGCACAGAAATTCTATCAGAGGATTTTAAAGCGAAGATTAGCCCTGAAAAATATCAAAAACAAAAATTTGAAGATGCGGTTGCTGAGGTTCCTTTTTTAGAAGGTGAAAGTGATCTGCAAATGAAGCAACGTCAAATGTCTTACATGTTTATTACACGTTTCTTGCCATTTATGCTAGAACGAAAAGATCGCACAAGTATGATGAATGGCTTTGAAGTACGAGTTCCATTTTGCGATTACCGGCTTGTAGAATACCTATGGAATGTCCCATTCGAAATGAAAAGCATAGACAATATTGAAAAAGGTATTTTACGTAGAGCTTTTGAAAATGTACTTCCAGAGGATGTACGTTATCGCAAAAAAAGTGCATATCCAAGCACTAAGGATGCCTCTTATCTACAAGGTATTAGTGATTGGATGTTACATGTGTTGAACAATCCTGAATCACCTATTTTGCCATTGATTAATGTAGAAAGAGTTCGTGCTATTGCAGAAGGAAAAGACGAAGTAATTTCAGGTAATGATGCACGAGGTATAATAGATTATTTACTTCAAGTTAATAGTTGGCTAGAGGAATATAATATTAAATTAGTATGGTAGATGTAATTTTCAAATAAAGAGAATAGCTGAAACATCAATGACCTAAGTGAACCGCATTTCCAATGGATTAGATATTTATCTAATAATTGGAGATGCGGTTTTATTATTTTGGGGTAACTAGTTCTTTTAGCATAATAGCGATGTGTTAGTTCTAAAAACTCAAGAAAGCTTTAGAATACTATTATAGTTGGTCAAGGACATGAACTAGACACCTAATTATTTCAGAGGATTTCTCGATTTGCTCTGGATCAAAATCTGAAAGGTTCGCATTAAGAATATGTTTTAGTTTTTTCTCTCTTTCTAAGTGACAGTTTAAACCACTAGGCGTAAGTTGGACATTGACAACTCTCCGGTCGTTATTTGAACGAACACGCTCAACGTAACCAGCCTGTTGTAATCCATTGATTAATTGAGTAATACCAGCGGCGGTAGTTTCTGCTCGATCAGCTAATTCTTTGACTGACAATTCGCCTTCTTCAGCTAATACTTTAAGGGTTCGAGCATGGACCATTGAAACTGCCCCTAATGTACGAGTAGCTCGCCCTCTTAAACGTCCATCGGCTGCAGTCAGACTATATATAGCTTGACTAAGTTCGTCTATCGCAGTTAACTTATTTGAAGAATTTTTCATAACATCACCATTTTCCCGTTAACTAAGTACTTAATTATATGGTGTTAACATTAACATATGAAAAAGAGTAGAGTCAAATTAAGTAGAGACTGGCTATTCATTTTCCAAGCAATATTATATATGCTCACCTTAAATCATCAATAAAATAATAAGACGACTTGGTTTGTAGTCTTGACAAAAGTACATATTATACTTCATTATTTTAATTAAGTACTTAATTGTTAAGTACTTAATTAAAATAATGAAGGATGATTATTATGACTCAACGTTCACAATCTCAAGGATGGGCTTTAGATATAGCCCTTGCACTTGGTGGGTTTGATGCTTTGCATCCTGAAGCAAAGGCAACTATGGAACAGTTAGGACATGACCACACTGATTTTGATAAAGTTTTTTCTCAAGTAAAGAGTGGAGCAATGATACCAAAAGCATGGGCGACGGTTGCTTCTCAGGCTCAAGAACGTGCAAAACATTATGAACAAAAGGGATTCACTGTTACTGCTCGTGATCTATATCAGCGAGCTGCTGTTATGTGGGGACGTGCACAATATTCATATTTTAATGATGATCCACGAAAATTGGCATTTCGAGAACGTTGTAACGAATGTGTGGCAGCTATTTCATCACTTGGAGGAGGAACAGTACAACGTATAGTACTAGAATTTGAAGGCAAACAGATATATGCATTACTTCATTTGCCCTCAGGTGAAGTTCAGAATGCACCAGCAGTAATATTAGGTCCAGGTATGGATATGATTAAGGAAGACTATATACAGATTGCGCAACGTTATTATACGTCTCGTGGTATCATAGCTCTATCAATTGAAGGACCGGGTCAAGGTGAATCTGTATCTGAAGGTCTAAAAGTCGATTTGACTAATTACGAACGCGCCGTTAGTTGTTATATCGATTTTCTATTAAAACGGCCTGAGGTTGATCCAAAACGGATTGGATTTTTTGGTATCAGTATGAGTGGGTATTGGGGGATGCGAGCTGCTGCGAGTGATAATCGTATAAACGCTATAGCCACTTTTGAAGGTGTATATGGTGAATTTGATACCATCTTTAACAGAGCTCAGCCGAGTTTCAAAGCCAATTTTATGTACATGTCTGGTTACACTGATGAAGTTGCTTTTGAAAACGAGTTGAGTAGCCAGATGAACCTGTGGAAATTGGCGCCAAAGATTACTTGTCCAGTCTTCATGGGAATAGGAGAATTTGATGAACTTACCCGTTTGGAAGAAGCATTAAGTCTTTATGAGTTTGTAGAAGCACCAAAGGAGATACGCGTCTATGAGAATGAATTTCACCCGCTTGGTGGAGTAGCTGCAGAAATTTTTCGTTTTGGTGCAGAGTGGGTGGAACTTGCACTTGAAGGAAACTTTAAAGCTAACCATGATGAGCGTTATTACATGCATCGTGATGGGGGTGTTACTGAAGGGACAGCTTTTCCAACTTATTGGCTTGGTGCCCAGCCGGCGGAAATTAAAGCACGCAAAAAGTGTAATAAATTAAACGCTTGTAATAATTAACAAATTTATACTGATTAAAAAAGAAAACAACAAAAATAGTATGTAGCTTTTTTACACTATTTTTGTTGTTTTCTTCAAATTTTTAGACTCCTCATAATTATGGACATTGATGAGGATATTCAAAGTGCGGAAGACTTCGAATTGCTGAAAAACACGGAGGAAAGTTACAGGAAATGTTAAGGGATTTATAAAGTAGGAAGACAAACTATATTTTTTCTTGAGCACAACTAGCATACATATATTCTCTAGGGATCCAGACCCGAATTGTTGAGACAGACAATGACAAATCTACGGTCTGAGGAACATGACCTTCATAAAAGGCTAAGTATCATTGGATGGGATTGCAAGACAAATCAAAGTCCCTATTTTTGAATTTTTAAGTTGATGGATGTGTGGCGGTACCCCATAGCTATTAAGTTAATATTTTAAATTACCCCCATAACGAAAATTTTATATCACTACAACAGTCATTTATGAGAAGTTAAGGCATTTTATTTATTGCTATGCTGTTTTCTTGTGACACAGAGTACAATTATAGACAACATCTAAAATATTAAAGACTTTCTTTTTCTCATAACAGTGGAACTTTCGCCATTTTTCTGTAGGAGGATAAACAGGCGAAGCAGAATTACTTGAGTTGAAAGTTCTTGATACAATCCGATATAAGCTTAGTAAATTTCGTGGGTTTGTCCTGGTTATAGCTAGAATGAATTTGACAATTGTTACAGAAAAAAGAACTGACATTCTTACAAATCTGGAAAATTGAAAATGGCTGTTTATGAAACTTTCAATATTTATAATTAAAGTTGGTGCTACTTCTTTATTGCATTAGATAGCAATGTAATTTATAATACGTTTAAATGATTAAATTCTTAAACGGAAGGTAATGTTAGCGAAATGAACTGTAATGATAAAGTAATGCATATTTTAGAAAATTTAAGACCATGTTTCCAAGGGTTGGGAGATCCAACTCGTCAGCAAATTGTATCGCTTTTAATTGATAAAGATAGCTTGAATGTGACGCAAATTGCGGAGCATATTCCCATGTCAAGACCTACTGTATCTCATCATTTGAAAATATTGAAACAATCAGGGTTACTTCGAGTTCAGAAAAAAGGCACCGAAATGTATTATTGTCTTGAATTTAATGAAACAATAAATCTTTTAAAAGAACTTGTTTCTTTAGTTGAAGATGAATGTAAGAATTAGGTACTCATTTATAGTTTAGGGGCACCCTTTGTCCCTTTTTTTAGCGACATTATGTTAAAAGGTTTAAGTTTTTAATCATTTAAACTTATGATTTCACACTAATTAAAATGGAGGTTTCAGATGAATAAGAAAACAGTATTAATTGTTGGTGGGTATGGTGTTGTTGGTAGTCAAATTGCTCAAATTTTACATGATCGACATCCTGATTTGGAAATTAGATTAGGAGGAAGAACTTTAGGGAAAGCGTTACCTTTTGAATCAGATAGAGTAAAAATAGTCACTGTAGACAACACAACAGATGATCCGTTAAGAAATTTGGATGATAATTTCACATTAGTTGTTAATGCGGTTAATGACCCGCAAGATAGACTACTTCTATCTGCAGTTCAAAAAAAAATTCCATTGGTTGACATTACTCGTTGGACTGAACGTTTTAAGAGTTCTATTGATCGATTAAAAAATGTTGAGGTCCAATCCCCTGTTGTATTAGCTTCAGGGTGGATGGGAGGGACAGCAGCCCTTTTTGCTAAAATGTATTCAAAAGATATTCAAGAGGTTACGGTTGATATCAACGCACTATATTCTCTTCAAGACAAAGCAGGACCAAATTCAACAGCATATATGGACCGGTTAACGATTCCATTTGAAGTCAAAGCTCGAGAGGGAATGCGACAGGCTTATCCAATGACTGATCCGATCAAAGTCCGCTTTCCCAACGGTTATATAACCAAATGTTATCGTTTGGATACTCCTGATCACGTAACCCTGCCAGAATCAATTCATGCTGTTTCGGCTAACTTTCGGATTGCTTTTGATAGTAAAATATCTACATATGGACTGGTTTCTCTGGTGAATACAGGAATTTGGAAACTGATTAGTGGAGAAAAATTTAATGACTTACGAAAAAATATTCTTTATAAACCCGGAAGTGGAAGTGCACATAACATAGTTATTCATCTTAAAGGTTATGATGCTAATGGTGTATTGCGTAGGCGATGTGTGAACATATCAGATCCGTTAGGACAGACACATCTTACTGCTTTAGGAGCAGCTGTCCAAGCAGAGAACATTTTACAAACATCTGATATTATGGTTCTGGATTCTAAAATTTACTTTCCGGAAAATTTATTAGATTTGGGTATGAATGCATCTGTAATTTTAGATTTTTATAGGGAATATGGGGTTAATATTACGAAAGAAAATATATAAAAGGTATCGTTCTATTCGTGGTAGTACACATATGGCTATCAAGCAAAGAAGAGCAAATACCCCAAATAACTTAATGGCAGTTTAGTTTAATAAGAACCAATGGTAAAATGATGAGAATTAATTATGCTATGGGGCTGGTCAGTTGTAATTTTATAAAGGAGTTGTGAAAAGTTGAAATATCGCAAAGCAAATATCGATGATATTGATAAATTGGTCGAGTTAAGAAAAAGCAATTAGTTGATGAGGGGATAGAACCTAATATAGATATTGGTAGAGAACTATATGCTTTCTTTAAAAATAAACTAAGTGAAGGTACTTTAATTAAATGGCTAGTGGAAGATAATGAAGAAACTATAGCTTGTGGTGCAGTAATTTTTTATGAATTTCCACCTTGTTACACCAATAAGACTGGAAAAAAGGCTTATATCACAAATATGTATACTAATGAAAATTATCGTGGGCAAGGAATCGCAACAAAGCTGTTAACTAAATTAGTTGATGAAGTTAAGATTTCAGGTATCTCACAAATATGGCTTGGGGCTTCAAAAATGGGTAGACCAGTGTATAAGAAGTTTGGTTTTATGGAAACTGATGAATTTCTAGAATTAGGGTGTTTTTGCCCATCCACCGAAAAAGGGGAATAAGACAAGATATTCCAATGTGGAAAAGTAACTCTAAAATCAACCTTTATTATATATTTTGGAGTTACTTGACGTTAACTTTTCTACGGAAAGTTGACACTTTTATCCTATGCCTAAAGGCGGACTGAATTCCTGCATAGGTTTTCCAGTATCACTGAATTTGTAATGAAAAGTTGTGAACAATTGAAAAAATAATGGTTGAAATAATGAAAGGTGAAAAGGAGTTTATTTCTAATAAGCGAAATATTATATTGTATTGTTTTATCCTAAATTATTTGTAAAGGTGGATACATAATGACAGTAAAGAAGCTTTATTTCCTCCCAGCAGGTCGTTGTATGTTGGATCATTCTTCAGTTAATAGTACACTTACACCGGGTAAACTACTAAACTTACCTGTTTGGTGTTATCTTTTGGAGACAAAAGAGGGACTTATTTTAGTAGATACAGGTATGCCAGAAAGTGCTCTTAATAATGAGAATCTTTTTAAAGGTACATTTGTTGAAGGACAAGTTTTACCTAAAATGAATGAGAACGATAGGATCGCAAATATTTTAAAGCGTGCCGGATATGAGCCAGAAGATCTTCTTTATATCATTAGTTCTCACTTGCATTTTGATCATGCAGGAGGAAATGGCGTTTTTACAAATACACCAATTATTGTACAGCGTGCTGAATATGAGGTAGCACTCTACAGAGAGGAATATTTGAAAGAATGTATATTGCCGAATTTAAACTATAAAATCATTGAAGGAGATTATGAAGTAGTGCCAGGTGTGCAATTAATATATACACCGGGACATACGCCAGGTCATCAGTCATTATTAATTGAGACGGAAAAATCAGGTCCAGTGTTGCTAACTATTGATGCATCATATACGAAAGAAAACTTTGAAGATGAAGTACCGTTTGCTGGGTTTGATTCGGATTTAGCTTTATCTTCAATAAAACGTTTAAAAGATGTTGTTAAGAAAGAAAATCCGATTATTTTCTTTGGCCATGATATGGAGCAAGAAAAGGGCTGTAAAGTGTTCCCGGATTATTTGTGAGATAGCATATAAAAAGTCATGGGCTCGTTTGAGGTGACCCCGAAAGTTAGGTCATGACTTTTTGTTTTGGGGTGTTATAAAATTCTTAAGTTGATGGGCATGGGGTAATAATATGAATTGGAGGTTCCTTTCTAAGAGTAGGGAGTCTCTTTAATCTCGCTACCGATAATCAAATGATATGTTAATTAGATTTGAATATTGTATGCATCGCCTTTTCTTCAATAAATATTAAGTGATAAACTTCATATATAGTATATAAGGAGATTATCTCATGGGTTATTTGCAAATATTAGATGGGGAGTATTTGACACATACATAACCTAAAGATTTAGATGAAATTAATATAGATAAGTATTTACTACGATTGCCTTCCTATTTTTCTTAGAATTTTTTTAGTGAATCAAAATTTAAATTGCGTATACATCTTTTGTATTAGTAGACCTAAGTCTAAAAGTATGTACAATTACACCATTTGACTAATGGGTAAACTTCACAAACTGATATATACTAGTATTGTGTCTTGCCTTTTTAGGTGTAGTACACAGCCGGTGATTGGCTAGTGGATGTCCTTCCATTTTGCCAGTGCCGGTTTTTTGTTGGATAATAGAGAAGATGAAGTTTTTATAAGGAAAGAAGGGGTTGTTTTGAAAGATGTAAATTCTATCTTTATGAGAGAAAAGATTGCTAGTTTTTATCTTTATTTTATTTCTTTTCTTGGTTTGGTTACTATAACTATATCTTTACTTGAAATTAAAATCCCTTCTCATCTAACAATACTAATATTGTTGTTACTTTTTATGGGGATTGCAGAGTATTTTCCTGTAAGATTTTGGAGAGGAACTAGTTCGCTTACCTTTCCGATAATTTACGCTATGAGTTGGCAGTTTGGAATCCATATAACTATTGTTGCTATTGTACTTGTCACGCTAATTATTCACCTGCATCGTCGTTCACCGATACAAAGAATGTTATTTAATAGTACTCAACATGCACTTAGTTTGATCTTTGCCAAATGGTTTTCAGACAAATGTATGTCCTTAATAATTAATAAGATAGGTATGTCAGTTCTGTATGAGAATTTAATATCTTTGTTATTATTTTGCGTGTTTTTTTGTTTTTTCAACAATCGCTTTTATGATTTGTTAATGATACTTCTTCCGCAGCCATATTCAATTTATCAATGGTATAAAAAAACTATTACGGTATTTCTTTGCGAAACTTTTGGTTTCTCTTATGCGGCACTGATGCATGTACTAATTAGTACATATAGTGTGGAAGTAAACGAAATTACAGTACTGTTTTTCTTTTTTCCACTTGTAGCAACTTCCGTTATTAGTTCTTTTTCTGTACGGATAAGGATGGAGAAGGAACGATTATATGAGTTATTCCTTATTACGACTGAAATTAGTCGAGGATTAACCGGAGGAAACTTGAAACATATTAAACAAGCACTTAAAGGGTTTTTTGGCATACAAGCATATGTAATATGGACAAAAGATGATGGGAACTGGAATATTCTATTAAAAGATGGGAAAGTCCGCTCTGATATATCTGATGATTCAGAAAAGATCAGGGAGTTTGAGGAACTTTCTAAAAATCTTGTATTTAATGATTGGAAAATTGGCACGGCTCCTGAAGATGAAATATTTGATAGTGTTATACGCTCACTTGTATATTTTCCTCTTATAGTAAATGATGAATTAGTCGGAATGTTTGTTGCAGGGAAAAGTAGAAATGCAGGTTTCTTTCCGGAGGATGTACAGTCGTTAGCTACATTTTCTAACCAATTAGCTAACGTTGTTAAAACAAGGATATTGATTTCTGAACAGGAAAAAAGAATGATTTTAGAAGAAAGAAATAGAATCGCCCGTGAAATTCACGATGGTATTGCGCAAACATTAGCCGGGGTGATATTCCAACTAGAATCCGCGCAGAAAAAATACTGTGATAAACCAAAAGATATGCAGCAAGTAGTAGAGAAAAGCATAAAAGATTTAAGAGTAAGCCTAGGAGAAGTTCGCTATTCTATTTATGCTTTAAAACCATATCCGACACAACAATTAGGCCTTAAGCAGGCGATAGCAAGTAAAATAAAATCTTTAAAACAAGAATATGAACTAGATATTACATATCATGAAAGGGGTCATGCACGTGCGCTTAGTTTTTCAAAAGAAAGGGTTATTTTTGATACATTACAAGAGAGTTTGCAAAACATTGTAAAACATGCGCAAGCAAAAAAGGCTGATGTTTTAATCAGTTATCAAAGGGAGCACGTGCTTTTAAGAGTTAAGGATAATGGAGTTGGCTTTTCACTATTTGAGTCTATGGTTAAAACGAAGAATGAGCCACATTATGGTATATTACATATGAATGAACAAGCTGACCAATTAGGGGCTACTTTACAGATTGATAGTTCTGTAGGAAAAGGGACAGAAATTACACTGTTAATTCCAGATTCACAAACAAGGGGTGCGTAAAATGATTAAAATATTAGTAGTAGATGATCATGCTTTTTTACGGGATGCAATTCGGAGCATACTAGAGGATGAATCTGATATAAAAGTGGTTGGAGAAGCTAGCTCTGGGGATGGAGTATTGGGAAAAGTAGAAGAATGCCGACCAGATTGTATTTTGATGGATATTAATCTTCCAGGGAAAAATGGGATTGAAGCTACAGAGTTAGTGAAAAAAAAATATCCGAGTTGCCGTGTACTTGTGTTTACAATGTATGAACATGACGAGTATTTAATGGATGCACTCCAGGCCGGTGCTGATGGTTATTTATTGAAGGATTCATCATCAGATCAGGTAGTAGCAGCAATTCGAATGTTATATCGAGGCGATTCAGTCATTCATCCGCGTATGACTAAAAAATTAATTACATATCATCAGCAAAAAATGAAAGTAGAATCAAATGAAAATGAACTGACGGAACGTGAAAAGGAAATTCTCTTTGAACTAGTAAAAGGACTTAGTAATAAAGAAATTGCTGAAGTTTTATATATTAGTGATAAAACAGTTAAAATTCACATCAATAAAATTTTTAAAAAGCTAAATGTGAAAAGTCGATCGCAAGCAGTGATTTATGCAGTCCGAAATCAATTAGTTCCGCTAGATTAAATAAGAAATCTATCAAAGAACTATCGTGTCGCTTTATTCTGTATTACAAAGAATAAAGGACAAGGTAGTTCTTTTGTACTATGTAGGCATAGAATCCTTAGAGAAAAGATACTCCTTTTGTTTAATTTTCAGAATAATCAAAATGTGGAATAATAAAAATAGAATTACATTTTAATCTTGTTAATAATTCATTTTGTGAAAATCTTTTGTTGGAAATAAATGACGGAGGGCTCTTATAGAAAGAGTAAAGTGAGTGGTTAGCTATGTAAGGTATGGGGATGGTAGTAGTGTTGGAAATCTTTCATGATACAAAAGATTAAGATTAATAGAGTTTCCAATGCTACATGGGAATTTAAGAATCAATTTGTTTCAAAAAATAATATTAATAATGGGGAGATGTAATATGAAACGAGGGAAATTTGGAAAGATTCTTATTGGAACGTTAACAGCTGGAATGTTATTGTCTCAAGGAATTCCATATAACGTATTAGCGGAAGAGGTAAATACATCTACTTTAACTGGAATTGATGATGCAAATGCTATCTTAAAAGGTCTTACAAAGGAACAACGTAATGCCTTAAAAACGTTAGATACAAAACCAGGTTTTGTTATTTCGCCAGGTATCAATACAACAAGTCCTAATAATGTGAATGTGATTATAGAATTTAAGCAAGCGCCTAGCAAAATAGAGGTATTAAAACAAGCGGCTAAAGGGAAAAAAGTAGCTCTTTCAAATGCGGAACAAAAGGTAGAGGCATCACATAAAGGATTTAAAGCAGAGCTTGAGCAGCTTCAAAAGAATAAAGAGAAAGGAACAAATGTAAAATCTGCAAAAATAACAAGAGAATATAAGAATGCTTTTAATGGTGTAGCGATTTCTTTACCAGCAAATATGATCGAAGACTTAGTTCGTACCGGTATCGTTAAGCGCGTATGGGAAGATCATGAGGTTAAAATTGATTTGCCGAAAGAAACAACTAAGACTGCTGTTGAACCGAAAATGGCGGATAGTGTACCGCAAATTGGTGTGGACAAGCTGCATGATGAAAAAATAACAGGGAAAGGAATTAAGGTAGGTGTACTGGACACAGGTATTGATTACAACCACCCGGATTTGAAAGATGCATATAAAGGATATCGTGCAAAACAAGGTGAAGATCCAAGTAAAATAGATCCGAACTCCATAAAAGGATGGGACTTTGTTAATAATGATGCTGATCCAATGGAGACAACGTATAAGGATTGGCAAAATTCTGGAGGATATCCTGAGATTTATGAGGGGAGTGCATATTATACATCCCATGGTACGCATGTAGCTGGGACAATTGCTGCAGACAAACAGAATAGTGTGGATTATGCAGTGAAGGGTGTTGCTCCAGATGTAGATTTATATTCATATCGCGTATTAGGTCCATATGGAAGTGGACAAACAAGCGGTATTCTTGCTGCGATTGATAAAGCGGTGAAAGACGATATGGATGTTATCAATTTATCACTAGGAGCGTCTATTAATGATCCTTTATATCCTACTTCTGTCGCAGTGAACAATACGATGTTAGCTGGTGTTGTTACAGTAGTAGCAGCAGGTAACAGTGGTCCGGAAGAAGGTACCATTGGATCACCTAGTGCAGCGGCACTTCCAATTACAGTTGGAGCCAGTGATGCTGCAATGACGATCCCAACGTTTTCTATCGATGCAGGTGATTTACATGTGGATAAGATGATGCTACTTGGAAAAAGCTTTACTGATAAGATTGAAGATTTGAAAGGTCAATCCGTATCAGTTGTATATGCAGGGCTTGGAAAATCAAATGATTTTACAGGAAAAGATGTAAAAGGAAAATTAGCTCTTATCCAACGCGGTGAGATTACATTTGATGAAAAAATTAAGCATGCTAAGGAAGCAGGCGCAAAAGCGGTAATCGTATATAACAATGTAGATGGTGAAATTACAAGTTATCTTGGGGAAAGTACTTCGTCTATTCCATCGTTCCGCTTAACAAAAGTAGATGGTGAGAAATTACAAGTAAAAGCTGTACAAGGAGATGTGTCGTTAGCGTTTGGAGAACTAAGTAATATAAAAACAGAGGGAGATCACTTAGCTGATTTTAGCTCCCGCGGTCCTGCAACTAAGACAGATGATATTAAGCCAGATATTGTAGCACCAGGTGTGTCTATTTTCTCAACTGTTCCTGAATATATTAATGATCCAAAAGATGGAGATAATTATCCGGTAGCGTATGGACGTATGTCAGGTACCTCTATGGCAACTCCTCATACTGCAGGGGTAGCGGCACTTATTTTACAAGAACATCCAAACTATAGTCCATTTGAAGTAAAAGAAGCACTCATGAATACCGCAGTTGATTTAAAGGAAGAGCGTTCTGTATTTGAGGTGGGCTCAGGACGAATTGATGCATATCGTGCAGTTCATGCAGATACATCTATCGAGGTTGTTGATAAAACATCAAACGTTGTAGGTGATGAAGAAGTAGAAATTGAAGAAAAAACAGGTTCTATTGCATTTGGGTATAAAAATCAAATTGAAAATGGGCCTATTAAAGATAGTCGAAAAGTTTTAATTAAGAACAGCAGTAAAACAGATGGGAAAGAGTTTAAATTAGAGGTGAAATTTTCACCTACAAGTGTAGGTGTGCAAGATGCAGCGAAGAATGGTGTGAAGCTAAACGTACCAGATTCTATTAAAGTAGCTCCTGGTGCATCAGAGGAAATTAACCCTGAAATTACCATTCCAGAAAACGCTGAATTTGGTAGATATGAGGGCTATATTCATATTTCAAATAAAAACAATGAAAAAGAAGTATATCAAGTACCATTTGCAGTTAAATTCACAGAAAAAGGGATTGCGTCTGTAGATTTACTGAGAGATGCAATGGCAACAGATGCTTCTAAATTCCATCCATTTATGGAAAGACCAAGTTCGCCGTTGTCATTTAAATTAAATAGTCCTCTCGAAACCATTGATGCAATTGTGAAGGACCGAACGACAGGGAAGGCATTAGGAGTCGTTGGTACACTTAATGCAAGTAGTCTAACACCGAATGTTGAATATATGATGTTTTCTGGTATGGGAGGGTATGTACTTCCATTCACAGGAAATCCAGCTCATCCAATTGCGGATAAACCTGTTATGTTGCCTGATGGAGATTACGAATTGAACTTCGTTGGATATGATAAAGAAGGAAAATCTTATACAAAAGGCGATAGCATTATCATTGATAATGTAATACCTGAAATGAAATTTAAGGATGTACAACCTGGTATACACGAAGTCAATGATTCTATGTTTAAAGAAGAAGACGGCCAGCGTGCATTATGGGTGCATGGTAATATTTATGATTCTACAGTAGATGCATTAAAGGCAAAAGGCTTGCAATATGATCAAAAAGCGAATCAAATTGTATATTATCAAAACTCAGCCTTCCCATCGGGATGGTTGAATACAATTCAAGCAAATGGTGATTTTAAATTTGGAGTACTTCCAGAGGAAATAAATGAGCCGTTAAATTTAAAATTATTTGGATATGATCTTGCAACTGCAGGGAATATGGCAACTGGATATAAAGATTACGTCTTTGTAAAAGAAGGGACAGAATACGCTGTTCCAAGTTATGACAAAGATAAAATCAAATTAGGAGAGAAAATTACATTAACTTTGAATCTTAATAATGTAAAACAGCTTATGTCAGGTACATTTGAAATTCCTTATTACAAGCAGCTATTTAAATTTACAGATGTGAAACCAAATCCAGCACTTACGGAATATGTAGAACAACATGGATTGAACCTTAAATTAGAAGATCCGAAGATAAGTGAAGCAGGAGCTTGGGAAAACAAGGTGAAAGTTGGCGCATCATTGGAAGGAAAAGAATTTAAAGGATTAGATGGAGATAAACCATTTTTAGATGTTACATTCGAGATGACGAACGATGAATACTTTAATGATTTGACTGCATTTGGAGTAGATAAGTTCTCTTATACAAAAGTTGGTGCATCAGAAGGCATTGAGATTCCTGCGTTTAAAGATAAATCTTTTGCTATTGTTTCGAAACATTCAACGGTTACAGGATATATTGGCCCGGAAGCTTTCTTGAATGAAGAGGGGTATTTAGGTAAGAAAGACTATACAAAACTAGGAGCAAAAGTGTACGCAGTTGGAAAGGATGGAAAGAAATATACAGGAACGATTGGTGATAACGGACAATTTGAAATTCATAGTGTTCCAGTAAGCGATAAAGAATATGATATTTTCGTAGAAATGCCAGGTCATTTAAATAGTAAATTAACAACAAAAATAGGGAAAATGCAGGATGGAGAATTAGTGGGACAAAACTTTAGAGCTGACATGGATGATAACCTTGCAGGTGATGTAAACGGCGATAAAATGGTAGATATTCAAGATGCTAGAATAGCAGCTTTATCGTATGGAAAAGGAAAAGTATCTGTAAAAGATGGAGATATAAATCAAGATGGTGTTGTAGGTGAAACGGATGTTCGTTTAATTGAGAAAAACTTCTTGAAAAAGGGCCCAGATGCTAAAGGAAACGAGAAACCGAAAGAAAATGTAGGGCCAGTGACGTTAGAGAAAATTTTACGCTCTATCGGTTTAGAACCAAAAAAATAAGTGGACAAACTTCTAGAGTAAATAAAGGCATCAGACAATGGATATTAAATGAAATGGATTGGTTAACAAATGACCGGAAATGATTTACGGTAACATTACCGGTCATTTTAAGAGTCATAGTCGTTTGGGTACATGAAGTAACTAGTTTAAAGTAAGTTTGCTTTCATTATGGGACAAGGAAGTTGCTTAATTATTATTGTTGTTTGTGGGATGGAAATAAGGTTTGTAGTTTAAACTTTAACAATAGGGGGACTTGTGAAATGGGTATGAAGAAAAAACTTGGTATGGGTGTTGTAACTGCAGTGCTTGGCTTATCCTTAATTGGCGGGGGAACATATGCATATTTTAGTGATAAGGAAGTATCACAAAACACGTTTGCAGCGGGTACTTTAGATTTGAGTGTGAATCCAGAAGTTGTTATTAATGTCGACAATCTGAAACCAGGTGATGAAATGGAACGTGGTTTTCAATTAGTAAACAAAGGAACCTTAGCAATAGGAGATGTGAAACTCCTGACAGATTACAGTGTAATCGATGCGAAAGGGGATAATGGAAATGCTGATTTTGGTGATCATATCCGTGTTGATTTCTTGTGGAACTTGGATAAAAATGAGGTTCCAATTTGGTCTACTACATTATCTGAATTAAAGGTAGCTACGCAAAATGGAAATATTCCTAATCTTGTAAAGAACGGTATTGTAGATCGAGAAGGAAATGGACTTGCTCCAGGTGATGATGATACATTTTATGTAATGTTTACATTCGTAGATAACGGTGAAGAACAAAATGTATTTCAAGGAGATGCGTTGAAATTAAATTGGACTTTTAATTCCATGCAAGCAAGCGGTGAAGAAAAGTAAGTGTAATAATTTGTATACTATATGTGTGAGACATATCGTATACAAATGAAAAGAACTGTTTTGAAATGAAGGCGTTTATCCTCAATGGTAAAACTCCTTATAAAAATATGGGTGAAAAACTTGATGATGATTTCCCTTTTAAAACACATCGTAAAAATATTTTGCGATGTGTTTTGTTGTAAGTTGGAGAGTACAGAAATATTAAATGATTATCCAGCTTTTGAGATACTTTGAGGGAATTTAGCACCTTACGCTAGCTTAGCAGCTTTCCTGAAGGGGATTTTGTTTTTTTACATGACGAAATGCTTAAAAACATAATATAAAATAAACATGTTTGATTTTCATCCATGTTTAATTTTTATAAACATCCATTACTTTAAACGTTTGACAAACGAGCATTAAGTCTGGAGTAAAAGTAAGTCCATACCGACTTAATTCCCAAGTGAAAAATTTAACGTGCTCACTATACCAATAATCATAGCTTAAATCGCCTTCACCCTCAGATCTTGCAAAATTACTTGTTACTTCATTCATTTTTAGTAAATCGATCTTTGTATATTTTATAATTGCTAATGGATTATTGTCTCCATCCAATACAATATCGTACTGACCAACTTTTTGAATTTCTTCCCCTTCAAGCTCATAAACACAATGTGCAGCGCATGTTCCTGTTTTGATTCCTTTAACTACTAAACTTCCTAATTCATCTCCCATTTCTTTGGAACCATCTCCAAACATCCATGCATCTGGAACACTCATGTTTAACTCATTTTCTTTAGAGTACATATACCAATATTCTTCTATCTTATTAACTGACATCTGTCACTCATCTCCTTAATATTTAAATATTTTGAATTTAACACACGGCATATTATCTGTCAATATTTTAGAAGAACTTGCAATACAACTACATCGATAAATGTTTATAAAAAATATAACTCTTCGTAAACATATTTTCCATTCTGTATATTAATGCGAATAAACGAAACTCATACTGTTATTCTGCTGAAATCGTTACGGAAAAGTAAAATAGTGGATAAAAGAACAAACTATAAATAGTTTTATTTACCAATAATATTTTCTTTGTTTCGTAGCATATTAAACGTACAGGAGGTGATATATGATGGCAAACAATCGTAACAACTCTTTAGTGGTTGCAGGTGCAGAAAGCGCACTGGATCAAATGAAATATGAAATTGCACAAGAATTCGGCGTACAATTAGGCGCGGATTCAACTGCAAGAGCGAACGGCTCTGTAGGTGGAGAAATCACAAAACGTCTCGTTGCTATGGCAGAACAGCAACTTGGTGGATATAACAAATAATGCTAGGTATAAAGTAGAAAAAGGAGAGATTATTTCTCTCCTTTTTTGTTTTGTATTCGATTATAAATAGTATATTTGTTATCTTTCTTGTCTCTCATTATTTGTTTCTTCCAGCCACTTAGAAACGGATTCTTGCATACGAGATTCTAATGATTGTATTATTTTATTTGATATAGCAAGTGCTTGATCCGCATACTTATTCGGGAACATGTTGCGCAAAGTAGGTTCATTTTCAGCACCATCTCCTGGTTCATGGTAATCTTCAATGATGTAATCATCCCCATTTTTTGTGACTGTCACACGGACTGGAAGTAAATGTCCTGCTTGAGGAACTGTCTGTGTTTCGCGGTTATATCCTTGCATGAGGGAATGGAGGTAGACATACATTTTTTCATCCTTCATCTCAGTTCCATAGATTACATGCGTCTCAAATTGTTTTTCTGTATGATTTAATTTGTCTTGATTCCAGGCAATGATACTTTCTGAAATAAGGGAATCTAGTTTGCTGTTAAGCGGAATATCCGTTACATCCTTTACCTCATTTTGGACAGAATCACACCCTGTTGCAATGAAAACGAGTATGACAATACTTACGGTAATTATTATCTTTCTCAAAATCTTATTTTCATATGTTAATGCAAAACGTCTGCTCATCAATTCACTCCATTTCTCTTTGTGCTAATCATCCACTGACATAACTCTTTTATATGACAATAGTAAAATCGTCTTCAAACTAGAAACTTATTCTATCCAAGGAAATATATTGAATTATATAATACATACTATACATTCTTACACATAACGGGAGAGACTCTATGAGAAAAGTTATAATGTATTGCGGGATCTTTATTATGATTCTTTTAAGCGGTTGTATCCGATTCGGAAAAGACATTACAGATACAATCTATCTCATTCCTGAAGCATACGAAGGAGACCTTTTGGTTATATACAATGTTCCAGGAGCTGAGTTGTTGCCAGAAGAAGATGGATTTCGTGTCGTCACTTTTTCTGCAGACGGGACCGCAGTTACATCTACAGCCGATATGAAATATGGGGAAGTCAATGACACGTATTACACGGTTAACAAGGAAGGTAAGCGCACCAAACTTGATGAAAGCTGTATACGCGTTGGTTCAAATGGAAGCACTACTGAAAACATTGGTAAAGAAAATGAGCATACATTCTCATACGCGAAATTGGAAGTTACAACTAGTGCTTGCTCACAAAGATTTTCATCATACGGGAGAGAAGTATCTGAAAATCAAGAACATCCTGTAGAGAAGAAATTGAGGGAATTATTGGTGCTCGTAAAAGAGCAGTATATGAAAGTGAAATACTAAATTTTCAAAAGGATGAATGGATGATGTTAGGGATAGGGTTGATTGTAGTAGGCGTTTTACTTGTCAGCGTTGTATCTTACCGAGAAATAAAGAAAGCAGGGGGCGTAACCTGGATTGAAATTCTAGTATATCCCTTTTTATTATTAATAGGCGCGTTACTCGAACATTTTGATCTGCCAGATTTTTTAATATTTTTAGGTTTGGTATGTATTGTTTTTGGTAGCTGTATGGTCATGGGCGTCAATATTCTATAACATTAAGAGCAAAGCATCTAGTTCAGATGCTTTTTTATTTTATTTTGTAGTTTTTATTTTTAATGTCTATCACACTAGTTACCCAGACATACAGGGTTCCAAGTGCTGGTAAAAAACTTAGCAAGTTGAATGTATTCTCTATAATATAGAATGAAATAAAAATGGAGGAAAAATAAATAGACAATGCAAGAAAAATGTATACGTCACGTTTTAAAGATTTTAAACTTTGCACTTTATTCACCTCAGCTTTTCTGGCATTATGTTTTAAATAAGAACCCGCAAGTTTGCAGATTCTCTTGGTGATGATTTTTAAATATGTAACTCGATTCTAAAATACGGTATATTGAGTCACTATAAAAATCAAATATTAATTTTCTAAAATAATCTTATGCAAATCTTATTGCGTTAGAAACACAGCCCGAATCATAACAATTGTAAATGGATCTAATTCGTTATCGGCCATACCAGTATCCGTATCTTAACCAATGACAAATCCTATCATACCTTTTAAAATACCAACATGGATTGTGGCATCCACATTAACTGTTACAAATTTCATCACGTTTAATTTCGTTTCTATCGTAGTCTTGGATTTCCCATGTGATCATGCGTTCTGTAAGCTAATAAAAAACGCACCGTAACCCAGTGCGTTTCAGACAAATATACCTATATGTTTTACTTTGTAATTTGGAAGGAACCACCATAATAATATGAATTGTCTACTTTTAGTACTGCCACATATGTACCTGGTGTGTAAACCGTTGTAATTGGTGTTGTGAACCTAGAATAGTAGTGGTGCCCAGCCTCACCTGCAGAAATGGTTTTGTAGCGTTGCAATTTACCTTCTCCGTTCAATCGATAAATCTTTACAACACCTACATCTTTTCCGCCTATATACACCGTCGTATCAAACGTACCACCTTGTTTTAACGTACCAGGGGCTAATTCTTGTAGATAGTCCACATTGTGATGCAATAAGAAATACGTCTGCCATGGCCAATCATCCACAATAGCTGAAGCTTGCTTAATCGTATTTACTTCAGCGCGCGCTTTATCAGGTAGCGTACTGTCTAAAACGATAAAACCCGAAAAGGTTAAGGCACCGATTAAAGCAAATGAACATAATTTTTTCATATTAAATTCCTCCCGTTTATCTGACATTGTCATAGTCCACTTACAGGTATTAGGTTGTCATCCATTAATTGGATTATTATTCTAAAATCAATATATCATTTTCTTTCAATTTAATCAAATTAGAATTTTCTAACAAGTGATGAGGATAGTTAAAATTCAATCTTTCTCCGTTTTTTCTATCATACAGAAGAAAGAACAGAGGCGATAAAGAAATTTTATTCCGCTCTCTTTTCAAATTAACAACATTTCCCGTTTGTACGGTACGAGACTATATTAAACATAAAATAGACACGAAAGGGGATTGGAATTAGCGAATATTTACATGGAATCTAGGAGATGCAAGCTCAACATTTCATAACGGATCGATGGTTCCATTTCAACAGACTCCGAATCCGACATTAATTTTGTTCTGTTTACTCATGAGGTAACGGAAGAGAATTTAGAAAAACTTGCTACAATTGCTCATCAGTATACAGAGGATACCATCCATTGTTACAATTACGGCAGTGTAGAAAAAGTAGGATAAAAGAAGAAAACATACTGTTCCAAATTAATATTCCGTGTGTTTTTTTGAACATACATTCCTTTATTTAATGTATATATTGAATATATGGATATATTGTGTTATGATGTGAATTAGAAACTCGCGTGTTTCAAATACAACATTTTTATCTTCTTGATGACCTCTTATCTTTCCGTAAGAGGTCTTTTTTTATCCCTCCTCATTTGCATAGCCGTTAAAATACTATGAACAGATACTAGGAGACTACTACACTGTGATACTCTCTAGTATTTTTTCTTTATCCATATTATCTATTGTTGAGTAAATGATTAATTGTTAATTTTTGTATAATCTTTATAAAATAATAAAGGGGTATATATGAATAGGTATGTCCTTTTTATGTAATGATAATGCGAATTGAAGTGTAATACTGAAACGGTAAGAATCAGGGCCGAAACAGATAGTTAGGAAAGTAAAACAGTAACAGCAGACAATACTTATAATGAAAACGTTCATAATGGACTGTCTATGGATGGAGAAAAAAATACGAAAAGATAAAAGGGGCAAATGAATATGAACAGAGCCTTTAAAGGTATCGTATTAGCAGGTCTAAGTGTTAGCGGGTTGTACAATAGAAACATATGTCCTAACGCAGTCCAGAATATAAGCATGTAGATAAAGTATTCTTAGCTGATAAAATGGTAGAAGACAAGAAGACTATAGCAATGAAGAAATTGAAAGAGAACTAAGAGGTTTAGCATCCTGACTTTCTAAATAACATGAGTGTTTCTATAGAATGAATCCTTAGGAGGGCTATTGTGGAACCTTTAATCAATGGTATTTTATACTTTGTATTTTTTTTTGGAGCACTGTTTCTTATACTGGGTACTGCATTGGTTTTATTTATCGTGGCTGCATTACTAATAATCTGGAAGGAGAATCTATCATTTCTAATGATTAGTTTAGGTATAAATATACTTGTCATTCCATTGTCTTTTTTTATTGGCGGGATGGCAACAGATTCCCCTGGTAGTACGATGCACGATTTTTGGAAAGTATTTTTCTTTATTCAGGTAATTCCGTTCCCTCTAGTACTGCTATCTTTAGTTTGGTGGCTTATTCGTCGAAAAAAAGCAAAAGTTCATGTGTAGCGTTTTTAATGCAAATAAGCTGTCCGTTTGGGGAGTTTATTGTATTTATTACTAAACGTGATTATTTCCAAAATGAATGCAATAACACTATACAGTTAAATAGAAGGTGAAACATATTGAAATCTTATCAAACGTTAGCCCACTTGTATGCATTAGGACTAGGCTGCGGGCTTTGGGATAGAGAGGAGGTAATTTCATGGTGCGATAGGTTGATTGAAGCAAATGAGCACCCGCCATATGAAATTATGGAGATATCTTTAATGTCTAAAGCAAAGCTGATATATATAGAATCGGCTTTACTGTCATATAGCCGCATAGTTGATGAAAAATACTCGGTAAATATCCTTCTTTCTGTCTTAAATGAAAAGTTAGTAGCTCAGAAATGTAATGTGAAACAAGCGCTTACTTGCTCCACTCGTTTACTAGTAAACAGAGGCGTATATTGGGAAGAGGAATATTTTGATTTATACAGCCTTGATGATAGCTATGATATTGCACAGGAAGGGATCCATTTTAATAAAGAAGATGTGATTACTGCTTATATCGATACATTAGGTGCTTTTCGCGTCCATTTTAACGAGTTTGAAGATCTATATTTGCAAGTCATGAAACAGAAGTGGCAAGGGTAGAAGGCAGGAAAAGGAATCATTGAATCGTAAGAGTTACTTCCTGTATTTATCACCAAATTTATCTAGCCAAGACGAATCTGTCTTCGTGTTGATGAATTTTTGTCTCTTAATAACTTAATGCTATCATCTTTAATTTTTCCGACAGCAAGCAAAGCTAGCATTTTTAATGCATAATCAGACGCTTGTAAAGGAGCATCACTAATTAAATTTTTACCAGAGAGTAATTTATTTAATTAGTAGAAAAAGGAAGGGACCTATTTGGCTCCTTCCTTTTTCTCATACATACATAACGCTTGTTGACAACTTATGAAATAATAGCATTCATCGCTATTAAAATATAGCACTAAAAGCGATTTAATGGATATGCAATTATACATATCTGTTTAATTGCATGAATGGGAACAAAATGATTTAACTCTTCCGGTATGGAAACAAATAGATTCAGGTATATTTAGGGTAAGAAGACCTGATTATTGATTGCTGGTTAAATCATATTTCTACGTATCTGAAACAAATTATTTCACTGGATTGTATGTTATAGATGGTGAGGGATTTATGAAATGTAGATTGTTTCTTGGTTTTTTGCTCGTGATTTTACTTTGAGGATACATCGGAAAAGAAGTTACGTTATATACGATTCAAAAAGGGTTATTAGTTAGTGCATCCATAGATACGCTCCGTTTCCTGTTTCCTATCCTACTAAATTACCATTCCAAGCAGATACCTTCTCTTTCAAACAATTCATCCATTGAATAAAGATAATTCCGCCATACGTATCGGAGGGCATGAAGCTTTCTTAATACCATTTGGAATATATTTCAATATACTTCCCATACTATAACAGATCGAAAATTTCTCTATTGGAGGTATATAATGGCATATCCATTTCGTAACTTAGTATTTGAAGGTGGCGGAGTAAAGGGAAGCGCTTATATAGGTGCCATCCGTGCACTAAATGAAGAAGGGATTTTACCAGAAATACAACGATTTGGGGGGACTTCAGCAGGAGCGATTACTGCATTACTTTTAGGTCTTTCCATTCCATTCGCAGATCTTGTAAAAATCCACAAAGACATGAATTTTAAAGCGTTTAAAGATGATGATTTTTCGATTGTACAAGATAATATTCGTTTATTTTTTGATGGTTTTGGTATCTATAAAGGGGATTTCTTCACTGAGTGGGTAGGAAAGATCGTTGAAAAGTGGACAGGGAGTAAGGACACAACCTTTCAGCAGTTATATGACAAAACAGGAAAAGACGTGTTTTTCCAAGGAACGAACATTTCTACACACCAGCTTCGTACGTTTTCTCGCGAAACGACACCTGATGTCCCGTTAGTAGTTGCTGTGCGGATTTCGATGTCCATCCCATTCTTTTTTAAATCTGTGGAATGGGATAAAGATTATTATGTAGACGGAGGTGTACTGGATAACTACCCAATTCGTTTATTTGATCGGAAAAGTTTTGTGAATAAAGAAGAACACTTCACGACCACAGATACGATTGACGAGGTTAATAAACTGGTAAGCAATACGGAGGATCATTCTACACTAAGAAGCTTACACACGAAATACAATGCATCTTTCTTTGATCCTGCAGATGAAATTGTCTACAACAAAGAAACACTGGGTTTCCGTTTAGAATCTCAGGCCGAGATTGCCATGTTAAAACATATCGCAACTTCAACAGAACATCATATTGGCCATTCTCTTATTCATTTTGCATGGAATTTGTCTCAAACGATGATCAAAGGTCATGAGAGCGGAAAAACAACCAAAGAAGATGCTGCCCGTACTGTATTTATCAATACATTCTTTACGCCGTCGTTTAATTTCGATATCACAGAAGAAGAAAAGAAAACACTCATGAATTCAGGCTATACTTCTACTAAAGACTATCTACATCAGTTTAATACGTCTGAAGTAAAATTGTTTAATCGACCATAAAGCCGAGTGCAATGCACTTGGCTTTTTTTAATCGTCCTGTAAATTCTTTTTTTAGTAGCTAATAAAAATTCAGATAGACTATGCATAGAACAAGAGAAAGGAGATAACAGAAAGTAATAAATATAAGTTTTGATGACTTCTTATTTTGTAAAACTAGGGTGTAGAAAGGGTGAAACAGGTGGAAGAAAAACGAATTATGATTTATACAATTTTTCGGCTAACACAGTACAAAAGAGAAGCCTAAAACGGTGGATAGGAATGTATCAAAAAATGAATAGAGTAGCAAGACGGATTTATTGTGAAAGTAGGGATTTTCCTTTTTCTTTCTACTGATAATAAAGCGTTATGTAGACTGGGAATGTATAAGGTATTCATTGCTATTCCTTCAAAATGCTGATGTTACATCATATTAAAATAACCTCTAATTTAAGTATTGAAATTCTCTAAATCTCAATGTATTATATTCTTGTATTTTCTCACTTTGCTAAGCCTAGAAAACATCATCACTTCTGAAAGAACTCGAACTCCAGCGGGTTCTTTGAATTTACTTGAACTTATTTTTGAATCATTGTATTATATTTCCGAGTCTTACTCATATAAATCATTATCAGGAGAATCTGCAAATTTGCAGGTTCTTTTTTATTTTATTGAAAGTAAAATTTTAGCCAGTCATTTATTTTCATATTTTTGGTTTTTATACGTGTTTGGTAAAAATCAATGAGTTGCAAAAAAATACTATGCTGAAATCTAGTTCGGTATAGCAATGTGCATATAAAAGATCCCACTTTGCTATATCCCCTAAAAAGAGTCATAAAAATCTATATTTTTTTAATTCAGTTGCATACTACAAAACTTCTTTTAAAAGAAATGTATGTACATACACATTATATTTTGTTCCATAACTCTCTAACTTTTGTTCACGAGAGTCTGTTAAGTAAAGGATTATTGGCGGGTGGTGCAATAGGTGCAGAAGATGTGAAAACAAATGAAAAAGTACAAGTTGCTGTTGCAGGTAAAGAGGGAAATATAACGTATAAAGAAATTGATAAAGCAGAATCTCCATTGTTATTTGGAATGTATCCTTTATGTTAAGATCCGAATGGGAAGTTTGTTTTTTCTGATAATTAATATTTATACAAAATGTGTAATTAGTATACGGAAGTGGTTTTAAATTTCATTAATGTATTCCTTTTCATCTGAATGAATTATTTATTGCAACAGATTTCCCGTCCAAAATAAGATGTTCAAACAAAAGACAATATAAGTATCTTTATAATGATTTTTCAATATAATCAATGTGTTTATGAAAGGAACTCTGTGTTATTTTTGCTTTTTTACTAACTAATACAGCTTCAAACAAAGGACACAATTGCTACATACTAAGTGTGATTTATTACCTATTCAAAATTCTGTCTATTCAATCTTTCTAAAAATAAAAAAAGATTAAACTTATAAATATACAAGTTATAATGAGGGCGTCGAGACACAATTTATTACCTCTAGAGAAAATATCAAACCTTGTTTTGGATTAAAAATTCTAAAGAACTTGCCAGTAATTTTTTAAAATTGGACATACTGATATGATTACTATACGGTGGATAGCGGATTAGAAGGAAAGTTTATTCAACTCAATAAAGAAAGCGTTATCAAATGAAACTTGTTTTGAATCGATCATTCTAACAACTTAGATTCAACTACAGCTAAAAATAATAAATTATGGGGGTGCTTATATGAACATAAATGTAGCATCTATTAAAGAAAAAAAGATTGTTAAATACAAAAGTTGTTTTGATGTGATTGGGCCCATAATGATAGGCCCTTCAAGTTCACATACTGCAGGTGCTTTGGCTATTGGAACAGTTGCTAATAAATTATTTCAAGGTCTTCCCAAAAAAGTTGTGGTAAAGTATTATGAATCATTTGCTGAAACCCATAAAGGTCACGGAACTGATTTTGCAATTATTGCTGGTATATTAGGCTTTGCTGCTGATGACAGCAAAGTGCCAGATGCTATTAAAATAGCAGAGTCTAAGGGAATTGACATTACCTTTATTGAAAAATTGGGTAATAGTCCTGCTGGTCATCCAAATACGGCAGATGTATATGCAGAGGATGAAAGTCGAAGTATTAGAGTAATGGGGATTTCGGTCGGTGGTGGGTTGATTGAAGTCAAACATGTTGAAATTGATGGATTTAGCTTAAATCTGCAGGGGCCATTGCCAGTTGTTATTGCGATTTCAGAAAGAGCTGACTTTGAATTTGTTTTACGCAGGATCTTTAAACAATATGATGTGGAAATTAACAACTTTCATAGTTTGGAAGATAAAACAAAATATTTATATGCATTCGCTTTGGATTCGATATTGCCAGGTAATGCTCAGAAGGAATTAGGAGATTTAAGCAATATAGCTAATCTTATTATTCTTTAGTCACATTTAGGAGTGAAAAATATGTATATGGCCATAAAAGAAATTGTGGATGCAGCTAATAAAAGCCAAAAGCAAATTTATGAATTAGCAATCGAACAGGAAATCAAACAAACTAAAATTTCTTATGAAGAAGTATGGAGTAAAATGGAACGAAATTTAGCGACTATGCAACATGCAATAAATAAAAGTATCGAGGGCGACGGTGTATTTTCTCCAACAGGTTTGACCGGAGGGGATGCTGTAAAAATTAAAAACTATCGAGAAAATAGGAAAACTCTTTCTGGAGATTTGATGGTGTTAGGGATTCAAAGTGCTATCGGTGTTAATGAAGTAAATGCTGCATTAGGAGCTATTTGTGCAACTCCAACAGCAGGTGCGAGTGGGACGACTCCGGGAGTCCTATTTAGTATTAAAGATACGTTGCAGTTAAGTCATGAAGATATGATTCATTTTCTATTCACTTCAGCGTTATTTGGAACGATAGTCGCAAACAACGCTTGTATTTCAGGAGCGTACGGAGGATGTCAAGCTGAAGTAGGAAGTGCCTCAGCGATGGCGGCTGCAGCTGCGGTAGAAGCTGCGGGTGGAACGCCACAGCAATCTTCTGAAGCTTTTTCGATTGCATTACAAAATTTACTCGGTTTAGTTTGTGATCCGGTCGCTGGTTTGGTAGAAATTCCTTGTGTAAAGAGAAACGCCATTGGAACAGCAAATGCTTTAGCAGCAGCGGACATCGCATTAGCCGGCGTAAACAATCTCATCAATGCTGACGAAGTGATTGAAGCCATGTATAGAGTTGGAAGACAGATGCCTCGCGAATTAAGAGAGACAGGTTTAGGTGGTATTGCAGCTACACCTACAGGAATTGCCATTAAAAATAAAATCTTTGGGGAGAAACAATTAAATCAATAAGTTATCGATTGTATTGTGAAATTTTTAACAATCTTTACTCTATTGTTCGCCTAAGGATGTCTGTATATTGGGGGAGTTATCAATAAAATATACTACTATATAATTAAAATATTTTATAAGTGGTAATAAACCCTTCAGGTTGATGCTTCGCTAATTTTTTGATTTTTATTAACCTAGAAGGGGGATATTCGTTGTGGCGCACTATATAAGCTATTCATTTTTCAAGAACGGTCTATATTCCTATATCTTAAAAAAGAAAATTAAGAATAGGACACAAGGAGGAATTATTATATGGATGGGAATACTGCAAAAAACATAGAATTTCAAGCTGATAACACTGCAGTAAAAAATGAGAAATATCTAGACCCTAAAAAGTGGCATAAACAGGATACTACCTGGGCATTGAGCCTTTTTGGAACAGCAATTGGAGCAGGAGTACTCTTTTTACCGATTAATGCAGGTTCAGGTGGTTTATTATCATTGCTGTTAATTACCATACTTGCATATCCTGTTATGTATTATTCACATAGGGCGCTTGCTAAAATGATTTACGCTTCGAACTCTGCCGATGAGGGGATTACAGGTACAATAAGAGAGTATTTTGGAAATAAGGCAAGTATCATTTTTAATATTGTGTATTTTGTCTCCATTTATACGATCGTGCTGATGTACTCGGTCGCACTTACAAATACCGCTAGTAGCTTTATCGTGCATCAATTGCACATGTCGGAGCCTCCAAGGTCCATTTTATCGCTTGTCTTAGTACTCGGTCTTATCGCTATACTAAATTTTGGTCAAGATATAACTGTAAAGATCATGAGCATGCTAGTGTATCCTTTTATAGCTTCTCTCCTTTTTATCGCAATATCTTTGATTCCACAGTGGAATACGTCAATGCTTAGTTTTTCAAGTGTTTCTACTGCTTCAACAGGAACAGGATATTTAGGAACGATATGGATGATACTTCCAATCATAGTATTCTCGTTTAATCATTCGCCTATGATTTCGTCATTTGTTATGAAACAGAGAGCTACGTATGGAATAGATGCTACTGATGCTAAATGTGCTCAAATACAAAAAGTTTGTTATATTATGACATTCGTAGTTGTTATGTTCTTTGTTTGGAGCAGTACCTTAAGTTTGACTCCAAATGATCTTAAGGTGGCAAAAGAACAGAACTTGTCAATCCTATCATATCTTGCTAATGAGCTTAATTCGCCAGTAATCACTATTGCAGCTCCTATCATTGCATTTGTGGCTATTACAAAGTCTTTCCTTGGTCATTATATAGGAGCGTATGAGGTAATGCGTGACATGATTATCAAGTCCAGTAAAAAACGTGGGAAAGATATAGGAGAAAAAACAGTTAAGACAATGATTCTTACTTTTGTCGTATTAACATGCTGGTATGTTGCTTATACAAATCCAAGTATTCTTGGAATCATTGATGCCCTTAGCGGTCCGCTAGTTGCTGCTATCTTATGTATACTACCAATGTATGCAATCCATAAAGTATCAGTACTTGCTAAATACAAAGGGAAATCGAGCAATGTATTTGTCATTATTATAGGTATTCTTACTGTCCTAGCAAGTATTAAGTCATTATTCTAATCCACTATTGTTAGTATCGATGCAAAAATCGTGGGATATGGAAAAAAGAAAGATTCTTATCGGAACTGAATTCTATATTGTTAAACTAAAGAAATCATGGTTTTGGACAAACTCCTCACATTGGAGAGTTTGTCTTTTTTTATTATATGCATAACTTTTATCATTTTAACCAAGAAGACCCCTTCCTCAAGGAACGCGAAATAAGTAGGTGGGAGATGAATTGGCTAAAATGATAAACTGGTGACCCAGTATGTAGAAGTGAAAAAGGGGAAAACTATTGTATAATTATCGATAATTTAGGGGGCGCCAAATGAAGCATAATAAAGAAGTAACACTTGGGGATTACGTTCAATTTTCATATCGTAAAAATCCTAATTTGCAATTAATGGGATTTGTGGTGAATGTTTTACAAAATACAATTGTTGTAGATATTGCGGAAAGAATGGATATCGAGATAGATGATTTTAGGCAGGTTGTAAAGCATGGTTATTATAATAAAGTGGTTCATAAGCAAATAAAGAATAGTGTTTCATAAAAAAGTGCTCCTATATAAATTTAGGAGCACTTTTTATGGAGAGAATTTCCGCAAAGTTTTTTTGTCAGAGGTATAAAATTTTCATATGAAAATACGTTTTGAAGATATTTTCTTATTTGTTAATTAATAATTTTTTCAATCTTTATAGCTGTTATGAATTTAAAATATTATTCATAAAAATTTCACATAATTTTATTAAAAAGAAAAATACTAATACTTGTTTTAATACTTTACCTAGAGTTATTAAAACAAATTTACTAACTGCGAAACAAGGAGGCATCACTGTGGACATTCAACAGCTTTAGGTACAGCAGTGACAGCAGCAGGTTATGCTCTTAAACAAACTCGTGGAACTAATAAAATGATTGCAAATACAGTATTTGGTTTTGGTTTAGCACACGTCGTTTTAGGTGTAATCGATCTTGTTGAACATCGTCGTTAGAACGAAAGGCAAGCATTGATATATGCTTGCCTTTTTGGGAGTACATTTATTATTCATTTTTCAAATATGTTTGTATGACGTAATCATTATCAATGTAATTAAATAGTTACACTACAAGGAAATTAGAAAGTAAAACTGTGAGCATTGAATTTTATGAAATGAGATGGTGATGGAATGGAATTTTCTTCTGAAAGTAATACGTATCATGCTGGTGACATTGTTTATATTTTTTACCGAAATCCTCATACTCAAGACGTAGCTAACATACAAGCTGCAGCAGTTGTAAATAATCCTGAAAGACCTAATGAATTAGCACTATTTCTTTACGAAACGTATTATCCACTAACAAATGAGATGGCTATATATGCTACCGAAGATGAGGCAAACCAAGCTTACACTTACTATTATGGTGATATTTCAGAGGGGATGTTAGAATGAATAAGCCATTTATGCCTAAGCTCGTATATTTTGAACCGAAAGCACTAGATTATCCTTTGGGGAAAGAGCTGTTTGAGAAGTTTTCAAAGATGGATGTTGAAATTCGACATACTACTTCTCATAATCAAGTAAGAGATTTGCCAGGGGATAACGATTTTCAAAAGTATCGAGTAGCAAAATCAACGCTGGTTGTTGGTGTTAGAAAAACACTGAAATTCGATACTTCCAAGCCTTCAGCAGAGTATGCAATTCCTTTTGCAACGGGATGTATGGGACATTGTCATTATTGTTATTTACAAACAACGATGGGAAGTAAGCCTTATATACGAACGTATGTAAATGTTGAAGAAATTTTAGATGCTGCTGATAAATACATGAAAGAGCGTGCACCTGAAGTAACAAGATTTGAAGCGTCGTGTACTTCAGATATTGTAGGAATCGATTATTTAACGCATACCCTTAAACGGGCCATTGAGCATTTTGGAGAATCTGAATATGGGAAATTGAGATTTGTTACGAAATTCCACCATGTAGATCATTTACTTGATGCTAAACATAATGGAAAAACAAGATTTCGCTTTAGTGTAAACGCTGATTATGTGATTAAAAACTTTGAACCAGGAACTTCTCCCTTAGCTAAGCGAATTGAGGCAGCAGGAAAAGTAGCTAGAGCTGGATATCCTCTTGGTTTCATTGTAGCTCCTATTTACCTACATGAAGGCTGGAAGGAAGGATACTATCATATGTTTGAACGCCTAAATGCTGAATTACCTCTTGATGCACGGGATGATATTACATTTGAATTTATTCAACATCGTTTTACAAAGCCAGCTAAGAGAGTGATTGAAAAAAACTACCCGATGACAAAATTAGAATTAGATGAAGAGAAAAGAAGGTATAAATGGGGGAAATATGGAATCGGAAAATACATTTATCAAAAAGAAGAAGAAGAGGATATAAAAAATTATCTCTATTCCTATATGAAACAGTTCTTTCCTAATGCAAAACTAGAATATTTTACATAAAAGAAACGAACAAAATTCATTACATCATCAATCTAAAAAATTACTCACTCAAAAAAGTGATATTGGTCAACAATTCGCTAATAAATCATTTGAAAAATTTATATACGAAAGTCTTTTATGTAAAAATATGTTTCATTATGAGCTGAATCCCAACAGTTAAACAGAAAAATACAGTGGTTGCTCTGAGTTAATGGAGATAGAAGAAAGAGGATTTGTAGTAGGCGCGTCTTACGATATTGTTAAGGAAAAGAAATCAAATCCAATTATGAAAGGGACGTATCAGATGGTACTTCCCAGTAAGTTAGCGCAGCAAGGTGGAAAAGGGGCAGGGAATAATTATATTAATGTGAGTGCAAAAGCAGATAGTGTATTTGAACAAATACGAATTATTGCTAAAAAAATTAGTCGTGAATTATTTTTTCCGCATATACAAGTGATTATTTTTTCTGAAAAATTACTCTCGAATCCCAATATTTTACAGAATACGCTAGATGTACATATTCGTGATCATGAAATGAGAAGAAACATCCGTCTATTTGTTTCTCGAGGGTACTTTGGCGGAGTTGCATTTTAGCCATTATAAACAAGTTATGGATGAAAAACGCTTAACGAAGGATATTTCAAAAGAGATGGAGCAAAGGATTCAAAAATCAATAAAGCTTGTTCAAAAAAATATAAGGTGGATGTATTAGCATTAGGAGAAGTATATAAGCGGAATAATTATAAAGAATGGAAGAAAATAAGTAAGAATTGGGATCAAGGTGAAAATTATTTTAGTAATGCTGACATTAATGTTTATGTTCATCCAGTAATTGAACATTCAGGCTCAACTTTACCGAAGAGAGTGAAATAAGGTGATTTAAGTCGTTAGCGGATTAGAAATACGCTAAACGATATTAATGCTGGTTCTGCATTTTCAATCAGTGCAGACTTATGTACTTTAAACGTGATTAATAAATTATATTTGGCTTATTATGATCCTTTGGTTAGCACTAGTTAGAGTTATAGTAAAAATATTAAGTACAAACGACTTATTTTTAATAATAAGAGGAAATATGTTACTGAAAAGTAAGGAGACAAATTATTACTTTTCTAAAGAGTCATTAGGTCCGTACAATGATGCATTAAAGTGATTCATAAGGGATTCTGAATGCTAAGAGAGTGAGAATGAATTACAAAAGAAAGGTGCATAGGCGCCTTTCTTTTTTTGAAGGGATTTTTTGTTACGAGTTAGTACAAAATTGGGTTCAGGGGGTACTATAAAATTTTAGCTTGATGGCGATGGGGTAGCATCCACGTCTATCAACATCACTACACCTATATTTAATACTGCGTTACGTGCCTTTAATCAAGTGAAAAACAAGACCCATTTTGTAAAAACTGAAACCAACGTTTTCTAAACTGAATTTGAGCCATATCTGCATGAACATGGGCCTCCATTTTTAAAGCTTCTGGTATAGGTCTAGGATGTTGACTTTCTACAATAATTTGATCCTCTTTTAGTACTCTTAAACTAAATTTAGCTAAAATTTGGTCTAGTAAAGGGAAGTACTTTAAAAATGTCCTTCCGGTATATCCCATAATTAATGTCTCTTCTTCATCAATTGGTGTAAACGTAATATACGGAATAAATGACTCATTCTCCTGTTTGCCACTGTGAAGCATCCACTGATGTGGGAATTTGTATTCAAGGTAAGCATCACCATTTGAGAATATAAACTGATCCAGTGTTCCCTCCAGCTTATAATTGGTTGATTCGGCTTTTGTTTTTCTACCAATCGTTTTTTTATGTATATAAGCAAGATGAGCAGTATCCAGCACAGATTCGATTGATCGAGTAAGGTGTGCATTCCAAGTGGCGTGGAAGAAAGAGAGTTTAAAGGGAGTGTTCTCCATTACATGAAAAGTTTGCCATTCAGGTGGAGTTTCCTCACTATCAGGGTATATCCAAATCAACCCAATTTTTTCTCTTACAGGGTATGAGAAGGTATGAGCAAATTTCGGGATAGGTTTATTGGGTTGGGATGGAATTCTTACACAAGTACCACAACTATCGAATTCCCAACCATGGTAGGGACAGACTAGTTTACCATTTACTACTTGTCCCAGTGATAAGTCAGCGCCACGATGAGGGCAGTAAGGTGATAGAGCCTGAACTTCGCCTTTTTCATCCCGATATAATACAAAATCTTTGCCAGCAACTCTTTTTTTACTGGGATCTTTTTTATATCTTTTACATAACTCACAGCATACCAATTACGTGGGAATACTCTATTTATATTTAGAGTCATTTATTTTCTCCTTCTTTTTTATTCACCTAGTAGATATTAGTGGTGTCTACTGTATACTGTCTATTCTATGCTATAAAATATTTTAAATGTTCGTTTAAAATTAATAAATCTACAGTTTAATCAAATCATTATGAAAGCCTGCATAATCTCTCTAAATGTAACAAAAATGACTAAAGTACAATAGATTTTAAAAAGGAGAAAGTTTTATTTTATCGAAAATTGAGATATTAAGCAATATTCCTATTGCTATTAAATTCACCATTAAAGAACTTCCACCAAAACTTACAAATGGAAATGGAGTACCTGTAAGAGGAAATAGTCCCGTAATACCACCTAAATTTACAACTGATTGCATACCAATCATACATCCTATACCAATTGCTATAAAACTGCCGAATGGATCTACACATAATTGTGCAATTTTTAAGGAGCGAAGTACTATAGTCAAAACTCCAACCAATAGAATAAATACACCAATAAATCCTAGTTCTTCAGAAACTATTGCCATTATAAAATCAGTGTGTGGTTCTGGAAGATAACCTGTTTTTTGTATGCTATTTCCAAATCCACGACCAGTGATTCCTCCAGAGCCCATGGCAATAAAAGAGTTTACAAGCTGGTATCCATTTCCTTGCGCATCAAGAAAGGGATTGAAAATCGTAGTAATACGTGTCTTTTGAACTTCTGATAAACTATATTGAATCAAATAATATAAAATAGGTAACCATAAAATAGAACCGATGGTAGTTCTTTTGATTAGTAGATTTATATTTATTCCTGAACAAAGAAATATGCTAAAACCTATACCTAATATTAAAAGTGCAGATCCTAAATTTGGTTGTTTAAAGATAAGAAAAAAAATTGTAGCTAAAAAAAATAAAAGTTTTCCGATACCACTCCAGTTATTTTTAGCTTGTTCTTGTCGCAATGCAAAAAAACGGGCTGTTACAAGGATTGTTCCTAATTTAAGAAATTCAGCTGGCTGTATTCCAAAGATCCATGATTGAGCATTATTTACCACTTTTCCTTTCCATAAAACCATAATTAATAAAAAAATCCCCCCAACCATAATACAGATTGAGACTATTCGTTTTTTCCATATTTCATATGGGAGTAAAGCACAAATTATTAATCCTATTGTTCCTAAAAGTAGCTTTGTTAATTGAGAATCAACAAAATGTCTACTGTTATAACCGTAATGTTGGACAGCGACAATGGAGCTTGCACTATACATCATGATAATACCTAAAGTACATGTTATGAATAGAGGAAGGAGCAATAGATAATCGAGTTTTAATATTTTTTTCATTTTAATATCCTCCTGATTTAAAACAAAACATAATATTACATTTGCTAATGAATAGAATCTTGTTCTCGTCAATTACTAAATATGACTTTTGTTTAGGAAGATTCTATCGCTTATTCCCTGTTTTTTACGCAAAAATCCCCCTAGTATGTAACTAGAGGGATTCAAAATGGCATGAGTAAATAAGGCTTTTTTCCCTCTAGTAGAGCTTTGGCACTATACAACGTAAAGTAATGAAAATTCATTACTTAGCTATCTTAAGAAGAGCCTTAATCCGACAATTCCTGTTCTACCCATTGGCGTCTTTCGACATTTTTGGGCAATAGCCTGTGTTTGCATAGGAGCCTCACCTAACAGGTTAAGCAATATAAATTTTATGTGTTTGTTTCGTGTAGCAAGCATAAATATATTTTTTTTGCTTGTCAAGCAACCATATTGCTAATTTTATTTGTTTTATTGCTTTATAGTTCTTTGAGAAATGATATGAAAAAATGTCTGTAATCATTCTGTATAAGTACATATTTTTGACTTGTAGTGTATCGTTTGATTAAGTAGTTTAACCATATAAATTTGATAAACAGTAAAGAAGATTTTAATCATAAAAGAAGATTTTTTTGTGAATGTTCTTTTGATATACAGAATGACTAATTATTCATCTTTTGTTATAAAGTTGGAATTTGATTAAAAACAATAAGTTTCATATGTTTTATTACGTTTCTTCGAATTAAATCTATTTGAATTCTATGTTTTTTAAGGGGAATTTTAAATTTATAATAAAATATAATTTCATTTTCTATAAAAGATTTTTTTATGAATGGAATTGAAAGTCAGTTGACAAATATTAAATTCTGGTTTAAATTTTGAAGTAATTCAATAAACTTTGTTAGGTGAGGCTCCTGTATAGAGAAACGCTGCTGCCCAAAAATGTCGAGAGACGCCAATGGGTCAACAGGAACGGTCGGATTAAGGCCCTTCTTAATGTAGCTGGTTATAAAAACCTATGCTATACAGTGCTAAAACTCAACGAGGGAGTGGTATACGATTTGGTAGAAAGGCACCTCTGTGATTTCGGCAGAGCTGTCTTAATAATCATTTATTTGTATTGTGATAAAACCTTTACTCCTTTTTGAGTAAAGGTTTTTCTGTTTAATGTTATTTATTTTTATCTTGTTTATATTCAAAAAGGAGGTAATTCTAAATAATGAATTGATTGCAATGTAACTATTATTGCTCTAATAAAAAATTTTAGACAGATAAAATAAAACAAAACCACTCATGAAACTCTAGAGTCTCCCTTAGCAATATGAGGAGGAGTTAACATGAAGAAATTATTAAAAGAATTACTTGTAACCAAAAATAATTTGGATGCAGAGAAAGTTTTACGTCTTCCGTCGTATGATGTTGCGCAAGAAGTAAAAAGATTTTCAATTGAAGATCAAATCATATTGCTAAATACGATTCCCGTATTAAAAAGCTCTAAAATTCTTCAATATATGAGTGCAGAAGAAAAATATAATATCTTAATTCACTTATCTGAAAACAAAGCTAAAAAGTTACTAAATTTACAACCGATTGATGAATTAGTAGATTTACTTCTAGCGGTTCATCCTGAAAAACAAGCTAAATTAATGGCGTATCTAGACAAAATTACAAAACATAACGTAAAAAAATTGATGAATTTCAAACCTGAAACGGCAGGAAGTCTTGTCACAAGTGATTTTGTTGCAGTTAGAGGAAATTGGTCAGTAAAAATGACATTGAAGTACATTAGGGAACATTCTGAAAATGTAGAATCAATATCTTATAGTTATGTTCTTGATAGTCATGGTTATCTTGAGGGAATCGTTTCCATACATGAGTTATTACTAGCAGCAGATGAAGAGATATTATCTACTATCATGATGCCAGAGGTAATTTCAGTACATGCTGAAGTTGACCAGCAAGAAGTTGTAAAAAAGCTACTAAATTATAATTTAGCAGCCATACCTGTGATAACAGTAAATAATAAAATGATTGGTATTATAACATTTGATGACGTAATGAATGTTATGGAAGCAGAAGCTACAGAAGATATTCAAAAGTTAGGCGGAAGTGAACCGTTGAATCAATCTTACTTTGAAGCTAGCGTTTGGAGTATTTTCTTCAAACGTCTACCATGGTTATTACTTCTTTTTGTTGCTGAGGCATATACAGGTACAGTATTAAAGTATTTTGAAGACGAAATTGAAACTGTAGTTGCCCTTGCTTTCTTTGTTCCATTATTAGTAGGTACTGGAGGGAATACAGGAACACAGGTTGTAGCAACAATTACTCGTGCAATTGGTATTGGAGAGGTGAAATTTAAAGACATTTTCCGTGTAATGAAAAAGGAATTTGCAATAGGTATGCTTCTTGGACTTGCACTTGGGATAGCTGGGCTCACTCGTGCTTATATGTTAGGAGTTGGAACAGAAGTTGCACAAGTTGTAGCAATTACTTTATTATTTATTGTTATTTGGGCCTCTCTTGTAGCAGCTGTTTTACCTTTGATTCTAAGAAAATTAAAACTAGATCCTGCAGTTGTTTCAGGTCCATTTATTACAACATTTGTTGACGGAACAGGATTAGTAATTTATTTCATGGTTGCAAAAATGTTATTAAATTTATAAATATACACTGAAAAAATGAAATTCGGAATAAGTATTTTGCCCTAATTGCTAAAATATAGCGGGGAATTCAGGCATGATGAAATCAAACACCTTTGTCTTTATTAAAAAATATTTTAAAAGATTCATTGAATGTAATTAATACCGGAGGATAAAACTATGAAACATCTAAGAAAAATCTTCAAACGAATTTTGCTTCTATTGTCTATTTTCATGCTTATTGGCATAGGAATATTATTTGGTACTAGCTATGGCCGGGAGCTTCGCATAACAATGGCTGGGAGTATACTAACTTCTCAGCATCCACAATATGCGAAGTATACATTCCTATCCCAAAAGGAACTAGATAAATTGCAAGATAGAATTAATCATCCAAAATGGTCAAATAGTGATGAGCATATTTATAAAAAAATAGCAGGAAAAAGATTAGAAGAATTTAAAAATCAGCCATTAGAAATTGATGTAGAAACGATTAAAAGTAACAAAGATAGTCGCTTTCTTTTTGAAGGAAAATTAGTTACTATTAGCAATCCCTTCAATGTTAAACTTGTTAGCCATCAAGGAACACAGGGCGCTAACAGGGGAGAAAAAATTAGCGTAATGGCAAAACGTAATCATGCACTTGTTGCTGTGAATGCAAGTGGATTTGCTGACGAAACAGGAAGGGGTGGAGGAAATGTTGCTACTGGAATTGTGATAGAAAATGGGAAAGCTATTGATACAAATATGGATAGAAATGCCCCTACAATTATTACGGGATTAACAAAGTTTGGTCAAATGATAACAGGAAATTATTCTACCCAACAACTGTTGGATAAACAAGTCGTTTCCGCAGCTGGATTTATGCCACAGTTAATTGTAAATGGAGAAAAAATGATTACAGAAGGAGACGGCGGTTGGGGGTCGGCTCCAAGAAGTATTATGGCCCAAAAAGAAGATGGTACAATTATGTTTCTAGTTATTGACGGTAGACAGACGCATAGTATAGGGGCTACGTTAAAAGAGTGTCAAGATATTCTATATGAAAAAGGCGCTATAAATGCAATGGCAATGGATGGAGGTTCTTCTGCTACGCTATATTTAGGAGGAAAGGTTATAAATTCACCGTCTACATTATCCCATGAAGATCGTTATTTACCGAACGCTTGGGTGGTAACAGCAAACCAAAAACAAAAAATAAAGATGACAATTGATGGGAGAAAAATAGATACCAAAACATCAGATGAATTTGATGCGAACATTTCAACGAATTTATGAATTATTAAAAATAGAACAAATACATGATTTTTATCTCGTTAGTTGGAAAATTAAAATTATTTTTTAAAATTAGAAATTATTATTTCATATTCATGATTTGCACAATATCAAACGAGAGTGATGAGGATTCCAAATTTACGGAATTCTTATCACTCTTTTTTAGTTTTTTGTAAATATGGAACAATATCCTTACTTTCACTGTCTATTAAGCGTTAAAACATTTTTTATTAAATAAATTAAGAAAGGAATCATCATTTTTAACTAAGGGAGAAGATTGAATTGAAAAAATTATGGATGCTGTTTTTCATTTGTTTCGCAGTTATGTTGGTAGGATGTAATAAAAACGAACCGCCAAAACAAGCATTTGAAGAATATATTAATTTATGGAATGATAAAAAGTTTGCAAATATGTATGATCATTTATCAGATCATGCCAAAAAATCGATTTCTAAAAAAGAATTTACAGAAAAATATCAAAAAATATATGAGGGGATTGGAGCTAAGAATTTAAAAGTTAAAATGAAAGGAGAGAATACGAAAGATAAAGAGCTTTTTCTTTTTGAAGTTAAGATGGATACGGATGTAGGACCAGTTTCATTCATCCATGAAGCAAAACTTGTGAAAGATAAAGAGTCTTGGAAAACAGATTGGACACCAGACTTCATCTTCCCAGGTATGAAAAAAGATTACAAAGTACGTATGCAAATAGAGCAAGGAAAACGCGGAGAAATATATGATCGCAATGGAAAAGGGCTTGCAACGAATGGTAAAGCAACTGAGGTTGGAATTATTCCAGAGAAACTAGGCGAAACAGCAGTGCAAACGAAAGAAATAGTGGCACAATTACTTGATATGTCTATAGAAGAGGTCGAACAAAAGCTCACAGCAAAATGGATAAAACCAGACTCCTTTGTACCAATTGGTATTTTAAAAGAGGGAACCAGACAGAATGATTATATTGAATTAGAAGGAGTTTCATCTCGCCCAGTAAATATTCGTACGTATCCATTAGGTGAAGCAGCGGCACACTTAACTGGATACATAGGAAAGGTGAATGCGGAGGAGTTAAAATCACTTCAAAAACAAGGTTATCAAGCAGATGATTTAGTAGGTAAGACCGGTTTAGAGAAAGTGTTAGAAAATAAATTGCGTGGTGAAAAGGGTGGACGCGTATTTATAGAAGATGAGAATGGGAAAGAGATTAAAAACGTAGCAAAAACAGAAGCAAAAGAAGGAGAAAATGTTACGTTAACAATTGATGCTGCAATTCAAGAAAAAATCTTTAATGAGATGAAAACTGAAGCAGGGTCTAGTGCAGCGGTCAATCCTAAAACAGGTGAAACAATCGCACTTGTAAGTAGCCCTGCTTATAATCCAAATATAATAGTTAGAGGAGCATCGAAAGCCCAACGAGAAGCATGGAGTAACGACTCGAAACTACCAATGACGAATCGCTTTACACAAGCATTTGTACCAGGTTCCGTATTTAAAACGATCACAGGTGCAATTGGTTTGGAAACAAACACAATAAATCCGAAGGAAGAATTTAAAATTCAAGGATTGAAGTGGACAAAAGATTCGTCTTGGGGAAATTACTATGTAACGCGTGTAAAGGATGCAAGTCCAATTGATTTTGATAAGGCAATGAAGTACTCTGATAATATTTATTTTGCTCAACAAGCTTTGAAAATGGGAAAAGATCAGTATGTAAAGGAATTTAAAAAGTACGGATTTCATGAAAAATTACCAATCGAATACGAATTTCCTATTTCAATCATTGCAAAAGATGGGATAAAAAACGATATTCAACTAGCAGACACGGGCTATGGACAAGGACAAGTATTAATGACGCCACTTCATTTAGCATTAACATATACACCGATTGTGAATGAAGGGAATATTCCGTCGCCACATCTTTTAAAAGAAGCAAAAGTAGCAGGGAATTGGAAAGAAAATGTGGTTTCTAAAAAGAATCAAGAGATATTAAAGAGTGCATTAATCAAAGTCATTAATGACCCTGATGGTGCAGGGAGAATTGCAAAGGTTGATGGTGTAACGCTTGCTGGTAAAACTGGTACAGCAGAACTGAAAGAGTCGAAAGAAGCAGACGGAAAAGAACTGGGATGGTTCGCAGCTTTCGATGCAAATGCGCCAGACATGATTGTTACAATGATGATTGAAGATGTAAAAGGAAGAGGAGGAAGTAACGTTCCAGGTGAAAAAGTAAAACATGTATTTCAGAAATAATACTTAATTATATGGTGAATTTTTTGACTAAATTTATTACATGTTTGCTTAACTCAAAGATATAAATTGGGGAAAATATAGAACAATTAAATTTCAAAAAAGCATTCTCGATTAGAAAGAATGCTTTTTTGCTGTGATTCTAGAAAAGTTGACATTGTTAATGGCAAATAGAAGGAGATAGCAAATTGAAATGGACAAGTGGAGTGTTACGTTAAATTCAAAAAACAGATTTTCATGAGTAGAATTTTATCATTGTATGCTTTACTTGTTTTTTAGTAGTATTATTCTGCTTGAAAAAAGATAAACAATGGAACAAATGAAACTTGTATCTTGTCTATATATTGAAACCATAATAAAAGTGAGGGCAGTTTTTATGTTTATTCAAATAAGTTTGAGGTGTGGAAATGGAACAGACGTTTATTGAAAAGTGTAATCATGATGAGCTGGACTATGTTATAAAAGACTATTGGCAAGATGTATGGAATTATTCATTTATTATTACGAAAGATCCACACTTATCAGATGATATCACGCAAGATGTATTTATAAAGGTGTTTAAAAATTGGAATTCATTTCGAAAGGAGTCATCTATTAAAACGTGGATATTAAAAATCACAAGAAATACGGCAATAAACTATTTGAAATCCTCTTATTTTAAAAGGATATCTTTAATAGGATTTTTTAGTGACGATAAGCAATCCCTGTCAGCAGAACAAGAATTTTTTAAGCAAGAAGAAATGAATGATGTGTGGAAGGTTGTATTAGAACTACCTAAAAAGCACCG